>NZ_JACEOL010000030.1 GCF_013868055.1 Thermoactinomyces mirandus | reverse complement strand
TCCCCGAGGCATATCGGTGTTCGTCCCGTCCTTCATCGGCTCCTGGCGCCAAGGCATCCACCGTGTGCCCTTAGTAGCTTACCCTGCATTTTTGCTCCTTGGAGATTACTTCTCCCGGTGATTGCAACTTGACGAATGACGCGGAAAAGGATCTGTTGATCCATCTCCTCTTTCGTCATGCTTCTTCCATATCTCATTTTCAAGGTGCGTATTTTTCTTTTAAATCGCTCATTGCGGCGACAAGTAATAATATATCACTGTCACTTAAAAAGATCAAGGACTTTTTTTATGAAACTTGTATTTATTTTATGATATTCAATCAAGCCCTCCTTTTCACATAGAAAAGAAGGGCTCTCCCATCACTTTTCATCAGCCTGCCTGATCCAATTCGGCAATTCTCCAATTACATGCTCAACCGGAACATCCTGTGCCTTGCCGGATCGACGAAGCTTCAACTCTACCAAACCGTCCCCCGCTTTGGATCCTACCGTAATACGAACCGGAATCCCAAACAAATCAGCATCTTTAAATTTGACACCAGCTCGCTCTTTTCGGTCATCAAACAATACTTCATACCCTGCGGTTTGGAGTTCAGCATACAGAGCCTCTGCGGTTTCAGCCTGCTCTTTATTCTTCATGTTGACGGCAATCAAATGCACCGTATACGGAGCAATCGACACAGGCCAAACAATTCCGTTGTCATCATGGTTTTGCTCTACGATCGAAGAAACCGCACGCGAAACGCCAATACCATAACAACCCATAATAAATGGCTGTTCTTTTCCATTGGCATCTAAAAAGCGGGCATTCATTACATCACTGTAACGGGTACCCAGCTTAAACACTTGACCGATTTCAATGCCGCGGCGAAGTGAGATAACTCCTCCGCAACGAGGACAGATATCTCCCTCTTCAATATTTCTGAAATCCCCGATTACATCTGCCTCAAAATCACGTCCTGCCTGTACATGAAGCAAATGCTTGTCTATTTCATTGGCTCCGGTGACCATTTCATTCAATTGCATGACTGCCTGATCAGCCAGGATCTTGATCCTTTTCTTCAGTCCGACAGGCCCGACAAATCCGACGGGGACACCGGCAATCCCTTTTACCGTTTCTTCATCAGCCAGCTCGCAAACCACGCCGTTCAGGAAGTTTTTCACTTTAACATCATTGACTTCATGATCACCGCGAACCATTACAAGTACCGGCTCCTGATCCACCATAAAAATCATGCTTTTGACCAACCGGGAAACTGGTACGTCAAGAAATTGGGAAACCTCTTCAATGGTACGTTTTTGCGGAGTATCCACCTTTTCCATCGGATCCACAGCGACTTGCTCGGCTGATTTCTGATCACCAACAACTTCAGCCATTTCCACGTTGGCGGAATAATCGCACGTTTCGCAAATAACAATTGTATCCTCGCCGGCATCGGCCAAAGCCATAAACTCATGGGTGCCTTTTCCTCCCATTGAACCGGAGTCGGCCTCAACTGCCCGAAAATTGAGCCCGATCCGTGTGAAAATCCTGATATATGCCTGATACATCTTTTTATAGGCTTCATCCAACGAGTCACGGTCCGCGTGGAAAGAATAGGCATCTTTCATCAGAAATTCACGCCCCCTTAACAAACCGGAACGCGGACGCTTTTCATCACGGAATTTGGTCTGAATCTGATACAAGATCAAGGGAAGCTTCTTGTAAGTATTAATTTCTCCACGCAATAAATCGGTTATAACCTCTTCATGGGTCGGTCCAATTGCAAATGTTCGGTCATGACGGTCTCGCATGGTAAACAAATCAGGTCCATATATTTCCCAGCGACCGGATTCCTTCCACAATTCAGACGGGTGCAAGATTGGCATCAGAAGCTCCTGCGCACCGATTTTATCCATCTCTTCTCGCACAATTTCTTCTACTTTATGTAAAACACGATACCCCAATGGCAAGTAGGTATAAATTCCGGCTGCCAACTGCCGGATAAAACCTCCCCGCAACAACAATTGATGACTGATTGTCTCTGCTTCTCCCACTGTCCGCAGCGTCGGAGCCAGTATGTTTTTTTGGCGCATATCCATCCCTCACTTTTCAAAAGCTACGTCATTGTCTTATCATACACAAAACATTCCAAAGAAAAAAGAGACTAAGAGACTTTCAAAGTAAAATTATCCCACAACTTTCCCTGATAAAGTGAAAACCCAGAGCCCTGTTAAGGGAACTGGGTTTTCACTTTTATCCGGGGAAGAAGACTTTCTTAATGTCATTGAATGTGACAACAATCATCAACATAATGAGTAAAGCGAAACCAACAAAATGGACAAAACTTTCCTTGTTTGGATTGACAGGACGTCCGCGAACCGCCTCGATTCCGATAAATACGAGCCGGCTGCCATCCAATGCCGGAATCGGGAGTAAGTTGAAAATCCCTAGATTCAGGCTGAGAAGCGCTGTCCATCGAATCAGTTGCTCAAAGCCTGCTTTGGCTGCCTCACCGGTAATGGAACCCATTTGAACAGGACCGCCCAGGCTCTTGATTCCCAACTGCCCTGTAATCAATTTCCCAAAACCATCAAGAATGATCACTGACCAATCATAGGTCTGTTTGAAACCGTCCGCGACGGATTCCATCAGCGTCGCTTCGCGTTTCATTTCATTGATATTGAAGTAAACCCCGATTTGATAAATTTCACCACTTTTTTGCGGCGTCACCGGAAAATTCAATTCTTTCCCGTCCCGCTTGACTGTAATGGTAACGGGATTTCCCTTGGACTCCAACAGTTTGTATCTTAAAGAATCCATATTATTTACCTTTTCGCCATCGATTGCCACAATCAGATCACCAGTTTGAATTCCCGCTTCGGCAGCCGGTGAATTGGCAATAACCCGATCCACCGGAAGCCGGTCTTCGACCCCTGTCATAAAGGTATAAACAGCAAACAGCACAATAGTCAAAAGAATATTAAACAAGGGGCCGGCAAAAATCGTCATTGCTTTTTGCCCTACCGTTCTTGAGCCAAACTGGCGATCATACGGAGCAATTTGCATTTGCGTCTTGTTATCGTAGTGCACAATGGCCTGCGGATCCAAAAAATACTTCTGTTCGGACCCATCCTGTTTTTCCAGTACCACATAGAGTTCCTTTTCCAAATCGGCTTCGAGCAGCCTGCCGACTTCAAAAGAATGCACATCCATTTGCGACGGTTCATACAGATACAGATGGTTCAATTTACCTTCGTCAGACTGAATGGCGTAAACGGTTGTGCCTGTCTTGATTTCCACTATCTCTGCATCTTCACCTGCCATTCGCACATAGCCGCCTAAAGGCAAGAGCCGAATGGAATAGAGAGTTTCTCCGCGCATTTTTGTAAAAACTTTTGGCCCAAATCCGATTGCAAACTCCCGAACCAATATTCCAGCACGTTTGGCAAAGATAAAATGCCCAAATTCATGCACAAAGACCAGAAAGCTTAATACAAAAATGAATACAATTAATGTTTGCATGGATTGTTCATCACCACCCTGGTTGATCACACACCTTATTCAAGCTACGGGAACAAGACAATTTTTGGCAAATTGACGTGCCCACCTGTCTGCTTCCTCAATTTCTTCCAACGATGGATTGCCAACATTCTGATGGGCATCCAACGTTCGTTCCACAATTTCTTCAATATCCAGGAAATTGCAATCTCTATTCAAGAACATTTCCACAGCCACTTCGTTGGCAGCATTCAGTACAGCTGGCATTGTCCCCCCGGCTTTCCCGGCTTCATAAGCCATTCTCAAACATGGATACCGGCGAAAGTCCAGAGCACGGAAGTCCAGACGGGATAATGAAACAAGATCCAGCCGCTTGGTTCTTAGCGGCATTCTCCGTGGATAGGCCAAAGCATACTGAATCGGTATTTTCATATCCGGTGTGCCTAATTGGGCCATGACCGCCCCATCGGAAAATTCCACCATGGAATGAATCACACTTTGGGGATGCAGGATTACATCTATTTTCCCATAGGGGAAATCAAATAGCCAGTGTGCCTCAATTACTTCAAAACCTTTGTTCATCATGGTCGCACTGTCAATGGTAATTTTATTTCCCATTGACCAGTTGGGATGTTTCAAGGCCTGTTCCACAGTTGCATGGATCAGTTCTTCCCTGCTCCAATCGCGAAAGGCTCCTCCAGAAGCGGTGATAATTAACCGTTCTGCTTCAGCGGACCGTTCTCCGTTAAAACATTGAAACAGCGCGGAATGCTCACTGTCGATTGGCAACAGCGGTACTTGATGTTTCCTGGCTTCAGCTGTGACAATATGGCCGGCAGTCACCAACGTTTCTTTATTGGCCAGGCCGATTTTTTTGCCTGCACGAATTGCCGCAAGCGTAGGGGCCAATCCTTTGCTTCCCACCAAAGAAGAGACAAGATATGTGGAATCGCTGCAAACCGCAACAGCGTTGAGTCCTTCATCTCCCCACAACACTTCAACCGTTTCACCCACTTCCTGCTTGACTGCATCTGCCGCTTTCCTGGTTGCCATCGACACCAGTTTGGGTTTGAATGCTTTAACCTGTCGGATCATTTCCTTGACATTTTTTCCTGCCGCCAATGCGACAACATTAAACTGGTCCGGGTGTTCTTCAATGACAGCCAAGGTATTTTTCCCGATGGAACCGGTAGAACCGAGAATAGCCACCTTTTCCAACATTCCATTGCTCCTTTCACCATTTGGTAACTACAGAACCTCAACCAGATGAAGAATCATAAACGTAAACAACAAACTGTCAAATCGATCCAGGAAACCACCATGTCCAGGCAAAAATGTACCTGAATCTTTCACACCAGTACTTCTTTTCCATGCTGACTCCACAAGGTCACCGATTTGCCCGACTATGGTGATCAGCACACCCAATCCCAAAGCCAGAACGGGATCACCCAGGTCAGGAAAAATAAAAAAGATGACCACACTCAAAAAGGTACCACTTAAAATTCCACCGAGAGATCCTTCAATTGTTTTGTTAGGGCTGATTTCCGGCCACAACTTCTGTTTTCCCCATTTTTTCCCGATAAAATAGGCACCGGTGTCGTTGGCCCAAGTGGCAAAAACAATCAACAGGGACCAGGCCAGACCGTTTTCCTTCCAGATAGTGAGCATCATATAGGAAAAACCGTATCCTATGTATAGAGAACCGACGAATAAATAAGACATCTGAAACAGGTCAAACCGGTTTCTGCTGAGTACAATCCATAAAAAATAAAGAATAAGCCCAAATATGACCGGTGTTGTTCCTTTTAAAAAGGAGAAATCAGAGAACATGGGTCGATTCGCCAATCCGCTGAAAAAAAACATGGTGACAAGGATCATCCCTATATATATTTGCGGGGTGCGAATAGAAATATGTTTCATTTTAGCATATTCTATAAAGGCCACTATTCCTAAAAAAAATAAAAAGAAGGTATACAACCAAGCCTGGCTCATAAGCACTAAAAATATCACAGCCCCCAATATACCTGTAATTATTCTCTGTTTCATCGTTTATTTCCCCTGTTCTATTTACACTGCCCCAAAGCGTCTTGAACGATGCTGGAAATCTTCGATAGCCCTGTAAAAATATTCAGATGAGAAATCAGGCCAGAGAACATCTGTAAACCACAATTCACTGTAAGCAATCTGCCACAACAGGAAATTGCTTATCCGGATTTCACCGCTGGTGCGAATCACCAGATCGGGATCCGGCAGTCCTCTGGTTAACAAGTATTGGCCCATCAATTCTTCTGTTACTTGCTCCTTATCAATATGACCATTTTTTACATCATTTATAATCCGGTGCACGGCGTGCAAAATTTCATCCCTTGATCCGTAATTGATTGCAAAATTCAAGATCAGTCCACTATTGTTTTTCGTCTTTTCCTCAAACTCGGCCAGCGCTTTTTGCGTATGACTGGGAGTCTTGCTCTTTTCCCCGAGCATCTGGACCTTTACATTCCGCTCAATCAGCTCATTCAGGTCTGTTTCTAAAAACTCTATCGGTAATTTCATCAGATATTCCACTTCATCCTTGGGCCGTTTCCAGTTTTCGGTGGAAAAAGAGTAAAAGGTCAATACCTTGATTCCCAATTGATCGGCACAGCGGATAATTTCACGTACCCGTTTCATTCCGGCTGCATGCCCGGCTGTTCGGGGCAATCCCCTTTTTTTGGCCCAACGTCCATTGCCATCTGTAATGATGGCTACGTGTTTTGGCAGAGATGCCTTTTTAATCTTTTCCAACAAATTTTCATTTGCGTCCTCTTGCCTATCTGATCCCATCATACGTTTGATTGATCTGATCATGGAACATTCCCCCGCAAATAGATCTCACCATATTTTTGGTATGGATAAATCTTTTTCCTTCAATTATATTACAAATTTAGCCAGAAAACCCCCTCTATGCAGAAGGGGTTTTCACCCAGACGGATAATTCCTTAGATCTCCATAATTTCTTTTTCTTTATCCGCAACTACCTGATCAACTGTCTTGATAAATTGATCCGTCAGCTTTTGTATTTCATCATGGCCACGATGCAAGGTATCTTCCGGAATATCGCCGCTTTTTCTCATCTTTTTCAACTCATCATTGGCATCACGACGAATGTTGCGAATTGCCACTTTTGCTTCTTCCCCGGTTTTGCGAACTATTTTGACCAGTTCGGCACGCCGTTCTTCCGTCAAAGCGGGAATGGTAATGCGAATTACCGATCCGTCATTGTTCGGAGTCAGGCCAAGTTCCGATTTCAGGATTCCGCGTTCAATTTCTCCAAGCGCAGACTTATCCCATGGCTGAATCAGCAAAGTCCGGGGATCCGGTGTAGAAATGTTGGCCATCTGATTGATCGGCATTTCGGAACCATAATACTCGACAACAACTTTATCAAGCAGCGCAGGGTTTGCCCGTCCGGCACGAATAGCGGTCAAATCCTTTTTCAGGACTTGCACAGCCTTTTCCATTTTCCCTTGAGCCTGTTTTTTTACTTCATTCATATGCGTTCACACTCCCTTTTACCAATGTTCCAATATGTTCTCCTAACAGCACACGCCGAATATTGCCCTCTTCTGAAATATTGAAAACAATTAAAGGAATATTGTTATCCATACACAATGAGGAAGCAGTCGAATCCATAACTTTCAAGCCTTTGTTAAGAATCTCGAGATAAGTAAGGGTATCATATTTTTTTGCTGAAGGTTCCTTTGCAGGATCAGCGGTGTAAACTCCATCAACATTGTTTTTGGCCATCAGGATGACATCCGCTTCAATTTCAGCGGCCCGAAGCGCTGAGGTTGTATCGGTAGAGAAAAACGGGTTTCCATTTCCTCCTGCAAAAATAACAACGCGCCCCTTTTCCAGATGGCGAATGGCACGACGGCGAATATAGGGCTCTGCTACCTGGCGCATTTCGATTGAAGTCTGAACACGGGTAGGCACATCGATGCTTTCCAGCGCATCCTGCAGCGCCAGGGAATTCATGACAGTGGCCAGCATTCCCATGTAATCAGCGGTTGCACGGTCTATGCCCCGGGAAGACCCGTGAATCCCCCGCCAAATATTGCCGCCGCCCACGACAACAGCTACTTCTACACCCAGTTCTACAACATCTTTAATCTGTTTGGCAAGTGACTGTATAACTGATGCATCAATTCCATAACCCTGTTTGCCCGCCAAAGCTTCACCACTTAATTTTAATACGACTCGCTTATATTTGGGAGTACTCATGGTTTTCCTCCGTTTCAAACAAAATCAGCCATCCACAAATATTCCATTTTCAAAAACATTAACTTGTCCAAAACGGATGCTTTTCAGACCGTTTCTTAAAAAAAAGGGAACACCCCGTTTGTGTTCCCATATATCTCATTAACCTTTCTTGATTTGAGACATTACCTCTTCTACAAAATTGCTTTCACCTTTTTCGATGCCCTCTCCCAATTCGAAACGGACAAAACGGCGAACATTAATATTTTCTCCAATTTTGGCGATCATTTCTTTAACCAACTGGTCTACAGTTTTGTCTGGATCTTTAACATAGGCCTGATCCAGAAGGCAAATTTCTTTGAAATGCTTTTTAAGACGGCCTTCCACCATTTTGTCAACAATTTTTTCCGGTTTGCCTTCCCCAAGTGCCTGTTGTCTCAGGATTTTGCGTTCTTTTTCAATTTCGCTTTCCGGAATTTCTTCGCTGCGTACATATTTTGGATTCATTGCGGCGATTTGCATCGCAATGTCACGGACAAAAGATTTGAACTCATCGGTTTTGGCAACGAAATCCGTCTCACAGTTAACCTCTACCAATACGCCGATCCGGCCGCCGGCATGTATGTAAGATTCAACGACTCCTTCGGCAGCAATGCGGTCCGCTTTTTTCGCAGCTTTTGCAATTCCCTTTTCACGGAGATATTCCATGGCTTTTTCCATGTCTCCGTTTGTTTCCGTTAATGCTTTTTTACAATCCATCATACCTGCGCCAGTTTTATCACGCAATTCTTTTACCAATTTTGCGCTGATTGCCATGAATGGTCCTCCTTTTTGATATACCGTATAAAAAGAGGCAGGCATGAATGATGATCATGCCACCCTCTCTGTTTTTCATCAGGAAGCGGTTGTGCTTTGCTGTTCGCCCTGTTTGCCTTCCAGAATGGCATCAGCCATTTTGCCGGTAAAGAGACGAACTGCACGGATCGCATCGTCGTTACCCGGAATGACATAATCCACTTCGTCGGGATCGCAGTTGGTATCCACAATCGCAATAATCGGGATGTTCAATTTGCGGGCTTCGGCAACTGCGATGCGCTCTTTGCGCGGATCAATCACGAAAATTGCATCAGGCAATTTTTTCATGTGTTTAATTCCACCCAGGAATTTTTCCAGTTTGGCCTGTTCTTTTTTCAAGAGAATAACTTCTTTTTTCGGTAATACATCAAAGGTTCCATCTTCTTCCATGCGCGCCAGTTCATGGAGACGGTCGATCCGCTTGCGAATCGTCTGGAAGTTGGTCAGGGTTCCTCCTAACCAGCGATGGTTTACGTAAAACATATTCGAACGGGTTGCTTCTTCTTTTACTGCTTCCTGGGCCTGCTTTTTGGTTCCTACAAACAGGAGCGTCCCGTCGTTTGCAGCCAGATCCCGGACGAAATGATATGCCTGTTCCATCATTTTGACTGTTTTTTGCAAGTCAATAATGTAAATGCCGTTTCTTTCAGTAAAAATGTATTTGCTCATCTTCGGATTCCAGCGACGTGTCTGGTGACCAAAGTGAACACCAGCTTCCAACAACTGTTTCATTGATACTACTGCCATATAAAAATCCTCCTTATTGGTTATCCCTCCGTCGACATCATCACGAACAGAAACCATTCAGATACATGGCACCACTGCCCGCTTTTTTCGACGTGTGTGTTTTACACCATTGATGAATATACCATATTCACAAGCGAAACCGCAAGCAAAAACTACAGTCCTTCGTCAATTCGAAAAAAACGTCATATTGGCTTCATTACAGGATATATTGGCTCAAATCACGATCTTCCACAATATCTTGCAATCGTTCTTTCACATATTCTTCTGTTATTTTGATTTCACCTGCCCCAATCTCGGGCGCATTAAACGACAACTCTTCCAGCATACGCTCCAGGATGGTATGCAGACGGCGAGCACCGATATTTTCAGTTGTATTGTTCACTTCTGCCGATAACCGCGCAATCTCGGAGATGGCCCCATCGGTAAAGGTAACGGTGATTCCTTCGGTTTCAAGGAGTGCCGTGTACTGTTTGATAAGCGCACTTTTGGGCTCTGTAAGGATACGGACAAAATCACCGGCCGTCAAGTCGCTTAATTCTACGCGAATTGGGAAACGGCCTTGCAGCTCAGGGATCAGGTCTGACGGTTTGGATACATGAAATGCCCCGGCTGCGATGAACAGGATATGATCCGTCTTGACCGGGCCATATTTGGTCATGACGGTGGAACCTTCCACAATCGGCAGGATATCCCGCTGGACTCCTTCCCGGGACACGTCCGGACCTTTTCCGTCTTTTCCCGCCACCTTGTCGATCTCATCGATAAAAATGATTCCTGACTGTTCCACGCGTTCCAGAGCTTCCTGTGTTACCAGATCCATATCGATCAGTTTTTGCCCTTCCTGCTGGGTTAATACTTCCCGTGCCTCCTTGATGGGAAGCTTCCGCCGTTTCGTTCTCTTTGGCATAAACTGCCCAAGGATTTCCTGCATGTTCATTCCCATCTGCTCGGCACCCATACCGGCAAACATGTCAAACATGGCCGGAGATTGTTCTTCAACTTCAATCTCAATCACCAGATCTTCCAGTTCCCCGCGCAACAATTTTTCCCTGACCTGGCGCCGTTCTTCTTTCATTTTATTCTCAAATTGATGATTATTATTCGCTTCTGAAGAAGTTTGATTTTGTTGAAAAAGAAATTCAATCGGATTTTTAAAGGAAGCAGTCCCTTTTTTTCCGGGAACCAGGATCTCCACAATCCGGTCGTTGGCCATCGCCCGTGCCTGTTCCTTGACACTTTCCAGCTTTTCCGCCTTTACCATACGTATTCCTGTTTCCACCAAATCCCGTACCATCGATTCTACATCGCGCCCTACATAACCGACTTCCGTAAATTTGGTCGCCTCCAGTTTGACAAACGGTGCGCCGACCAATTTGGCAAGGCGGCGGGCTATTTCTGTTTTCCCCACACCCGTCGGCCCAATCATCAAAATGTTTTTGGGTACAACTTCCTCTTTCAGTTCATCTGGCAGAAGCAAACGCCGGTACCGGTTTCGAAGCGCGATCGCGACGGCCCTCTTTGCTTCGGTTTGCCCGATAATATATTTGTCCAGTTCGGCAACAATTTTTCTTGGCGTCCATTTTTCACGTGCGTTGAATACCGGAGTCATCATTAAACCTCCTCCACAATGATATGATCATTTGTGAACACACAGATTTCGCTTGCAATTGTAAGGGCTGCCCTTGCTATATCCTTTGCTGCCAGATGAGGAGCATATCTCTTTAGAGCTCTTCCGGCCGACAGGGCAAAACTGCCTCCCGAACCGATTGCCAGCATGTCATCATCCGGCTCAATCACTTCCCCTGTCCCAGATATTAAAAACAATTTTTCCCGGTTCATCACAATCAGCATGGCTTCCAGTTTCCGCAACACTTTATCTGAACGCCATTCCTTGGCCAATTCGACGGCTGCCCTGGCCAGATTCCCATGATACTCTTCCAGTTTTCCTTCAAACTTTTCAAACAAAGTGATGGCATCGGCGACAGAGCCCGCAAAACCGGCCACCACTTTTCCTTTATATAATCGACGCACTTTTTTTGCACCATGCTTCATAATCATCTGATTTCCAAGGGTAACCTGCCCATCTCCCGCCATCGCAGCCTGTCCTTCATGCCTGATGGCAAATATCGTCGTTGCATGGAAATCTTCCAATCCTGTTTCCTCCTTCTTAACAGCAGACTTTTTGAGAACCGGGAAGGACCTGTTTCCGCCTTCCGGGGAAAGCTTCTTTGGTCGCCACTTCGTCCTGGAAAACCGTTTTCATATCCCGGTTACTCTTGATAGTTCAAATATTTTCCCTTACTACTTTATCGTTCAAACTTGCTTATAATCAATAAGATTTGGCAACTTGTTTCCGAAACTCCTCAATTTCCCGCAACGCACGCGCAGCAAGCCCCTTTGCCCGTTCCTTCCTGTTTCTGATTCGTTCAGGCAAGGGTTCAAACAGGCCAAAATTGACATTCATCGGCTGGAAATGTCCCGGATCGGCATTGGTAATATAACGGCTCATACTGCCCAGTGCTGTTGTTCCGGGAGGAACAACCGGTCTTTCCCCTTTTACGAAACGGGCAGCGTTGATTCCGGCAAGCAAACCGGATGCTGCCGATTCGACGTATCCTTCGACTCCTGTCATCTGTCCGGCAAAGAAAAGATCATCCCTGCCTTTAAACTGATAAGTGGGGTGTAGAAGTTTTGGCGAATTGATAAATGTATTTCGATGCATCACCCCGTAACGGAGAATCTCCGCTTTTTCCAAACCGGGGATCAGACGGATCACTTCTTTTTGGGAGCCCCATTTCAAATGAGTTTGAAATCCGACTATGTTGTATAATGTTCCCGCACTGTTATCCTGACGCAACTGTACAACGGCAAAAGGACGTTTCTCCGTACGCGGATCGGTTAAACCAACCGGTTTCATCGGGCCGAACAACAGGGTCTTCTTGCCGCGCCGGGCAAGCACTTCAATCGGCATACATCCTTCAAAAAAAATCTCTTTTTCAAAATTCTTCACGGAAGCGGTTTCTGCCTGAACCAGCGCCTCATAAAACCGGTTGAATTCCTCTTCGGTCATCGGACAATTCAAGTAAGCTGCTTCCCCCTTGTCATAACGCGACTGGACAAATACCTTGTCCATATCTATCGAATCTTTTTCAACAATGGGAGCGGCAGCATCATAAAAATACAAATATTCTTCCCCGGTCAAAGACCGGAGTTCTCCGGACAACGTTTCGGAAGTAAGGGGTCCTGTCGCAATAATGGCCGGTTTGTCCGGCAACCGGGTGATTTCTTCATGCTGTATCTCAATATTTTCATGCTGATGGAGTGTATCTGTGATTTCCTGCGAGAAAGCTTCACGGTCTACCGCCAACGCTCCGCCCGCCGGCACGGCATGCCGGTCCGCTGCTTTCATAATCAGGGAATCGAGCTTGCGCATTTCTTCCTTCAATACGCCAACCGCATTTGTTAAAGAAGCACTCCTTAAAGAGTTGCTGCAGACTAATTCGGCAAACTTTCCCCCGCGATGGGCCGGAGTCATTTTCAAGGGCCTCATTTCATAAAGAATAACCTTTATCCCCCGTTCAGCGATCTGCCAGGCGGCCTCGCTTCCGGCCAACCCGGCTCCTACAACGGTAATTTTCTGTTTCGTCATGGCTTCTCTTCTCCCCCGTCATTTCTTCTCTTCTTCATAATCACATGCTGTACAACGAATCTTGGTCGGTTTCTTCTTCGCCTTTTTCTCCACCATCAATTGTCCGCATTTTGGACAAGACCGGGCAACAGGCCGATCCCATGATACAAAATCACAATCCGGATACCGGCTGCAACCGTAGAAAAACCGCGATTTCCTGCTTTTTCTTTCTACGATTTCCCCCTGTTTGCATCTGGGGCAAGTCACTCCGGTCGATTTTAAAATCGGCTTGGTATTGCGGCATTCCGGAAAGGCCGAACAGGCCAGAAACTTCCCAAAACGGCCAAACTTGTATACCATCGGACTTCCGCACTTTTCACATACCTCGTCGGAAACCTCATCCTTGATTTCCACTTCGGCCATTTCTTTTTCAGCTACTTGCAACTGCTTTTGAAACGGATTGTAAAAACGATCCAGAATCTGGATCCAGTCGGCTTTTCCTTCTTCGACCAAATCAAGATCCTGTTCCAAGTGAGCGGTAAATTGGACATTTAAAATTTCCGGAAAAAACTGCTTCATCAGGTTAATCACAATCTCTCCAAGTTCGGAAGGAACGAACCGTTTTTCCTCCAGGAGGACATAACCCCGTTTTTGGATCGTTTCCAAAATGGGTGCATAGGTACTCGGGCGACCGATCCCTTTATCCTCCAGTTCCTTGACCAGACTTGCTTCCGTATAGCGTGGCGGAGGCTGTGTAAAATGTTGCCTGGGATCGATCGATTTCCGTTTTAGCATCTGGCCTTCGGTCAATTCCGGCAAATATTTGTCTTCTTCCTTTTTATTGTCATCATTGCCTTCAACATATACTTTTATAAAACCGGGAAACTTGATTTTTGAACCACTCGCTTTAAACAGGGCGTCACCGGCGCGAATATCCGCCGACACGGCATCATAAACCGCTGCAGCCATCTGCGAAGCCACAAAACGTTCCCAGATCAGCTTGTACAGCCGATACTGGTCACGGGACAGGTATTTTTTCATTTCAGCAGGAGTCCGAAACACCGAAGTGGGGCGAACGGCTTCATGAGCATCCTGCGCTCCTGACTTTTGTATATATTTGCGGGCTGTCTTCGGCAGGTAATTTTCTCCAAACGTTTGCTCAATGTATTTGCGCGCCTCAGATTGAGCTGTTTCGGAAATGCGGGAAGAGTCGGTTCTCATGTAGGTAATCAGGCCAACAGTCCCTGCTTTTCCGATATCCACCCCTTCATACAGTTGCTGCGCCAAAGCCATGGTTTTATAAGCCCGGAAATTGAGTTTGCGGGCTGCTTCCTGCTGCAATGTGCTGGTAATAAATGGGGAAGCAGGATTGCGTTTTCGTTCGCTCTTTTTGACTTTCTCCACGACAAAACGCTTGCCCTTGATCGCTTCCAGAAGTTGATCCACCTCTTGTCTGGAAGAAAGCTCCTGTTTTTTGCTGCCATAGCCGTAAAACTTTGCTTCAAATGATTCTTCCCCGCTTAACAGGATGGCCGTAACCGTCCAGTACTCTTCCGGCTTGAACCGGCGAATCTCATTTTCCCGATCAATGATCAATTTTACCGCTACTGACTGGACTCTGCCGGCACTTAAGCCTTTTTTTACTTTTTTCCACAAGAGCGGACTGATTTTGTATCCGACGAGTCGGTCAAGAATCCGTCTCGCCTGCTGGGCATTGACCAAGTCTGTGTTAATCATGCGCGGATGCTTGAATGCTTCCTTAACCGCCTGTTTGGTGATTTCATTGAAAACCACGCGGCATTGTTCATCAAGCGGTACATCCAAGCTGTGTGCCAAATGCCAGGCAATCGCTTCCCCTTCCCGGTCAGGGTCAGCAGCGAGAAAAACCCGTTTCACCTTTTTTTTCGCATCCCGCAATTCTTTTAAAACTTCGCCTTTGCCGCGCACCGTAATATATTTGGGTTCAAAGCCGTCTTCCACATTTACGCCGAGCTGGCTCTTCGGCAAATCCCGTACATGTCCCATTGAAGCTTTAACAATATATTTGCTTCCCAGATATTTTTTTATCGTTTTTGCTTTCGCAGGTGACTCAACAATTACTAGCGAATCGGCCATTATATGGCCCTCCCCTCATTTTGGCCACTTTTGTCTTCTCTGTTGGCACTCGTATTTGTTACAATAACAAATTATGGCCAAATTGTTCAACTTTCCGTTCTCATTTCTGCCACGCTTTTCATATTTACACAGATATGTATATACTCCCTGACGCCCTGATTATTTACGGATATATCGGGCTCCGGGCAGCTGGGCAATCATGTTTTTCAACTCCAGTACAATTAAAACCTGATGGATTTCCTCACAGATTCCCTTCCGGTTTAATTGCTCAATCAAAGCATCGATGTGAATCGGTTCATCCGGTGCAATAAGCTGGTAAACCTGTTCTTCTATATTATTTAAGTTAATTTTGTCCAATTTATTCATTGAGGCAGGGATTTGCCCGAAATGAAGTCCCTCCAGTTCTTCCACAATATCCGCTACACAACGCACACATTTGGCCCCATCCTGGATCAGCTTCAATGTTCCCTGGCTTTGCCTTGATGTCATCGGCCCTGGAACAGCAAAAACTTCCCTGCCCTGTTCCATGCTGAAATCAGCGGTAATCAGGGAACCGGACCTCTCGGCTGCTTCGATGACCAAAGTTCCATGGGACAAGCCGCTGATGATTCGATTCCGCTGCGGAAAAACCCAGGGGAAAGGCTGTGTGCCAGGAGGCATTTCGGATATGACTGCGCCTTCTCTTACGATTTTTTCATAGAGGCAGCGGTGATGTTTTGGATAAATCACGTCAACCCCCGTTCCCAGTACGGCAATTGTTTGACCTTTGGCCTCCAGTGCCGAGCGATGTGCTTCCCCGTCAATGCCGCTTGCCATGCCGCTTATGATTGTCCAGTCAAATTCAACCAATCCTGCAGCCAATTCCCTGGCAACCCGCAATCCATACGGGGTCGGTCTTCTCGTGCCAACCACTGCAAGTGACTTTGCAGACAATAAAGAAGCATCCCCTCGAATATATAATACCCATGGTGGTTGAGCAATCTCTTTTAACAATACAGGATACTCTTCGTTGAAAAATGTTATCGTCTGGATTTGCCGTTTTTTCAAGTCACGATCCACTTCAGCTATAAAGGAAGTGGTCAATTCCTGCCTGATCTTTTGTATTTCAGTGCTTTTCACACCATACAGCAACAATTGGTCAAGCAGTTTGTCCGAAACGGGTTCCTGGGGTTCCCATCCCAATTCAATCAAATATTTGATGGTAAGCCATCGAACGGAAGAAATCTGATTCAACGCGACCAGAACCGGATATCGATTCAACGAAAACACCTCATTTTTTACCTGGAATATCTAAACCTTACCAAATATCATTTCCATTTTTTACATGACACCCGGCTTACTTTTCGCCAAAAAATCCCGATATCCTCTAACAATCGTTTTGCCTCTTCAAGTCTGCAAGCCTTTATAAAGATCTGTCCCTTTCCACTTGTATTTGTTAAAATACCAAATATTTCATATAATATTGGCTATCACAAACATATTAATACCCTTCCTTTCGTTCAAAATACAAATAACCCTGCCTAAACAAATACAGACAGGGTTATTGCATCTTTTCGCAAAATATTTTTTTGAGACCAATTTTTAACCGCTCAATAACGTTTGGCATACAACCAGTCGACATAGCTGTAATCATCCGAATTTCTATTTTTCAGCAGTTCATTTCTTAAAAGAATACTGATATTGTCATTGGCATGGATAATTTCCCCCCACAACCTGGCGGTAAGCTGTACCCTTGATGATCTTGGAAAACGTTCCTGTTTGTAGGACAAAAATGCCTGTTCAATGTTATTGCCGTGCTTGTGAAGCATATTTGTCAGATAAGCTGCGTCTTCGATAGCTTGACAACCACCCTGGGCCAAATATTGCAGCATGGGGTGAGCGGCATCGCCAAGCAGGGTAACTCTGCCGGAAGACCAGTTTTCCATTGGATTGCGGTCATACATGGGCCAGCGGCGTTGACCTGAAATATAGCTGAAAACGGCATGGCGTACAGCTTCACAGCATTCGCCAAAATGTTCTTCAATCTCATCCGGTGTTCCCCAATCGTCAGATCCTTCTTTATAGCGAAAACTCTTGAAAACGATCACCTGGTTATACAGTTTCCCGCTACGAACCGGATACTGTACCAAATGAAGATAAGGACCAATCCACATGAGGACGTCATCCACGTCAGTCCCGCCCCTTTCAACTATTTCATCCATCGGAACCGTCCCGCGGTAAGCCACATACCGGGAACAAACAGGTTGGTCATTGCTAAACATTTCTCGTGTCTTTGACCACAATCCGTCTGCTCCAATCACCGCCTCAGCCAGATACCCTGTCCCGTCCTCCAGGGTAACACGGGCTTTTTCGCCCAAATCCTCAACCTTTTTAACTTTCTGATTGCTGAGCAATGTAATATTTGGATTAACCTCACAGGCATCAAACAACACTTTGTGCAAATCAGCACGATGCATAACGATATATGGATGTTTGTATTTTTCCAGGAAAGCGCTGCCCAGATCAAGATCACTAAGCTCTTCGCCAGTTATGGCATCCTTCAGAACCAGTCGTTTGGGAAAAACAGCATATTTTGATATTTCGTCCATCAACCCGAACCGGTCCAATATTGCAGTGGTGTTGGGTCCCAACTGGAGACCTGCGCCCACTTCCCCAAATTGCCGTGCTTTTTCCAACACATGAACAGATCTGCCCGTTTCCGCAATCCCCAAAGCAGCTGTAAGCCCTCCAATCCCCCCACCAACTACCAGAAATGACACCTCTTTTTGTTTTGCCATCTTCTGTCGACCTCCCCGGTTGTTTGTTATTTTTTTATGACCTGTCAGGTAAAAGCGGTTTAAATTCACTGATGATCTTCTGGTAACCTTCATAGCTTTCTTCATGTTGAAGCCCCAGTTTTTCCATAATAGGATAGTCACTCACTGAAAACAGATAAGTATCTTCTGAAGCAGCATGCTCATGCCAGGCCCAATTTGGCACGATAAAGAAATCCCCCTCTTCCCAAGCAAATCGAACACCGCCTATGACAGAATATCCGGAGCCTTTGAATACATGAAAAATGGTAGAACTGGTATGGCGATGTGCTTTGGAATGATAGCCTGCGGGAAGCTTATGCATCCAGGCTGCAATGTTTGGATTGGCTGTTTTTCCTGTGGAAGGATTAATATACTCTACAGCATAGCCATCATAAGGATCCGGTTCAAAGTTGCTCAATCCTTCAAGCGCAGCCTGTGTCCGGGACCATCGGAACGAACTGAGCGGAGCAATTTGCGGAGTGCGATCAGAAACCGGACGTACCATTCCGCCCGGATAACGCCGGGATTTGTAATTGTCCGGTATCTCAGGCTTTTGAATCGTCTCCGGATAAGACTCAAAAAACGTTCCGCCGATAGCGTAGACGAACGGAATATCAAGCACATCCATCCAAATAATCGGTTTATCGCCCGGGTGGGCATGTCCATGCCAAAGCCCTTGCGGAGTAATCAGGAAATCTCCCTCTTGCATAAAAATCCGTTCACCCTCGACAATCGTATATGAGCCTTGCCCCTTGGAAATGAAACGGAGCGCATTTTGTGAGTGACGGTGTGAAGGAGCCGTTTCTCCGGGCAATATCAATTGAACAGCCGCATAAAGGGTCTGGGTAGCGGAAGCCCAACCCCAGGGTTTCCGTTCTTTTAAGCCGGGATTCTGCAAGTAAATTGCTCTTCGTTCCCCGCCGCGCTCTGGAGTAAAGATTTCGCGTGCTTTCATCAATTTCGTATAGAGGGTTTCCCATTTCCAAAGATATGGGACGGCTTGCGGCTCAGGTTCTTTATTCATCAAATCAGGAAGGGCGTTCCATAGCGGCCCCAAATGGAATTTTTCAATCTCGTCATTAAATTTCTTTACCATTTGGCTCTTGATAAACTCATTTTTTTCTGCCACCCGATTCACCCCTTGAATTGGATTTAATTGGACACTTCCAACTTATTTTTAAGCCTTTGGATTTGCTTCAAATGTGTATCCAGATGTTCCACCAAAAAATGCTCAATCAAAAAATGGAGAGGCTTTGTACCAAACTTGGGATTACGGCTTGGAGCCGTTTTTTTCAGGTCTTCTTCCGTGAGCGAGGCGAGAAGACTGCTGGCTTTTTCTCTGGAACTTTCGATTTCCTGCAAAACTTCAACAATGTTTTTTCTGTCAGCCTGGGTTACAGCCTCCAGACGTTCCGGATCCTGCATGGTACGCCCCCACTCCGTCCCCGGGGAATGGTTCAGCCTTTCAATTTCATTCAACCAATAGAAATTTGCCTCTGCGATATGGCAAAGAACCTCCATAACAGACCACTCATCAGCTGAATATTTAAAATAAATTGATTCTTCAGTCAATTCTTTTGAAATGTGGATTATGCTATCTATGCTTTTTCTTATTTTATTAACGGCTTCTTCGATCACTTGCCATTCCTCCAGTCCTGTTTTTTTACCCGGTTCTCCAACACACCAATGCCCTCAATCTCGATTCTGACCACATCACCATCTTTCAGAAAAGCTTGCGGATTGCGGGCTACACCTACTCCGCCCGGTGTTCCGGTTAAAATCACATCGCCTGGTTCAAGGGTCATCAAACCGGAAAGAAATTCAACCAGAAAAGGAACGGTAAACACAAGGTTGCGGGTATTGGAACGCTGACGCTCTTTGCCATTTACGGTTAAAACCAATTCCAAACTGCCCGGGTCTCCCAGTTCGTCACCAGTCACAATCCAGGGGCCCATCGGCGCACTCCCGTCAACCGATTTCCCCTGCAGCCACTGGAGCGTCCTTTTTTGCAGATCGCGATAACTTACATCATTGGCAATCGTATATCCGGCAACATAATCCAACGCCTGCTCCTTTGCAACATTTCTGGCCTGCTTTCCGATCACAAATGCCAATTCGGCTTCATAATCCAATTGCTCGGAAATCGGGTATAACGGGATATCTTCTTCCGGGCCGATGATCGTGTTTGCAAATTTGGCAAACAGCACCGGATAATCGGGAAGTTCCCTTCCCATTTCCAGAATGTGCTCCCGGTAATTATGTCCGACGCAAATTATTTTTCCCTGATGCTGAATCGGAGCCTGAAGTTTCACTTCAGAAAGAAGATGGATTGTTTTATATGGGGAATTTCCCGATTTTAACAAAACAAACTTCATGGCTTTTTTGGCCATACTGAGACTCTCTTCTCCACCTTGTAAAAATTCACGCATATTTGCCGGAACATAAGCCTCCGCAATTTGCCTTGCTCGCAATTTGCCTTCTGCTTCAAGCATGGACTGGCAAGCAAGATTCAAATCAATGACCTGGTTTTCGACCACACAGCCGATACGATGATGTCCTTCATAAGTAAAACTGACTAGTTTCATTCTTTACCCCTTTCTTGTTTTGTTGTGATGGTTAAATCCGCTTGAGAAAGAATCAATCCAATTCATATTGACATCTTTCTTTTTTCAGTTCATAATGTGAATTGACAGAATTATATAGTGAATTATGAATTTATTATAATATTGAATTAATTTTTTGTCAACAAAAATGGAGGAACATCAATGCGAAGAATTAATATCGAACCAAATAAATCATTGCTAAAAGCGATTCAAATTCTTGAATGTTTTTCAGAAAACAAGCAGTTTCTTACAGCAGAAACCATTTCCAGGCTTACGGGCTTTCCCAAAACAACTGTTTATCGAACCTTATACACTTTGGAAATGGCCGGACTCATTCATTTTCGCGAGGAAAACAATACTTACTGTTTAGGTGTAAAATTATTGGAGTTTGGCGGAATTGTTCTGTCACGTTTTCATATCCGTTACTATGCCAGTCCTTACCTGACTCCCTTGCACCACCAGACCGGATTTACCGTTTTGCTTGGCATTCTGGAAGGGGATCGCCTGATGTATATTGACAAACGCGAAAGCTATGAACATCACAAATATACATCTCCTATCGGAAAGGCAAGAAGCCCTCATTACGGGATACTGGGGAAAACCCTGATGGCATCATTGGACGATGAGAAGATCCAGGAAATCCTGGACAATATTCCGCTAAAAAGTTACACCGATCAGTCCATCACAGATCCGGCCAGTTTTCGGATGGAGTTAAAGAAAATCCGGGAGAAAGGCTATGCCATTGATCAGGAAGAAGTTGTTCCCCATGTTTTTGGAGTAGGTGCTCCCATCAAAAACAAGTGGGGGAAAACGGTAGCTGCCATCGCTGTTGTCGGCCCCAAAAAAGCTTTTCTGGAGTTCCCTCTTACCGAAATCGTGCTCAAGGTTCAACACTGTGTCAAACAAATCGCCAGCGAAATAAACACCTGAACCGGAACAAAGTCAGGGAACCATAATTGGCCAGTGTTTCTATTTTTATAAGCGGAACATTCCGGTTCAGTAACCCTATTTATTGAACAAAGGCCGTCATATTATCTTGGTAAAAAAGCAGCAGAAATGTGTATATTACTTCGGGTAAATGTTACGGGGCAGATCAGGTTCCGTACAGGGCCTGGCTTTGCAGCATGTTAACAATTTCAAAGAGCATTTTAGAAGCCGTCAATTTTTTCTTTACCAGGTACAAACAGAATGAATCCCGAATCTTTCTTTCACAGATAAAAAAAGGGAACCCTGGTGGTTCCCTTAATTGAAAAATCTCCTTTATTTGCTGGTGCAGGCTTCCAGTAAACCTTTTTCCTTTAATGTCTCCACGAGGGTTTCGCCAATCACAGCCGGGGTTGGAGCCACTTTCACACCGCAGCCTTCCAGGGTTGCGATTTTTTCAGCAGCTGTACCTTTTCCTCCGGAAATAATGGCACCGGCATGTCCCATCCGTTTTCCGAGAGGTGCCGTTTGACCGCCGATGAAGCCAACAACCGGCTTTGTCATATTGGCCCTGATCCACTCTGCGGCTTCCTCTTCCGCAGTACCGCCAATTTCCCCAATCATGATCACTGCCTTTGTGTCCGGATCTTCTTCGAAAGCTTTCAAACAATCAATAAAATTGGTTCCGTTGACAGGGTCTCCCCCGATTCCAACTGCTGTCGTTTGGCCGATCCCGCGTGTGGTCAACTGATGAACCGCTTCATAGGTAAGGGTTCCGCTCCGTGATACGATCCCCACATGTCCAGGGGTATGGATATATCCGGGCATGATTCCGATTTTGCATTTGCCAGGGCTGATGACTCCCGGACAGTTTGGGCCGATCAGGCGAGTCTTTTTCCCTTCCATATAACGTTTCACTTTTACCATGTCAAGAACCGGAATTCCTTCAGTAATGCAGACAACCAATTCCAGTTCCGCTTCAACGGCTTCCATAATGGCATCGGCGGCAAATGCCGGCGGCACATATATTACAGATGCATTGGCTCCTGTTGCTTCAACTGCTTCGGCAACCGTATTGAAAATCGGCACGCCTTCGATTTCCGTTCCCCCTTTACCCGGGGTCACTCCTCCCACTACCTTTGTGCCGTATTCCAAAGCCTGTTTGGTATGAAACAATCCTGTTGCTCCTGTAATGCCTTGTGTAATCACTTTCGTATTTTCATTTACAAAAATACTCACATAAACCCCACCTTTCCCGGGCGATTAATCATTCGTATAATTACTTGACAAGTTGAACAATTTTTTTCGCGCCATCTTCCATGGAATCGGCGGCAACAATTTCCAGACCGGATTCTCTCAATATTTTCTTACCCAGATCAACATTGGTTCCTTCAAGGCGGACCACTAACGGACGATCCAGGCTGATCTGTTTTGCCGCTTCCACAACTCCGCTGGCAATAATGTCACATTTCATAATTCCACCGAAAATATTGATAAAAATGCCCTTCACATTCTTATCAGATAAAATAATTTTAAATGCTTCACGAACTTTATCTGCCGTAGCACCGCCGCCAACGTCAAGGAAGTTGGCAGGTTCGCCATCGAAATGTTTAATGATGTCCATGGTAGCCATGGCCAGTCCTGCTCCGTTAACCATACATCCGATATTTCCATCAAGCGCAATATAGTTCAGGTCATATTTGGAAGCTTCAATTTCTTTTTCATCCTCTTCATCCAAGTCGCGCATTTCTAAAATATCCGGATGGCGGAACAGTGCATTTGAATCAAAGTTCAATTTGGAATCCAATGCCACAACACGGCCATCCCTGGTTGTAATGAGCGGATTGATTTCCGCCAGGGAACAGTCATTGTCCACAAATGCCTGATACAGTCCCAGCATAAATTTAACCGCTTTATTTACCTTATCTTTGGGAATATGGATATTGTAAGCCAGACGGCGTGCCTGGAATGGCAGCATCCCCACTGCCGGATCAATCACTTCCTTGAAAATTTTCTCCGGAGTTTTGGCAGCCACTTCCTCAATCTCCGTGCCTCCTTCTTCAGAAGCCATCATAACAACGCGGCTGCTGGAACGATCGATTACAACTCCCACATAGTATTCTTTTTCAATCGGAAGGCCTTCTTCAATTAACAACCGTTTAACTTCCTTGCCTTCCGGCCCGGTCTGATGGGTTACCAATGTTTTGCCAAGCAGTTCATCAGCGTATTGGCGAACCTCGTCCAGACTTTTCGCCAGTTTTACGCCACCGGCTTTTCCCCGGCCTCCGGCATGAATCTGGGCTTTTACTACCCAGAGATCTCCTTCCAGTTTTTT
Source organism: Thermoactinomyces mirandus (assembly GCF_013868055.1). Taxonomy (GTDB): domain Bacteria; phylum Bacillota; class Bacilli; order Thermoactinomycetales; family Thermoactinomycetaceae; genus Thermoactinomyces; species Thermoactinomyces mirandus. The sequence continues at coordinate 164,889 of NZ_JACEOL010000030.1, read as the reverse complement.
GGCCGCTTCTACGGCTTCATCCGGCGAAAACGCGACAAATCCGTTTGGAACGACTACACCATATTTTTTCAGGATTTGTTTTCCTTGATACTCATGAACGTTCATTCCGCGATCCCCCAATCCTTGGTCATAACCATAAAAAACAACCAGACTTTACCAATCCGGTTATGTATCCTTCCTTTTCCCGTACCCCTCATATATAACAGGCTACAGGTCAAGTGGAACACAACTTGACATTTTGTTCACATATTGAAGTATAGCTTACGCTCAATCATTTGCCAACCGGGCACTCAAACCGCCAGCCCATACAAAAACGAGAGGATTTATCACCGATCCTCCCGTTTTAACGATTTATTGCATAAAATCGATAACGGTGGCAACAACAAAAATCACTAAAAAAATACTTCCGGATACGAGTGTTCCTTTGACAACGTCGATAAAATCGTTTTCCTGATTGTTGTATTTTTCATTTTTTAATGTGTCTGCTTTCACAACTCTCCCTCCTCGTCACCTGCTTTCCTCATTTATTATAATGTTGGTTTCATATTTCTTTCAATAAAAAATCAAAATTTCGCCAATTGACACAAGATTAAAAGTGTAAAAAACTTATAATAAAAGGTTATTCAAGGGGAATTCAGACTGTTCTACCAGCAGTCAATCGATCGTAACATAACATTATGGTAAACCCGGATCAATTGACAGCTATGACTGCTAAAAAACCAATATTAAACCAGGGGAGGAAAATATGAATATTCGTTTTCAGACACCCTATCAGTATGTTTTTATTCACGAAGACATTAAGCACCTGTTGTTGTTATGGAGAAAGAAACATAAATGGGATCTGTACATTATCGAAGAAGAAAAGGACGGGGAAATGACACTCAGATTTCCCGGGGAAACCTATATTGAAATGGTCCTGAAAGATATTGAACCGATTTTTTTTCAACGGTTGGAAACCCCGGAAAAAACGTTTCTCGCCATATTGGGCGCCACTTTTACTTATGAGGACCGCACCATGCTGATGTATTATGATCCGGAGTATCCTGAAGAAGCCATTTATTTTTTTGAACGTTCTGATGAAGGAATTGCTGAAATCGATGAAGCTGAATATGAACAGGTGGTCCAGACGTTTATCAATGAATTTCCCGAGTACTTTAAGGATTATGCCAATGTATAATTTTTTCCGGCGAACACCACGGTGAATACGGCCGGAAGACCAGGTGTCTGATCAACAGGCATTATTCGGAAACAAAAAATGCAACCGGATGCTGATCCGGCTGCCAGATGAGAATCGTTTCCCTTATTCCAGTGTTAACACGATTCGCCCGTTGATTTGCCCTTTTTTCATCCTTTCAAAAACTTCATTGATATTTTCAAGAGGCTGTGTTTCAATAATTGTCTTCACTTTGCCACGGGCTGCAAAATCCAAAGCTTCCTGCAAATCTTTTCTCGTACCGACAATGGACCCTTTCACCGCAACACCATTTAACACTGTGTCAAAAATGGGAATCGGCAACTCCCCGGCCGGAAGACCGACGATCACCACTGTGCCGCCGCGCCTTACTGATTGATAGGCCTGTTCAAATGCCTTGGGGTTTACTGCCACACTCAATGCAGCATGTGCACCGCCAACTTTCTCTTCAATCTCTTTGACCGGATCAACCGTCTTGCTGTTGACCGTCAGATCTGCTCCCAGTCTTTTGGCGAGTTCCAGTTTGTCATCCTGGATATCTACCGCAATCACGTTAAATCCCATTGCTTTTGCGTATTGCAGGGCAACATGCCCCAAACCGCCGATCCCGTAGACGGCAACCCACTCACCCGGTTTGGCATCGATCACTCTCAAGGCTTTGTATGTTGTAACACCGGCACAAAAGATAGGAGCAGCTTCCTCAAAACTGAGATTGTCCGGAATCCTGGCAACGTAGGCAGCCGGTGCCTTGCAATATTCTGCATAGCTGCCATCCACCGAATAACCGGTATTCAACTGCTTTTTGCACAATGTTTCCCAGCCGGACAAACAATATTCGCATTCACCGCAGGCAGAATAAAGCCAGGGAATTCCGACTCGATCTCCCACTTTGACAGAAGTTACGCCCTCGCCTGCCTTTACAACCACACCTACCCCTTCATGTCCGGGAATCAAGGGGAGTTTCGGTTTTACCGGCCAATCACCGTGTGCGGCATGCAAGTCAGTGTGACAAACACCACAAGCCTTGATTTTTACCAAAATCTCACCATAACCAGGCTGCGGAACCGGAACTTCCTTTATTTCCAGTTTTCCGTAAAACTGATTCACTACTGCCGCTTTCATGTCCAATTCCTCCTCTTGATATCATTTGATCAAACCACTGATTAAATTCGCAAAATTCATGCCAATAGTAAATGCAACAATATTCAGTAATCAGCTTGATTTGTGGTAAAAATTCGTCTCTTCGGGACGAAAAAATGGCTGACATTTACTTTTTTTCGTCCCTTTTATTTTTTTAATCAATTCATTAGAGTTGAAACAGAGGGGGGTATTTGCAAAATGGGAATAACCAAATTTATGACACCGGAAATCATTTTTGGCTTCCATTCCCTGGGACAGGTCGGGGAAAGTATGCTCCGGCTGGGAGCAAAAAAAATTTTTGTGGTTTCTGATCCCGGAGTTGTCGATGCTGCCTGGGTAGAAAAAGCAATCGGTTATCTGAAGCAGTCCAACCTTGATTATCACTTGTGGACAAACATCACCCCAAACCCAAAAGATGTTGAAATAGACGCCGGTGTCCGGGAATATGCCGAAAACGGCTGTGACGCAGTTCTTGGTATCGGCGGAGGAAGTGCAATGGATGCGGCAAAAGCAATTGCCCTGCTTGGAACCAACGAAGGAACCATTCATCAGTATGAAGGAATCGATCGAGTGATTCATCCCCTTCCGCCTATGGTCATGGTTCCCACCACGGCTGGATCGGGCGCAGAAGTTTCTCAGTTTTCGATCATTGTGGATTCAAAGAGAAAGGTCAAAATGGCAATCACATCAAAGTCGCTGATTCCCGATATCGCCATCATCGACCCCCACACCCTGATGACCAAAGACACCCGTTTAACTGCAAATACCGGTATGGATGCCCTTACACACGCTATTGAATCGTGTATTTCCCTGGCAGCCACTTCTCTGACCGAAGTCCATTCACTGGAGGCGATTCGCCTGATTGCAAAATATTTGCGGCCATCCGCAGCCAGCCGGTACAATCGGAAAGCCAAAGAAGCGATGGCCATGGCAAGCCTCCATGCCGGTATCGCCTTTTCCAATGCGATTTTGGGTGCCGTTCACGCGATTTCCCATCAATTGGGCGGATATCTGGATCTTCCGCACGGGGAAGTAAATGCCATCCTGTTGCCTCATGTACTGGAATTCAATATGATCGCCGCCCCTGAAAAATACAGAAAGATTGCCGCCACTTTTGGCGAAAACACAAGCGGGCTCAGCCTTACTGATGCCGCTTTCCTTGCTGTCAAAGCAGTAAAAGACCTTGTCCGCGACCTGGATATTCCCGACTCTTTTCCGGATCTCGTTCTACAGAAGAAACAGATTGATTTTTTAAGCAACAATGCCGTTCAGGATGCCTGCATGGTTACCAATCCGCGGGACATGTCCGCCAAGGATGTGAACATGCTGTTGCAAAAAGTACTCAGGTGTGAGCACTGATGGACAGAAAGCAGGAGTTGATCGATAAATTAACAGGAATCCGATCTTCGCGAAAAAGCTATTACAGAAAACTGAACTCCACTATTGAGGAATTGAAAAACAAGAATAAACAGCTGGAAGTGATCAACCAGTTGACCCAGCTTCATGTGAATAATTCATGGGAAGAAGTAAGCAGTTATATCGCCTCCCGGGTCTCCCGTGTACTTGATTTTGACAGGTTTGTACTGACCCTGATTGACCGTTCCGAATTCTGTTTTTATATTTCCGAACAGACCGACGCAAACTGGCATTGCCATTTGATCAAACGGCAGTATCAGACAGACGCGGCACTGTCGATCACAGAATTTAAAAAATTGCTGCAAAAAGACATATCCAGTCATTACGGGGAAACTGTCTGCCTGGAAAATCAGACCGGAAAAATCTACGGTTTTCTTACCCTGCTGAACGACAAAAAAACGGAATATTCTGCAGAAAACCTGGAATTCTTTAAAAGATTCGGCGAACATACGCGGGTTTTCATCGAAAACAATATCCTGTTCAAGGATGTCAGTGAAAAAGTGAACATCGAAGCCCAGCTGATCCAGTCTGCAAAACTGGCCTCGCTGGGAGAAATGGCTGCCGGGATCGCCCATGAACTGAACAGCCCGTTAACGGCAATCCTGGGAAATTCCCAGCTTCTGATGCGGAGAATCACAGACGAACAGTCGAACAAGATGCTGACAGATATTTATCAATGCGGATTTCGCAGTAAAAAAATCATCCAAAACTTGTTGGTTTTCTCCAGGCAGGAAGAATATCAATTTGCAGATGTCAATCCCAATGATGCGGTGGAAGATGCTTTGGGCCTGATCGGTTATCAATTGTCCGTTTCTGAAATTTCCATCAAAAAAAAGTTGGACCGGACCGTTCCTCATGTCAGGGGCAGCCGACAACAAATTGAGCAGGTAATCATCAACCTTCTGCTAAATGCCAAAGATGCTGTCCAGGAAAGAAAAGAGCCACTCATTATTATCGGAACTACATTAAAGCACATTGAAAAACGGCCATATGTTTCGATTTATGTTTGGGATAACGGAATCGGCATCGAACAGGAGAATATTTCTAAAATCTTCAATCCTTTTTTTACCACAAAAGCGAAAAAGAAAGGAACCGGGCTCGGGCTCTCCATAAGTCTTGGCATTGCTGAATCCCATGGCGGAAAGCTTATGGCAGACAGCAAAGTAAATGAATACTGCCAGTTTTCTCTGCTGCTGCCGGTTCAAAACGGAGAAGGAGGAGAGGAAAATGAAGAGGGCGCTCGTAGTTGATGACGAAGTGGAAGTCAGCTCATTTTTCAAATATTTTCTGGAAAGCAAAAATTGTGATGTCGTGGTTGCCAATTCCGGCCGGGAAGTGGAAAAGCTTCTGTTCCAGCAGGTGCCCGCTTTTCACCTGGCATTGATCGATCTGAAGATGCCCGATGCGGACGGGTTGGATCTGTTGGCTAAAATCAAGGCCAAATACCCTGTCTGTGAAGTTTTTATCATGACCGGTTACAGTACAGTCAAATCAGCGGTTTCAGCCATTCAACTGGGAGCCAGGGACTATCTGGAAAAACCGTTTGATGATTTGGACCACCTCGAAAAAATGATTGATTCGGTTCTGGTCAACACCTTTCTCAAGGAAGAAAAACTGAATAAGACCGCAAAAAAATACGGAATCATCTTTTCTCCCGAAAGCCCTATGCAAAAGTTGCTTGCCCTGGCGGACAAATTGGCCAGAAAAGCGATTAACATCCTGATTGAAGGGGAAACCGGAACCGGCAAGGAATTGATCGCCCGCTTTATTCACGGTTCCAGTCTTCGAAGCGAATATCCGTTTGTAGGGATCAATTGCGGCGCAATCCCGGAATCCTTGTTGGAAAGTGAGCTGTTTGGCCATGAAAAGGGAGCATTTTCCGGTGCTGTCAAAAACAGGAAGGGTTTTTTTGAACTGGCTGACAACGGAACCCTTTTCCTCGACGAAATCGGAGAGGCCTCCGCTTCCATCCAGGTAAAATTGTTACGTGTGTTGGAAACCGGAGAATTTATGCGAATTGGCAGCGAAGAAATACGGAAAAGTAATGTCCGGTTCATTTCAGCCACAAATCGAAATCTGGAAAGGGAAGTAAACAACAACCGGTTTCGGTCTGACCTTTTGTATCGGTTAGAAGGAGTTAAACTGTTCATTCCATCCCTGCGGGAAAGGCCCGAAGATATTCCCCTGATTGCACAACATTACCTCGACAAAAAATATGGCGGACATTGCCGGCTTGATCCGGATACAGCCCACATTCTGAAAACGTATCATTGGCCCGGCAACGTAAGGCAGCTTCACAACATCCTCAACCAAACCCATGCCATCCATGATTGCAAACGGTTAACACCAGACCATCTGCCAAAATATCTGCTAAAGGAATCACAATATCCGGTCAGAGAAACATCCTTTGAAATGAGAACAGCAGAGTTTATAGAAAAAGAAGCGCAGCAATTTGTACAACGGATCATAAGCGGCCTGGGCACAGTCGAAAATCTTGATTTGAAAAAAGTGTTGAAACGGATCCGGAAGATGGAAGGAGAAATTGGAAGAAAGATTATTGAAAAAGGGCTGTCTGAAACAAAAGGTAACCGAAAATTATTAAGTGAGAAATTGAATATTACATCCAGAACACTTCGATACATTCTGAATGAAAAATAGGAATATTCTTTCTGAAGACCAAGTTACATAGAAACAAGTCGGACAACTCGATTGTGCTGATCTGACAGAATCCTGAGATATATGTTTTCTCCAGTCTGCTTCCTCTCTGAATTAGAGGGGAAATTTTTTTACCGGAATGAAGTTTACCAATGATACAAAACTATTTATCAGATTATTAATCACCTTTTTATTCACAAAGAATATATTGTAGTAACTCAACAGAATGATAGAGGAGGTGTCATGATTTGAAGTTAAAAAGAGAACACCTCGATCAGCTCTCCAATCAAATGGAAAAGAAAATTAAATTACAAATCTATCATTTAATCATGAAAAGCCTGGATCATGAACATGCTCCAGGAAAACTTCAGAATTTAATAAATTTGGCGGAGATGTTTCAGCCAGGAACCAAAAACATGATAAAAAACATGTTGCATCGAGACCTCATGCAACAGAACAAATACACGACATCCCGAGGGAAAGGGAACTCCGGCAATGGGATACTGTAAACGGAAGAAACGGCAAAAAAGAAGAAGTCCAACACTGTGCAGGCATTGCCGCTTGCTTCTGAAAAAATACAGATCTCTCTCCTGCCCTTCCTCCAAACAAAAAAAACATTTTGCTCCGCGCCGTTCCTCTGCCAAAAGCTCCGTAAACAACTCAGCATCCATTGATGGTCCGATCAGCGGCCTCATTAATATTATTGTGCAAATCCCCATTAATGCAGGTGATGCAACATCCCTGAATGAAAGTAACCAAAACTCTGCTTCCAATACACTGTAATTTGCCATGGCCCCATTGAAAGGAGGTGAAACAGGATGAGCAAAAACTCCTTTACTCCTGAAGAATTGGAACAAATCCGGGCAATGTTGGAAGAAGCAATCCGGGAAAATGTTCCCAAATCCCAACAGGTGCAGGCTCAACAATTGATTCCCGATTTACTTGCCCTGATTACCCAATTGCCAGCTACTCTGATCACTGTTGCTGGCGGAATTGTTGGCGGAGCGACCGGGATTCTGTCCACTTTGATTAGTTCACTCATCAACATTTTAAGCCAGCTGTTGGGATTTCTCACCGGACCTGGTGGAGCAGGTGCTTCAATCATGCAATCCCTGGCACCAAGCCTGGTTAACGTGATCACGAAACATGTTCCCGTTTCAGAAGCGCAAAAACAACATATCCAACAGCAAATTGAACAACAACTGGCTCCTAAAAACCCGAACCTGGCACCACAAAACAACCAGTAACCCGCAAATTTCAACAATTTGAGAAAGGAGGTGCCTGACTATGGATTGCCGTTGCAAAAAGAAAATTGTTTGCGTTGTGGCCAGACGCCGCAGACGCCGTCGTTCCTGCAGCGCCCGTGCAAGAGTGGATAATGGACCAAAAACAGGAGCACAAAGTGCGGGGTTGCTCAACCTGAATGTCCAAGTGCCAATCAATTTGGGTGATGCAACAGCCATCTGCGGTGGCAGAGGTAACTCTGTAAGCAACCTCCTCTAATGTTTAACGGAATGGGGGACTTTCCCCCCTCTTCCGATCCAATCCCTGTTAACATAGCCTTCTTCCTGACTTCCAGTTAAAAGATCGGTGCAAATTTATGAAAGGGGGTGAAGCAACATGGATTGCTGCCCAAGAAGAAGAAAAAAAGTTGTTTGCGTTGTGGTCAAACGCCGCAGACGCCGCATTTGCTCGGCTCGGGTAGACAACGCACCCGAAACAGGGGCTCAAAGCGCAGGCTTGATCAACCTGAATCTCCAAATCCCAATCAATCTGGGTGATGCAACAACATTCTGCAACAGCTCCAAAAATTCCGTATCCAACTTGTTATAATCCCCGAACAAAAGAGGGCACCTACGCCCTCTTCTTTTGATTTTATAACCAAATTCGGACAAAATCACTGAATTTTTACAGAATGGTTTATTTCCCGGGCAATGCCTGATCAATCCAAAAAACGTTTCATTATTTTTATCCTTCCGGGTCTGCATCGCAAAATCGTACATACCATTCTCCATCGATCTTTTCCAATGCCTTTCCCCTGTATCCTGATTCAAGCAGATGCTGTTGTTTCGGTATGTCATCCATCTTTATGAAAATCTCGCTCCGGCAGGACTGACTACCGGTCAGACCAGACAAATCTTGTATAAATATGTATCTCCATTTTTTATCGTACTTTTTCTTCAATGCGCCAATTTCCATTCCCAACCGGAATTTGTCTTTCATACTGGCAATATTAAACGGTGCAACAGTAGCCAGAACATAACGAAACCGGTTTCGGTCCACTCCCTTCATCAAAATTCCCCCCATTATGTTTTGCAATCCGTTTCCACGGTAGGCCGATCAACAATGGAAATCTCTGAATATATGATTCCGGACCGTTCTCCACGGCCAATTCCTGCATCTTCTCCCAGATATTCTTCATTCTGTCCGGGAATAAGAAAGGCCCGGCATCCCACTAACCGGTTCCGGACGAATACCCCAATCATCCTGCCGTGTCCGGATAAAATCCAGGCATACTCTCCGGCAGATAAACATTGCAAAAGTTGTGGCGAAGGCAATTGGCTTGCTGCCTTCTTTTGCAATTGCAGAATCATGTCCAAATCAGACGGGTACAGATCAACGATTTGAAATTCTTCTCCATTTTTCAACTGTCCTCTTGCATATCTTTTTCCCATTGGACCATCCTTTCCGGTCAACTGTCCACAGATTTTCGAAAAATTTACCGAAATGTCCCTTTTATAAATTTATAGTAAATATATTTATTTTGAACGAATTTTATTATAAACTAATGCAAATTATAAGTTTATGTGCTTGCTGTTTTTTATTACATTTATAATAAAGGGAATCATTAAAATATAGTTTTTTTATTGCTATTTCCAGTCACATTGTTTTACCTCCATTCCCTTTTCCTGCAGGCTGTACCCGTGCAAAATACCATCCATGATCATGTTGCCTGACGGATTCAACCACTTACATACAAAAGAGGAAATCTGATGGAGGCTCACGAGAAAGCGATCCCGTTTTTTTGGGCACTTGTGCCACTGGTTGTTATGATCAGTACTATGGCAGTTACCATTATCAAATTTGATGGGAGTCCCCATGTTCCCCTGATTGTCGGCACTATTGCAGCCGGACTGATTTTGGCCCATGCATGGAAGGACATGGAAGAAGGAATATATAACGGGCTCTGCCGGCCGTATTGATCATTAATCTGGTCGGACTGATCATCGCTTCCTGGATTGGTGGAGGGATTATTGCCTCAGGGATTATTGCCACATTAATTTATTATGGTATGAAAATTATTACTCCTTCCCTGTTTTTGGTCAGTATCTGTCTGATTTGTTGTATTGTAGCCCTGGCAATCGGCAGTTCCTGATCCACCATGGAAACGATTGGCGTTAAAGACATGGGCGTTGGAATCGGCATGGGGGTCCCGGTCCCGATCGTTGCCGGAGCAATTATTTCCGGAGCCTATTTTGGCGACAAAATGTCACCATTGTCGGATACAACAAATATGGCTTCGGAAATTACGGGGACTAACTTGTTTGAACATATCAAATATATGGTTTATACAACCATTCCCGGACTGGTTATCGCACTGGCTGTTTATCTTTTTATCGGAAGGCAATTCAGCACAGCAAACCTCAATGCGGAAAGCATTCGAGAGATTATTTCCGTTTTAGAAAATCATTTTGTGATTTCACCATGGTTACCATGGTTAATGCTGGTACCTGCAATTGTTATTTTAATGGTTGCAAAAAAAATACCGGCACTGCCAGCATTGGCTGTCGGAATTTTTTTAGGCTGGCTGTGTCAAATTTTGTACAGGGCGGTTAATCAAATTCTTAAATTGGCCCCGGGGGATTCTTCGTATATCAAGGCTGGAAAACTTACCATCAAGAGCTTTAATGATCTGTATTCATCTGATAACACCCTCAAAGGCTGGTGGCAAGAAAATGGCTGGAATATTCAGTTTCGTAATTCCTGACCATTGATCCGGACGGAGAGCGAACCGCAGGAATTGACGGATTCTCGTTTCAGCTCATTTGACTTTGATGTCATTGTCAGAATTCGTTATGAAATCAATGTAACCCAGTTGAGAAGGTACAATTTGGAAAGAGGGATTCCGGAAAATCACCCAATCTGGAGGAGGTACCTTAATCTTTCAGTCCTCCCCTGATGCCTTAAAATATCTGAACCAAACTCCAATCATCAAAAACCGGGACCACCGCAGATCATTGACGGCTTCAATGGATCATAAAACCGGGCTGACGAGAATTGCAATTCTTCTTCATGCCATATGCACTCAATAGGCGGACCTATTTCCACATTGGTAAACCTCATTCAATCTCCTGATCTTTTCTTCAATATGATGTCGTAAAGTCTCATTATAAACCTTTGGTTCTTTCGGATTGGGAAAACGGAAAATTCTTCCGGTATGTGGAGATACCATTTTGCTTACTGCACCGCATCCCAGTCCAATGATGGTCTGTTTTTCTTCCATGATGAGGATATTGTACAAGCTTTCTTTTCCCGGAAATGCATAACCGACATTTTCCTGATTCCCTAAAATATTTTTCTGTCTGTACAGATAGTATGGCCTATACCCCAATTCCTTCGCCCAGTCCCGGGCCATCTTCACCATCTCTCTGACTTCGTCGCGCCCTGCAACCCGATACCTGTCCCTGTTTTGGGTCATGACCGATCCGCTTTTAAATGATAACGTGTGCACGGTAAGGGAATCCGGCTTTAATTCACGCATCGTATCCAGTGTTTTTGCAAAGATGGTCGCATCTTCATTTGGCAATCCGATAATCAGGTCCATATTGATGTTATCCAGTCCCATTTTTCGGGCCAGACGGAATTTGTCCAGGGTTTCTTTAACAGAATGATGCCGTCCGATCACCTTCAACGTTTCTTCCTGAAAACTTTGCGGATTAATGCTGATCCGGTCCACCGCCCATGCTTTCAACAATTCCAGCTTCTCTTCATTTAAAGTATCCGGGCGGCCCGCTTCGACGGTAAGCTCACGAATCATTTCATAATCTGGAATATGCTTCTTCAGCACCTGGAAAATCCCGTCCAGCTGCTCCATACTGACAGACGTTGGGGTACCGCCGCCAAAATAAATATTTGTCACCGGTACCTTATTCTCTCTCAGCCACTTTCCAACCGCTTCGATTTCTTCATGAAGTCCAGCCAGAAATGATTCTACCAAACCGTTTCGACCCCGGATTGCATAAGCGGGAAAAGTGCAGTACGCACATTTTGTCGGGCAAAACGGGATGCCGATGTACAGGCTTACTTCCTGATCCAATGTATATAAATCCGGCAAAACCTCTTTCTGGCGTTCCACGATCTCTGTCAGAATGTCTGTTTTTGCCGGATGCAGTAAATAGTCTTTCTGTAAACGTTGTACGGTTTCACTTGCAGAAAACCCTTTTAACAAAAAAGAGTGAAACAGCTTCACCGGACGGACTCCTGTCAAAATGCCCCAGGGCTGTTCGACTCCGGTCGCTTTTTGCAGCGCCTGCAAAAGAACATAGCTGATCGCCTGTTTCACTTGCTTGCGAATTTCCTTTTCGTTCAGACCCGCTTCCACTTCACGCCGGTGGGCAGTCTTAACCGTTTGATCACGCAAAATATCTTTCAATGTTAAATTGGCAAAAACAGGGCCTGTCCCCTGAACCGCAAAATGCAGATGAAAGTCGCCGTTTTGTTCCTGTTTTCCTCCGACCACGCGTACTTCTTCAAAAAACAATTTGCCAATCAGTTCAATCTCACGATAAAAAACAGGCTCCAGGCCAGACACAACAAATATTTTCATTCTTTTTCCGCATCACACTCCGATGCGTTCCTCCCTTTTCTATCCAACTGTCTCTTCACAGTCTAGCGAATGCCCTTCAGAAAATCAATCGGGGAATTTACAAAAAAATGGCATAAATTGACATTGAAAATGACTATTTACAAATGCCCGAATCGGGCAGGAAAAATTATATTTGTAAATTTTGCAACAAACAACCGCAAATTCCGTGAAATCATTTATAATTATTGTGACTGCACCAATAAGAAAGGAGAGGTCCAATGAAGAAAGTTTCCAGGAAAGTGACGGGTGTGGTAGGTGCACTTATTCTCGCTACTTCTCTTTCTTTGCCCGTCTATGCAAAAGATGAAGCAAAATCTATCCTTTTTAGCGGCGGTTTGGACAAACCAGGCATTTATGTATTTGATCCGGATACTCTCAAGACCAAACAAATCACCTCAGGGAGTTCTGTTGACCTGTCTCCGGACGGTGATTTGATTACTTATATAAACAATGACAGCGTCTATATGGCCAACAGCAACGGGAGTGAACCAGTCCGTCTCACCAATGGAAAGTTTCCCGAATTTGATTCTTCACCACGCTGGTCGCCGGATGGCAAAAAAATTGTATTTGCCCGCAGCGACGGCAACATTTACACAGTGGATGCAGCAAACAGGAAAGTGACCCGGTTGACCAACGCGGAAGATGGCGTCTATCATTCCAGCCCTGACTGGTCACCGGACGGGGAAAAAATCGTTTTCCATTCCAGTGACAAAAACGGATATGCCGATCTGTACATGATGAATTCGGATGGAAGCAACATCACACAGATCACGGGCAAAAATGAAAAAAATTCCTCTGAATATGCCCCGCACTTCTCATCAGACGGGAAATACCTCCTGTTTGAAAAAAGCAAGGAAGGCGAAACAGATATCTACGTGATGAATTTGGCTACCAAACAGGCGCAAAACATCACCAAAAATTTTGATCAGCCAGTTTCCGGATCCATCTGGTCAGAAGATGGCAACAAAGTCCTGTATACGGTCAATGAAGAAAAAGGAAAAGAAGAAGAGTCAAGCCGGTTCTATATCATGAACAAAGACGGTTCCAACAAAACCCTGCTCAAATTGCAAGTGGATTTCGCCACCCCTTCCGAATGGCAAAGTCTCAATCCGGAGAAAGAAGATAATTTCCTGAATAAGGTTAAAAATTTCCTGTTTGAATAGACCAAAAAAGAACTCTGTACGAAACAGGGTTCTTTTTCATTTTGTCTCCACCTTTTGATAACCTGATAAAAAGATACCCTTCTTTAAAATAAGATATTCTAAATTGACTAAAATAAAATTGCTCCAATTGATTTTGCCCCCCTTTCCGTCTTTTTCCTTCAAACCATCAATAAACCAATTCTGTTCCAAAAAAATATTTTTCTTTAATGGGGGGAAAATATTGGGGCAATGATCTTTTTACCAAATAATAAAGGTGATACTGATGATGCAACAATTAATGATCCGGCTGTGGAACGGATGGGACATGATCTATTACAAATGTACACGTTTAACTTATGTGGATAAAGGTAAGAACATATTCCGGGTGGCTGTAAAACCATACCGGGGCGAACCACTCAAGACAACAGATGGATATCAATTGCAACCCGGTGATTTGTATGCACAACTTCATCTGCACAATGTATTGCTTGCCAAACAGCTTCACCGGACAGCACGGCAGGAATTCGCGTGGGCAGTCACTTTGAAAAAGTGCATTCGTTCATCTCTGCCGCAACTGGCTCAATTTATCGAACAGCACCCACATTCCAAACAGATCAAAGTGATCCTGGGTACAACCTTTCTGCATCGCGGAGCAACCAGACTGGGCTTTGAAGTAACAGATATTCCCTATACCCGCTACAAGTTGTGGAAATCATTTGGAATCCGGATTATTTTTCTGTTATGTCACCCGCGAGGCTGGAAAGAAATTTTAAAACGGAAACAGGATTTCATCCCCAAGCGGGTATTTATATCCAAAGAAAAATTAAAACATTATTTGGGGAGTGAAAACTGACAAATGGATAAAATACTAATTCTGACTGAAACAGTAGCCGGTTATGGACACTACAGTGCTGCCTACTCCTTGAAAAAAGGACTGCAATTGACATATCCCAAAGGCAAAGTCCAAATTATCTGTGTGCTCCCTTTAATCAGCAAGCCCCTGGAATCATTCATCAATAAATGTTATATACAAACTTTGCGTTACGCTCCCAACCTCTGGGGTGCCGCTTATCAGCGCGATTCCCAGTTCAGCAAACTGTTCCGCGACCCGATGGGGAAATTTGTCGCCAATAAATTGCGGACCATCATTGAAGAAACAAATCCCGGTGTCATTGTGTGCACACATGCTTTTTGCCTGAGTGCCTGCGCTTACCTGAAAAGCCATTCTTCATCCAGCAACTTCCGCTTGGGAGCTGTTGTCACTGACTTTGATGTCCACAGTTTCTGGGTTCACCCTGCAGTAGACTTTTATATCACAGCCCATGATGAAATTGGCATGAAGATCAGCCAAAAAAGCAACCAGGCCGATATATATTCTACCGGCATTCCCATCAATCCTGATTTTTCCATCCGGCAGAAAGAGAAAAAAGAAGCCCGGAGATGGATCCGTATTGATCCGGAACGTTTTACCGTATTGCTTATGGGTGGCGGTAGCGGAATCGGTCCCTTGCAATCATGCATATCCTCCCTGAAACAGTCAATCGCCGATCACCATGCCCAATTGGTGATCATAACGGGAAAAAACAGGGCTTTATACGGTGAATTGTCCAGGCAAATCAGCAATCAGCGGCATGTCTATCTTTTTTCCTTTGTCCATAATATGGTTGACTTTATGTGCGCAGCTGATTTTATCATTACAAAACCAGGTGGCATGACCAGTTCAGAGGCTTTGGCAACCGGTCTGCCCATGGTCATATGCAAACCGATTCCCGGACAGGAAGAAAACAACAGCCGTTTCCTGTTAAACAAAAATGTGGCCATCCGGCAGGACGAACCGAAAAACCTCCCCAGGGAGTTCTCTTTTTTTATGGAACACCCTGAACCGCTCCATAAAATGCAGTCCAATGCATCACAGGTTGGAAAGCCGCAATCAGCGATTCATGCGGCCGAAATCGTCACAAATTACTTGTAAACCTGCTTAATAAAAAACTCCCACAAGCCAAGCGGGAGCCATGCTGAAAAAATTCTGGAGGCGATTTTAGAGGACTCCGAACCGCCTCCGCCTTTCAAGAAAAAAGTGGCTCTCCAGCTTTCACTTCCAGGCTGGCTTTCCACTCGCTAAAGCTCAAACCGTTTCGCCCGTTTCTCCTGAAGTATCTGCTTTCGCTTTGCAGTCGTTAACATCACTTCACACCAGAAAACGCCCCTTTAACCTTGTCATTATGCACACTCTAGCAAGCAAGCGGGAGCTTTATGATTTTGGACGGTATAAACCGCAGGCATCCCAACTGGGATAATGCCGTCCATCATGGTGAACACAGCGATAACTTTTTCGATAAGGAACTAAATATTTACAGGTTTCACAATGATACATGGTCCAGGTAACACCGTATTTCTTAACCATGGGATTTTTGCTCTTCTCTTCCACCTTGTCCAGATTGATCTGTTCACCTTTCTGTCTAATTTTACTCACACTTTCTAATTTCAAGTATCTATGAAAATAAAGCATCCCTTATAAAATACTAACACATTTTTGCGGAAGGCACCGAATCCCGGACAAAAATCACCCTTTCCTCAATCTCCAATCCTCTGACTGGATCATGAGATATGTACCCAATGTTTTCCGTCCTGCCAGACCAATAATGCCAAACGTTGTTTTGGAGACAGGGTGATCCCGTTTTCCCCGTCACGATACAAAATGTTTTTAGAATAGATCGTAAACGTTGACATTGATTTTGAAATGAACAGCAAGCGCTGACCATCAACAATACCATCCGGAATTCCCGAGGCACAGGAATTTTTCATATTACCCGTAAACCAGACCGTCTCTCCGTCTCCCCTTAACATGCAGTCATCCCATGTAAGAGACCAGCCTGCTTCGAGCGAATCCAGGGGCCCGCATTGATCGGATTCAATCCGGCAAATCCTGCCCTGAAGCAAGGAACGGTTTGCCGCCTGCGGACATTTTTGCATAAATCCTGCCTGATTGCAATGAGTTACTGTTAACCCGTCCAATACAAACCTTTCATAAGTTCCGTGTCGATTTCCTCCAAATAACCATTCCGAAATCCCGTCCATTTGAATGTCGTATAAAAACAGCCGTTTTCGTTCTCCGTCATTGACAAAAAAACCGGTTCGGCATTTTCGCAAATAAATGTGCCGAAACTCCAGCTTGTTCCGGGGTTCCGTCTCCATGCGGGCAGCAGGATGGACAATGGCCACCCCCCGTCTTAATCCTTCTCCAACGACATGTTCGATCAAAAGATGATTACAGGTGGGCAACAGGCGAATTGCTCCATTATCCTGAAACATGGATGGCTTCTCACCATTTCCGTATTTGGCCGTAAAATGCGCGATTTTCCCGGAAACCGGCGCTTTCAGCAAGACACCAAACCCATATCCGACGGGGTCGTCGGGGTGGATTGCCCGGTGCCATACGCAATGATTAATGTGAATATTGTGATGTTTCAAATCATATGGATCTTTAACACCTTGTGCCTCTGCCACAAATCCCGACGAATGCGACTGGAGTGACTTGCAGCGGGAAAAAGTAATGTCTGAACACCATCCGTTATGTGAAATCATGAAAGAAGCACCTTTTCCTTTTTCATCAACGACATTTTCCACCAGCGCATCAAAAGTCCCTTCAAAATCCACGCTATGCCGCATCCGCCTGGTGTAACCGTTTCTGACCACAACGCCCTGATTGCCTCCATAAAACTGGATCCCGTATCCTTGTCCTGATCCGACAACTTGTGGATTTTTTATATCAAAATCTTCCACTATCACATCTTTGCTCCGCTGAATCTGAATGGCAGATTCTGCCCCTCGCTCCCCCCTGAATCCGGACACCCGAAATCTGCGCATATTAAAGGCCAGGATGCCAAATCCTTTTCTTGATCCTTCTTTTAAACGGTAATGGAAATTTTCTATTGACACATCCTGCAACGGCTTTACTTTATACACATTCTGTCTGGAAGAAACCCGTTTTGGAAGGCGCACTTCATCCTTCAATACAATTTTGGTCACAGCACTTTTCAATGACACTTCCCTGATCCTGAGGCAACCGCCGTATCCTGGCTCACCGGCATGAATGGCAACGGCAACCCGGGCACTGGCTGCTCCGGCGGGGGCAAGCAAATTCCCGTTTGTAATCCGTTTCCAACAGGAATGGTCAAACTCCATGATGTTCGAGTAGGCCAGCAATCGACCGTATTCATCAAGCCAGGAAACATAACAGCTGCCCACTACCGATCCCCTGGTTTCCAGGCGGCCGTAAACCTGCAGATTATACCGCATCCCCCCCCTGATCCCGAACGCCTGCCGCTCAATCAGCGCAAATCCCGGCTTCGATAAATGGTCCAGTTCCATCTTGAAAGCAGATTCATGTGGATCCCATGAAAAAGAAACACACTCACCCAAATTGCTTTGCCGGTTCCACTCATGTTGGCTGCTGCTAAAGCCGGAATCGGGCAGCAATTCACGGGCTGATGAATAAATACTATCAATTTCGTGTACTTCTGCATTAACGTTAGCTTGCCCGTCAGAATATCTTTTGGAATCATCTGTAAGTACAATCATGTCTCCCGCTTCCAGATCCCATGGTGTCTGCAGGATCCTGAAACTGCGATCCCCCCGTTTCAAATCCTTCGCCAGACAGTATGAATGGTAACCCAGGCCTCCTTCCCACTTGAAGATGTAAGACGCATTTATATGAATGGCCTCGACAACTGTCTCTTTTGCAAACCGGATCGAGATGGGTTTGCGAATGCAAATTTCATCTGCGTAATAATGACCTTCCGGCACGATCAACAGCGAACCTGGCGGCATGGCGGCAATCACCCGGCGAAACCTTCCCGAATCGTCGGTCTCTTCAGGCAAGCGGGGATAATCCTCCAAATAGTAACGGTTGGATACCACCGGTTTCAAGGCCGAAAACCGATTTTCTTTTTTATCATGATTTGGAAAAATTCCTGTCATTTTCTCACCCCTGATTTTCACTCTCTTTCCTTTTATTTCTTTCTGCATGGTTCCTTTCGTTTCCTATAAGCCACTTGAAAAAGGAATCCGTCCCCTGCTGTCATTAAAATCCATGAAACCTTCACATATGATAAATTTAACAAATTTTAAATCTTATATAATTAACTATGAAACAATCTTAACAATTAACCGTTTTCACCAAATAATTTTCATCACAAACATAAAACAACTCTCAAAAAAATAATAAAGATGCTATGATATTCAGCAAATAATTGAAATACTTGCTAAAACAATTGTTATTTAAAAGAAATTTCAAATTTATATATTGTAATTTTCGAAACAGACATTAAGATATAATTAGAAACTATTTTTCTTAAACAGAATGCAGCGTTTTGCACAGACCAGGACGGGAGAAAGAACGGAACACAGATCGGAAGAGTTACAAATAGTCTGCCTGTATTGAAAACATAA
This sequence comes from Thermoactinomyces mirandus, assembly GCF_013868055.1. Lineage (GTDB taxonomy): Bacteria > Bacillota > Bacilli > Thermoactinomycetales > Thermoactinomycetaceae > Thermoactinomyces > Thermoactinomyces mirandus. Next base: position 146,027 of record NZ_JACEOL010000030.1, on the reverse strand, counting down.
ACTTTCGATACAGAATAATCAAAATTAAAGAGGGTTTTTTATAACACTTCAGAAACAGGCGGATCTGCCATACAAACTGTTAAAAAAACTCTCCGCCCAAATTATTTTTTTGATGTCCTGCTGGAGTTGCATTACAATGTTCATGTTTGGTTCTCCGGATTTTGATCCCGTCAAAGAGGTGGTGTCATATAACAAGCCATCAACAGGTTTTGATGTCCAGAAGGGAGAGACATCAAAGAGAACGTTTGCATCCGTTGGTCAAATTTCTTCTTTTCGGAACTGTTTTTACCAGGACCGCCGCTTTTATGAGCCTGCCATTTCTGGTTTTTTACTTGACCCATTTTATCCATTTAACTCCCATGCAAGTGGGAACGGTAATGGCAATGATGGGCCTGGGTGCAGCATTGGGGGGATTTTTCGGAGGATACCTGTCCGACCTGTTCGGGCGCGGGTTTATCATGACTATTTCATTATTTGCCTGGACATTCTGTTTTTTCGGTTTTCTGATTGCACAGGATTATATGTTTTTTCTTATATTAAGCCTGGCACACGGTTTATGCCGTGCATTTTTTGAACCGACATCCCAGGCATTGATGGCTGATCTGACCATTCCCAAAAAGCGTCTGAAAGTGTTCAGTTATCGTTATACCGCCATCAATATCGGTATGGTGATCGGCCCCTTTTTGGGAACATACCTGTTCCAAACCATCGGAGCCTATACTTTTGTGATTACCGGCTTGTTATTTATTGTTTTCTCCTTTATGCTGATCGGATATCTGGCAAAATACAAGAGAGACATCAAACACACCAGACCTGCAGCAAACGTCCAGTTATCCAAATGTATCCATGTCATAAGAAAAGACCACACGTTGGGATACTACATTTTAGGCGGCATGATCTTTTACGGTGTTTACTCCCAATTGGAATCCAGCCTGCCCATGTTTTTGACGAATGAAATCGAACAGGGAGAAGAAACCTATTCCCTGTTACTGATGATGAATGCGTTAATGGTAATTTTATTTCAACCTTTGATCACCAATTGGGCTGAGAAAAAAAATTCGTTAAGCAACATTATCCTCGGCTGCCTGCTGTTTTCCGTCGGCTATGCTATATTTTCACTAGGGAATCAAAATCTGATCTTTATCAGTGGAACCATTCTGTTCACCCTGGGGGAAATTCTCATATTCCCGGTGAGCAACCAGCTTGTTGACCAACTGGCAAAAGACCAGTACCGCGGCGCCTATTACGGTGCAGCCAACTTTGCCCAAATCGGATTAAGCTGGGGACCATTGGCAGGGTCCTGGTTATATAACCAAATTGGCGCCCCCATGATGTGGGTAGTCATTTCTTTGATTGCCTTACATATTATCTGGTTCTATGCCTATGGATACCAGCTGTACATGAAAAAACAGGGAATCGGAGCCTTGTCGATCTTGTATCAGATATTCAATGATTTGAAACTGATCCCGATCTTCAAGTTCACATTTAAGATGATTCCGCTGATTTCCATCCTGATTGGCCTTTTGTTTTGGGCAAACCAGCAGTTTGGAGAAAAAATCAGCTTTCTCCATCATTGGATGCTTTCCAGTATGTAAAAAACAAATTGGATGACAGAAAGATTCCTGTCATCCAATTTTTCTGTTTATAACACTGCGCAGGTTTCTGCTGCTTCCATCCTGCCAGGAAGCAGCCAAGACGTTCCGGCACAAAAAACACATCAAGGGTTGGAAAACCTCCTCCCCTGAATCCCGTTTTTCTCCGGTCAGTCTTTTATTACTCCCGCACCTGGCCATTTCCCCGGATCACATATTTATAGCTTGTCAATTCCCTGAGTCCCATCGGACCGCGTGCATGCATTTTCTGGGTAGAAATTCCCATCTCGGCCCCAAACCCAAACTCGGCGCCATCTGTGAAGCGGGTTGATGCATTGTGATAAACAGCAGCTGCATCTACCCGGTTCAAGAAGGCATCAGCGGCGGAGGCATCTTCAGCAATGATCGCTTCCGAATGCAGCGTACCATACTTCCTGATGTGATTCACCGCTTCTTCCAATCCCTTAACTACTTTTACCGCCAGGATCAAATCCAGAAACTCGGTCGCATAATCTTCTTCGCTTGCCGGTTCGATCTCAAGGCTGCCTTGATCCTGAAGAATCCGGCAAGTCTGCTCACAGCCTCTTACCTGTACGCCTTTAGCCACCAAATCTTTCCCCAACCGGGGCAGATACTCGTCTGCAATCTCCTGATCGACCAGAAGCGTCTCTATCGCATTGCAGACGGAAGGCCGCTGTGTCTTCGCATTGACGACCACAGACCGGGCCATGTCCAGATCAGCTGAAGCATGTACATAGATATGACAATTTCCCACTCCGGTCTCAATGACGGGAACATGGGCCTGCTTCACAACCCGACGGATCAGCCCGGCTCCTCCGCGCGGAATGACCAAATCGACGGTATTTTTTTCCCGAATCAGAATATCTATGGAATCCCGTTCTGTCCGTTCGATAAATTGAATGGCTTCAACCGGAATGGCAGTTTTGGCCAATCCGTCAGTCATTGCCCGGACCAGGGCCTGATTGGAATGAATCGCCTCTTTTCCTCCGCGTAGTACAACCGCATTCCCCGCCTTGATCGCCAGTCCGGCGGCATCTGCCGTTACATTGGGCCGTGATTCGTAAATAATTGCAATCACTCCAAAGGGAACTCGCACTTTTTCAATTTTCAGGCCATTGGGCCTCTGGAATGAAGAGATGACTTCTCCTACAGGATCATTATATTCGGCCAATGAATTTAAACCCTGAATCATATCTTCCAGCCGCCTGTCCGTAATCAGCAGCCGATCCTGTTTGGCTGACGACAAGCCATTGTTGAGGGCATTTTCCAAATCTGCTTTGTTCGCCTGAAAAATTTGCCGGCGCTGATCCCAAATGGCCTCGCCCATCCGCTTCAAGGCCTGTTTTTTTTCTTCAGCAGATAGAATCGAGCATTTTCGCGAAGCCTGTTTCGCCGCCCGCGTCTTGCTTGTTACATACTCTTTCAGATCATTATTCATCATAATACATTCTCCTCCTCTTCCATTATTACCATCATATCCCGATGGACCACTTCGTGGATTTTTTCATGTCCGGAGTCCCAGGCTCTCCTTTCCAGCAACAAGTGCAAATCGGAACTGGAGAAACTGGTCATTCCTTTCCCGATCATATAGCCGAACGGGTCGCTGATTTCAACGATGGCCCCTTCCAGAAAGGTGCCGCTCACATCGATGATCCCGCCCAGCAGCAGGCTTCCATGTCTTCGCACAAGTGCTTCTTTTGCACCCTGATCGATGATGATCTTGCCTTCCGCCCGCGTACTGAATGCCAGCCATGATTTTTTGCTTGGCAAACGGCTTTGCGGAAAAAAGTGGGTACCGGCTTTCTTACCCTGCAAAATCTTTCTCAAGATCTCCGGTTCGTTGCTGGAGGCAATCACAACCTCCATTCCGGAACGAACGGCAATTTTGGCAGCAATCAATTTCGTCCGCATGCCGCCTGTTCCAACGATACTTCCGCGATCTCCGGCGATTTTTTCCAATTCCGGCGTAATGGCATGCACTTCATCGATTTTTTTGGCCCGGGGGTCTTTTCGCGGATCTTCGGTGTACAAACCATCAATATCTGTCAGCATGATGAGCAGATTTGCTTCCGCCACGATAGCCACCAAACTGCTTAAGGTGTCATTGTCACCCACGCGAATTTCGTCTACAGCCACAGTGTCATTCTCATTTACGATTGGAATAACCTCTTTTTTGATCAATGTTTCCAAAGTGTTCCGAATATGAATAAACCGTTTTCGATCTTCCAGATCCAGCCGGGTGAGCAATAGCTGTCCAACCGACATTCCCTGTTGCTGAAAATATTTTTGATACGTGTCGATTAAAGCCCCCTGCCCCACCGCGGCCGCCGCCTGTTTCTCAGGAATGGTGACACAACCCGGCGTCAACCCCAATCGCTCCATCCCGGCCGCGACGGCTCCGGACGAAACCAGGATCACTTCAATTCCCAGCTGTCTCAGCTGTGAAATTTGCCTTACGATCGCTTCCGTCTTTTTCTCGGATAAAGTTCCATTTTGTTCGGTTAAACTGCTGGATCCAACTTTGACAACAATGCGTTTGTTTCTCATTCCTTCACCTCTTCAAACAAAAAAAGCCTTCATCCCAGAAGGACGAAAGGCCTTTTCGCGGTACCACCTTCATTGATACACCCCGCCAACAACCGACAGGATGTACCCACTCAATCTGAATAACGGTCAGTTGCCGTATCCGCTTTTCACGGAAAGCTCAAGAGGCGGGACAACCCGGTTACATGACGGGTTTTTCCAGCCGCGAAACCCGCTCTCTGAATCATTGCCCCGGATCAGTTCACTCTTTCATTGCTTTTTGATATGCAAGTTTTATAAATGGTTATACATGAAATAGTATAAATTGTCAATCATCCGGACAATAATATTTATTCCAATTCAATTAACAAATCGCCTGTTTCAATAGCATCTCCAGATTTTACATGAATTTCTTTAACAGTGGCATCAAAAGGAGCCTGAATAGTCGTTTCCATTTTCATGGCCTCTGTAACAAGGAGATGTTCGCCTTTCATCACTTTATCTCCTGTCTCAACCAATATTTTGAGCACATGCCCCGGCATGGTTGCCCCGATCTGTCCCGGTTCATCGGAATCTGCCTTGCGGCGTGTGTTCACTGCCGTTTCTGCCGACAGGTCACGAATTGTCACTTCCCGGGGCTGTCCGTTCAGTTCATAATATACTCTTCTTGTTCCCTCAGGTGTCAGCGGGCCGACCGTCATCAACTTGACAATCAACGTTTTTCCTTTTTCAATTTCGACGTTGATCTCTTCTCCAAACCGGAGTCCGTAGAAAAATGTGGGAGTATCCAAAACCGAGACATCGCCGAATTCTTCTGCTTTCTTTTCCTTGTCCAGGAATACTTTCGGATACATGATATAGCTGATGAGATCGCACTTGCTGATCTTTCGGCCTGTTTTTTTCTCCAGTTCTGCCCGTGCCTTATCAAAATCAACCGGCTCCAGCAGTTCCCCCGGACGGCAAGTAATATAATCACGGCCTTTTAAAATGATATCCCGCAATTTTTCAGGAAATCCGCCAGGAGGCTGTCCCAGAAAGCCCTGGAAGAACTGAACCACGGATTCCGGAAAATCAAGCCGCTCCCCTTTTTCATAAATATCCTGTTCGGTCAGGTTGTTTTGCACCATAAACAATGCCATGTCCCCAACTACTTTGGAGGACGGAGTGACTTTGACAATATCCCCAAACATGCGGTTTACGGTTGCGTAGGCCTTTTTCACTTCTTCCCACCGTTCGCCAAGACCCACGGCAATCGCCTGTTGCTGCAGATTGGAATACTGTCCGCCAGGCATTTCATGGATATATACTTCCGCCGTTGGTGACTTGATTCCACTTTCAAAATCTTTGTAATAAGAACGCACATCCTCCCAGTAATCAGAGAGCTTTTGCAAATGATCCAGATTGAGTCCCGTTTCCCGTTTCTGTCCTTTAATCGCCGCGGCAAGTCCGTTCAAACTGGGCTGGGAAGTAAAGCCGGACATCGAACTGAGCGCAGTGTCAACAATATCAACACCGGCTTCATAGGCCTTGATCAGTGTGGACATTTGGACACCGCTCATATCATGCGTATGCAAATGGATGGGCAAACCGATTTCTTCTTTCAGCGCTTTAATCAGTGTATACGCTGCGTACGGCTTCAGCAATCCGGCCATATCCTTGATCGCCAGGATTTGGGCCCCCGCTTTTTCCAGTTCTCTTGCCAGATCCACATAATATTTTAACGAGTATTTATCCCTTTTCGGATCCAGGATATCTCCCGTATAACAGATGGTGGCTTCGGCAATTTTTCCGGTTTCCCGTACTGCGTCAATGGCGGTCCTCATTCCTTCGATCCAGTTCAGGCTGTCAAAAATGCGGAAAATGTCAATCCCGCTTTTTGCAGCCAGATGCACAAACTTGCGAATGACGTTATCCGGATAATTGCTGTATCCAACGGCATTGGCACCCCGGAACAGCATTTGGAAAAGGATATTGGGAATCTGTTCACGAAGCAGACGCAACCTTTCCCATGGATCTTCGTTTAAAAAGCGCATGCTGGTATCAAAGGTGGCCCCTCCCCACATTTCCAGGGAAAAAAGATTGGGAACCAGTTTGGCCGTCGCTTCGGAAACTTTCAACAAATCATAGGTGCGAAGCCTGGTGGCAAACAGGGATTGATGCGCATCACGAAATGTCGTATCCGTTACGAGCAGGCTGTCGCTTGCCTTGATCCAGTCGATGAGGCCTTCTGCCCCCCGTTCATCCAGAATCTGCTTTGTTCCCGGCGGGATTTCCTGGTCATAGGCCACAGCCGGAATGCGCGGTTTTGGGAAAGCCGGTTTTCGGCAATCCGGCAATCCGGGATACCCGTTAACCACAATTTGTCCGATATAGTTCAAAAGCTTGGTGCCGCGATCTTTTCGTTTCGGGAACTCAAACAGTTCCGGGGTGTTGTCAATGAACGAGGTATCATAGCGTCCGCTTAAAAATACCGGATGTTGAACTACATTCTCCAGGAACTGAATGTTGGTTTTGACACCGCGGATCCGAAACTCTTTTAAAGTGCGCAGCATTTTTCTGGCTGCCTGTTCGTACGTCATCGCCCATGAAGAAACTTTGACCAGGAGTGAATCATAATGGGGGGTAATGACTGCCCCGGTATAAGCACTGCCGGAATCGAGCCGGATTCCAAACCCGCCGCCTGACCGGTAGGCAACCAGCTTCCCTGCTTCCGGCATGAAATTTCTGGCCGGATCTTCCGTGGTAACACGGCACTGAATTGCATAACCATGAGTAAACAGATCCTCCTGAGCGGGCACCCCCATTTCCGGATCGGTCAGCGCATACCCTTCGGAAATTCTTATCTGGGACTGGACAATATCAACTCCTGTAATCATTTCGGTGATAGTGTGTTCCAGCTGTACACGCGGATTAACTTCAATGAAATAAAACTTTTCATCAGGAGTTACAAGAAATTCGACTGTTCCCGCGTTAGAGTATTTTGCCTTTTTCATGAGATTCAAGGCTGCATCACACATTTTGGAGCGCAATGATTCCGTCAGGGAAAGACTTGGAGCCACTTCCACCACTTTTTGATGCCGGCGTTGAATGGAACAATCCCGTTCAAACAGATGAACCACATTCCCGTGATAATCGGCCAAAATTTGCACTTCGATATGTTTTGGATTTTCCAAATACTTTTCAATATAAACTTCCGGATTGCCAAACGCCGACTTGGCTTCTGACCGTGCGCGCTCAATCGCATCCTTCAGTTCACCTTGACTGGGGACAATGCGCATTCCGCGCCCGCCGCCGCCTGAAGCTGCCTTTATAATAATCGGATAACCGTATTTCTCCGCAAACTCTTCTGCCTCTTCCACGGACCGAATCGGATCAGGCGAACCAGGAACTACGGGAATTCCAGCTTTTAGAGCCATTTCTCGCGCATCCACTTTATTGCCAAACATCTGAATGTGTTCAGGGGAAGGTCCGATAAAAACGATCCCTTCTTGTTGGCATCGTTTGGCGAACTCGGCATTCTCCGCAAGAAAACCGTAACCAGGATGAATCGCATCAACCTCATGGCGCTTGGCCACTTCGATAATATCATCCATATCCAGATACGCTTCGATTGGGCCTTTTCCTTCACCGATCAGGTAAGCTTCATCCGCTTTGAACCGATGGAGGGACAAATTGTCCTGCTCAGTATAAACTGCAACCGTGCGAATACCTAATTCCGCGCAGGCACGAAAGATCCTGGTCGCAATTTCCCCACGGTTGGCAACCAATACTTTTGAAAAATGCATCATACCTTCCCGTACTCCTTTCGCAATTACAATCGATCATATCTTTTTATTTACAAATATTATAATCCAAGTTGTTCAATTCCTAAATATCACATAAATTTACAGCTTTTCCTGCTAAAAAATTTAAATCATATTTTAATCACCCCCACCAATCCAGGAATGTTAAAATAAATAAAATAAATGTATAATTAAGAAGAGAATTCTATTTCTAAAAATTATACTATATTTCTGTTACCCTGTTCACCTCTCTTTTTTTGAATGGCGAAGAAAAACTTTTGCGAAAAACAAACCGTGTTGTGACCAACGCGGAATGAAGGAGTGGTTATCATACGCAGGCAGTTTGTGGCAACGTGTGCGGACGGGCTGGACTTGCAATCCTTTCCCTACAAGCTCTTCCAAAAAGCCAAGCGAATGGGGTCATGGAATCCTGAAGATATTGACTATCGTCAGGATCAGAAAGACTGGCAGCAAATGACTTCCGCACAGCAAGCAGAACTTCGCGGCCGGCTGGCAGCGTTTGTGGCCGGAGAAGAAGCAGTTACGACCGATTTGCTTCCGCTGATCATGACGATTGCCAAACAGGGCCGTTTGGAAGAAGAACTTTATTTAACCACCTTTTTGTTGGACGAAGCCAAACATACCGAATTTTTCCGTCTACTCCTGAATGCATTGGGCGAAACCGAAGATGTATCCAGGTACCATCACCCTGCAATCCAAAAAATATTTCATGAAATGCTTCCTGAAACCATGAATCGACTCCTCTGCGATTCATCTCCGGCGGCACTGGCTGATGCCTCAACCCTTTATAACATGTTTGTCGAAGGTGTGTTGGCGGAAACAGGTTACTTTATTTTTTATGAAAGCCTGAAAAAATCAGGCCGGATGCCCGGCCTTACGGAAGGAATCGGGTATTTGAAAAGCGACGAATCACGCCATATCAGTTACGGGACATATCTGCTGCAACGATTGATCGCAGAAGATCCCTCTCTGTTTGATCGTATTGTAAAAAAAATGGACGACCTGATGCCGCTTGCCATGGAAATTTTCACGAACAACGGTTACGAGCGAAGCCCTTTGGGAATCAGCGCGGCAAAAATCAAGGCTTATGCCGTGAAACAGCACAAAGTACGAATCGATATCCTGGCCCGGGCCAAAACGGACCCGCTTGAGGAGATTGTCAAAAAGCTGATGGATGAAAAGTAGAAAAGAGTCGCCCAATAACGTCTGCCAAATAAAAAACGGGGGCATAATTCGTACCGATCTGCCGATCAGGTTCCCGGCTATATAAAAAACAAACTGAACAGATTTGCCACCCGCCAAAGTTTATATAAACATCATTATAACGTTTATTCTCAAAATAACGTAGACACTCACTGGTTCAAAGTGAGTGTGTTTTATTTTTGTTTTATTCGGCAATCTGCTGACCGGCTCAAACACTTTCCGTTTGGAAGCACCCGGGAAATCCCGTTCCGGATGGTATTCCTTCTCGCTTTTTGCGGCCACAGCCGTAGCAATTCCGTTTACGATCATGTTAACGATGGCACGGGCTTCAGACATAAACCGGTCTACACCAAGCAACAGTGCCGGCCCTTCCATTGGAAGGCACGATGTTCCACCAAATCCATCTTTTTGCCTTCACTGGCATATTTATTCACCTTTGTTTGATGCCTTGCGAGGCAATCATTTGAACCCCTTCGCCCGGCTCCACAAGATTGGCTACCACAAGTCCGATCAGCAGGAAAATGTCGTGATGATTTCAAAGTAGATCAGGATTTTCCACCACTCACCCTACCTTTTTCATATCCCTATCCTGGCAATGCCAGGAACAATGGTGAAAAAAATCAGAGGGGCGGTCACCCTTTTAAGCTTGTTGATAAAAACATCGCCGTGTTTTTTTGCGACATCCCGGTACAAACCGAATAAAAATTGCCGTTAAAACTTGAAGGCCATATTCATTAATAATTTTTCATTTCTGACTCCCCGATAAGTAATTTTAATAAATTATGCGAATTGAAAGAAATTGTTTCTTTCTTTTGTGTATACTTCAATATATTACAATATTATCAATAAGAATAATATATCTTAAAAATAAACTAATATTTTTGTACGATTCTTATTAATAAATCATTTACAAAAACGGAGCAACTCGATCCTTGTTCTTCTGATTGAGGGAATAACGGGAAAGAGGCCGGCCCACTGTACCGTAAGATAATTGTACGGAAACAAACCCGATTTCAGAGAGAAACTTCAGGTATTTGCTTACGGATACCCTGGTCAGTCCGATTTCCCTGGCCAATTCTTCTGCGGTAAACTCCATATTGCCCAAAGCAAGAATTCCATCCACCACCGACTGTAACGTCTTGACCGCCAATCCTTTGGGAAGTTCCGCCCGGGCTTTTATCTCTTTTTGCTGAAACAGGAAGCGATCCAGTTCATCCTGACTCAACACCCTGTGCCTCCCCAGCAATTCTTTTTCCTTTTTGTATTGGTTCAACGAAAATTTCAGGCGTTTGAATTCAAATGGTTTGATCAAATAATCCACAACTCCCAAACGCAGCGCTTTTTTAATATTTTCAATATCATTGGCCGCTGAGATCACAATGGCATCCACCTGTCTTTCCTGCTGGCGGATCTCCTTTAAAAAGGAAAAGCCATTTTCCCCAGGCATATGAATATCCAAAAGAACAAGGTCGATCTTCTCCTTTTCCAGAAGTGCCATCGCCTCTGCCCTGTTCCGGGCTATCCCGGTACAGGAAAATCCTGACATGGACATTAAATAACGGTGGTTGATTTCAGCAACCATTGGATCATCATCAACAATCAACACACGGATCATATTGCTCATTCCCCTTTTAACATTTCAGTCCGGTATTTGTTCTCCATTCTCCGTCTGTTGATAAACCCTTTAGCTCCCATGAAACCTTCGATAAAAATACGATTTTTTATTTGAAGTGAAGTACTGTCTTTATGAATTTTGCTCGGGAAGTGCCAATTATCATGCAAACCACTTTTCGGTAACCATTGGTTGATGTAATGCCATTTGATTCCTGCTTCTTCAAATATTCGCTTTGTTTCTCTGACTAATAAACAGGTTCTTTGCTTGATCATTCCATTTCGCTCCTGAATAAAACTGGCAACTTTAAAAGATGCCAATCCAGTTAAGATTTTTGTGTTAAAAGAAACCAGCCCGACTGTCCAACTGATATATCCATTCCAGTCTTGCAAGCAACAGGCTTTCCGGCCTGGAATTTCGGATATTTTCTGAAATATGAAATATCTTTCGCCCGCTTTATCACCCCGGCAAAATGTTTCCCAATTTTCCCTGAATTTGAATGACATAGGTTGAATCCCCTGCTCAATTTTTACCATTTATGTTATTTCGCACACCCAAAATGCAACTTTTTTTATAATAATACATTATCATGTTTTATTCATAAATAACAATATATTACTTTTATTCACATAAAGAAACCAGCAAAAGCAGAATATTAATCTGCCTTTACCGGTATAAAAAGGGATTATTTTATTTTCTTCAATGAAATTTCCCTGGCACCTTTGCGGACTGCCTCCAGTATCGCATCTGTGATCTTTGATTCATAGGCTGTATCGTAAACCGTTTTTCCGTCAACCGTAATCCGGTACATCGGTTTTGGCTGTTTTTTCTTTAACCCGAATATCTTTGCAACTCCCTCGACAACTGCTTCCGCCAGTCCATCCAGAAATTTTGGATCTCTCAACAATTGATTCTCTTTCTGATTGGTAATAAACAGATTTTCAATCAGCACCGCCGGCATCGTTGTCTCCCGCAGTACAGCAAAATTGGCCCGTTTTTTTCCACGATCCTTTATATTATACTGTTTCAGGTAATTCATAACGGCAGAGTGCAGAATATTTTGATATTGGGCGGTTCGGGAAGCTGCATTCGGATGGATAAAAGTTTCAAAACCGGAAGCCGATTCACTTGCTGCATTATTATGAATGGATAAAAACAGATCGCATTTCCGCGCATTTGCAAAGTCAGCTCTTTCGCTCAACTCCAAAAAGCGGTCATCCCAACGGGTCAAGGAAACGGAAACACCTTCATACTGACCAAAAAAATGATTGATCCTTTGGGAAATGGATAATACCACGTTTTTTTCTGCCAGTCCAAATCCGGAAGCTCCTTGATCTTTTCCGCCATGACCCGGGTCAATCACGACATAGGCGCCCATTCGTCGACACTCCTTTTCTTGTTTTTCATCCCGGCAGAAAAATATGAAATTAAAACCTCTTGTATTTAGTAATTTCTACATTTATTATATAAATCCCTTTTATTAAATATAATTTTTTCTATAATATGGTTTAACTCCCTTTAAAATCATCATATTCACAGCTTACTAATTTTTACAGGGTATGCGAAGGATAACCAAAAAAAACGAATAACCCTGACGGGTTATTCATCTCATCCTGATAGAATTATATATTTAAAGAAATGTATTTCTTGTCCCATAAAAGGATCAATCAATCATCTTCAAAAAAATCTTCCAATTCATCTTCGTCATCATCCTCAAACAATTCGTCAACCACTTCATCCACGACCATTGCCCCGATCACTCCGGCTGCAAATCCTCCGACAGCCCCGCTCAAACCGGAAGAACTGTGTCCATGATGATAGGAATGGCCATGTGCATCACGATAATAACCAGTCACTCCATATTCGGCCATTTCTTCCAAAATTCTTTTTAGCTCGCTGACCAGTTCATCTTCTGATTCAAGCACCTGTTGAGAAATAAATACTTCCCGCTTCAATTCTTTTTCATGGCCAAACGAGTAGAGATCCAGTTCCAGCAGCAAACGGACACCATCTGGCTGAACTGCCGCAATAAATTCCAATTCTTCGGCCCTGCCCTGCAAAAAATCGGTTGGAAATAATTCAAATTCCTGTACACGCCCGTTAAACTTGCGGGAGTCATGTTTTTCCCGGAAACCAAGTCGGCTTAAGGCATCAAGTACCTGTTGAAGGGGATTGGGACAAAGAATTTCTATGTAATCGCGGTCTTTCTGATCCACGCCGCCGGCAATATCCAGATTCGTACTGAAAAAGTAGGTAACATGATTCCCGGAAATCAACAGATCATACGGCAATAAATATTGAAAGGGAAATTCCTTTCTTTCCCCGGGATGGATGGTGAAGGATTCATACGTCGGGATCGTTGCCACGGTATGAAGATGTTCTGTATCATCATGGCGAATCGCCACCATCAGCAGAATATCAATCTTGTTGATCTCCTGTTCTACCTCTCCACCCTGGATCATCAGTCTTCCTGCAACAGTTTCCCCTAGTTGGAACTGATTTTTATCCAGCACCAGATCTACCTTTGCAGCTCCTTTGCCAAACCGGGCCATCAAGTTTTTGAACAACTCTTTTCACCTTCCCTTTTATTGATATGCTTCCCAGCACTCTTTCACCTGGCTGCGATGCCGGTTATCTTTGATTGCTTCCTGCTCCGAATAGTAGTAGATCAAGTTTTCAGGCTTGATGTCGTTGGCAACATGACATCCAATCGGATGGTAAACATCGCTGTTTTTGCTGGCGACGAAGATATTCCTTTCTTTTTTCAGCGACTCCGTTTTAAAGCCATCTCTCTTGCTGTAGTCATCCCATTGCCATATTCCGACTTTCTTTTGCTGCGCTTTCTGTTCCGCTTCTTTCATCTTATCGAGGTATTTGGCATCAGCATCTTCCACATAAGCAATCCGGGCAAACCCGCTTTTTACCAGCTCTTCCTGCAAGAGTTTTCCATCCACCACCACATAAGCCAGGAAGCGGCCATATTTGTCCCTTTTCGTCTCTTCTTTTTCCAACTCAATCTTTTTCGCTTCATGGATCAGTTTTTGTGTAAATTCTTTTGCTTCCTCTCCCAACGGCTGTTTCCCGATTTCCGGGTGATTGGTTTCCGGCGTATCCACCAGCAGCAACCGGACGGTCTCCTCTTTTCCCTTCAACCTCACCCTGATCGTATCCCCATCGACTACTGTGATCGCCTGTTTTGGAACCTCGGTTATTTCTTCATTGCCACAGCCGGCGACAGCCAAAAGCGCCAACAGCAAGCCCCATACTGCAAACTTTCTCACCTGTCCCCCTCTTTCTTATTTACTGCATGTCAATGCAAAAATGTTACCAATTTTCCTTCCTTTGCTAATTTATCACATTCACGCACAAAAATCAAATTCGGTAAAGAAAGTCAGACCCATCTTCTGATAACCGGATAATTAAACGGGCGTTCCAGCAGCGCCCGTGCAATTCCCAACACCGGCGTAACAAAAGCAATTACCCCAAAAACAATCACAAACGGAATCCCGATCAGTACCCAGGCAAAAACAGAAGAAATCCAAATCAGGGAGGCCATTACAATATGAAATATCATTGCTTGCAAAGAGAGCCGTTTCAATTCACGATCGCTGGCCAAGAGATACACTAGAACCGGAACCAGGATCGGAGCAAACCAGATGCTGGCATGGGTCAATATTTTGATCCATTTTGTATCCATTCCTTTCACCTCCTAATTCGTCGAATCCAGTTTTTGACCGGTTTTTTCTTCTGAACACCTTCCAATATATGAACCAGCCACCGAATATTATTAGCAGTGTTCCCATGTGATTTGGCCTGGTTTTTGCATTCCTTCCCCTGATGGAACGGATGACGCAACTTGATACTTTGTGAGCCAATCTGCAAATTTCGCAACGTATTAATCATACCATTATTTGGCATGACAATGTTGGTTTCCCGTTAAGAAATTTCCACCTTTCCATTAATATCAACCACGTTTCCCCTTGATTCATGAAATCGTCACCGTTTTCTGCCGTTGGGAATAAAATGGCTCACAAATAACATTATGGGAGGAATGAAAATGAACCGCCGCCATCTAGCCTGGCATGAAACACTGGATATGCATGAACTGGTGGCTTTTCAGGCCAACGGTCTGTTTATGCTCAAGAAAACAATCCGGCAAATCCGGGACCCAAAACTGAGAGAATTGTACGCCTTTTCCATCCGATCCCTCGAAGAAAACCTGAAGGAACTGCTCCGGTTTTATCCGAGTACCCCCAAGGTTAAGGAATACAACCGTCCCGACGAAACGGCGTTTTATGCCGGCAATTTGCTGGGGATGGCCAAAACAGCCGTCCGCAGTTATGCAATAGCCATTACCGAAACCGCAACTCCATCCTTGAGGGAAGTGCTGACAAAACAATTGGTAAAAGCCATCAAATGGCACGGGATGATTTATTATTACATGTATGAAAGAAGTTACTATCCATCCTATGACTTGACCCGGCTTCTTGCCAATGATTACAGAAACGCCACGAATGCCATCCAAATGCCTTACTAGAGGATAAAAAAAAGCTATGCTATTTTATAATAGCATAGCAATATGAGCTTGCTGGCATTAGTTGGTGGAAGCGATTATTAGAATCAAGATAAAGCGGGCAGAACCGCAAGGCAAACGTTGCCGATGCGCCCTGCCCGTTTATTATACACGGCAGAGCAAATAATCACTTTCCGTTATATGATTTTCTGCTGTAATTGATTTTACCTGGAGCGATCAGGAACAAGTTCGTCAATCTCAACAACAGGTTTCATCACATCATTGACTTTTTCAACAATGATTTCCTTGTCCACTGTAAAGTTGAGGGTATGTTTTATATCCTTGGAAGATGCTCCGATATAAACGGTATATTTACCCGGTTCCACAACCCATGCCGAACGGTTTTCATCAAAAGAAGCAAGGGATTTTGCGTCAAGAGTAAATGTTAACGTTTGTTTTTCATTCTTGCCAAGTTCCCTGGTTTTACCAAAGGCTCTCAATTCCTTGACCGGTTTGTGCATGGTTTTGCCAGGTGCCCCTACATAAACCTGAACAACTTCCTTACCCGCCACTTTACTGGTATTTTTAATATCTATGCTTACCTTTATGGAATCATCGAATTTTTTTGCGCTCAGTTTGGGATGGCTGTAATGGAAATCCGAATAGTTCATCCCATAACCAAATTCATAGGATACCGGGACGTTGAAGGTATCAAAATACCGATAACCTACATAGATACCTTCGTTATAAGTTACGCGGCTTTCTCCAAACGTTGTTGAGGGAACATAGGAATAACCATTTTTTGCAACACCTTTTACATCGATCGGGAACGTTGTCGATAACTTGCCTGATGGATTTTCTTTTCCGGTCAATACCGCTGCAATCGGTTTACCCAGAACCGTACCATTTTCCCAGGAAAGCAGAATGGCATCGGCTTTATCCTTCCAGCTTTCCATTTCAATGGGTCCCCCTGTGCTGAGTACTACGATAAAGGGTTTTTTTGCTTTGCGACACAACGCGGAAGCAGTCTCAATCAGGTATTGTTCGGCATCGCTAAGATAATAAGCACCCTTTTCGGCCGCAACATCAACACCTTCCGATGAGCCTCTGCGAATCGTCATGATGACGCTGTCTGATTTATTTACAATATCTTTGGCCAACTGTTCTTTTGTCGGCTTCATTTCCTTATATGCAGGATCGCCGCCAAATCCGCCGACTGGAAGGATGCTGTCTACCTGCGGATAATTGTTTTCTGTCGCATCAATAACCGTTGCCCCTGTATCCCGAAGAGCCCGGGCCAGATGTACCAGTTTTGAGGTATCTACATTTACATTGCCGCTGCCAGCACCACCACGTACCAGATTGTTGGTGGCATTGCCAATGGTTCCAATGGTTCCGCCGGTTAATGGAAGGACTTCTTTGCCCTTAACTTTTTCATTTTTGAGAAGCACCATTCCCTCAATGGCTGTATTAAAGGCAGCCTGTTCGCTTTCTTCAGCATATTTGTTGTGATCCGTGCTCGGTTTAACTCCATCAAAGGCGGGTGTCTTCAGGATGTATTGAAGAACTCTGGTCACTGCGGCATCAATTTCTTCCATGGTCAAAAAGCCTGCCTGATAACCGGCTATAATCTGATCCGCATTGCCAGCGGGCATACTGAGATCCATCCCGGCCTTTACCATGGAGGAATAGGTATTATTTCCAGGCTGTTCTTTCCAGTAAGAAGCATTTCCCTGACCGCCCCAGTCCGTCATAAAGATACCGTCAAACCCCCACTCTTCGCGGGCAATCTTTTGTAAAAGCTCGGGGTTTTGTGAAGGGCTTGTACCATTTATCTGATTGTAAGCTGTCATGATCGCCCAGGGACTGGCTTCTTTTACGGCAATCTCAAAACCTTTCAGATAAATTTCGCGAAGGGCTCTCTGGCTTACGTTGGTAGGCAAATTGTGACGCGATTTTTCCTGGTTATTGGCTGCAAAGTGCTTGATGGTTGTACCTACACCCTTGGATTGGATCCCTTTTATTTCAGCTGCAGATGATTTCCCCGACAGCAATGGATCTTCGGAATAGTATTCGAAGTTCCGTCCGTTAAGCGGATGTCTGTGAATATTCATGCCGGGTGCGAGTAAAAGATCAGCTCCAAAATAATACAACTCTTTTCCAAAAGCCTCACCCATTTTGCTTAACAAATCCAGATTCCAGGTTGATGCCCTGGCTGAAGCATTTGGAAACTGGGTCGCGTATCTGGTCAGCGGAGTCCCGTCTGGAGCTGTCCCTCCCGGAAGCGGATCAATCCGAACCCCAGCCGGTCCATCTGGGAGGGATGTCGCGGGTATGCCATATTTCTCATATAGATCACCCAATGTACTGCCAGCTGCACCCTTTAATTTTTGCGAATCCCGGTCCCCTGCAAGGAGAGCAGCCTTTTCCTCCAATGTCATCACTTCAAGCAGTTTGGGGATAGATGATTCATCTTCCAAATAGACATCTTTGTCATCGGCAAAACTGAAAGGAACACGAGGAAACAACATGATAACCATCGCCATCGTCATCATCAGGGACAAGACCCGTATGTGTTTGCGGAGCATGGCTTATCCTTCCTTTTCGTATTTTTTCTCACGCTGGATTCTCACTGGATTCTGGCAAATCATGCCGATAAACTGCGCCTTTTCCCAGGAGCGAAAATAGTTTCCTCATTTTAGACTCATTTATTGAACCATAAATTTCAAACTCATAGATTCTTGCAGGAATGTCACTGATATTGGTTGCCTTGTATTGAGCATGACATAGGGGCAGTAACCAATCCATGATTCTGAGGTGATATTGTCGGTATTGCCGGTGCAGTTGATTTTTATTTAAAGCCGGGAAAGCGCTTGCATTTATATTATAAATCTAATATATTAAAAATGCAATAAAATATACAAAAATAAAATGAAAAATCGTGTACGATTTCACTTTCAAAACCGGCCTGAAAGCTGTTATTATAATTATCTCCTTGTACTGTTTCTTTTCATATCTTATATATAATCTTATATAAAATAAAATAAAAAACTAACAATTTTTTGTTGTGCATGTCACGGATCAGTTTAAATGAAGTTAATCAAATCTGAATGTAAAATTAAACTTTCTTTCTAAAAACTATTTTTTGATTCTTTATACACTATAGCGTCTATCAATTTGACTTTTTGGCAATATGGCTGACCCGAATCCGATCTTTCCGGTGAGACTGGCAATGGTACAGGTCCCCTTCTTTTTAAGCAAACTGACGTTCGGCATCCGATTAAAAAAACGTTAAGCCACTTTCTGGTGAACAACAAGAAATGTTAGAAAGTATGCAGAAAAAATTGAGAAATGACTTGAATCCAAAGTGAACTCAAGTCATTTCCTGATTTACCGGACAAATGACACCAGAACCAGACGAACCTTTCATATCCCGATGCATGAAATGGTAAGCTAACTTTTCGAATCGGAGTCCCGCATAACTTCCTCAGCTATTTTAAAACTGTCCAACGCAGCCGGAATACCACAATAAACTGCCGTCTGCAATAATACTTCCCGTATTTCTTCTGCTTTTACTCCATTTCGTAAAGCCCCTTCCATATGGAGCCTGAGTTCGTTTGGCCGGTTGAGAGACGTCATGATTGCCAAATTGATCATGCTTCGCACTCGATGTTCCAAACCGGGTCTGCTCCAGATTTCCCCCCAGACAAAGCGGGTGATAAACTCTTGCAAAGGCCGGCTAAAATCATCGGTTGCTGTTTCAAAGGAAGAAGATACATACTGGTCTCCCAGAACTTTCCGACGGATGGAAAGTCCAGTTTCAAATGTACGGTCGCTCATTATAACCCTCCACGATCAGAAAATTTTCCAATTAGTTGATCAACTTGCTCAATTGTTTTTTTCATCAAATCCTCAGCAGATTCCAAACGGCTGAGAGAGGAAGCTTGCCCTCCCCACAAGGACATGTACTCTGGATTTCCTTGTATGGCAGCATATTTTCGCATATTTTTGGTTATTTCATTTTGGACGGGATACGGAGGGATCGAACCGGGATAATGTTCCATCTCCCGAATAAAGGTATTTTTAATCCCACGGGCCGGCCGTCCGGAAAAAGCAGCAGTGATCACCGTGCTCTCATCATTGCTCTCAATCAACGCCTTTTTGTGTTGTTCATGAGCATTACTTTCCAAGGTTGTCAGGAAAGCTGAACCCATTTGTACCCCTGCGGCTCCGAGTGACAAACTTGCCAGTATGCCTCTTCCGTCCATGATCCCTCCGGAAGCAATCACCGGAATGTTTATGTGATCTACCATTTGTGGCACGAGGGCAATCAATCCGATATATGGAAAATCGGAAGAGGATTGAAACGTTCCCCGATGGCCACCGGCTTCACATCCCTGGGCAACAACAGCATCTACTCCGCTTTTCTCCAGTTCGATGGCTTCTTTTACGGTGGTGGCTGTCCCAATTACAATTGTCTGATTGGAATGCATTTCCTCTATGACAGATGAATCAGGAATCCCGAAGGTAAAACTGAAAATGGGAACTTTTTCTTCCAAAACGACATTTACTTGATCGTCAAAGCTAAAGGAAGGATCAACCGAAGAGGAAATGGTGGGTGCTTTGACTACCTTTTCAAATTTTCTCAAGTATTCCTTCATCTGCTGTTTAGCCGAAAAATCATACTCGCAGGGCTGGGGAACCATTAAATTGACCGCAAATGGCCGATCGGTCAGTTTTCGAATATCACGGATCGCCTGACGCATGGCAACCGGAGAGAGGTAGCCAGCCCCCAGTGTTCCTAACCCACCACTATTCGAGACAGCCGCCACCAGCTCCGGGCTGGTTACTCCTCCCGCCATACCGGCTTGAATGACAGGATAAGATATTTTTAACATTTCAGTTAATTTTGTCCGATACCAAGTCATGAGAATACCTCCTTTTTCGTTCCATATACTGCAAGAGACCAATGATAAAAATAAAGGTGACTCCCAACAACAAAATCCCGGTAGCTCCTACCAACGACAAAGCATAACTATGCGTTTTTTCAGCCAAAATTCCTGCTCCGATGGGGCCCAGTATTTGTCCGATTCCGTACACCGCCGTTAAATAACCGATAACCTGGCTGCTTTGTTTGGGATACATATTTCGACCCATAGAGGTCACAAGCGTGGTAATCCCCATAAATGTACCTCCGAAAAGAAAAGCTCCTGCATAAATCCCCGCTTCATTCGTTTCAATTACGGGAAGCAAAACACCAACAGCTTGTAATATATAGGCAAGAATTAAGGTGATGGAATATCCCCAATACTTGACGATCCACGCCCAGATAATGCAAGATGGGATGGCTGCAAGGCCCGCCACAATCCAGCTTATTGTGGGATGATGCGCCAACGTCGGAATATCGGCAGCAATGGCCACAAGAAACGTTCCGGTTACGATATAACCCAACCCTTCGCACCCATAGGCTGCCATTAACCAACACAGTTGCTTTTTATCAGTATGAGTTATTTTTCGGGGAGAGGTCTCTGCTGTTGAGGACTGATTTGGCAAATCCGTTTCTCTCAGACCAAAAAACGAAGGCAGCCCGATCAACAGGCTGAAAATCATTAAACCGAACCAAGCCCCATCCCAATCCAGCCATTGAACCAGATAAGGGACAAACAATCCGCTAAAAAATATCCCCCATCCAACTCCACCATAGAAAAAACCTGCCCAGCTCATCCGCCGGTATTTAGCCAATTGATCCAGCACAATGCCGGAAGCGAGTACCAATACCATGGCGCTGGAGATTCCCGACAAAAAACGCCATAACCACCAAAGCCATTCATCAGCAGTGCTTCCCATCAATCCGGTGGTCAAAATATTGGCAAAAAGACCGATCTGGCAGAAAAGGGTTCGTTTATTTCCCCAACGTATGGCTCCGGTAAATACAGCTCCCAGCAAATATCCCAAATAGTTACTGGATGCCAGGTAACCCGCCATGGTTTCTGAGAATTGCTGACTCTGTTGCATATAGGGGAGAAGAGGAGTATAAGCAAAACGTCCGATCCCCATGGCGATTAACAGGGCAACCATTCCCGAAAACACAGTGAATATCAGTTTTTTTTTTGCACGTTTTAGCACCTCAACAGGAAAAATTACAATAAAAAATCTTCGCCCTATATCGAATTATGAGATATGTCTGTCAAAGGATATGCCTATCCGACAAGGCAGAGAAAGAAAACCAGAATCTATATCCGACTCAAGTCTTTGATTTGCTTGCTTCCCGTATCAGAAGTAATTCCGAGCACGGCCCTTGCGATTGCATCTGAATCAGTGAGCAAAACCGAATTGACACCTGGCCGGATGCCTATTCCGGTGACCCAATGGACTCCTTCGGTCGGAACACCAAACGCAAAGCGGCGGGGATGTACGGTACCGTTTCGGTTTATTAACCGGTTTGGTGGCGTGGTAACAGCTAAACCACCAGTTTCGTAGCCAGAACCGTCCGGATTGGTGATAACGTAAGGACGGCATTGTTCTGTTTGCATCAAGTGAGTCAGTAGCGGATTGGCAGAACGATTCAGATTGATGTCAGGCATACGTGCCTCAATAAGAACAGCAGCTTCAACCTCGCTGTCATTGATTCGCGGAGAATAGGCACGAAAACGGGCGGAACTGATGAGTGGTTCTACCTTCAGGTCTGGTCCGAGCACATCCAGAATTCCAGCCTCAATCAGGGCGATCATCTGCTCAATTCGAGAAGCTGGTGGACCAATGGAAAGGAAAGCGTTGAGGGGCGTGAACCAGTTTTGCAGGTCATCCCGGTACGATTCACCACTTAATCTCCCATGGTCTACAATAATACGCATCTCGTTACGCAAGTCTCGCAAGGCATCAAGTGCTGCTTTCAATGGACCCGAAATATTGCCTTTTTGAGCCTCGGACAGATCCCGGTACAGATATTCAATCAGCCAAACGCGGAATTCCTCCTGACTATTGAAGGACATATTCCCATATGGCAGGGTCAATCGTTCCCAACTCCATCGATCGGCACGACTTATTCCAAACTCGTCCAGCAGTTGCTTTTCTTTTTCGCTTCCCCAAGGCTCTTTGAGATAACGTTCCTGAAACAACAACGCCCGATACTTGCATGATGTTGTATGGATCAGTGTAGAGTAATATAATGTTTCGACCTCTTTTGCCAGCAACGGCCATACCTCTGAGCGAAAATGGATTTTCTCGCCACGAGTTGCCCGATCAAGAAATTTACTGATTACTTCAGGGGTCAGTATAAGTGGCTGATGTCGTCCAAATGGCCCTTTCTCGTTTTCAGCACGAGCATGATAGGGGATTCCGCGTCGGGAACCGGCAACCATTCTTGGCTCTTGCCCGGATGCCTCATACACCAGGCGCCCTTGTTGACGGACAAACCGACCTCCACGACCTATCGTTAATAATGCCATATAATCAAAAAAATTCAACCCTAACCCCCGCAGGATAACCGCTTCGTCTGCTTTTACCTGATTTAAGTCGGCATCTGCCGGATTGGCTGGTGGGACATAACACAGGCCGTTCTCATTCGCAAAATCGAACAGGCGCTTTTCCTCCCCGGAAAGAGTTGCAGAAGTGTGTCCCAACGCCAGCACGACAGCATCCACGAGCAAAGGTTCTGATTCATTCTCAAGTGAGATCACCTGTTGTCCATCGTTCCCGTCATCCAAAGCGACAGCCTGAGACTGATGGTATTGGACGTTGACATTGCCTGGAAGATTGCGGAGCACTTGCCGATATACCCATTCCAGATAATAACCATAAAGAACACGGGAGGGATAGGAATTCGGTTGTATTTTGCGCGCTTCTTCCAGTATTGCATCACTGTAATTTTCAAAATCAACAAGCGTAATAAACCGTGCCCATTCGTAAAGGCTTGGACCGGGAACATGAGGTCCCGCACAGTCGACACTGGCATCTGTAAACATGGTAATCTGTGACGCGATCGTATTTGCCAGCAGACACCGGGATTGGCCGGTTCTCCATACACTGCCTGAACCAGGCAGGTGAGGATCCACAAGATGAATTTCAATGTCCTGACCTTGAAACTCGGCAACGTTGGCACACAGACGTTCCAAAACCGAAAGTCCACGAGGGCCCATTCCAATGATGGCAATCCTTAAGCAATGGCCTGGCATCTGAATCGCTCCTTTTTGATTACAATCGGTATATTTTCATACCGTACTGACAAGTTACTTCCCTGGAGATTGTTGGTGACGTCGTCCAATTTTTCTCACAACAGGTAAAGCAGATTTGCAAGTATTCATACCAATTCAACTAACCGGAGCGGTTCGGAACCCCATACATCCTCCCCCTTCCTTTGCCAAATTTGTTTAGTATAATTATATTTTCAAATCGCTTTGTTCGCAATTATACTATAATAAATTATTATTTTTTTATTATAATTTTTTTGTAAATAATAATGCATTATTCAATCAATTATAAAACAACTTTATAATCAGCCTTCTAAAGGTTAGTAAAAAATCTTTGTAATAAAGCGTAAAACCGGTTCAGGTACCGATGCAAACCACGTTTTGATATTCATCATGGTCGAGCCTGGAAAAGAAGGTTTTTTTCACACATCCAGAAAAAAGGGTAACCCCTTCATCATTGAACCAAAAAAACCAGAGCAATCCCCTGGTTTTTTAACCATCTTTTATTGGTATTGGCCATTATATTTTTCATAACAAATTCCACCGAATATTAATAATCCCTTCGAGATCTAGAAAATTTTTGCTTAAAGTAATTTTCCCCTGTTATATGCCAGACATGATAAATTTTCTGATTTACCTGTCAAAATAAAGAGTCCAAACCCTGATCTGCAACAACAATCCACTCCTCTTTATTTCCCAACCATTAATTTGGAATGATGTAATAATTCAATGAAAAACACCGGGGTTTTCAATACGGATTGGAATTTCCTTTCATCGCATCTGCCTTCGTGTTATGAACAGTACCGAAAGGATGCTCAGGCGGTGCATAAATTGTATAAAGCTTTAACGGCTTATTGCCTGTATTGATTAAATTGTGCCATTTGCCGGCAGGTACCATGATCGCATAATTATCATAAACTTCAGCTTTAAAGTCCAATTGATCTTTCCTGTCACCCATTTGTACCAATCCTTGCCCTTCTTCAATACGCAGGAATTGATCAACGTCAGGATGAATTTCCAAACCGATATCATCTCCAACATCGATCTTCATCAACGTCACTTGCAAATGTTCTCCTGTCCATATAGCAGTACGAAATGTATGATTCTGTTTAGCAGCCTGTTTTATATTTACAACAAATGGTTTTTTACCATAATCTTTTAATGGAATCCTGCGACGTCTTCTTGTCATCTCGTCCGGGTAATGCATCGGGAAGTAATAAGGATATGGATACATATTGAACATATAGTACATTCGGCTCATTCCCTTCCTGGTAAAAAATTGCCCTAACCCCCGGGATCAGCTGAATTCCCCAAATCTCCAGGGCCCAATCGGCTGATTTATCATATGATAAGAGCTGAATAAATGTACCAATTAAATGAAACTTTGTTTTTCTCATTTAAAAAACTCCGTCCATATAGATACAGAGTTTCTTACAGATCTGTTAAACTGTAGCAAAAATATTAAGCATCCTTTCCCCAAAACTTCCGGTTCAGACTGCGGTACTGAATCGCTTCGGCGATATGACCGTCCACCCCGGGCACCTCGATATGGATGATTTGCTTCGGCAAGGGTGTGAGTTCCTTCCTGGAGCGGTATATTACACCTGATGCGGTGCAGGTACAGCTGCGGACTTCCTCATAACAATGTTTTCATACTCAGTATGGGGACCGAAAGCCGCCTGCACACGTATGCAGATGATGTTCCCTGTTGCTTTCCAATTTCCTGTATATCTGCCAAATCACTATAAAACCGGACAGAAGTCGCTTTCATAACGAGGCGACTTCTGTATTGTGTAAAGAAACACTGATTGACAGCGCATTAATCAGAATATCAGATGCAAGATTGGCATTGCAATAAGTATGGACAGTATCACACGTTCAATCCAAATGATGATATAGTCTTTTATCGTAAGAGGAATAGCCGTTCCCATTATACAAGGTATCGATGCGGAGAAGAACAAAATCTCCGAAACACTGACGATCCCCACCATGAAACGGGTGATAACCGGCGTGTCAACAACAAACGCTGCTGGAAGCATCATTTCAGCAATACTGGTCGACACGGCTTTCGCCGAAAGCAAAGCATCCGGTGTTTGTGTCAGCACTGTGAAAGGGTAGAAAATATATCCAATAACTGAGAATACTGGCGTATATTCTGCTATGATTAGTCCCAGCATGCCGATTGCCAGGATGGACGGTGCAATATTGAGCGACATCCTGAATCCATTAATAAAGTTGTCGAAAACCACCTTCCCGACACCCGGTGCAGCATGGAAAGCTTCCATTCCCTCAGACAGTGCACGGCTTAGTGTTATCGGTTTCTGCTTTTCTACGCATCTTGGAGTTCCATCAACATACTTGTCCGGCATCTTGCTGAGTGGATATATTCTTGCGGTGATTGCCGTAACAATGAATGTGATCACTGCTGTTAAAGTGAAATACAAAAGCCAATGATTCATTATTCCCAAAGCATTTGCAACAATCACCATAAAAGTTGCTGAAACTGTTGAAAAACCGGTAGCAATAATAGTTGCCTCTTTTGCAGTATATTTCTTCCCCAGATAAACACGGTTCGTGATCAGAAGTGCCAATGAATAGCTGCCGACAAACGATGCAACTGCATCTACAGCCGAACGTCCCGGCGTTTTCCAGATTGGACGCATTACCTTTTCCAACAACACTCCAAAAAACTCCATCAGACCAAAGTTTGTTATAAATGCAAGGAAAATAGAACCAACCGGTACAATCGTCGCAACAGGAACCATAATCTTATCCCATATAAATGGAAGCATGTCATCTTCCATGAAGCGATCAGGGCCATTTCCAGTAAGATACATCGTCATGAAGATGATGCCTGTTAATTTCAATATAAAAAATACTTTAGAAGACGTCGTTTTTTTCCATGTGCCTGAGAAAAAGGAGTATGCAATTCCCCCCAGGAAAATGGATACACCAAAAACTGTGAAGTAGTTTGGAATTTTCTTGATAACATTGACCATGTGATCCAGTGGTATACTATTCACCCCATTCATTGTAACGGGCACAAAAAACATGAAAATACCAAGCGCCGCAAACATGATAAACTTTACCAGGACCGCAGCGGTATAATTTTTTGTATTCATATGAAGTCCTTTCCTGTAATCGACGCTTGAAAATTCTCAAGGGCCAATTTTTCTGGTATATTCGAGATTTCCTTTGATAAACACACTCTCGACAAGATTCATGGCGAAATGATACGCCAGATGTTTATAGGACGGTGCATCAAGAATAATGACATCGGCGTCTTTTCCTGTATCCAGGCTTCCTGTCACATCCGCCAGGTCAAGAGCAGCAGCACCATTTAAAGTTAACGCCGTAATCGTCTCTTCAATCGTCATTTTCATCTCAATGGTGGCCAATGCGATGATCAGAGGAATGCTTTGGCTGTAACAGCTGCCCGGATTCATATCCGATGCCAAAGCCACAGGAAGTCCTGCGTCAATCATCCGACGTGCCGGTGCATATTTCTCCCTCAAGCTGAACGCTGTATTTGGTAAAAGTGTCGCTACCGTCCCTGACTCTTTCAGTTTTTGAATTCCATTATCCGATATATTTAACAAATGATCGACGCTGACAGTCTTTAATTCAGCAGCCAGTTCGGCTCCACCATAGGGCACCATTTCATCAGCATGCATCTTGAGCTGAAATCCCATTTCTACAGCTTTGTGCAACAAACGTCTGGTTTGCTTGTGGTCAAAGACCCCCACTTCTGTGAAAATATCGCAAAACTTCGCCTTTCCCCTGACCGATGGCAAACCCTCTTTAATTAAAAAGTCAATATATTGATCTGGAGATCCCGCAAATTCAGGAGCCAATTCGTGTGCACCCATATATGTTCTGACGATGTGAATCGGGTGTGTCTGGTTTAACTTCTCCATGACATCGAGTTGCTTTAATTCGGTTTCCAAATCCAGACCATAGCCGCTTTTTCCTTCGACCGTTGTGATGCCCATCATCAGCATTTGCTGAAGACGTTTGTAGCCTGAATCGTACAGTTCCTCGAAACTTGCTTTGCGGGTTGAAGATACAGTCCGCCGAATCCCGCCTTCCTCCATCAATTCCGAGTATTTCACGCCCTGAAGCCGTAACACATATTCATCATCCCGATAACCACCGAAGACAAAATGCGTGTGAGAATCGATGAATCCTGGCATCACAACCTTGTTGCCAGCATCGACAAGAAGATAGCACTCCGATGTAATTCCCTGATCCAGTAACCAGTTTTGAACTTCTTCAGTGGTACCTACGTCCATTATTTTTCCATCCGCAAGATAGAGGGCGCCATTTGAAATAACGCCAACATCCTGCATTTCTTCGCCACACTTTCCGGCAAAACCTGATACTGTGACGAGTTCCTTCGCGTTGACAATTAAATAGTTTGACATATGCTCCAGCTCCCAATGGTTAATTGTTTTTCTCTTTGCAAACTGCATCAATAAGGGAATCATCCACGACATATGGCAAAGTGATATGATCCTGTCCCTTCATTACATCGTTATATTCCGCGGCAGTCTTCATGGCTGGTTCATTGGTCGCCCAGGAACGGCGAGCCACACCACACATCACGTCCCAAGGCATTGCGCTCCTGATGATCTCATCCACACGTTCCGAGCCATCCAGCACCAAGCCGTAGCCGCCGTTAATCGACTTGCCGACGCCGACGCCGCCACCGTTGTGCAACGCTACATAACTCATGCCACGTGCTGCATTGCCGGCGTAGACTGCCGTCGCCATGTCGGCCGTGATATTCGAGCCATCGTAGATGTTCGATGTTTCGCGGAAGGGAGAATCCGTGCCGCCGCAATCATGATGATCTCTTCCCAGCATAACTGGTCCAATTTCACCATTTTTAACCATCTCATTGAACTTCAGTGCGATATTCATGCGACCGAAGGCATCCTGGTACAGAATACGCGCCTTCGTTCCGATAACCAGCCTGTTCTTTTCCGCATCGCGAATCCAGTTATAGTTGTCGCGATCCTGATAGCGGCGGTTCGGATCAATGCAGCTCATCGCCGCCTCATCCGTCTTTCGGAGGTCCTCGTCCTTGCCGCTCAGACAGACCCAACGGAACGGCCCGTAGCCATAGTCAAACAACAGTGGTCCCATGATGTCCTCGACGTAGGAAGGCCAAATGAATCCATCCTTGTCATCGACGCCATTGCGGCAGATTTCCTTGACGCCGGCATCGTAAACGGCCTTCATGAAGCTGTTTCCGTAATCAAAGAAGTAGGTGCCGCGCTCGACCAGCGTCTTGATCGCTTTGAAGTGAACTTTCAGCGACTCGTCCACGCGACGGCGGAACTCCTCCGGATTCTTTCCGAGCATCTCCGTACGCTCCTCGAAGCTCAACCCCTGCGGGCAGTATCCGCCGGTATAAGGTTCGTGGCAGGAGGTCTGATCGCTCAGAAGATCGATGTGGATATTGTTTTTGACGGCATACTGAAGCAGATCAACTACATTTCCATGGTATGCAATCGCAGATGCTCGTCCTTCTTCTTTATTTTCAGAGGCCAGATCAAATGCTTCGGCCGGACTCTTTACAACATCAGTAATCCATCCCTGTTCCCAACGTGTATTGATTCTTGACGCATCTACTTCGGCAATGATACTTGTACCGCCAGCTATCACACAAGCTTTCCCTTGTGCTCCGCTCATTCCACCGAGTCCGGAACTTACAAACAGATATCCCTTTAAATTGCCCTCATTTGGAATACCCAGTTTCAGACGACCGGCGTTCAACAATGTATTGTATGTCCCGTGCACGATGCCCTGTGGTCCAATGTACATCCAACCGCCAGCCGTCATCTGACCATAGCTTGTAACACCAATCGCGCGCGCACGGTTGAAATCTTCCATGCTGTCAAATTCGCCGATCATGAGACCATTGGTAATTATCACACGGGGTGCATCCGGCTTGCTGTGGAACAAGCCCAACGGGTGCCCTGACAGAACGACGAGCGTCTGATCCTGGGTAATCACTTCCAGGTACTTTTTAATAAGCCGATACTGCATCCAATTCTGACAGACCGAACCAGTCTCTCCATAGGTAACCAGCTCATATGGATACAGCGCAACATCAAAATTCAGATTATTATCAATCATAACCTGAATAGCTTTACCCTCAACACAGTTTCCCTTGTATTCTTCAATCGGTTTTCCGCAGATATTGCCTTCCGGACGGAAACGATAACCATAGATTTTTCCATACGTCATCAATTCTTCATAAAATTCTTTTGCCATTTCCTCATGGAATTGCTCAGGAATATACCGTAGTGCATTCCTGATCGCCAGGCGAATGTCCGATTGATTTAAATTCGCCTGGCGTTTTGGTGCTCTGCGAATTCCCTTGACAAATTCCGGATACTTTGGAAGCACGGGATCCAGTTTGACCGTCATGGCCTTTTCTGCAATTCGATTATTCATTGAATAAATACCTCCAATAATCTATTCAGAAGCTGTACACACTTCTGTACGCAATTCATCGCCATCCTTCGATGAGCTTTCAATACCTTTAAGCAGGTTACAAATCTATTTTGCAGCCTTCTATCAAGCCAGTCTCCCAAAAAACACGTATCCGCAAAAAAGACTTCTTTACTCTGTAGTACGGCCATATAAAACCGTCAAATCTTGTTGTAAATTTGTCAAAACGCAGACTAAAACCACTCTTTTCAAATGGTACAAAGTTGAGATGGGGCAGGATTCCACCAGGAGGTTTAGTACTGAAGTCCGTGATCGCTGTCTTCGCGGCATTTACTGCTCTTCAAGTCCTTCTGTCATGATCTTTGCAGATTCTTAAGAGATATCCATTATTAGTGCATAGCCTTATTGAATGACATGTGACCCCTGCTCATCTGTGAACTTCCACCTGATATGATGTAAGCGCTGACACAAAAACTCTTGTGATCGCAAGCCGGATGCTGGCCCCCCGGCCATTCGTTTACGACTGAATCCTTTGGAGTATAGAGCTTGTAAATCACTCCGTTTCAGTTTAGTTTTTCAGCAACCTGGTGGTTCAGTTCCGCTTCGATATCCAAGTATACTTTTGTTACTGTTCCGCTGACCTTTTCAAGTATCGAACTTCCCTTGTCATAGTACTCCTTCAACAACCGGCGATCCTTCAAACTGCCAAGGTTAATCAGAACATTAAGCCAGGCACCCTTGACAGCCGCATTCAACATAAGCGCTGCTACACCCAGATCGCTGGCACAGTTTGAATTTGTGTGCCCAACGGACTGCTCCACAAGAGAACAAACCTTGACACAGAGTTCCATCATCTCCATCGGTGTCTCAATACAAGTGACCAGACCTTCCTGAATCGCTGCACTGCGTGCCTTCTTTTCTTCGTCTGTCTCCTTCGGGAACGAAAACGCTGATGACAGCTTGTTGTAGGCTTTGGTATCGCGATCCATCACATCGACAAACTGTTCGCGAATTTCATTGGCCTCTTTGCAGAGTTTTTCCACAAGTTCCTGATCCTTGGCATACTTTTTTTTCCCCTTCGTCAGCTCATTGACCATCGCTGTCAAAGCAGAGGACAGTGCACCTGACAGGGCGGCGATTGAACCACCGCCTGGTGCTGGTTCTTTGGATGCTGTAATATCGACAAAGTCCGTTATGGTATGTTCCTTCAAAAGCATACAATCACCCCTTTTTTACGATGCACATTCTGAATTTTAAATAAGATGGTTTTCGAGAACTTGCTTGCTGTAGTCAAAATTCTCGATCCTGAGATAGTATTCTGCTGCATCTATGAGAGCCTTTGCCGGTGTCAGGCCAATGATTTCAGATCCGACAATGGGAACACCATAACGCTTTGCCTCGAAACGAATTGTTTCAAATGCGCGATACAGCGGAGTATCCTCGTAGTCTACCATGTTCATGGAAACCTGAACGACGCCTCTTTCCTCCATCTTGACACCAATTCCCTTACAAGAGCGAAATCCGCCGTTGGATGCACGTACAATCCGAGCAATCTTGTTGGCAATTTCAAGATTGTCCGTCCCCAGAATCACATTAAAAGCAACAAGTGGTTTCCGTGCGCCGATTGCGACGATCCCTGCGGTCGGATGGATCTTTCTCCCCCCGTAATCGGGTGCCCACTCATCCTGCAGGAGTTTCTCCGGCATTCCTTCAAACTGCCCCTTACGCACTTTGGCAAGATTTCGGCGTTTCGGGCTTGTAGCAGAGTCTCCATAAAGGAAGGAAGGAATCTTCAACTCATCCCATATTCGCCGCGCAACACGCTTCGACAGTTCGACACACTCGTCAATCGTCATATTTTTCACTGGAACAAATGGCATGACGTCTGTCGCTCCCATGCGCGGATGCGAACCCTGATGCTTGGTCATGTCAATGTTTTCCATCGCACACCTGCAAAGCTGAACCGCGGCTTCTTCTGCTCCTTCCGGAGAACCAACCATCGTAAAGACAGAGCGATTGTGATCTCGATCCCACTCGGCATCCAACAACTTAATTCCAGGAATATTCTTTGCTGTGTCAACAAGCTTCTGAATTACCTCCTGATCTCTTCCTTCACTGAAATTCGGAACAAATTCCACCAACTTGCTTTCCATTTTTC
The DNA here is from genome assembly GCF_013868055.1 of Thermoactinomyces mirandus. Lineage (GTDB taxonomy): Bacteria > Bacillota > Bacilli > Thermoactinomycetales > Thermoactinomycetaceae > Thermoactinomyces > Thermoactinomyces mirandus. The sequence goes on along the minus strand of NZ_JACEOL010000030.1, from coordinate 113,951 downwards.
TACACCTCCTGAAAATTTCCAGCGCTGTCTGATGCACATCAAACAATGGTTACATTCCAGCAGAATCAATCGATTTCCCAGGATTTGACCTTTTACACTTCTTTTTTCTGCTAACTGTTGAAAATTCAAGAACAACTTTTCATTTTGTTTCCTCTTTGATAATTTTTGCTTGCTGATACTATGTCAAAAATCTGGAAAAAGAAATCGGGCTGCTGATGATCCGCTCAAATTGATCAGGAAGAAATCTCCTGATGCTGGATGAAACCGTTTTCTTAAATAGAACTGATTCGCCTGCTTTGCGTGTGGAAAAAGGGAAAAGACGGACCGGATTCTGCATGAGAATTCCGCGAAATGATTCAATGACTGACTAACTCCTGCCAACTGATTATTTAAACAAGGATGTAATAACTTCACTGATCTGAATTTACTTTTCACACCTGAAATCTTCATTTCAGATCAAATCACCTTTACCTTGATGTTGATAATGCAAAAATCGTTGTAGACGTCACACAACCATCTTATGGAAAACACATAAGCCTGAACGAAGCGGAAAATAGCAAAAGCAATCAGCACTATTAAAACAGGACCTGCAATCGCTTTCAGTATTATATATGGCTTATTCCCAGACCCATCACTTCGTGTTCGTGCCCCTTCTTCGGGGCACCGATGGTACCGTACAAGCCGACGGCGATCCAGTTTTCTTCGCTTACAGACCTTTCGTCCTTAAGACCTATCACTATGGAAAAGGTCAGGCCCACAGTCCGGTTGTAGTCTCCCAGTCCGATATCTCCGCGGCAGATCCCCCTGAGGGCTTCCAGAACAGCATGATAGAGAGCGTGTTCCTGCCTGTAGCTTCCATCCAGCATCCCTTCGCGAATGCCCGCGGTTTCAATGGACGATATTACCTTTTCAGCTTTCATGGAGCCAACCCGTCCCTTGCATAACAAATACCCGTTTTTCCTGGCTCTGGAAAAAAGCGCCTCTTCCTCTTCATCATTTGAAATAGCCAGCATTATCGCAGTCTTTCCTATTTTACACAAAAGCACCCCTCCCGGTGGTAAACTCGTTTCAGTAAAACTGAAACATCGGGTAATCAGCCAGAAGCTCTGCTTCACCTGATTGGCAAGTTCCACCTTCGCCAACGCTTTGAGGTGGAAGTTGGAATAAAATCCCTCCATACTCATTGTAATATAAAATATTATTCTTTATAAATTACCTATAACTTTTTCCACAGTTTCTGCCAGAGTTCCATCCTTAATCATGTCATATATATTTTTGATGTCTCTATACAAGATCCTGTCGTCATTCAGTGTTTTCACCCTGGAGCGGATCAAGTCGTAAGCAATACGCGTACCCTTGCCAAGTTTCTTTCCTTCTCTCATGTCAAGGCTCTGGGCAGCACACATCAGTTCAATAGCAAGTACGTTGCGTACGTTGTCTACTATTTCCATGGCCTGCCTGGATGCAATGGTACCCATACTTACATGGTCTTCCTGATTGGCGGAAGACGGGATGGAGTCCACACTGGCCGGGTGGCTGATACTCTTGTTTTCAGAAACCAGCGCAGCAGCAACATACTGCGTAATCATCATTCCCGAGTTAAGGCCGCCCTTTTTGATCAAAAAAGCGGGAAGACCGTTGCTAAGCTGGGGATTAACCATTCTTTCTATACGTCTTTCAGAAATGCTTGCCAACTCGGATACTGCAATTTTCAGGTAATCCAGATTAATTGCAATAGGCTGACCGTGGAAATTTCCACCGGAAATTATTTCTTCCTCTTCCGGGAAAATCAGCGGATTATCTGTTACGGAGTTAACCTCCGTTTTCACAATCGCCTTGACATGCTTTACCGCATCCCTGGAAGCACCGTGAACCTGAGGAACGCAGCGAAGTGAATAAGCATCCTGAACCCTTGCTTCACCCTGTCTGGTTAAATACTCACTTCCTTGTATGAGCCTCAGTATATTTTTGGCAACGGCAATTTGTCCCTTATGGGGTCTTGCCTCATGGATCTTGTGATTATAAGCAGAGGTAATCCCTTTTAAAGCTTCCAGAGTCAGCGCTGCGGAAATATCTCCCGTTTTGACAAGTATTTCGGCATCATGAACCGCAAGAGCGGCAATAGCGGTCATTACCGGGGTGCCGTTGATGAGTGCCAGACCTTCCTTTTCCTGAAGTTGTACGGGTTCTATTTTCGCTTTTTCAAGTGCCTTTTCGCCTGCCATCCTCGTTCCCTTATAGACTGCTTCCCCCTTTCCGATCAATACCAGGGCCATATGCGCAAGGGGAACCAGATCTCCGCTGGCCCCGAGGGATCCCTTGCAGGGGATTACAGGGTGAACTTCTTTGTTTAAAAGTTCCAGGAGCTTTTCGACTATTAAGACACGTACTCCCGAATAACCCCTGGAAAGGGTATTCGCCCTCAGGAGAATTACGGCCCTGACAATTTCTTCGGGCAAAGCTTCTCCGACTCCGGTGGAATGGCTCATGATCAGGTTTTCCTGGAGCACCCTGGTTTCCTCACTGGAAACAAGCACATTGCTGAATTTGCCAAACCCGGTGGTAACTCCGTAAACCACCTTACTCTCTTTTATGGCACGGTCAACAAGTTCCCGCGACTTCCTGATTCTTTCCACCACTCCGGGGGCGAGGCGCACTTTCTTGTGTCCCCTGGCTACCTTAATTATATCTTCAATTTCCAGAGAACCATTGATTATCACTTCAGACATTGACACCATCTCCCTTTCGAAAAAATAAAAGGGACATATATATTCCAAAGAAAGAATATATTGCCCCTGACACCTGGCATCTGATGGCAAAAATCTATATTATTTTTTGAAATTGATTATTCTTCATTCATTTTTGCTACTGCTATTCCAGCAAATCCAAAGAAAATAGAGATAATCGGCACCAAATAATTCAGGAATGCAAATTTGGCATATGCCAGCGTTGGAACACCAAGTGTTACTGCCATATATGCGCCACAGGCAGTCCAGGGGATCAACGCTGCGGTCAATGTTCCCGCATCCTCGAGGATCCTGGAACGGGTCTTGGGATGGATTCCCTTCTTCTCATATGCGCTTTTGTACATCCTGCCGGGAATGATTATTCCCAGAAACTGGTCCCCGAGAAGTGCGTTTGAAAGGATACACGCTACTACATTGCTTGCAATAAGGCTTCCCACTCTCTGCACAACGCTCAATACTTTTTGAATAATTACCTCAAGGGCATTGATCTTTTCCAGTATTCCTCCGTAGGAAAGTGCAATGATAATCAGGGAAATCGTCCACATCATACTGTCAAGCCCGCCCCGGGCAAGAAGGTTGTCAACTATTTCCAAACCCGTATCTGCTTTATATCCATAATGCATTGCATCCAGTATTTCCGCTATGGAAGCTCCCTGAAAGATCAGAGCAAAAAGTGCTCCCAGCAAAGCTCCACCAAATAACGTAGGCAGTGGAGGCTTTTTCATTGCTGCCATGATAATAATATAAAGTGCGGGGATCAGTAAGATAACATTAATTTCAAAGTTACTGTTCAATGCATTCAGAATTCCATTAATTTGAGTGGAATCGAGTGTACCTGAGCCGTACCTGAATCCCAGAAACAGGTACAACACCAGTGCTATAATAAAGCCCGGAATTGTGGTCCATAACATATGCCTTATATGGTCGAAAAGATCACTGCCGGTCATGGCAGGAGCCAGAGTTGTTGTATCGGATAAGGGAGACATCTTGTCTCCAAAATATGCTCCGGAAATAATCGCACCTGCTACCATGGGCAGGGGAAGTCCCAATCCATGCCCGATACCGATCAAGGCAATACCTATAGTACCTGCAGTGGTCCAGGAACTGCCGGTAGCCAGGGATACGATACTGCAAATAATACATGCCGTAAAGAGAAAATAAACAGGTGACAATATCTGCAGTCCATAATAGATCAGCGCGGGAACGGTTCCTGCCAGAATCCAGCTTCCTATGATAATACCTACGAGTGAAAGAATGAGAATCGGAACGATGGCATGGTTAATCCCTTTTACGATTCCATCCTGCATTTCCTTCCAGCTGTATCCACATTTCATGCCAACCACGGCAGCGATAACGGTTCCCAGAAGCAGTGGTATATGTGCGTCCAGATCTGCAAAAATAATTCCCCAGAACAACAGTAAAGCAGTACCCAAAACCGGAATCAATGCCAATCCAAAAGTCATTTTGCCTCGTTTTTCCCTCATTTTTTTCCTCCTTATCCCTGGCTACATTTATTCCGGTACTCTTCCCGACTGATTAACATCAAGAGCTTTGGTACTCCCTTTCCTTTTAGACAAAAAGACCTGCAATTGCTGCCTTGCCAGGGTACGGCTGCTTTACCGTACCGATCCGGTATTCTGAATCCGGACTACGGGCACCATATCCCTTTCTGACTCATGAAGAATATCACTTCCAGAGCAGGAACTGCCTGCTGAAATTCTCTGCAATTTTCTCTAATCATGAGAAAATATTCTTATCTTTCCAACGTCTCTCCATAACGGTTTCCTTTAGAAGAAACATGGGTACTTCCCTTGAAACAAAATGTTTTCTTTAACTTCCTAATATGGGCAGTCAGGAGTTTTCATTCGGCTGCCTCGTATGTCCCTTTTCTTCCTCTGTTATCCTATGACACTCATTTCGTACCTGTCATCGGGCTAAGGCGCAAAGAGCATTTCCACAGAATTCACCCCCTTTTATCTTTAGTCGAAAATGCATTCCGTTGAAATGGTGGTTGCACACAACCTGTTCTGCAGATGACTTTCGTTATGCGAAACAGCCCTTGGCTCCAAAGGCAAATCAAGCACAATAACTGCTTTAATTGCCCACAAAATCAGCTTGACAACCACTTCCTGTATTTTCAAAAAATAACCGGTTAAAAAATATAAAAGGGGTCCCTTCAATAAGGTAACCCCTTAACATCTAATACCTTTTTGGGTATCAATATGAAATTTATTAAAGTGGTAATGTAACAAGAATACGATTACAATCCTCTTACTATTTACTAATGACAGTATACTATATAGTTTTGAAAGGTACAATGTTTTTTCCAAAGCAGGCTTAGGAAAACTGATATGATCTCCAGCCAAAGTTGATGAAAATGACCTCTCCGCCCCCCCGGCGCAGCCAGAATCCATTATCACAAAGATGAAGCCTTTAATTTACACTTTAGAAAACGCTTTTTTCCAACCAAGCACTCTGGTCATTTCACCTGATTTCAAATTTGCCTTTTATTTCCGAACGCTGCAAACAGTCACTCCAAAACATTCGATCCGATCCAGACTACGGTACCGGGATAGGATCGCTTCCTCGATATGGCTGGCATAAATCCGGTCATCTGTGGTGATACATTTTTAAAGCATTACTGTAGCAAAAAATTAAAGTAGATAACAGCAACGAATAAAAAATTAGCAACCCTTTTCCTTCAAAATGATTTAGAATAAAATAAAAAACCAAAAAGGAGAAAGTTTATGCCCCCAATAAAGATCAAAATCATTCGAAAAATAAATTTTATCAAGGCTGTAGGTCACTACATTCGAATTTGGCGAAAAGAAAAGAAAATGCCCGACTGGCAGTTAGCCAAGGTAACTGATAAAAATTTTTATATTGAAAAAAAGCTGTACCTGGCTTTGAAGAATGCCGGATATAAGGTGAAAACCCATGTGATTTTTGGTTCATATGAGGTTGATTTGTATTTACCAAAGCATAAACTTGTAATTGAAGCCGATGGTTATACATTTCATAATTCACCAGAACAAAAAGAAAGAGATCGAATGAAAGAACAGATTCTTAAAAAAAAATATAAACTAAAGGTTAAACGATTTACCAGTAAACAAATCACTAAACGAACAGATTGGTGTGTTGAAAAAGTCGCAGAGTTGACAGGAAGACCTCGCCAAAGTATTTGGAAAAAGTTTGGTCAGCTTATAATAGATGTCGGAGATTTGGCTCTGACGGTTATAAAGGATCTTTTCCAAAAAGAAAGCCAGCACAAGAGATAATCTTCTTTCCTGGCTTTTTTCGATATATCTATCATAAAGGTGGAAAATAAAAAACCCCCAGCACTTTATAGATGTATATTGTTTATTTTAATCCCTGACCCAGGCATTGCTGGGGGCAATTAGTTGCCATTGTCGTCTCCGGTTACTGCCAGACTTATGCTGATCCGGCGGGCGGCACCTTTGATGTCCCGCAAATTAGTGAAGATTTTGCGAATTCCATCGTGTATGACCGGGAGGCAGCGATCGTGGAGGAGATTGTGCCAACTTTGTCTCCCAACAGCTTCACGCGGGCGGACTCAAAATGAATGACGACTGGTATTATGAAAAAGGCAAATTTATCCGCCATATCCCCTTCTCAACAGGCTCATCAAGTATTTCTCCCCAAAGTGGGCCGTTGCTAATGAAACAGTACCGCTACTTTTCTAATAAATGACTATCCTTTCATTAATCTTATTAATTGGTGCTTTTACTGTCTTTTATCAGTCTTCAATAAGCGGTGCTATGGAAGTTGAATTAACAAATGTTAAAGTACACCCTTTAAAAGAATTTGCCGAAACTAAAGACTCCCTTAATTTTTATACTCTAAGTGAAACAGAGAAAGAAGAGATTATGAATCATCTCGACAATTACAAAAGGGTTCGCTATACCTTTGAAATCAGGAATAATTCCCGACTTGCTTACAGTGTCCACCACCGGGTTCAACCGTAATACAAACGAATTATAATCTACATGTTTAAAAGCCTCACCAAGTCTGTTCACTTTACCCACTCCCTGCGACAACAAAATATAGCGAAATTTAAAACAAATTTTGCGATTTATTATCCATATTCGTAAAAGATTAGAGCTTTACTTTACTTAAACCGGATTCTCATCATTGAAAAGGTGTGCCCGATCATCTGACTTTGGATAGCCTTGCAATTATCCGATGTTAAGCTATATTCTTTCAGAAACTGAATCATTGTTTGCGGTAAGTAATTTCTGATCAACTATTTTTGATTCCAGTATACCAAGAAAGTCGTCGACCTCCAGTAGAGGAGTAAACCCGGGGGATCGACGACACTGAATATTCCGGCAAATGGTTTGAAAAGCCGCGTCATTACTGGATTTTTTATTTTTTAGTTCAAAAATTGGTTAGTCAAGAGGAAAATAGGATCATTTGTAGAATGGCTTAATAGCAATACTTTTTGGGGTTTTGATCGTACCTGTGAGGAATTGAAACATTTTTGACATACCGGCAGGCTACGAGCTACAAGTTAGAGTTTTGATCGTACCTGTGAGGAATTGAAACTATCGTCATCAATAACGACATATTCGTCTGCGATTTTTTCGAAGGTTTTGATCGTACCTGTGAGGAATTGAAACAAAGGATTGGTCAGCGAGCGTACACGATTGGCTCAACTGTTTTGATCGTACCTGTGAGGAATTGAAACTGGCCGGATCACGGACGCAATCAACGGGTGCAAAGAGTTTTGATCGTACCTGTGAGGAATTGAAACAATCCGGAGGAAATACCGCGAAATGCGCACCTTTGAATTTTGATCGTACCTGTGAGCATTCCTGTAATGAAATAAAAGAGGATTTGAAAAAGAAAAGTACCTCCTGCTAACATACAGGCGTCCCACTGGCCAGTGAACCCTTAAATAGCAAGGAGGTACTTTTTAAGATGAAGTACGGAGCAAAATCGTAAAATTGAGGCAAATTAATTGCAGGTGCAGATATTGCAAAATACAATCATATTGCAAGAGCAGTAGATTTACGGGCAATAAATTAGGGAAGGCAATTACATTTAGTCAATCTCAATCAGGATTTTTACATGAACAACAAAACTCCGCTCATAAAGACACGGAGCTTTTTACATACCTATTAAACTATGTAGAAAATATTGTGTGTCCCCCTATTCCCAAAACTTCCGGTCCAGACTGCGATACTGGATCGCTTCGGCGATATGGCCGGCCTGAATCCGGTCTTCCCCGGCGAGGTCGGCAATGGTGCGGGCCACCTTTAGAATGCGGTCATGGGCACGGGCGCTCAAGCCAAGCAGTTCGAAAGCCTGCTTCATCATCTGGCGCGATTCCTTGTCCAGGATGCAATATTTGCGAATATCGGCTGTGCTCATCATGCTGTTGGTCAGGTTTTCTTTCCCTTCGTAACGCTCGCGCTGCCTCTTTCGTGCCTGGTTGACGCGCTGGCGAATGGTTGCAGACGATTCACCGGTTTTTCCTTCACTCAAGGTCTTGAAATCTACTTTCGGCACCTCGATATGGATATCGATCCGATCCAGCAAGGGACCAGAGATCCTGGATCGGTACCGCTGCACCTGATGTGGTGTACAGGTACAACTGCGGTCCTCTTCATAACCAAAAAAACCGCACGGGCACGGATTCATTGAAGTGACCAGCATAAACTCGGCCGGATAGGTATAGACCGCCCTGGCCCGTCCCAATGTTACTTTTCCATCTTCCAACGGCTGCCGGAGCACCTCCAGCACGATCTTTGAAAATTCCGGCAGTTCATCCAGGAAAAGAACTCCCCGATGAGATAGGCTGATCTCACTTAGTATTATGAAACGACACAAAGAACAACAGCCGTCTAAAAAGCCGAACCACTTTTGCTGCAAGTCCGACTCTTTCCTATACCTTTTTCCAAAATCAATTCTCAATCCCACCTCGATGAAACGACTTATTTGATTAAGTAAAATACTTCTGGCTTTAAGTGAAACCGACTAGCAAGAATATGGACACTTTGAATCGATACTTGAACATATTAAAAAGCAGCCCAAAAACCTAATGGGCTGCTTTCTTTTTATGTGAATTGCACTAATTTGAATCCCTCGGAGAGATTCGCTGATTAATTCTCGGGGTGATTATGAAGCTCTAATTTAGATACGTGTCTGTGTACGGGGTTTCGATTCAATTCGAACAATCTGATTTTTATCAAATTCTATCTCATAATCACAATAGCGGGATTGTACTAAATGTGTACAATTTCCCGTTTCGTGATCTGTAATTGCTCCCCTATAACAATAAACTAGCTTTGGATTCCTCTCTAAAGTGATCTACAACAATATTTAGAATAGCTTCGGGATTAATAGTTCCTGCAAAATATTTTGTAGGATGATCTTCTTTTAACTTATCATATATTGTGTTACTCAATAAATTCAACGATATGTTGCTGATCGCTTCGGATGCTGGCTTAACTAAAAAGTTATGAATTCCATAAAGTTACCAGCACAATGTTCAAATGATACGCTTTCTTTATAGATTATATTCAACTCGTATCCATTAGCTTGTGCAATTTCTTGTATTTTCTCTACTAGAACTGGCCCATTGAATTCCAGTGAAAGATAAAAGCCCTCGATGTTTGAGTACGTTTGTTCTTCTTCATTGAAATATTGCAATCCCTGGTCACGTTCTTCAACCAATCAACAATATAGTTAAATGGCTCCTTATTTTCAGAGTTGGTATGTAGATATATATTCAAGTTCGATCGATTTCCGGAGTTACGAAACTCCAAAGTCATTCCATCTCCTTTCGTTTTTAAAATAAGTTCCTTTAACGAGGAAACGTCATCTTCCGATAGATCAAAAAATAATCACCAGAAAAAATATGCTTATCTTGGGTCATATCTTCTGGTAATTCTGCGAACCAATTAAAAATCGTATAGTAAACATCTAAATGGACGAATTTCATATTTTTCCTCCTTATGTTTCCCTCTTAATGAACCCCAAAAGTCCAGACATTTTAAGCCGCATTTGAGGTAAAACTTTGACGGAACTCCTTTGGAGACAGATACCCCAACGCAGAGTGTGGCCGTTCTGCATTGTAGAACCGGATGTAGCGGTCGATGTCTTTTTTGGCTTCTAGGAAGGTGGTGTATTCCTGGAGCCATACGGTTTCCTCTTTCAGAGTCCGGAACCAGCGCTCGATGTACGCATCGGCATCGGGGTTGTTGTAGCCTGTACGCTCTTGCTTGATTCCGGCGTCTTGTAAAGCTTTGACATAACGGCGGCTGGTCATTTGGCATCCATTGTCACTGCGGATCGTCAGGCCACAGCCTTTGACCCCATGAGGAAAACGGTTTTCCAACGCCTAGTTTAGCTCATTGGTTCTGCAGAACCGTGAGAAGGAATAGCCTACGATTTCTTTGTCATAAGCGTCGATGGCGGCAAACAGGTAACCCCAGCCATCACTCCCACACCAAATCTTCGTCATGTCGACTTGAAAATGCTGATTAGAGCCGGTGACCGGGATCCGACCCGATTGCTTTTTTCTACTCGCCGTTCCTCCTTTGGAACGGGTTAACAACCCCAACTCTTTCATGATGCGGTACACGCGCTTGTGGTTGACACGAAGCTGATGCCGCTTGTACCGCCAAACCCGGATTCGGCGGTACCCCATTGGTCGGAAACTCTCCGCAAAGCTCTTGGATCTTTTGACGATGCGCCGCTTCGTCCGAACGTTCACGCTTTTTAGGTTCATACTCTTTGAACAAAGCGTATCCATACGTCCGGTTGATACAAAGGTCAGTCGTAATTTATGGAACCGAATACCCTTCGCTGTGCAGGATCCGTACTAAATCCCTCATTTTTACCTTCGGCCCCAATTTGTCTTTTTCCGGAGAATCTCAATTTGAATCATATTGGCCCCCGGTACCATTCCAGCTAATACAATCTCCATTTTTTGTTCAGCAGTCCATTTTCTCCGTCCCATAAAAAACGACCCCTTTCTTGCTTCCTTCATTAAACTCTATTTTTCGTCTGGAAGCGTAAGGGGTCATTATAGTAGCAGCTTTTTCAACCATTACAGTTATGCCTTTACAATCTCAAGCAATTTGTCGTAGCTGTTTACAACATCATATTTCAACTTCCCGGTATTCAATTTAGCAAAATGTTTACGGGCACATTCGATTTTTGCCTTCTCTACTTCGCGCAATTCCAGCGATTCCATAGAACCTTTCGTTTCGGCGATAAAGTAGATATGTTTTACATCACCTTCCTTAAATACAATCGCCCAGTCGGGATTATAATTGCCGAGTGGAGTAGGAATAAAGAATCCTCGCGGCAGCTTTGCATAGACCCTTACTTCCTGACTGGTATCCAACTCTTCCGCAAAGGTGCGCTCGATTTTCGAGTCGGTCACGACATAATCGAAAATGTGCTTTTCCACCGGAACGGCGTTTTGTCCGAGTTGCCCTTTCAACGTATTTTGTGTGAATACTTCCGCTTCAAACTTTTCGTTGATTACATTGTAGGTGATGGACTCGATGATCGTCGTTGCCTTCTGCTCATTGATCAGCCGGGCTGCCCGGATAATGAACTCCTCCGGACTTTTTCTGAACAGCAGAAATGTGGATGGTTGGATTCCGGTTAAAATCTTTACAATCGTTTTCCGCGTCAGCCGCGTCTCGTCCATTAGCTTGCCAACCAGATCGTACTTGATCTTCGATGTTACAGTATGGTGAACAGATTCTGTATGCGTATCTCGGGTAACAAAAGCTTCACCCTGTTTCAACTGCTCCTTGGATTCGATTTTTTGCATTTCACCGTGTTTGATTGCGTATCGTACAGCCAGTACCTGCAAGTTATGATCCAGGGCATATATGCATTTCCGAACCAGCTCGTCTGAATCAAACTGAACTGTATACACGGTCTTTTTGTTGATCTGGTTCCACAGTTCCTGAAACTCTTTTTTGTAAAAGTTGTGATTCGGCTGCAATCGTTCGATGTTTTTGCTTCGTTCGTCCTCGGTCAAATCGGCCTTGCCGGCGACATAAATCGTCTTCACCAGCTCGATCAATGCTTCCTGATGATTTGCCAGTTCCTCGGGAACAACGACTTGTTGATTGTCAACAGCGGCAAAATAATCGTCCGTCAGCTCATCCTTGTCATCGACATATCCTTGTCGGATAAACGTTCGATGCAGCTTGTTGGCCAACGTCTCGTCAATGTGCAGCTTTTCGCCGCGAGCATTTGTAAGCAATTTGTCCAAAAAGAAACTGGTGTCAGCTTTCTTCGGTCGTTCGGACAACGTTTCGGCGATTTCGCTCTGCAGCTGCTTGGCAAACTGTTCGTATGATTCGCTGGCAATGACCGTAAGCACATTGATGTCATGGACATCAATACCAGGCACGCTCGAATCGATCCTGTCACCATTTTGTTTGACGCACAACCGCAGTCCCCGTCCGACTTCTTGCCGTTTCTTGATCGTCGAATCGCTGTGTTTCAATGTGCAAATCTGAAATACGTTCGGATTGTCCCAACCCTCTTTCAAGGCGGAGTGGGAGAAAATGAACCGCGTCGGTTCAGAAAAGCTGAGCAGCCGCTCCTTATCTCTCATGATAAGATCATACGCATCTACATCATCTGAATCGGTTTCTCTGCGGGACACTTTCGGATCAACAAGCCGGTTGCTTTTCTTGTCGATGGAGAAATACCCTTTATGCGTATCCTGCACCCGGATGCTGTTCAAGTACCGGACATACGGATCATCCGTAAACAGCGAAAGGTGTTCGTTCAACTGAGCGATGTATTCTTCCTCGAAAATGTCGGCATAGAAGCCGTTCTGCTCGTTACCATCTAAATCATATTGCCGGTACTTTGCTACTTCGTCGATGAAAAACAGCGACAGCACTTTGATGCCTTGATGGAACAGTGCCCTCTCTTTCTTGAAGTGGGACTTGATCGTTTCCCGAATTTGAATTCGCCGGAAATGCAGTTCGTTAACATCCCCCTGAACATCCCCGGCCTGCAGCGTCACCCCATTGGCGAATTCGATCCAGTTTTTCTGGCCGTTGATCTCGGATACCTTGTATCCTCTATACTGCTCCAGTTGGCCGGACAGTTGGTACAGATCGTCTCCTGTGCGGATCTTCTGTGTTTTCTTGGTCAATCCGGTTTTCGTCCGCACTTCAAACTCCAACCAGGCGACAGGAGCATGTTTGTTGCTTACATCGATGCCTTCCAGATACAAATAACTCTCCGTGCCGCTCGTCCCTTTGGCGGAAATGCCTTTCACGCTGATTTTTTTCACCAGCTTCATGTTATAGGCATCGAGCGCATCCAAACGATACACTTTATTGTAATCTTCCCGGTGGGTCGCCGAATACCGAAGGGTGAACAGCGGGTTGAACAGTTCCAAAGCTTTTTTCGTTTTCGGGCCTTCCACGGACTGCGGTTCATCAATGATTAAAATCGGATTCGTACTGGCGATCACATCAATCGGCTTGCGGGATTGAAAATCGTCCAGCTCCATATAGATTCGTCGGGCGTCTTTTCCCCTTGCAGCAAACGCCTGGGAGTTGATGATCATTACATTGATTCCGGCATCACTCGCAAACGTTTCGATCTGGTTCAGCTGTTTGGAGTTGTATACGAAATAACGGGCTTTTGTTCCGTATTCCGCCATGAAGTGATCCTCAGTCATCTGAAACGACTTGAAGACGCCTTCCCGGATGGCGATGGAAGGGACGACGACAATAAATTTACTCCAGCCATATGTATTGTACAGTTCAAACATTGTCCGGATGTACGTGTACGTCTTGCCTGTACCAGTTTCCATTTCCACTGTCAGATTGTATCTGCCTTCCAGTCGTTCGGATTGCTTTAACCCATTCCTTCGCTGTACGGCTTGGATGTTAGCCAAGATTTCATCATCAGTCAGTTTGATCGGGTTGTTCCTAAAGCTCACATCTGAAAACTTATTATATGATTCCAAATCCAATTGCTCATGCTTTAGTCTTCTTCCTTTATCAAAGGTAAATCGTGACTGTTCATTAGCTTGTCCTACAAAGCAGTTGACAATGCTTTTGACGGCATCCAACTGGAACTGCTGGTGCTTGAATTTAATCTTCATCTGTCCCACCTGCCTTACAATACCTGAATCTCCGTAGCCGGAGATAGCATTTTAAACAGTTCCTCGACATTGATCCGTGCGGAATCATCCTTAAAGGAGCTATCCCTGAACACCACGCGAAGCGGCTTGTCTTCCGCTATTTTTTTGATCACGGACTCGGGTATATCCTCGTCAAAACATGCGATCAGGGAATTGCCGGCAACATAATGGACGGTTTTCCCTTCGATTTGTTTCGTTTCCATGGGCAAGGAAACCAGCCCCAACTCAAGCATCACTTGGATGAGCAAATCTTCGTCGGTTCGGTCTTCTTTGATGTTGGAAGCGAGATCAAAAAGTTCTTCCTGGCCGAGCTTGTCTGGTGTATAGTAGACATCCTTCATGTTGGACGAATCGACACGGAATACGCGGAATCCGTAATCGATATCGGCACCGGTTTCCTCTTTAATTTTCTTCGCAGCACGGCGGATGCGTTCCTTACCAATCTCACAGATGTTTTTGTATCCTGCCTTGTATGCTTCCGATTTTTCATCCGTCGGTTCGGGAAGCTGGACCATGATGTATTGTCGATTTCCACCGTCTTCAGCATTGAGTTGCATGACTGCGTGAGCGGTCGTTGCGGAACCGGAAAAAAAGTCAAGGATAATATCGTCAGTTTTGGGTGACGAACTTAATACCAGAATTTTTTTCAGGAGCTTGGTTGATTTTGGGATATCAAAATATGATATTCCATCAAATAGTTTTTGTTGTTCCTTGGTTCCTTGTGTAGCTGTACCGCATTTTTCTCCATCGAACCATGTATTTTCAACTGACCCAAATCTACGTTTTTCATTATAAAATACTTTTAATTGAGGTCTACCTTCTCCAGTTTTTCCAAACACAATTCTATTATCTTTTAATAACTTCTTGAAATTCTCCTCATCAGTTCTCCAACACCTTCCTTTTGGCGGCCAGAATTCCTCGCCCGTATTCGGATTGACAATTTTATATGTTAAATTTGGTCTAACGTTCGGTGATTATCTGGATTATCAAATTTACTTTCATCTAATGGAAGTGGATAAAAAGCAAATGTTTTTTCTTTAAACCAAACATCAATGTTTGATTCTTTTAGTCTCCTATTTTCCTGCCTCCTCACTTTCGCATATACAACTATATACTCATGACTAATACTTAAATCAGTATCATTCTGAATTGATTGTCTTGATTGCCATGGAATCGCTGTAATAAAATTGCTCGATCCAAAAATTTCATCGCATATTTTTTTTATATTATCAAATTCATTATCATCAATACTAATAAAAATAACTCCATCATCCCTTAGCAAATTCCTCGCGATTTTGAGTCTAGAATACATCATCGTTAGCCAATCGCTGTGGAAACGACCGTTGGACTCGGTGTTTTGGAACAACCGATTGCCTTCTTCATCCGTTTGTCCCGATTCTTCAAGATATTCATCAGTAGGTGAACGGAAATCGTCCTTGTAAATAAAATCCTTCCCAGTATTATAAGGGGGATCGATATAAATACATTTGATTTTGTTCAAATACGATTCCTGCAAAAATTTTAGCACCTCGAGGTTGTCGCCTTCAATGTACAGGTTTTGCGTGGTGTCCCAATTCACACTATCTTCTTTGACCGGACGTAACGTCTTGTCGATGGGGGTATTGGCATTGAGAATGGCCTGTTTTTTCCCCGGCCACGTGAGCTGATACCGCTCTTTGTCACCCTCAACGAGAATATCGGACAATTCCTGTTTCAACAGGTCAAAATCGACAGCGCGTTTCAGTTTTCCGTTCTCATCTCTTGTTTCAGTGATTACATTCGAAAACAGTTCAGCAATTTTTTCGATGTTTTTTTTGGATTTGATCCACCGATTTCATCGTCAGTTTTTTCATGGTCTTCACTTAACCTCCAATCATTTTTCGAGCAATTGGTTCAGTTCTTTCTGCTTCCGCTGCAGTTCCATATTCATCTGGACTTTCCGGTTGAACTGCTTTTCGCTACGGATTTTCGATTCAAGGCGCTGACATTCTTTTGTCAGCTTGTCAATATGGGCTTTACGTTCGAGAGCTACCGCCAGTTCGGTATCGGGCTTTGCTTTTATCGCAAGTAAGTTTCGGATGATGTTTTCGTATACGGCTTTCAAATCGAGACCTTGGATACAATTGAACTGGATTTGATCCACCGGCTGCCACTCCGATTCATAATAGGAATGAACAACGAACCGGTTTTCATCGTTCTGGTTCCTCTCTTTATAGGCAATGGCGAATTTCGCCCAACCATTATGTATAAGAACATGCAAAATCGGTAAGGAATCGCTTTGTCCATGCTCCGCAAGATCTCTTGGTAATAGAACTTCTGCTTCAAATAAATCTCGAACATTTGGATTTCTTCGATATCGTCTTTCGGCTCCAACCGGATGGTCTCTTTGGACAACTTATGCTTCCAGACGATCGACTCAACTTGTTGCGTAAACAGTTCTTTCAGTCGATGATTGGTTTGTAGTTTCTCATAAAATTTACTTTTCGGGATCTTCCGGTTCACCAAAGTACAAAGTGCTGGATGGCAATTGCAACATTACGATTCCACCTTCCGAATCACAACAAAAGAGATGAGTTCAAAATCTTCCAGCCCCTTGATGGTATCGATTAAGGCAGTCGTTCCACCCGAAGAGAACAAGCTGTCGAGATCGCTTTCTTCCTTCACCTGCACAATAGAGCGGATCGTTTCTTCCAACAGCATCGAGTATTTGTCCATCTTTTTGCCGTCTTTCGTTTCCTCATTAAAGCTGCGGCATGCTTCCATGATCGGTTCGGAATGCCCGCAAACAGTCCAGCGTCTTCTTGACGACCAGATGGTTGGCGATGACTTCTCCGTCTTCCCCCATATATACGAGGTAGAACGGATGAAGCCGGTTTTGCTGATCCGGATTCAACTCGTCATTGACGTTACGGAGTACAAAAATGACGCCCGGGTGAATTCCTTTTTCTTCATCCGCTGGTACAACGGTATGCAGGCCGCTCGGCACCGTATCCAGTTCGCCGTTTTCTTTGACGTATTGAACCAGATCCATTCGGAAATCATTGAGACCGAGATCGGTAATGGAGACGCCGGTATTCAAATCGTCCAGATCGACGACTTCTTTTTGCAATCGTTGCAGTTGCAGCTTTCGGTATTCCAAGTCGCTTGATTCATTATACAATACGTTGTCATCGCCAGTAGCGGTCATATCCATGATCACCATTCGATTTTCTACCCGATCCTTCAGCCGAATATATTCGTCTAATGTCATGTTGGGCCAGAAGTTGACCATTTGTATTTGCGAGTTTTTCGATCCAATCCGATCAATTCGCCCAAACCGTTGAATCACCCGCACAGGATTCCAATGAATGTCATAATTGATTAAAAAATTGCAATCCTGCAAGTTTTGTCCCTCGGAGATGCAGTCGGAGGCGATGAGCAAATCGATTTCACCTTTTACATCAGGAATCGTCAGATGCTTTTCTTTGGATCGTGGTGAAAAACAAGTGAGTAAGGTATGAATGTCGTTCCGCATTCCTGTGGTGTTTTTGTTTTCGTCGCTTCCCACAATTTTGGCCGTGTCCATATTGTACTTTGATTTCACATACTCAGACAAATGCTTGTACAAATACTCCACGGTGTCCGTAAAGGCACTGAAGATGATGATTTTCCGGTTTCCAGGATTGATCGGATTTTGAATCTTTTGGTCGATCACTTGTGTTAACGTATTTAACTTCTTATCGTGCTCCGGCGTCACTTTTTGCATTTCTTCCAACAATCCATTTAGAATCATTTGATCATGCGTCAAATCTTCTTTCCACCGGATAACGTCCATGTCAGCAAGATTGATCTTGATTGTATCACCGATACTGAATTCGTCATCTAGATTGGCTTTTTCGATTTCGGTATAGCCCACTTTTTCCAGCTTTCCATTTTGGATGAATCGGTCAATCTGCTGAAGTGTCTGATCAGTCTTCAATAAAATCTTGGATAAGGTCAACCGGAACGATTCCACCGAGCTTTCCATCCGTTTTAACAGATTGATTCGCATGAGAATTTGCAAATTCCCTTCCCGATCGACCTGCTTGAAACTGCCGCCGCCAGTTCTGACAACCGTGTCGTACAGCTTTTCATAAAACGATAAACGGCTGGGAAGTATGTATTTGAATGGAGCGTAAATACCCAGGTTTAAACGAGATAATTCACGGAAAATCTCATTGTACCCAATCACATCGGTTCGATCCGTCAAATCACAAAATTTCGAGATCGGCGGCAAACGCTTCGGAAACTCACCGATTTCCTCCGCCTTGTAGTATTTCTGAATATGTTTGCGGGAACGGGCGATGGTTAGGCTGTCCAACAGCTCAAAGAAATCAAAGTCAAGCATGTTTAATAGTCTTTCAGTCGTCCGTTCGGCTGCGTCGAGCTTCGACCACTGATTGAAAGCGTATTGAGCGCGTTTGAAAATGTCGTTAATGCCCCGCTCTGTACCTAACTTCTTATTGATCTCGTCCGGATTGCCTTCATACGCCAGCGCCAGTTGGTTGCGAAGATCCAAAAATTTGTTGTTAACCGGTGTCGCCGATAGCATGAGTACTTTGGTTTTAACACCGCTTTTGACCACTTTCCTCATCAGCTTTTGATATCGATTTTCCTTATCTTTCTTCGGATCGTTATTCCGGAAGTTGTGGGATTCGTCAATCACTAATAGGTCGTAATTACCCCAGTTGAGCCGATCCAACGGAATCCCATTGGAAAGCCCTTTTTCTCGTGAAATATCCGTGTGGTACAGGACATCATATCGAAATCGGTCGGAATGTGTTCCGCCACTTCCTGAGTGACGTCTTCCAGCTTGCTCTTGTCGTTCCACACCTGATCGAACAAGTCAAAGTACATTTTCGTAATCGGAAATTCGGAAAACTTGTTGACCATATTCGACAAGGCGTTGCCTTTTTCGTAACCGAGATCGACCGTCGTAAAGCCGTCGACGGGCATGTAGGTGATAGTCTCGTCATCCGTTTGCAGGTTGATCATGCCCTGCATCGTTCCGGCAGTACGGTTGGACTTGAATGTGACTTTCCGTTTGATCCATTCACTGCATTCCTTGGCGATGGCTTTGAGAGTCAATTCGTTTTTCAGTCGGATTTCGAACTCGGTGCCGTACAAGCTTTTTTCTCGAGTTCGTTTCGGTATGTAAAATTCCCGTTTTTCTTTATTAAAGCTGTCCGCGATAAACGCCGGTGAAGTAAAGGTAAACCGAACTTCGTTCACCTGTTCCAATTCCTTTTTCAATGCCTCATAGGCATAGATGGAAAAACAGGATGCAGCGATCGACACTTTCGTTCCTTTGCGAAGAGTATGTTTTAAATCATCACCGAGAAATCGGTCGATGTTATTTATGACTTCCATGACAACACCTCTTATTGTTACTGATGTATACCGTACCCATACTTTTCAGTTTTTTCTACAACGCTTATAACTGTATGATGACACAACTACCTAAAATTTGCGTTTTCGTGTCATTACTTTGTCCATAAGATACAAAACCAAACGTGGAAATCCGTTTAGTATCGTGTCAATAAAAGAAATAATCAATAACACCCTTTATGCCGGAAAATTCATTTAAATAAGCAAGAAAATTAGGATGGCAGAAGAAGAGAAGAGACAAATCCCGCACCCATTGTTGTCAGCAGTCTATTTTCGCCGTTCCATAAAAAACGTCCCTTTCTTGCTTCTTCATTATACTCTATTTTTCGTTTGGAAGCGTATGGTGCCATTATAAACCAGTGTATTTTCTATTCGTTGAATAAATGATACCAAAATAGAGGGATGCTCTCACTCTGGGCCTAAAAGAAAAGCCGCCTGATTGTAGTGTCTTTTTTGCTTTCTATAAAGCCTCGTTCTTCTTTCGAATTAGCGTATAGCGCAATCTTCCATAAACTGCTCACTCTTCATCTTAATTACAAACCTATCCACAAAGAATAGTCTTTGTTTCTTTTTGTTTAGCTAATTTAATTTCCGCTCTCTCAATCATCTTCTGAACGGAACCCTTAGCTACTGATAATAATATTGCAATCTCACTATACAATAAACCTTGACCACGACTCATTACATAAACCTCACACTGAAAAAATAAGGATACCTTGAATAAATATTTGAAAATGCTAAAAAGCAGCCCAAAAACGTGATGGGCTGCTTCTATTTATGTGATGGTGCCTCAATACTTTATTTAGATTTCACGAGTTTAATTTTAAATGGGCACAAATTTTTTATAGCTAATTTATGCTATTATATTGAAATATAAAATTGAATTCGCCTATAATTCCAAAAGATGCTGCAGAAAAGAGTCGAGATGTTATGGGACAGTATTGGCTTCGGCCATTCCTGTCTTTTTTTCTTAAAATAACATAATAAGGAGGAAAATGAGCTTAGGGAGGCGAAACAAACATCGCATGTTCCCAAGCGTAACTTATGCGTCAATTCCAACGAATTTTCTTCATTGTGTTAATCGCTTGTGTGGGATTGGGCATTTTTGGACCTGGAACAGTTCATGCCACAGGTGGCTTTGACGTGCCGGATATAAATGACCAATTCAACCAGTTCGAGCAAAGCCCGCCTCCGAAGCAGGATCTGCCAGCCCCGCCACCGGTTGGGGAAGAGAAAGGATTCTTGGATCAGGTCACCCAGCTGTTCAAAGGCGCATGGGAGTGGACAACGGACAAGGTCTCCGGTGCATGGGAATGGACCAAAGAAAAAGCATCCGCCCTGTGGGATTGGTTTATTGGCGTATTGTCCAAAATCACCGAAATAGTCGTTGATGCCCTCGCCGCCGCTTGGGATTGGATCAAAGCGAATTACAAAAAAATCATTGTGCTGCTATTAATTATCGTATTGGCTGTTTTTGCCGTTTGGTTAATTACAACAGCAGCTGCCTTAATTGCAGCCGGATCAACACTCACCATTTTGTCTTCTACGATCTCCCCCCAAATTCTATCCTTCGTTGGTTATGGAATATTACTTGGTGGCGGTTTTGGCGGATTCATATCATTGCTTTCAGGCAATGAATTTATGAGCATGGAGATGCTGACCGATACATTGTTTGGAGGCATTGCCGGAGGAATCGGGGGACTTTTTGGAGAGCTGATCGGCGGTGCCCGTTTCATAACTTGGCTCGGCAGCAAAATCCGGTGGCTGCCTAATGCAGTTAAAGGAGCAGCAGGCGCGGGAGTTGAGCAAAGCGTATTTGATTTTTTTAAAACAGGGAAAATCAACGTCAAAAATACGTTAATCGCAATTGGTGTCGGCGGGCTGCTTTCATACGGAGGATGGCTCTTCACCAATAACCTTGATACGATTGTGACCAGCATTAACAAAATCAGTTTTCCGACCGTCAAGGTGTATGTCTTGGCATCCGCAGATAGTAATCTACGGATCCCTTCACTAGAAATTGGCCATACCAAAATAGAAGATACCCAGTTTGGCTCTTGGTTGCAGAAGTTTGCCTCAAATCATACGACAAACTCAACTGATACATTTCTTCAAAAAGTAGAAAAGCGTATTAATGAATTATCTGCTAAACTTAAACGAGGTAAAGATGTTAAAATTATAGAACTGGTTGATTGTGATATAGCTCCAAAGTGCCTAAAAACAAGTGATGGCCGTATAATAAAAATACAAAACTATAAATATGCTAATAGAACTGAAACTAGTATCAGCAAGTGGGGAAAAGAATATACGGTAAAATTTGACCAATATGCTCAACCTGATTTTAATCCATATATAATAAAAGGAAAAAACGGTGAACTAGCAGAAATTGAATTACCACAAGATACATGGGTGGCAGAAAACCAAACTGCATATCAGGCTCAACTAAAATTATCAACTTATTTGTTCATTAAAAAATACCCAGATTGGAAAACTCGCTTTGATTTTACTCCTGAACAAATTAAGAGTATTGAAAATGGCAATAGTAATATTGGGAATAAAAGAACAAAAACAGGATTAACGTGGCATCATGATACAAAATCCGGAAAAATGATTCTTGTACCGTGGGATCTACATGATCTTTTTAGGCATACTGGTGGAAACGCTATTTGGGCAAAACAAATAATTGAGTGAGGTTAAGGGAATGATTAATTGGAATTTCTATCGTGTAATAAAAAGTAATGAAATCTCTCAGTTAGAGAAGGACATACAATTTAAGTTACCCGAAGATTATAAGTCATTTGTTTCAACTCAAGGTCTTTGTGAACCGGAATCTGATATGGAAGATTATGAGATTGGCATAGAAGTTAACAATGATTTTTTCCAATTAAGCTATTTTTATGATCCAGACGATATAAAACAGCAATTGAAACTGATTTCAGAGGAAGAAGCGAAGTTAAAAGGAAAGCTTGTGCCTTTTGCGATAGATTCTGGAGACAATTGGTATGCATTTTTTAAAAAAGATATCCAAACGAAGATTATCTTCATTCCATATGGGACACATTTATCATACATTATAGAAGGGAAAAATTTCTATCCTATTGCATCTTCATTCACTGAGTTTATTAATAATCTAAAGGAGTTCAGAATATAATCTCAGATGTACCATTTTTTTTACTCAAAAGCAGATAACACCAATAATTACGGATTATTAGATCTCAAACAGAAATTTTATGATTGTAAGACCGGGGCTATGCTGATGGGACGAAGTATAAAAAAACAAGCAAGTTTCCACAGCCGGATGTTAGTAAGAAATTGTCGTCGACCTCCAGTAGAGGAGTAAACCCGGGGGATCGACGACACTGAATATTCCGGCAAATGGTTTGAAAAGCCGCGTCATTACTGGATTTTTTATTTTTTAGTTCAAAAATTGGTTAGTCAAGAGGAAAATAGGATCATTTGTAGAATGGCTTAATAGCAATACTTTTTGGGTTTTGATCGTACCTGTGAGGAATTGAAACAATTGATCGATCCTTTTTCAATCCGACAATAAGTAGTTTTGATCGTACCTGTGAGGAATTGAAACCCTTGATAGCTTCTCGACTGCTGCTGATGGTTCTCGTTTTGATCGTACCTGTGAGGAATTGAAACCAGTCAAAGCAGGTGTGAATTCGTTGGTTTCAGTCCGTTTTGATCGTACCTGTGAGGAATTGAAACAATCCGGAGGAAATACCGCGAAATGCGCACCTTTGAATTTTGATCGTACCTGTGAGCATTCCTGTAATGAAATAAAAGAGGATTTGAAAAAGAAAAGTACCTCCTGCTAACATACAGGCGTCCCACTGGCCAGTGAACCCTTAAATAGCAAGGAGGTACTTTTTAAGATGAAGTACGGAGCAAAATCGTAAAATTGAGGCAAATTAATTGCAGGTGCAGATATTGCAAAATACAATCATGTTGCAAGAGCAGTAGATTTACGGAGAATGGAATTAGGGAAGGCAATGTCATTTAGTCAATCTCAATCAGGATTTTTACATGAACAACAAAACTCCGCCCATAAAGACACGGAGCTTTTTACATACCTATTAAACTATGTAGAAAATATTGTGTGCCCCTTCACTCCCAAAACTTCCGGTCCAGACTGCGATACTGGATCGCTTCGGCGATATGGCTGGCCTGAATCCGGTCTTCTCCGGCGAGGTCGGCAATGGTGCGGGCCACTTTCAGGATGCGGTCATGCGCGCGGGCACTCAAGCCAAGCAGTTCGAAAGCCTGCTTCATCATCTGGCGCGATTCCTTGTCCAGGATGCAATATTTGCGAATATCGGCTGTGCTCATCGTGCTGTTGGTCAGGTTTTCTTTCCCTTCGTAACGCTCGCGCTGCCTCTTTCGTGCCTGGTTGACGCGCTGGCGAATTACCGCCGAGGATTCGCCGGCTTTCCCTTCGCTCAAGGTTTTGAAATCCACCTTCGGCACCTCGATATGGATATCAATCCGGTCCAGCAAGGGACCAGAGATCCTGGAGCGGTAACGCTGCACCTGGCGCGGCGTACAGGTACAACTTCGGTCTTCCTCATAACCGAAAAAACCGCACGGGCAAGGGTTCATTGAAGTGACCAGCATAAACTCGGCCGGATAGGTATAGACCGCCCTGGCCCGTCCCAATGTTACTTTTCCATCTTCCAACGGCTGCCGGAGCACCTCCAGCACGATCTTTGAAAATTCCGGCAGTTCATCCAGGAAAAGAACTCCCCGATGAGATAGGCTGATCTCTCCCGGCTTGGGAATGGAGCCTCCCCCGATCAGGCCAGCGGAGGAAATGGTATGATGGGGAGAACGGAAAGGACGCAGGCGGATCAGCCGTCCTTTTTCCTTGATCAGTCCCGCAATGCTGCAAATTTTGGTTACCTCCAGGGATTCTTTCATGGTCATGGTTGGCAGGATCGTAGGAATTCGTTTGGCCAGCATCGTTTTTCCCGAACCGGGCGGACCGATCAGCATCAGATTATGCCCTCCCGCCGCAGCCACTTCCATCGCTCTTTTTACATGCGCCTGGCCCTGCACATCGGAAAAGTCAATCGGGAATGTATCCGGTTCCGGTTCGGTTTCACCCGTAACCTCTTCCGGAATCCATTCTTTGCGAAAATAGGAAATGGTTTGTCTCAATGATTCCACAGGAACGATATGCATTCCATCCACCAGCGCCCCTTCGCCGGCATTTTCCCGGGGAAGAATCACTTCCGTAAAACCCGCCTCTCTGGCCGCCATCACCATCGGCAATACCCCTCTTAATGGCCGCAAACTTCCATCCAGCGACAATTCCCCGATGAATAAAATGCGATTGATTTCTTCGGACTCCAGCTGGCCACTTGCAACCAACAGTCCCATCGCAATCGCTAGGTCAAAGCCGGCCCCTTCCTTCTTCACATCCGCCGGAGCCAGGTTGGTAGTTATTCGCTGCAAAGGAAAGGAAACACCGCTGTTCTTGAGAGCCGCCCGCACCCGGTCTTTCGCTTCGCGGACCGAAGAATCCGGCAAGCCGACGATATCAAAAACGGGCAGCCCGTTGCTGATATCCACTTCCACTTCTACGATAAACCCGTCAATCCCCATGACACTGGCACTGTATAATTTGCTGTACATTCTTTTCTCCTCCGCCCATTCAACTTCTATATCTATCTATTTTTCCATATTTTGATGGATTTTGACAATATCATAATTCTTTTGGCCCCGTAACTTCCCACTTTCAACAAATCGTTTAAACTCATGACCGGCAGAATGAAAACTTACGTTTTACTCTTTTTAGGTTTTGAAACCAACTTTAGAATTTCAATATGAATATCAATCCGATCAAGTGAGAAACCCAGGATCTTAGCATAACGAAGATAAAATTTTTATTTTTACCCGTAACAATAGCGGATATTGTATCATAAATATATTTTGTCAAGGGATGATATCAGAGTATTCCGTGTATTTTATGAATTTACCCGTGCCAGTTGATTATCCTTGTTTTGTTCTTCATGCCCGTTCCTGAAAACGGAACTGACGCAACCGATTCATTTTATTAACGGAGGTCTTAAAAATGGATGATTTCAAAAAATATAAAAAAGAACTCCAAAAGCTGAGTGTTGATGAATTTACACAGGGCGAGGTGACGCCTTGGGAAAATCAAGGCCAGTACGATCCTGCTCTGGCTCAACAATGCGCTGGTCGACAATTCTTTAATTGTTTCCGGTGCTTCAATTGCTTCCAATGCTTCATTTGTTTCCAATGTTTTAATTGTTTCCAGTGCTTTAATTGTTTCCGGTGCGCTCGTTGTGGTAATTGCCGACGCGGTTAAATTCATGAATCGTTTGCTGGTGAAGACCATAGCTGTCTGAGAAAAAGGTCACCCTTGCACAGATATATTGATTGGCAAGGGTGCTTCTCTTTTATAAAAACAGCCATAAAGGACAAATCTCAATACATAAAATACCATCGTGATGGTGCAAATTTGAAAACAGCTCACGGTAAGGAGGAGCATAATGGCAAATTTGAATCCTTCGATGCGTCTGAAAGTGAAAAGAGACACGTTTTTTCTACCTGATCCCGACGGCGGTGTGTATTTTCGGAACAACTCCATCTCGTTCCGCATGGAAGGCAGAACGATCGATCAGTGGATTGAAAAACTGATACCTCTGTTCAACGGGGAATACACATTGGAGGATTTGACAGACGGATTACCAGATCAACACCGGAACCAGGTCTATCAGATTGCGGAAATATTGTACCAAAACGGATTTGTCCGCGACATAAGCCTGGACTGTCCGCATCAATTGCCGGATGAGATTCTCAAAAAGTATGCTTCCCAAATTGAATTCCTGGACAGTTTTGACGGCTCAGGCGCATACCGCTTTCAGTCCTATCGTCAGACCAGAGTGTTGGCGGTCGGCTCTGGTCCTTTTTTTGTCTCGTTGGTTGCAGCCTTGCTTGAATCCGGATTGCCCCGGTTCCACATGCTGATCACGGATTCGATGCAGACCAACCGGCAGCGACTGGCGGAACTGGCGTCCCATGCCCGCCGAACAGACCCCGAGGTGGCGCTGGAAGAAGTCACTCCGCACGAAGAGGGGGTGAATTTCTGGCGGGAGGCTGTACAGCCATTCGATGCGGTTTTGTATGTGTCCCAGGAGGGCAACGTCGAGGAACTGCGGGTACTTCATGCGGTTTGCAGGGAAGAAAAGAAGATATTGCTTCCCGCCATGTGCCTGCAACAAGTGGGGCTGGCGGGTCCACTGGTACATCCGGATTCTGAAGGATGTTGGGAGTCGGCGTGGCGCCGTATACACAAATCCGCGCTTTGCAAAGACCCGCAGTTGCACACCTTCTCTTCTCCAGCAGGAGCGATGTTGGCCAATGTGATCACATTTGAATTGTTTAAAACGGTTACAGGGATGACCGAATCAGAAGAAAAAAATAAATTCTTCCTGCTGGATCTGGAGACGTTGGAAGGAAACTGGCATTCGTTTCTGCCCCATCCGTTGGTGACCGGGCATGCAACAACCAAATGGGTTCAGGATCTTGATTCTCTGCTCGAACAGAATGCGGACAGGAAAGAGTCGAACGAATTGTTTCGTTACTTCAGTCTATTGACATCGCCAGTATCAGGGATTTTTCATTTTTGGGAGGAAGGGAATCTGAAGCAACTTCCGTTGGCTCAGTGCCGCGTTCAGGCGGCCAACCCGTTGTCGGAGGGACCGGCCAAGCTGTTGCCGGACATTGTCTGTACAGGTCTGACGCATATGGAAGTGCGGCGGGAAGCGGGACTGGCAGGGATTGAAGCATATGTATCGAGAACGGTCGGACTTCTCATCGAAGATGGAATGGCAGAACCGCAGGAATTTGTCGGTGTCGGAGCGGGACAAACGGTTGCAGAAGGCGTTTGCCGCGGATTGCAAAAATGTCTGGCAGAGGAACTGGGCAAGCGTCAGGATCGGAAGCCCCCTGTCTTTCGTGTACAGCTGAGTGCGGTAGAAGATGACCGCTGCCAGTATTATTTGCAGGTATTGACCACGATGCAAGGAGCATTAATGATCGGCCTGGGGGAAGAAGTATCCGGATTTCCGGTGGTGTGGGTTGGTACGAGCGGCCACTGGTATGGCAGTGTAGGCTTGAATGTGACACTCGCCTTGCGGAAAGCGTTGCAACAGGCGCTGACAAAGGCACAAAACCAGGCGACATTCCTCACAACACAAGCGTTAGAGACATCAACCGTGATTCTGGAAGAAAAGGTGCCGCAAAGCCTTGTGATCCCCGCATGTGAAGAAACAGCACAATGGGAAGTCTTGCAGTCCGCCTTGCAGGTCTTGAAACGGAACCACAAGCAGCTCCTGGTCTTGGATCTGGCACTGGAACCGTTTTTGCAGGAGGAACTGGCAGGAGTGTTTGGTGTGTTGTTACGAGAGGAGGAATCTCGGTGAGCTCTGTCGTGGTAGTAGTCGGAGAAGGGTTGTTGGCAGACTTCGTATCTGAAAAACTGTCCACCAAATGCCACGTCGTTCGTCAGACGGATTTACAGGCAGGCGTACCGGAAGTGGCGGATTTGGCTCTGGTGTTGCACGATGCCTGGCAACCCTCCGTTCATCATAAGGTGGAAGAAGTGTTTCAGCCGGTCAACATCCCTTGGCTGCGCGGCTTTGTTGCATTTGGCGAGGGCGTGATCGGACCGCTGGTTCGTTCAGGCACACCGGGGTGCTCCCTGTGCGCGGACAGGCGACGCCTGATGGCGGGAATTGACCGCAAGGAGATGTGGGAGCTGCAACAGAGGCTGGCGGCGAACGGGGGAATTTCGCATGACGCGTGGGCATCTCGTACAGGACTATTGCAGATGGCTCACCTGCTCACAGCGGAGGCACAGAGGGTGTTGCAAGGAAGACGAGCCCACCTGGAAGGGAGGGTGTTTTTGATCAACCTGAAAACGCTGAAAAGCTCACGTCATTTCTTTCTGCCCGATCCTGAGTGTCCGGTTTGCGGCCAATTGCCCGATGATTCACCGATAGCAGCCCGAATAACGCTTTCCCCAAGTCTGAAGATCAGCGCTGACAGTTACCGCTGCCGTTCGATGCATGACCTGAAAGAAGTTCTGGTTAAAGACTATCTGGATTGCCGGACTGGTCTTCTGAACGGGAAAATGCATGACCTCATGTCCCCGTTTGCCGATGCGAGTGTAAATCTTCCGTTGCTCACGGCGGATGAGGGAACAGCAGGCCGGACTCATTCCTATAGAGAGAGCGAGTTAACTGCCATTTTGGAGGGTCTGGAGCGGTATTGCGGTCTGACACCCCGTGACAAACGGACCGTGATCCGCGACAGTTACCGCAATCTCGCAGATCAAGCCCTTGACCCTGTCAAGGTCGGGGTGCACGCAAAGGAACAGTATGCCCGGCCTGGTTTTCCGTTCAAACCGTTTGATCCTGACCGCCCAATCGATTGGGTATGGGGATATTCGTTTCAAAAGGAGCGTCCGATCCTGGTTCCGAAGTTGCTCGCCTATTACTGCCTGGGCTGTGGTGAGGATGGCTTTGTGTATGAAACCTCCAACGGATGCGCGTTAGGCGGAAGTCTGGTGGAGGCCATTTTTTACGGCATTTTGGAAGTGGTGGAACGCGATTCATTCCTGATGACCTGGTACGCGCAACTGCCGATCCCCCGCCTTGACCCAAGTTCTGCCAACAACCAGGAATTGCACTTGATGATCAACCGTTTAAAAGCGGTGACGGGATATGATCTGTATTTGTTTAACGCGACAATGGAGAACGGGATTCCCAGCGTTTGGGCGGTTGCGAAAAACAGACGGTCAAAGGGAGCAAATATCATCTGTGCGGCCGGATCTCATCTGAACCCGGTACGGGCCGTGAAAAGTGCGATTCATGAGTTGGCTGGCATGATGCCAATGCTTGAAGAGAAATTTGAAGCAAACCGGGATAAATATGAGCAAATGCTTCACGATCCGTTCCTGGTGCAGCAGATGGAGGACCATTCCATGCTGTACAGTTTGCCGCAATCGGAGGAGCGCCTTCAATTTCTGCTTGATGAAAATCGTCCGTTGCGAACGTTTGACGAGGAATTTAAATGGATGGCAAGGCATGCGGACCTGACCAATGATTTAAAGGATATTCTCCAGGTGTTTCGCCGATTGAACCTTGATGTGATCGTGGTCGATCAAACGACGCCGGAAATCAGGCGAAACGGACTGCACTGCGTGAAAGTGCTGATTCCTGGAATGTTGCCAATGACGTTCGGATATCACTTTACCCGTGTGACAGGTCTGGAGAGGGTGCTCAGGGTACCCGTGGAACTCGGGTATGCGAAAGAGCCGCTGACGATTGAACAACTCAATCCACATCCGCATCCGTTTCCATAAGTGTGCCTGGGAGGGAAAAAGATGAACCTGGAGGCATTTCTTCACAATTTGCATTTTGAAATCGACAAGATCCAGCCGCCGGGCTGGGAGGTAGATTGGGAAGACGCACCACTTGCGTATAAGCTTTACCGTGGCTTGCCTGTGATTCCGCTTTCTCCGGAAGTACCGCTGACACTCGAAGGTCGGGAAACGCCCGTGAAACCTGACCTTCGCGGAATCGGTCATTTTCTCTGGTATGTATACGGAATCACTCAATTCTGCCAGTCAGTCTATACCTCGGATTCGGAACAAGCGATGGGCCTGACACAGTTGAAACGGCGGTATGCTCCCTCTGGCGGGTCGCTGTATCCAAACGAATTATATATGTTTCTGAAAATAGAGGATTTACCTGCCGGGGTGTACCATTATGATGTGGCACACCATCGCCTGGTGTTGTTGCGCGAAGGCAATTTTGATTCATATCTTGCCCGGGCTCTTGGCAATCGCTGTGACATGTCGGCTTGTTTTGGTACTGTTTTTGTGTCGACCATGTTTTGGAAAAACTTCTTTAAATACAATAACTTTGCCTACCGTCTGCAAGGGCTGGATGCCGGTGTGTTGATCGGGCAGTTGTTGGAAGTGGCGAAAAGGTTTGGCTTCGAATCGGGGGTGTACTTCCAGTTTCTTGATCAGGCTGTTAACCATCTGCTCGGGCTATCCGAAAAAGAAGAGAGCGTGTATGCAGTTATTCCGCTGTCGGTGGAGCCGGCAACCAATTGGTTTAATTACAGGAATGACGTTGACGGGGATGTCAATGCCGCCGAATTGTGCTGTGAGCTGACAGAAGTTCAGCATGATCACTATGTCCGGTCGCTCAGGGTCAAGGAGTATCCGATGCTGATCAAGATGAACGAAGCATCCATGCTGGAATCAGTTCAATCGTTCCGGCAGTTCGCGGGGAAGATGAACATTAACTGTGGGAGTCAGTCAATACCTCTGCCACACGTGGACCGGTTATCGTATGATCTGGCGTCGGTCTGCCGAAAACGGCATTCACCAGGGACGGATTTTGTTTTGGGCAAGGTAAGCCAGCAGCAACTGGCCACTCTGCTCAAAGAGGCTGCCACTTCCTTCCCGTATCGAAACGATTTGGGCGGAGTCCGGAAAAAGCCCGAGTCCCGTGTCTCACTGTATGGCTGTTTGTATGGCGTGGAAGGCATTCCGGATGGTGCTTACCATTATGACAGCGCCAATCATGCATTGCAGAGGATCCGTCCCGGAGATCATCGGCTCTGCCTGCAACAGGGAATGTTTTTGCACAATGTAAATCTGTTTCAAGTGCCGCTCTGCCTGCATGTGGCAGGGGACAAGGATCACCTGAAAACGGCACTGGGGTACAGAGGATATCGCATCCAACAGATGGAAGCGGGCATGCTCGTACAGCGTCTGCTGCTGGCGGCGTCCGCCATCGGGATAGGAGGGCATCCGCTCCTCGGATTTGATGTGAGCTCGTGTGATGAGATCTATAAGCTGAATGCGCTAGGAAAAACCAGCCTGATCCAAATCCCGGTCGGTCCCTGTCGCCCTCGCCCCCTGTTGGAAGGAAGTTTGCACGGCTAGAGGGGCAAGCATGAAAGCCCCCGGTTTATCGTGCAAAGTATTAACCCGGGTCACTGGAGGGAACTTCTTCAGAAGTTGCCAGATTGGAGAAATATAAGGGCGACCTCTCGATTCATATTGAGTAAATTCATGAAACACGATTCGGATAAAGAAGTTTTTTTGCAATAAAATCTTATAAGCGGGAAATTCCGATATTTAACATTTCTCAATTAAAATACAAAAAAATCAGCCACACTGAAATGATATGCATCCCCCAATCAGCAAGCCTTTATCGGCTTCTTCTTTTGCCGCCATTACCATCGGTGATACCTCTCTTAAGGACGTAAGCTTCTTTCTTCCGGATTCACTATTTGACAAAAAAAGCCAGGCAAAAGACATTTGCCTGGCTTTTTCAAGAAAATCCACTTTTAAGCGTTTTCGATCAAAAATCCAGGTCCAACCCTTCCAGCACATCTTTTTCCTTGGCTTTGGCCGCCGCTTCTTCCTGGTCTTTCTTCAGGACGGATTTTTCATAGATTTTGAAGAACGGATAATACATCAGGACGGCAAGGCCAAGAATAAGCGGAACAAGCAAGACTGCTTTCCAATCCAGGGTCACCAGATATTGGGCAGCAGGTGTCGGCATGCCGCCTACGCTGGCAATCGGTGCTCTGACCCAGCCCATATCAAATATGAAGTAAGTGAACAGGCCCAAAATGGGGGTACCAAATACAAACGGAATAAACAGATACGGATTGTACACAACCGGCAACCCGTAGACAACCGGTTCAGAAATATTGAAAAATGCGGGAATAATGGTTGCTTTTCCGGTCGCTTTCAAGGTTTTCGACTTGCTGAACAAGGCCAGGATCGCAATGGCGCCGGTCAATCCGGAGCCTGTGCAGGCCAGAAAGTAGCCCCACCAGTTTTCCGTAAAAATGAATTGCGGCACGCCGCCAGCCATAAATGTGGCTGCGTTTTCTGCCAGGTAATGGGTCATAAACGGCAGCGTGAAACCGACAATAATGGCATAACCGTTTAATCCCAGAAACCAGAACAGCATTTCAAACAGGGAAATCAGGAATACGCCCAGATAGCTGTCAATTCCGTCTACCGCGGGGGCAAACATGGTCGTAAACACTTCCGGCAAAATTTGCCCGCCTGATAAGGAAATGACCGTTTGGTTGACAGCCACGCTTGCAATGATAATGATCAACAACGGGAGGATGGCCTCAAACGTTTTCCCGATCATATCAGGCAATCCTTTAATCCGGATGGTTACTTTTTTTTCAACGAGCCATTTCATCGCTTCGACGGTCAACATGGAAGCAAAAATCGACACAAATAATCCTCTCGAATCAAGAAATGCAAAATCAAACTGTCCATCCACATATCTTCCACATAGAATGACAGTGGCCAAAACGCCGCCGATGATGGCATGAAGCGGAGGAATGTCCAATCTTCTTGCATGGGTGTATGAGATGGATATGGCGCTGTAAATGGCCAACAGGCCAAAGGTAAAATTGAACGGCAAATTAAACAGCGCAGAATGATCCATAAAAAAATTGCGAACGGTGCTGCCTGCGGGAAAAAAATTGCCCAATCCGGCGATAATCAATGAAATGGACCCAACCATCAGGATCGCCATCAGGCTGATCATGCCGTCTTTGATGGTGGCAATATGGCGCTGGTTTTCAATTTTTGTGGCGACCGGCATCAAATGTTTCTCCAGAAACTGAACAAATCCATCGGCTCTTTCACTCATCTGATCCTCCCCCATTCATAGCAGAATGAATTAGTCGAAGTTTGACAAACCCTTCAAAAGCATGAAATTCATTTAATTCCAGCGCATAAAAAAATTTACAGAAACGAAAACGGCTGTCCCGCAAGCTGAAAACCCAACCTGCAACGGCAATTTCATTTATCGGCGCATAAAATCCAAACTGATCAGGAACGATTGCCCAGTACCAGACGGAGAGCCTGTTTAAGGATATTTCCTCCATTAACCATCCCGTAATCCTCGGTGCTGATAATGGCGATGGGCTTTTCATACTGATCGCAAATCTTTTTCAGGTTATCATACAAATGTTTGATTTGCGGCCCAATCAATACCACATCATACTCCGTCACATAATCCCGCAATTCCCCGGCCGGCCTTGCATCAATTTTTACATCGGTATTTGCAAGGGCTTTGCTGTTTTGCGCAATTTCACGCATTTTTGCAACCATGATGCCGGTAGAAGCACCCAAATTGCAGACCAGTAACACATGCAGTCTTGGCAAATCCAATTTTTACTCCTCCTTTGAAAGCCCTGATTTATGTTGGCTGTTAACTTGCCCGTTTCAACCCTTCAATGCTTTATACATTTCAATCATCTCCACCGTAAATGTTTTGGCCAAAAGGGTGTTCATCATATTATCCTGGGCATGGGTCAACAGGACGGAATACCCGATTTTTTCCCCGCCCGCTTCTTTTGCCAGCAATTGGGTATGCGCATGATGGGCCTGGTTTAACAACTCCGAAGCTTTATCAATGCTTTTCTCTGCTCCCGCATAGTCATGGCCCCGGCATTTTTTCAACGCTTCCATCAACAGGGAAAGTGCCTCTCCGGAACAGGCGATGATCTGGAAACAGATTTCTTCAAGTTTCATCTCACTGCTGGTTACTCCCGTTTTTTCTGTGTTCATGATTATTCCTCCTGTAACGCTGAAGCGGCATGATGATCAATGAGCAATGTGCTGTCAGGGTGAATTTTTGCGATGGTGGCAGGAATGCGTTCCGAAACTTCTTCCTCCATAATTCTTCTGACAATTTCCGCCTTCTGCTTGCCTGACGCAATTAGGATTAACCGTTTCGCTTCCAAAAAGTGTTTGAGTCCCAGAGTAATCCCTTTTTCCAGTTCCA
Organism: Thermoactinomyces mirandus; assembly: GCF_013868055.1. GTDB lineage: Bacteria > Bacillota > Bacilli > Thermoactinomycetales > Thermoactinomycetaceae > Thermoactinomyces > Thermoactinomyces mirandus. The sequence goes on along the minus strand of NZ_JACEOL010000030.1, from coordinate 79,749 downwards.
CCGGTTCGGGGAAATATTTTTGGGCCACTTTTTTTGTTGTCTCCGATAAAGGGACAATATGAGAAGATTGACTGAAGCTTGTCCCCGGTTCATTCAGTCCCAAATGGCCATTCATGCCAATCCCCAGAACAGCCAGATCGATCGGGCCATTTTCAGCGATAAAACGGTCCATCTTCCTGCATTCCATTTCCAAATCAGTGCTTTGGGCATTGAATTCGATGATTTTATCCCTGCCGATAGCACATGGTTTATATAAATGTTCAAACATACAGGATTGGCAACTCCCTTTTGTATCCCGGCCCATCCCAACCCACTCATCCAATCCGACAAGTTTGAAATTCAGGCGATTTGATTTTCCGGAAAGTTTCGATGCAATGATTTTAAAAGCCCCCAATGGGGTGTCCCCGGATGGCAGGCAAATGAGATTTTCTCCGGAATCGAGCATACAGCTTAAAACCTCAGCGGCCAGACGTTCCGACAAAGCCCCGTAATCGGTAACCCTCTCGATATCCACCATGAATCAGCTCCAATGCCCGACATATTCGCTGTACATTTCCAGGAGTTCGTCAACCAGTTTTACGGCAATGGAATAGGAGTTGACGAGGGGATGAATCAGCAAGGCTTCAATGGCTTTCAACCGGTTTTTTTCATGAATCGCTTCCACGGTCAATCTTTCAAATCTCTTTATGGTCCTGATGATGTGCATTTGCAATTCAGGAATGTTTTCAATGCTTCTCGGCCGGCAGGCGCCTTTTTCAATTTCACATGTAATTTCAACGATATCGTCATCTCTTAATTCCGGAATTGCCCCGTTGTTGGGAACCATAAGCGGCATCACTGTTTTTTTTCCACTGTGATACGCCTTGATAAAGTCCAGGGCGATAGCGGAATATCCGCCTTCATCCGGTAACTGGATAAACTCCTGCAAAGTGGGCATCGGGAATCGTTCCGGTCTTGTTTTCCCGGATTCTATGGCAAAATAGCTCGTTTCCCGTTCCACCATATGCCTGATATAGATATCGAAAATTTTATCCGGGTCCTGATCAGACACCTGATTGATTTCCGCAATCATCCGCCTGTTGATATCCCTGATCAATTCCCCCCTGGCACCGCCATGTGCCTTGATAGAGCGAACAATCTTGTCCCGGTAGAAATAGAAATACAGATATTCATTTGGCAATTCATCGTGCAGGATGGATATCAACTCTTTATCAAACAACCGCATATCGGTATTCACATATAATCCTGGATAGTTCAGCAGTTCATCCATGACCGGTTTGCCGTGCAGCCTGGCATCCCTGAAAAAGGACAAATGATTCAATCCATAACAGGTAACATCCAGTTCCCCATGGCACACATTGAAAAGTTGTTCAAGTGTCCGGATAAAATGGGTCGGACCATCGCAGATGCCATACACATTGTCATATCCGGCATTGCGCAATGCCTGGGTGACCAGGCCTGACGGATTGGTAAAATTGAAAATGATCACATTCGGGTCGGCCCATTGATTGATGAGCCGGCAGTAATCCAAAAGCACCGGGATAGAGCGGAGCGACATGGCAAATCCGCCAACCCCTGTCGTTTCCTGGCCAATCAGCCCATACTTTTGCGCCAATTTTTCATCCATATATCTGCCTTCGTCCTGCCCTACCCTTAGCGTGGTGATCACATAGTGGGCGTCCCTGAACGCTGCTTCCGCATGAGTCGTGGTCCAGAAATGAATACCGGGATCGATGGCACTTGCCACACAGTCGGAGATACCACCAAAAATCCTCAGTTTCTCCGGATCATGATCCATCAAAACAATTTCATTTATATTTAACTCTTTGGCACGCAAAGTCAATGATTTTGCCAATAGCGGAGACCGGACGCCTCCTCCTCCCAAAACAACCAGTTTCATAAGTTATTCCCCCCAGGAAGTTGCAGTGACTTCATCACCAGTTCATATACTTCGTTTCTGCTCAAGGAATGGATGATTCGATCAACGAGATTTTGATTGTTTGCCAGCTTGATTATTTCCTCAGCGGTATTCAAATGCCCATGGGTCTCCTTCAATGCCAATGTGATGATAACCGAAACCGGGACGGAAAAACGGTCATGAAAGTCGACCCCGTTTTCCAGGGTAACCAGGCTCATCGAATTTTCCACCACCCCGTCATCCGGCCCGGCATGGGCCAATACCACCCCGGGGGCGACAGACATATACGGGCCGTATTCTTCCAGGTTCCGGATAATTCTGTTTCTGTAGGTTTCCTTGATATATCCCTTTTGCAAAAGGAGATCCGCTCCATTGGAAACCGCCTCTTTCCAACCTGCTGCCTGTTCGCGAATTTTGATTTCATCCCTGGTAAATTTTAATCTGAGAATTGCCTCCGGTTGGCAAACTTCCTTTTCCTGCTCATTCAGCAACTCGAGCAAAAGGTCATATTGAAGTTTGTACAAATCCCGGATTTCACAGGATTCCCGAATTACGTTTACAAGCCTTTCCACTTTGGCCACATGGTTTCGCGTCTGTTTACCAAAGTTCAGATTGAGCCTGCTGGTTAATTTCTCCATATCCTTCCGGGTAAGGATGCTGTTGACCCGGATGACTTTCCTGCTGTCCAGATTGGGCAAGTCCACGGTGGTAATAACCAAATCATAGTTTTTAATGGTGGAATCGTTGATCTCTCTGATGGGCATGGTGTCCACCTGTTTGATATGGAACAGTTTCATGATGGATGCAGCTAAATATTTGGAAATGGCCACCCCTTCAATGCAAACGACCAATATTCCGGGCAACTCTTCATTTTTTGCTATTTTCTTCATCATGGTTGCGAAATAAATGGTTAAATAGGAGATCTCCTGATCATTGACCGTAATGCCATATTCTTTTCCGATGTCCTTGCAAACCGTTTTTACGTTGGCAAAAAGCTGCCCATGGTTCTGGACAATTTCGTCAAAAAGCGGATTTTCCAAGGTGATATGAAACCGAATCCGGTTCATCATGGGTGCAATATGTTGCACCAGCATTTTCTTCAATTCCCAGGTGTGTTCCAGAAAACAGATCCGGTAAATCCTTTCGATGCTGCCGATCAGCCTGTCGGCGAATTCCGCATTATTCTCCGGCCAATTTTGCAGGGTTTTCACCATCTTCATACTTGAAATGATGGACATCAGATAGGCAGTTTCCTTTTCATCCGCCGGAATTTGCGGATATCTTTCGCCCATTTTCTTTAACAAGGTTTCGGAAATCTGGCAGATCCGCCTGTCGGCCGGCTGATCCGGAATGTTTTTCTCAGTTACGTCCGTATTGTTTTTGGCCTGGCTGATCAAACGCATGAAATAGATGGACAGAATCAAAAACGACCTGTCATCGTAGGTACAGTTCAACTCCTTTTCCAGAAACAAAATCAGGTCCCTGATGTATTGCAAATCTTCTTTGCCAAAAATATGCCTGAACAATAAACCGTTAAAACCGGTAGGCATTTTCCCCAATTCGATATAATTGTAGAATTCATTCATACTCAGCCTCTTGCAAAAGAGAGTTGCAAATTCCAGTATGATCGCACTTTCATTGCCGGTCACAAAGACGCCTTTCCTTTTTGCCCAGTTCAGTTGCATGTCTTTTCCTGCCAGATCTGTCTTTAATTCTGACAGAATATTGATAACCGCCGTTCTGGACACATTCAACGTGGTCTCAAAAAAGGAGATGGGAAATTCCTTTTGATGAATCAACAGATTGAGTACCATAAACAGCCGGATCTCTTCTCTGGAATAAATTCTTTGATAAGGGCTTTCCTTCCTGAAATAATCGGCCAAAAACTGCACCGTTTTCTCGTCTTTATCCAGCCTGACCCCCTTTAAGTGATGCCTTTGCAACGGGGAAAGCCCGTTTTTCACCAGAAACTCATCGATCTTTTGCAAGTTGTATCGGACCGACCGGTTAGAGGATTTCGTAAACCCGGCCAGCTCATTGACAGAAGTGTAATCACTCTCCGCATACAGCCTGTTTAATATTTTGGAGGCCCTGGGATTCAGCATCTGCTTTCGCTCCCTCCGTAATTCCAATTTATCACTCCGTTAAAGCGCTTACAATCATATGGAACAACACAAATTGTCCAATTGATTCGGCAAAAAATGCATAAAAAAACAGGGGAGTTTCCCCTGCCAGGCAAGTTTGACTTGTTATGGAAATTTGACAACCTCTTTACACCATACCCCGTTATTTTTCATATGGATGATCTGAACATTAATCTGTCCCGTGCGGACGCTATTGCAGTAATGACTTTTTGTTGAATTGCTTACAGGTACGATCCAAACTCATTGTTGATGGGATGCCCGCACGTGAACAACCGTGTTTCAATTCCTCACAGGTACGATCTAAACACCAGAAAGCCCGGAAGAAAAACCGAGAGGCAAAATGTTTCAATTCCTCACAGGTACGATCTAAACTCCTTCGACAGATACGCTATTATCTTTTCATTCTCCTGTTTCAATTCCTCATAGGTACGATCTAAACATGCCGGAGTTGGATGAAACAGAATCATATCATCCGAGTTTCAATTCCTCATAGGTACGATCTAAACTTGTCGAAGTCACAGCGGTATTATTACGACGCGGACGCGAGTTTCAATTCCTCATAGGTACGATCTAAACGGCAGCTCGTTCTATTACTCGATCAACTTCTTCCATGTGTTTCAATTCCTCATAGGTACGATCTAAACGAAATATGGAATCAACGGCGTATGGGACGAAGCACGGCAGTTTCAATTCCTCATAGGTACGATCTAAACCGTCATCATCAAAATCTTTCTTAAAAGATGGATCTTGTTTCAATTCCTCATAGGTACGATCTAAACCCTGCGCTGTCCGTTGCGCTCGATTTATTGTCCGAGTTTCAATTCCTCATAGGTACGATCTAAACGAATAACATAAGAACATATGTTCATATTGTAGTAAAATTGTTTCAATTCCTCATAGGTACGATCTAAACGGAGTACGTATGTTTCAAAATAGGTGTTGGCATCATTGTTGTTTCAATTCCTCATAGGTACGATCTAAACAACAACAAGGGAGCCGACTTGTTCGTCAGCATCCAGTTTCAATTCCTCATAGGTACGATCTAAACAATACTTCCGCGAGTAAGCACATGTACATGTACATAAGTTTCAATTCCTCATAGGTACGATCTAAACAGCGTTTTTGTCCTCAATCCTGGCCCGTCTCACTTTGTTTCAATTCCTCATAGGTACGATCTAAACCCGTATTGCGGGGCGAAACGAACTGCAATTTCTGACAGGTTTCAATTCCTCATAGGTACGATCTAAACGATGAAAAAAAAGAAGTGGTTTATCGTTGGAAATGGTTTCAATTCCTCATAGGTACGATCTAAACGACATTGAAGAAAGAAAAACCGTTTCAGGTGATGAGTTTCAATTCCTCATAGGTACGATCTAAACAATGTTAGCCAAGCTTCACTCGCTGTTTCACGCACATGTTTCAATTCCTCATAGGTACGATCTAAACGACGGCACTACTCAATGGAATGCGCTCATCGACGATCGTTTCAATTCCTCATAGGTACGATCTAAACCCCAAAAAGTATCGCTATTAAGCCATTCTACAAATTGTCCAATTTTCCTCTTTACAGATTTATTTTTGCTCTAAAAAATGAAAAAGCCAGCTATTAAGCTGGTTTTCAGAGATTTTATCAGAATATTCAGTGTCGTCGATCCCCCGGGTTTACTCCTCTACTGGGGGTCGACGACAACTCATTTTCCAAACATCCTGCTACAATATATTTTCGTCTCCACCCTTTTTCAATCCGATCTCCTCCCGCCTGGAATATTTGTTTGAGCGAAAGGTGTATAAAATAACAGAGTCTTCCTCAGGATTCATCAACATCTCCAATTCGCTTTTCAACTTTATATAGTTAGCGTTGGAGATTTCACCTTCCAATACGGAATTCTGTACCCAGTGCAAATATTTACGGCTTATTTTCAGCGCCTTGTTTACCCGCTTTTGTGCAAAATCATACACAAGTATCACAAACAATCCATTTTCACCCGCCTTATTGTAAGCCGGATATCAACCGGTTTACCACATGGATTGATAGGGTTCATACTCTTTTTCTTCCAGGATGTGTTTCTGGATCTTGTAAATTTCAAGACGGATCATCCTCCGATAGGAAACAGACCTGCCCAGGTGACGATGGTTAACCGTGGTTTTCAAGCGTTTATCCATTTCGGATACAAATATTCTTCGTCCCGATTCAGACAAAAGAATCCCGTTTAAATGTTTGTCAAAGTCCTTTTTCTGGATCATTTTTTTATTTAATAATGAAAAGATCAACCGATCCACTACGATTGGCTTGAATATTTCCGCCACATCCAGATTTAAAGAAAAACGCCTGAAGTTGGTTGTATGCAGAAAGCCGATGCGGGGATCGAGATAAGTCTTGTAAATCTCGCTCAAAACGGTTGTATAGCAGATCATGTTTCCAAAGCTGATCAGTGCGTTCAGCCGATTTAACGGCGGGCGCCGGGAACGCTTTTCAAACAGAAAGTCGGGATTGTTAATGATTGCATCAAAAGCACTGTAATAGAGCTCCCGGACATGCCCTTCCACCGCCATGATTTCCTCCACCTTCCCATTTTCGGGAAGGCGTTTGGCCTCCGTTTCCAATTGCCGGACAATTTCATTGATTTTTTCTTTCCCATTATTCAACCTGGAATGATAATATTTCAATACCCTTATCATTTGGCTGATCGATCCCTGAACAAACTTGCAGGCCAGGGCCGATCTTTTCTCTTCATCGATGTAATGTTCGGTTTGCTTGACAATCACATGGCCGGCATTCAGATGTTCACGCGGATAAAATGTTCCGACATAGTAACCGTGATGATTAAAATAATGCAGGCAAATTTCCTTTTGTGACGCAAACTCCAGAAAGCGTTTGGACACATCAACTTCACCAAAAATATAAATGTCATTGGTGTCCTCCACCGGAATGAATTTGCGCTGTCCTTCGGAGGTTTCAAAGAACAGGCTGTTGTCTTTGCGACGCAACTGGCCAGACTTGAAAATATATAATGTTTTTTTCATATTACCCCTCCGCCCAGCAGTATTCCCGGTATGCACACTTACGGCAATATTTGATTTTTTCCGGTTTGGGAGGAACAGGCTGAAGCGCAATGCGGCGAATGTCTGCAATGGACCGGTCAAGCTTCTGTTTGGCTTCCGGAGTCCATTCGATGATTTCCCTGTGCTTTTCTTCAGGAAAAAGCAGTTCCCCCCTTGCTTCTATACCCATTTTTCGCAATACATCCAAATAATAGAGCAGTTGATAGCGGGAACTTTCCATGAATCGGGAAGATTTTTTCACCTCTCCAATTACAAGTGTCCCATCTTCTCTTCGAATCCGGTCAACCTTGATGTTTCCGATCAATAATTCCCGTTTGCTTTTCTTATAAGTGATTTCGTTAATAAAGCGCCCGAGATCAAGATATTCATCATCCTGGTCAGCGGCAATCTGGTGGGATATCAACCACAATTCCCGCCGGCAGATAAAATAATACCAGACATGCGTTCCGGTCACTTCTATCATGTTCTCCACCTTCCTGCTTGTGCCGCTACCAGATCCGCGCTTCTTCTGTCCCGCCATAACCTGTCTCGATATCATAAAAGTCACTTAACTGATCCAGCGGAACCCAGTAAAAAGAGCTTTCTACGCCTCCCCGTTCGGAGAAAGACAGAGGCCTTGTTTTCTGCAATCTCTGGTATCGTACCTGAACCATGTATTCACCCATCCTGCCCAAAATCAGGCGGATTAACGCCTTCCGCCGAAACGGGGACAAAGATTCAGGTGAAACCTTTTCGCCCGTAACTTCCTCCAACAATTCATGATTGATTCCAGCAGCACTTGAACGGATCATTTCGTAGGCGTCTGCAAGCTTTTCGGCATCGTCGTCCAATTCGACAAATACGTCCACTGCCTGCTGATCTTCAGGGATCAGTTGGAATTGTTGCACCTTGCTGAAATCCAGTTTCATGATTCCTTCTTCCCATATATCGATCGATTCCTGAGACAGACAGTTAGCCATCTGGCGATAATAGGTATCGATAATTTGCAAATAATCCGGTTCGGCAATTTCGCCATACTGTTGCAGCAGTCTTTTGGTGCAATCCATATGATGCAACTGGTAGATCCATTGATGATCCTTTTCCAGATGGACGATATACACGGGACACGCCTCGGTCTCTCCGTCTGCCCTTTTCAGATTGCCGTTGCGGTTCACCCGTCCTGCCGTCTGCACAATCGATTCCAGCGGGGCCAAATCCCTGTAACCTACCTCAAAATCCAGATCGACTCCCGCTTCGATTGTTTGTGTCGAAACCAGAATGACGGTTTCTCCGCTTTCCAGGGCTGCTTTCACTTCATTGATAACCCGCTTTCTCTCTTTAGGAACCAGATTTGTAGAAAGATGACAGACAAACGCCTCTCCACCCAACCTGTCTTTCATCATGGAATAGATATCGATGCAACGCTGAATCGTGTTGACCACAACCACCGCCGATCTTCCGGCCCAGGTCTGTTCGAAAAAATCGATAAAAGTATCCGTATCCAATACTTGCCGGAAGGATGGAACCAGTTTGGTCCGGGCCTGAAACCTGTAATAATCTGCATAATCAGGTAGCAGGGATAAAGATTTGACGTCAAGGCCGTTTACAGCACCGTTTGCGGATTCAGAAGCGCATTGTTCAAGCAACTTTTGCCCCATTTCCAACAGATAGGGCTGGGTTGCCGACATCAATATAAAGCGGGTTCCGAAATACTGTGACAGTTTCATCAACGCTGCCCCCACCAGAGGCATATATTTCTCGGGAATGGATTGGACCTCATCCAAAATAACAATACTTCCGGCCAATTTGTTTATCTTGATCAATCGGGCATTATTCCCCGTAAACAAGGACTGAAAGAACTGGACGAACGTGGTCAGAATGACATCGCCTTCCCACGATTCCACCTCCAGCATGGCCTTTTCAATCGGAATCTCCTGTTTCCCGCTCCTGTCTTTCCCCAGACGTTTATCTGCCAAACGGTGGTGGATATTTAAGAGACCCTCGTCTTTCAATACCTCGGCGTAATCTTTTTTGGTCTGCTCAATAATATTGATAAATGGAATCGCTGTAATAATTTTGGGGTTATAGGCATAGATGCTCTCCAACCGTTCACTGAGCCGGAAAGCCGCCTGCATGGAAGTCAGGGTTTTCCCGATCCCGGTCGGCGCTGTAAGGGTAAAGATGCGTATGTTCCTGATCTCCCGATCACTCAAGTTGTCAATCCGATGCAATACTGTCTGGCGCACCTGTTCTCTTTTTTGATTCATGTTTGAATGTTGGCCTTTGCTTTTCAAATCAATATAACCGGATACAAGCTCAGAGCGTAAAGCCGACCGGTTTCTTCGCCTCAAGTCTGCAGCACTCGATTTATCCTTGTCTACGAGCTGGGAAAAACAATAGATCATAAAAAAATACCAACGCTCATGAGCGTAATTCATCCGGATTCTTCTCATACTCCGGGTGAATTTTTTATTTTCAAGGAGGTTCGGCAAATCCAGCAAAAGCTGTTCTGTCTCCTTTTCTGAAAGGTGAACCGCGTCGGACAATACCTCCTTTCTTTCCAGCAGACTGTTCGCCTGGGCATTACATTCCCTTTTCATTCGCGGCAAGTCTTCCCGGCGGAACAGCCCCTCTGTCGTCAAGCTGCCGTGATGCCTGCGAACCATTACATAAAACAGAAAACAGAGAACCTCACTGGTTTTTCTGTCGATGCCAAGAGCAGCAGTCCTCTCTTTCAGGTAACCATAGAGTGCCAGCGCTGAAATGTGCGCGTGATTTTGAAAGCTGGAATACTGGCCTTCAAGCAGATATTTCTGGAAAAAATCAGTGTATTTCCCCAGGTCATGAAACCGGGCCTGCCATTGCAGCAATGTTTTTACCTGCCAGCAATCAATCCCGTCAAAATCCAGGGAAGGCGGCACACTGTCCCGTGCCGCCTCTGCCACTTCCCGCAAATGTTGTTCCAGCTTCTTCCCTTTTCCCGTGACTTGATCATAATGGGAATAATATGCTTTTGGGTCAGACATCCAATTAATCCTCCATCCACGTAATAAATCGTTCATCGGACAAACGGACAGCGGTTTTCACTTTTGCGTTGACCGGTGCTGCGGATGCGTTGATCAGAAAGTTGCCCTTGCCGGCGATGGTGCGGTCAGGGTGAAAATGGATCGGCATGTCTTCTTTTTGCAAGCGGAGCCGATGCCTGGATTCAGAAAGATGTAAACTTATCACGTTTGAAACGGGAAGAATGGAAAAAAAATCGGCTTGTGCCTCTGCCACCTCTTCCCCTTCCACGATCCTGGCGCTTTCTGCCCATCCCAGATGTTGCGCCGTCCCCAGCGCAGCAGACACACCTTGCGTCAGATAGCCGTATTTCTGCTCCAACCGGGTGTGCAAAGTATTGATCAAGTCATTGTTCTGATGGCAGATCCAGACTTCGTAATCCAGAAAACCGGTGCGAATATTGGCTGGTATGATTAATTCCGTGGGCGTTTGGCTATGGTGCTGCCGGGAACCGTTTAAATCATTGCTGCTTTTGATCATAAGCAAATTTAACGTTTGCACCAGTTTCTTCTGCGGACTGCAAACTCCCACTGCAACCCGGCACCCTTCAGGGTCAAAATCTCCATAATAACTGTCTCTCTCAAACCCCAAGAGCCCGGCGATCAAGCCGATCAGAGTCGTTCGCGGCGGAACGGAATAGGACAGGGCGGAAGAGTTGGAATAATACCTCCTAAAATGTGCCATTTTTCCCCGGATGTGAAAATTTAGTATCTTCATCGGTCAATCCTGGCAGGTTCCACCGGTGCCCACAAATCGACCACTTGATCGATATCGATATGAAGGATGTCATGCATTTTCAAGACGGGATGAAACCATGCGATGATCCGGTCAATATAACCGGCTTCTTTCATATATTTGACCGCTTCCACCAGGTCATCGTCGTGAAGTGTCAAATCAGCCAGAGAGCGGATTGGTTTCTTATCATCAAATTCCACTTTCACAAAACGGCGCAAATCTCCCAGGAAACCGTCAAAAGAAGGAGCATATTGAATTTCCAGGTAAAACAAGGGAGTTTGTCCCTGCTTGCTGTCAGTCTGGTTCATCAACATACCTTGTACCAAAGCTGCACGGAATAATTCCTGATCCCGTTCCGTCATTCTTGTCAATTTCGCACTAAGTTTATTGATCGTTCCTGAATGCATGAACAATCCATAATGGAGTTTGTATTTTTTCCCGAAAGTAGAGTTGTCATCATTCATAATCGAAGTAATTGTATTGGATTTCACCAGATCGACCGGGTGCATACTGTATCCCCATGTAATCTGGACCGGACCGGTAAATGTACGGGATACACCATCTACCGCCATGGCGCTTCCAAACAAACGGATATCAATCAGCTCTTTCTGGATCAATGCGGTCGTAAACAAATTGTTGAAATGACCAAATTGTTTCTTGTCCTTTCTGAAAACCTTGTCATTGTAGATTTCCGGATAGGAGCTTTTTTTGCTCTGCCTGGATAACAGGTCCCAGCCTTCTTTCAGTTCGGGATATTCATCAAACAGCTCCTGCATCCTGTTATCGTCCTCCAGCCATTGATCGCGGTAATATTCGAGCATTTTTTCCATCGGCACTTTCTGTTCATTTAATGTATCTACAAAGATCGGCATCCCTTTTGCTTTGAAAAATTCACGGCAATCCCTTTTGCGCCGGGCATCACTGACCAAAGCCGTTTTGGTCTCGTAATCCATGCGCGGTTTGTTTTCCTGATCAGGATCACCGTTCGGATTTGTCATGGATGCTTCAAAAGCGAACAGAAAATCGCAGTTTCTTTGGATTGTCATGAAATTCGCTCCTTTATGATGTACTTATGTCTTATAACTGGTATGCCCAAATACTGTGATAACCGTTTCTACAAACCCTTTAGGCCAGGTCACCCGTTTCTGTAGCTTTCCTGTCTTTCGCCTTTGCCGGGAAAAAGGCATAACCGGCCATGATATAAAACACATGTTCCTGATCGGTCAATGCTTCCGCTTCCTTCAGCATGCCATAGTAACGATGAAAGAGACTGATATACTGCTCATTTTCCATTGTCATTCTGTCATATTGATTCAATTTTTCCAGAATCTCCTGGTAAAGCCGGATCACTTCCCGCTGGTTCATCCCCTGAAACGATATTTTGTTCAGGATCGGTTTGCTCCTGTGATTTTTTTCATATTGTGCGCGGGCAACACTTCTCAGCAACATTCCGACATAAAACAGGGCACGTTCCATACTTCCAAAGGATTGCTCTTCCAGAAATGCTTCCGCTTCCTGAACCTTGCCTGTCATTCCCGATACATCCACTGACACCACTCCCCGTTTATCAAAAATGTTCCGGTCCAGAAGTCCAAGCTCCTGACATGTTTGAAGCAGACAGAGATATCTCATGATCAGTTGTCTGAAATAAAAATCTTCCTGATCGGGAGCAAAAGATTCCCAACCGAGATTGGCAAATTGTCTTCCCTGTTTCTTTCGTATTTCCCTGAAGCCTTTCTCCAGCGCTTCGGACGCATATCCGAACAGCACATCGGCTTCAATGGCTGTTTTGGTAAACAAGGCATGGTAGATGGAAAGCACCCGCTGAATATCCAGTTGATCACCGGTTTTACTGGTTCGGACAGGAATCATGCGGTAGATCGATCCCAGCGACATCGACAGCAGATACGGATACAGCCGGTTTGCCTGTTTTCCCAGCATATCCACAACCTGGACGATCTGCATTGTCGGAACGTCTTCAATTGTCCTCAACACCGTAACCGAATTTCCATCTGTCCGGTAAATCAGGAAATGGACGACATAGCTTTCGGCATTCCTGAAGTCTTCCATTGCCGTTTCCAGCTCTTCATCAAAGTCCTGCGCCAATCCTTTCTCAAAGAACAGATCTGTTCCATGCTTCAGTACTGCCAAACGGTTATAATGGAAATCATCCAGAATTCCTTCCGGCAAAATAAAAGCCCTTTCCCCGGCAATCCGGGAAAAAAAGCTTTCTTTCACCTTTTTTTCTCCAAACAGCAGATCCTGAAAACATGAACTGCAAATGGCATAACTGTCGTCATAGTATTTTTTGTCAATATTTTTGGCATAGTTGAATGTTGTGGTTACAAAAATTTTATTGATTCCTGAACCGCTGAAACGGGTGGTCAACCCGCTGGAAACGTCCGTTCTCTTTTCATGGCACACATAGCAATATTTCTCGGAATTTTTTCTGCCCGTTCCCTCAAGGTTCTGTTCCTTTTTGACAACTGTCAGGTAATCCGGGTGCTGTGACAGAATCATCATTTCCTGATGATGAACCACCCTGGGAACCACCAGGGCAAATCTGGTATCTCTGTTTTCCCACTCCAATACATGGCGAAGAAAGTCTTCCGCTTTTTTAGCCATCCCGTCGATGACAATATGGTTCTTATCGTCCAGTACGGCTTTGGGAATTCCTTTGATCAAATCCAGGTTGACAGTTCCTGCCCCTTTTTTGCTGCCCAGCTGAATGAACCGGAGTTCTTTCATTTCTACAAGCAATCTGCCCAGTTCCTCGTCATGCAACCCGTGCTTTTTCAGAACCAGATACAAATCGCTGAACGCCGATTTCAGCAAATAATGCGAGGAGGAACCTTCACGGGTGACATAGTACTGCATGCCTGCCCTGGAGTTATTGCCGAAATAGTTGTATTGGTATGGCGCCTTATCTGAATATGGCACTGGATCTTCAAAACGTATTTCCTGCTGGTCGAGATCCAGAGTCATAAACAGGATCATCTTTTGATCCGCCTCGATATTAACCGGCTTTACCAGCATCGCCAGTTCACTGGAATCACCGATCTCTTTTCTGGCCGTCTTACCGATTTGTGCCGTCAACTGTGGTAAATTCACAAACATCACCTCCTGAGTTCCGGCATTCCAAATCCGCTCGAATTTCTTCCTCCCAGGCCCGCGGCACAGGCAAATGTGAGGGCTTTCGGATCTCCCTCCAGCTGGTACAATCCGTTCCATGCTTCGATAATGAAGCCTTTAAAGCGGGTGACAACCTTGTCCCGTTGGCTTACGCGAACCGGCGTGATCCGGATATTTCCCCTGATGGGTTCCCCGTAATAAGCAAAATATTTTTTGGCAAGGTTTTCATTGATCAGGTGGGCAAAGGCCGGATCATGCGGCGAGAAATACTGCGTGGTTTTATGGCCGTCGCCGGATACAAACGTGCTATGTACCGTAATGGGCGACAGCATCCGGATCGTACACACGGGCTGATCCACGGTAACCGTGTCGTAGTGAAGCTCATCAATCATGAAAGGCTGTCCGTTCAGATGGAAAGAATCCTTCATGAGCAGACTCTGACCAAATTCTTGGATGAATTTCGGCAAACAGGAACTGACCTGCCAGTTCAATTCCTCTTCAAAGCGGATCACTCTCCGCCTGGGATTCACCTTTGCCTGCCCCATCAACCGGCTGAACGTAAACAGTTTAAACTTCCGTTTCCCATACAGATAACCATGGTCATGAAGAAAATGAGAATACGTCTTGTCCGGAATCTGGTTATAAATAAAACCTTGCAGCACTTCCTGGTAATTGAGCGGCAAAACCAATGGAGATTCAAGCCGAATATGAATATTTAAGCGCATCGCAAAATCCTTTCTGTGATTTCAGACTGGATTTATTTTCCTGTTCAGTATAGTTGATCAACTTTAAGGAGTCAATCAATTTATTGAATGTAATGTTACAATTTTTCAAATTAAACTTTCATTTTTTATTCAGGTTTACAAAGAACATCCAATTCATATAAATATTACACTGACCTGCGTATGCACAAATTCCTGAATTGATGGGGTCATTCCAACCCTTCACAGATACATTCCAAACGAAAGCATCTGCATGACAACGAAAACTCACAGGATGATTTCAATTCCTCATAGGTACGATCCAAACCTTCCGCCAATTTCGAATGGTACGCGGTATCGTAAAGTTTCAATTCCTCATAGGTACGATCCAAACTTAAGGATACCGCCTAACCGTTTAATTTGTTCTTTGTTTCAATTCCTCATAGGTACGATCCAAACAACACAAGAAGGGAAAGCATTTCAAATAGAAGTGAAGCGGTTTCAATTCCTCATAGGTACGATCCAAACTCATCCCGACCCGTGTCATACTCCACAAAGAAGGTGGTTTCAATTCCTCATAGGTACGATCCAAACTCAGTTTGTTGATATTTTTTGATTACAGTGCTATAAGTTTCAATTCCTCATAGGTACGATCCAAACCCCAAAAAGTGCCGCTATTAAGCCATTCTATAAATTATCCAAAATTCCTCTTTACTTGCCTGTTTTTTGCCTCAAAAACAAAGAATCCAATAACTATGCCAACTTCCAAAATAACTATCAGAATATTCCGTGTCGTCGATCCCCGGGGTTTACTCCTCTACTCCTGGTCGACGACAATTTGCGGTTCCAGGATCAATCCTTATGGTAAAAAGAGCCTGCCAATCATTTGCTTTGCCGGCAGGCTCATGGAACCCAGCTTTCCCCGCTGCATTTCGTTCCGGTTTATGTATTCGCGTCCCTTTCACAAAGTTATATTGCCAAAATTGACTCAGGAACGCTTGGAAGCTTCCGTTTACGCTAACCAGACTGGGCAATACTTCGCTTTTCTGTTTTCATCACTCTTGTGGAGAATCGCTAACGAAGAGTTTGGTCACTGCCAATTCCTCCTGCAATGTTTGATTTCACACCAATTGCAGTATTCAAACAGATCCGGTTTCCACCACTGTAATTTATACCTGATTTCCATTGTTTTTGTTCATCCATTATTCTTGTGGAGGGTCGCTAATAAAATATTTAACCATTACCTAAACCTCCTATAATATCCGATCTTGGAGCAATTGTAACTCGACCTCGAACAGGCTTTCAAGACTGCTTACAAACTCAGCTTCATCCAGCTGTTTCCAGCATTTGCTCAATTCCAGCAATGCCATTTTACGCTGTTTGGTAAACCCATGTTTGATGGCCAGTTCATTGGCTTTCTGGTAGGTGCGTACCGCTTCCGGATACTTCTGTCTCAGTTGGTACCAGTCACCGAGCACAATCAGCGCATTCGTATATTTTTGCGCATCATTGGTCTTTTCGCCCAGTCGGACCGCTTCCTGCAGGGCGGCATAAGCTTCTTCCCATTTTTCTTTTTTGATATTCAACAATCCCAGTTGCGTATAGCTATTGACAAACAGATACTCATTGCCGATTTTCTTCTTTAAACTGAGGGCCGTTTTTACGCAGTTCTCCGCTTCTTCCAGTTCATTCAGCTGCAAATAAATGCTGCCCAGCGTTGTCCACAGTTCAAACGACCGTTCATACACCAGATTGACTCTGGCCCATTCAATTCCCTCCAGAGCGATTCCAATCGCTTCCTTAAATCTTTTTTGCTTTTTTAGAATATTTGATTTTATGTCATAAATATTAAGCAAAACATAAATGCTTTTGATGGCATCATAATCTGCCCACATCTCATCCAGCGTTTGCAAAGACTCATCCAACCGATCCAGCTTTTCCAGATAAATAGCTTTGCCGAGCCTCAGGGAATGGATGATATGCTTTTTGCCGCCGCCCGGAACAAACGAATTGATTCCCTGTTCAGTATAACTGAGGGCATTTTGAAATTGATTTTTGTAATAAAAAACCCGGCTCAAGTCATAATAACAGACGGCTTTCAGATTGGTTTTGGCCAGACTGGGATAACGGTCAACCAGGCGGAGGGTATCGGAGAAATATGCTTGTGACTTCTGCAGTCTTTTTTTAATCAAATAATATCGGCCCAGCAGATACAGCTTGTGGACATGATAGACCGATGATTCAGGAATCGACAGTGATTGCAGCCTTTCCAGCCCTTCTTCCATATCACCCAGATCAATCGAATTCTGGATGGAGGTCAGGATCAGGTCAAATCGCTCGTTCTTTTGGGAAGTCTGCTTCAGCACTTTTGCATATTCATCCAGATCAACTCCCAGCTTATGGGCATAATAATAAATCTTGTCGGCATTGACAATGGGAAGGCCTCTTTCAATATTACTCAGTGTGGACGTTGACACCTTTTCATCCGCCAAATCTTCCAGAATTTTATGCTGCTCTCTTCTCTTCTTCTTTAATACCTCACCAATTACTACCAGGTCAAGCTGATGGATTCCTTTTCCCATATAAACCTCCTATCTGTGTCCAAAAACAATATTGGATATATGTAAAATACTCAATTATTGATTAATAAATAACGCAAAATCCCGGAAAAAGCAAGACAAAAATAAAAATTAGAAATACTTTTAAAATTATTTTAAAAAGGTTAAAATATACACACAACCAATTATTTACTCCAGGCATTGTTTTTTCAAAAATTGATGGGAGGTAAGATGTGTATGTTCAAAATATATGCATCGGGAGATTCTGATCAGTTGAATATTTTTTTGGATGAATTAAAATCCAATCCAAGATACAACGTCGCTTTGGAAACAAAACAGTATTATGACGCGGAACACAAAAGAGGAAAAGTGGTGTTAAGCGTGAAGATCCAACCCATCAAACCCGTCACTGTCTCTCTGCGCGCCAAAAACGGAGAGAAAATCAATATTGACTTTTTAAACAGCACAGTCATCGAATTGGACAAAGGGGTGTATGTGATCAGCGGCAAAACGGTTGATATTTTCTCCTGATATTCTGATTATTTAATAAAATTTATTTTAAATTTGCCAACGTTGTTTGGATACGGGAATTTGAAAGATTAATGTTCGTCGGTTTCAGTTCCGCTGTAACAACTTCTTCTTGTTATTTGGGGATATTTTCAGATTTGCGGGCAGATTTTTTTGAGGTTTTACATACACGGGTGCATCCTCCTTTTTGCATAAAAAAGGAGGATTTTTGTTTAATAAACCAAGTCCTGCCGATCTTTTCATGAACAATGCCGGAAAGTTTGTATCCGGGAAAGCAAAAGCAAACAGGAGGAACGGCCGTGGATGAGTTTTTGGTAATTGATTTTTGGGAAATGAAGCTAAGGACATTCATCACTTTTCTTGTATTGCTGGTTTTGGCAAGAATCCTGGAAAAAAAGCAACTGAGTCACCTGACTTTCTTTAACTATATTGCAGGAATCACCATCGGTTCGATTGCCGCAGATATTGCGGGGGAGAGCAAAACGCCGTTTTTCAACGGACTTGTCAGTTTGATCTGGTGGGTGATTCTCACCATATTTGTGGGGTATATTGGGCTTAAATCAAACAAAGCCCGGATTCTGCCGGATGGTCAACCGACAATTGTCATAAAAAAGACAAAATTTCGAAAGAAACTCTTAAAGCCGTCCGCCTGAATATTGACGATTTAAGCATGATGCTCAGGGAGCAGCAAGTATTCAGTGTTCAGGATGTGCATTATGCCATCCTGGAACCAAATGGAAAATTGAGGGTGCTCAAAAAAGAGCCCCAACAAACCGTTACAAAGCAAGACCTGAATGTTCCTGTCCCGCCTTTTATTTATTTTCCTTCGGAAATCATTTCAGACGGGAAAATCGTAAAGAAGAATTTAAAGGAACTGAATTTGTATGAAGCGTGGGTTCGTGAGGAGTTAAGAAAAAATGGAATTCAGTCTATAGAAGAAGTATTTTATGCGGAAATTCAAAAGGACGGCTCTCTTTTTATTAATAAGCACGATCTAAACTCTCCTGGGATGCAAGAGCAACGCGTGGGTAACGGTGTTTTCAATTCCTTATAGGTACGATCTAAACTATAGAACAGTTCCCGTCCCGGTTCCTCTACAATTGCGTGTTTCAATTCCTCATAGGTACGATCCAAACTAGGAGGTGTAGCGAGTGCCTGACGAAACAGGGATTGGTTTCAATTCCTCATAGGTACGATCCAAACGTGCCAGCTTCTATGTCTGTTTTGCTTGGAACTCGGTTTCAATTCCTCATAGGTACGATCCAAACGCACTGAGCATATCGAATGGCGCGGTTGGCATCTTGCGTTTCAATTCCTCATAGGTACGATCCAAACTGAATTGCAGGACATGATCATCATGTCAATTCAGGGGTTTCAATTCCTCATAGGTACGATCCAAACTTTCGCTACAGCTCCCATCCTGTATCCCTCCGTGGTAGTTTCAATTCCTCATAGGTACGATCCAAACTCAAAGCGATCCAAGCGGCTTCCCAGTGGTTTCAAGAATGTTTCAATTCCTCATAGGTACGATCCAAACTTCGAACCGCCGTAAACAACGTGATCAGTTGTTTAGGTTTCAATTCCTCATAGGTACGATCCAAACCATCGACGGAAACTTTCAAAGAAAAGACGGAACGAGTTTCAATTCCTCATAGGTACGATCCAAACCCCAAAAAGTGCCGCTATTAAGCCATTCGACAATTTGCCCAAAATTCCTCTTTACTTGGCTGTTTTTTGCTTCCTAAACAAAGAATCCGGTAAATATGCCAACTTTCAAAATAACTATCAGAATATTCCGTGTCGTCGATCCCCGGGGTTTACTCCTCTACTCCTGGTCGACGACAATTTACTTCCACCATTCATCCTTGATCTTTCAGATTTGGTGTTTCTGTTTGCGATTGGGGTGCCTGTTCAAATTGGTCAAAGTCTTTTTGTACGTCCGGAACTTCAAAACTGCCGCCGTCCGGGTTGGCATAACCTGTTCCACTGCCGAAAAGGCCGCATCCCCCCACGGCGATCAGGAGGACAACGATCCATCGAATTGGGGTTTTCATCCAAACGAAACCTCCAGCCAAACTTTCCGGTTTGGGTCTCTATTTTCTCTTCTCAGAGAAAAAAGTGTCAATACGCTATGTGGGCACCTGTACTTCTCCTTTAAAATTCCTAACGGTTTTTTCGCCAAGATTCCTCATAGGTACGATCCAAACAGTTTGAACCCTATACGATCAAAGACTTTACCAAATGTTTCAATTCCTTACAGGTACGATCCAAACGATGAGCTGGGGTATGATGCGGAATGGCAAGTGCTGTTTCAATTCCTTACAGGTACGATCCAAACAATATCAAGGTTGAGCCTCACCCGATCACCACTTTCCGAGTTTCAATTCCTTACAGGTACGATCCAAACGTTTTGGACGTGCTCCGGCAATGCAAGACTTTCATCGTTTCAATTCCTTACAGGTACGATCCAAACCCGAGAGATGGGCACAAATATTGTGCTAAATGTCTGTTTCAATTCCTTACAGGTACGATCCAAACCGATGGCGCCACGTTTGGCGGACCTGGAGGATACCAGTTTCAATTCCTTACAGGTACGATCCAAACCGGAATTCATCGCGGAATTTGCGGGAGGAGATAAAGTTTCAATTCCTTACAGGTACGATCCAAACTATCCGGCCAGAGAATATTTCTTCCGGCCGATGGATAGTTTCAATTCCTTACAGGTACGATCCAAACGGTCTAAAAATGGACGTGATGCTCATTACCGAGTTGTGTTTCAATTCCTTACAGGTACGATCCAAACCCCAAAAAGTGTTGCTATTAAGCCATTCTATAAACGATTCCATTTTCCTCTTAACTAACTTATTTTTGAACTAAAAAATAAAAAATCCAATAATGATGCGCTTTTTCAAAGCATTTGTAAGAATATTCAGTGTCGTCGATCCCCGGGGTTTACTTCTCTACTGGAGGTCGACGACAGTTTGTTTTCAACACCCGGCTATAAAGTATGTTGGTTCCCACCTTTTCCAGTTCGCTCTCCTATTTTAATACTTGCCTCAATTGTACAACAATGGGGTCTTCCTGGAGTAACTTCTCTCTTCAATTCTCTTTTCAGCATGAGATGGCTGAGGCCGATATCTGAAAGGTGTCTTCCATTATGCAAGTTTAAAACGGGTACAAATTTTCGCGGCATGCGCTTTGTCCCGGCAGAAACTGTTATCCTCTGCGGCAAGCCGAACCCGCTGGAATTTCTCCTGCCCAGGCCCACTGCACAGGCAAATGTGAGCGCTTTCGGATCTCCCTCAAGTAAATACAGCCCATTCCACGCTTCGATCATCAAACCTTTAAAGCGGATAAACACTCTGTCCCGGCAACTTACATGAAGCGGTGTGATCCGGATTTTTCCGGGGATGGGTTTTCCGTAACAGGCGAAATATTTTCGGGAGAGGTTTTGATTGATCAGGTGGACAAATGCCGGGTCGCAGGGTGAGAAATAGTGCGTGGTTTTATGGCCGGTATCGGATACAAACGTGTTATGTACGGTAATGGGTGATAACATCTGGACGACACACGCCGGTTGGTTTACCGTAACCGTTTCATAGTGAATCCTGTTGATTTTGAATGGTTGCCCGTTGAGATAGTAAAAATCTTTCATTAGCAGGCTTTGACCAAATTCCTTTACAAATCCCGGCAAACAGGAGCTGATTTGCCACCTCAGCTGTCTTTCAAAACGGATTTTTTCTGTCTGAGGCTTATCTTCCCCCTCCCCAGCAATCGGCTGAATGTAAACAGTTTAAACTTTTGTCTTCTGTACTGGTAGCCGGATTCATGAAAACAGTAGGTAAACAGCTTGTCAGGAATGGTCATAAATAAAACTTTGCAGCACTTCCTGATAATTAAGCGGCAAAACCAATGGCGAACCAGGCTGAATATAAATCGTTAAGCGCATTGCAAATCCTTTCTGTATCCCCAAAATGATTTTATTCACAAATTCAGTATAGTGAACCAAATCTAACGAATCAATAAACTTACTCTGAATGATATTACAATTTTCCAAAAAAATAATTTTATATCTTTGAATTGGCAAAAGGTATGCCCCAGGCACCGTCCAGGGCACTTGACATTTTTATAATGAAATTTCGGGAACTGTCCTTGCAGGTACCAACGATTGTCAAGGGAATGAGTACGATAGCCCAGGTTACAATTTCTCCCAGGTACGATACAATCCCCAGACAAGTGCAGCTATTAAGCCATTCTATAAATCGTTCTATATTCTCATTAACGACTTGATTTTTTGCCTGTGAAACAGAAAATCCAGCTATGGCAAAAAGTTGTATCAGAATATTCGGTGTCACTGATTCTCCGGGGGCTACCAGAGGTGACGATATTGTTATCCGGCATGCAGTCAAACACCGGAACACCGGAGCACTTTAACTGTTTCCTTTTAAAGTAAACCTCTCTGACTTGGCTTCGACCAGATCAGCGAAGTACATACAAGAGATCGACGGATTGTCTGGATTGAGCATCAGGGAAAGCGTTTACATAAAACATCCAATATAGCAGCCTTCATCTGTTTCGGATATCCAGTTAATAACGCACTAATCGTCGGAACCGATGATAACCCGCTTTTCTTCCAATAAACGAGACAATTCAGTTTCTTTCAAATTCCCATTAAGCGAAATTACCTCCTCTAATTATGTTAACGACCATTTATCAACCATCCCCAACAGTTGAATTGGCATACGTTTCACAAATTCATCCGAAGCCCTTTTCTATTTTACTGGACTTCCATACAAACAGGCACTTCCGGTTTTTCATAGATTAATAGTGGATCTTGAAAAGATCCTACCAAAAGGCGGGAGGAGACAATATATGAAAGATCACAAAGTAAAGCGGGTCGTACTGGATCCGCATCGAAGGAAAAGAAAAGTGGTCTGTTTAAGACGGGGGGAATCGGTGCTGGTCAAATGTTGCCCTCATGCAAAACACAAGAAAACCTGTTTTCTGGACCCGGGTGAAGCAGTAAAAGTCCGTTGTGGCCGAAGCAAGGCTATTGTTATCTGCGGACACCGGATCAAACGCTGGAATCGTCTGCATCTGAAACCGGGTGAAGCTGTCCTGATTCGCTGTCGGCACTGTTAAAGACAGCATTTGACAATTTCTTTCCAGGTATTTGCCTGAGAAGCATTTTTAGAGCAGGGACTTCGAAGAAGCCTAAGCAGGCGAAACGCTTTGGGGTTGACCGGATTCCCGGCCATTTCCCTGAAGAAACGAAAACAGAACCAGAATCCCCTCAGGAAATCCGCTTTTTTCGTTTGTGCGCCAGATTATTGGCGCTTTTTTATTTTTCCGGGACAGATGTCGTTTTTTAATTTTGATGATTCTTTATTAATGTTTTGCAATCAATATTCCCAAAATTTCAAGGACTGTGCTAAAATAATTTATTAAATACCAAAAAGCCAAAGGATGAGTTGAGATGAGCAAAGTGTTGGATGAAGTTCACGCTGAACAAATTAAAGTAGAGGATATTCTCATTGCCAGCCAGAGATTGAAAAAAGTGTGTGTGCACACACCACTTGAACATAACCGCCTTCTGTCTGACAAATATGAATGTGACATTCATTTAAAACGGGAAGATTTGCAAATCGTTCGTTCATTCAAGATTCGGGGCGCCTATAACACAATTTGCTGCCTTTCCGAAGAAGAGAGAAGGCGGGGCATTGTCTGTGCAAGTGCGGGAAACCATGCGCAAGGGGTCGCCTATTCCTGCCATCATCTCGGCATTCCCGGGAAAATTTTCATGCCGACCACGACACCGCGGCAAAAAATCAACCAGGTCAAGCATTATGGCGGGGAGTTTGTGGAAGTGATCCTGACGGGCGATACGTTTGATGATTCGTTTCATCAGGCAATGGCCTATGTCGAGGAACATCAAATGTCCTTTATCCATCCGTTTGATGATTACCGGACGATCGTCGGTCAGGGTACGATCGGGATCGAAATTCTCAATGACCTGAAACAGCCCCCGGATTATGTATTTGTAACGATTGGCGGCGGCGGGCTGATTTCCGGCGTCAGCTCCTATATCAAAAGCGTATACCCGCAAACCAGGGTGATCGGTGTTGAACCGGCCGGTGCCCAAAGCATGAAGGAGTCGCTGAAAACCGGCCAGATAGTGAATTTGGAACAGATTGACCCGTTTGTGGATGGGGCGGCTGTCAAACGGGTAGGGGATCTGACCTTTAAAATCTGCCAGGAACATGTGGATGAAGTGATTGCGGTGCCGGAAGGGAAAGTATGTACCACCATTTTAAACCTGTATAACCAGAACGCCATCGTTGTCGAACCAGCCGGAGCGCTGGCAGTCTCTGCGCTTGACTTTTACCGGGAACAGATCAGGAGGAAAAATGTAGTCTGCATCATCAGCGGCGGCAACAATGATATCGACCGTATGCAGGAAATGAAAGAACGTTCCCTGATTTATGAAGGACTCAAACACTATTTCATCATCAATTTCCCGCAACGGGCCGGAGCGCTGCGCGAGTTTCTTGACGATGTGCTTGGCGAAAACGATGATATCACCCGGTTTGAGTATACGAAGAAGAACAACAAGGAGAACGGACCCGCTCTGGTCGGAATCGAACTGAAATACCGGGAAGATTATCCTTCCCTGATCGAACGGATGAACAGGAAAGGCTTTCCCTATATTGAAATCAATAACGATCCCCATCTTTTCCATTTGCTGATATGATCCCTTTTTCCGGGACAAAACCACCACGATCCCCGTCATCAAGGAAGTGGTGGTTTTTATGTATTCAAAACGCTCCTTCAATATGCTGCACTTCTGTCCGCATTCCCTGCCTGTCCCATAGAACGGAGATGACATCAAAGCGAAATGATCCATAATACACAGGATTTTCCCGTAAATACTGCAATGCCAACTGTCTTAATTTCTCCTGTTTCCGGTAACCGACAGATTCCAGGCCATACCCGAATTTGCCGCTTTGCGTCGTCCTTACTTCAACAAACACCAATTGCTGGCCTTTCAGGGCAATGATATCCAGTTCACCCTGGCGAGTTGTCCAGTTTTGGTCAATGATCTGATAGCCGTTTTCCTGCAGGTACCGTGCGGCCAGTTCCTCTCCCTGGCGGCCCACCCGTTTTCTCATGTCACCGCTCATGTTTTCTCCCCCAATAAAGAAAGCTGCTCTCCCTGCTCCTCCAGTGCGGAACGGACAGGAGCAAAACTGCGCCGGTGGACCGGTGACGGACCGTATTCGTAGAGTGCCTTGAGATGCTCGGAAGTGCCATATCCCATATTCCGCTCAAACCCGTAAACGGGATACTTTTTTGCGATTTCAGCCATCCACTCGTCCCGGGTGGTTTTGGCAATCACCGATGCGGCCGCGATGGAGTGGCTAAGGGAATCTCCCTTGATAATCCCCTGTTGGGGAACAGACAGATTGGGAATGGTCACGGCATCCACCAGCACGATTTCCGGAGCAGGATCCAGCTGGCTGACCGCAATCCGCATTGCCTGAAAGGTTGCCTGCAGAATATTGCAGCGGTCGATCTCACTGGCATCCACCATCCCGATCCCGATAGCAATTGCTTCGGCCTCGATACGATCCCTCAACCGCTGGCGTTCTTCTGCCGTCAACTGCTTGGAATCGTTCAATCCTTCCGCCTGGAACTGTTCGGGCAACATGACTGCGGCTGCGACCACAGGACCGGCCAGAGGCCCCCTGCCCGCCTCATCGATCCCGGCGATCAGCGACAGACCCCGCTGGCGAAATTGCTTTTCATAATGCCACATCTTTTCCAACCGCGCCTGCTCTTTCTGGTGGCGATTCTGCTCTCTCATATACCGGGCGGCCAATTTGCGTACACCGACTCTGGGATCGTCTTGCAACCGGGCCAGTTCCTCTTCTGTCAGCCGCTCCTTAGCCTCCAGCCATCTCTTAATTTCCGCGATCGTCTCCTTCATCCTTCATCTCCTCTTCTTCTCTCCAATCTTCAGGAAATTCCAGGGAAATTCTTCCCAAAAGGCCTGATCTCAATTCATGGATGACGAGATCAGCCGTTTTATCGTAATCGATGGTTCCGCCGCGCAACAGGCAGCCCCGCCTTTTCCCGATCGCTTCCATAAGCGAAATTCCGTCCAGATCCCCGATTTGTTCCAGTTTGTACCGCTTCGCCAAGGCTTCCGGATACCGTTCTTTTAAATAATTCAATATGTACAAAGCCACCTCATCCGTCGGCAAAATCTCTTCCTTGATGGCCCCGCTTGCCGCCAGGCGCAACCCTGTGGCCGGATCGTCAAATTTGGGCCACAAGATCCCCGGAGTATCCAGCAACTCCATGTTTTTGCCGACACGAATCCATTGTTGCGCTTTCGTCACTCCGGGCCGGTCTCCTGTGACCGTTTTTGATCTTCTGGCCAGCCGGTTGATCAGGGATGACTTTCCCACATTGGGAATTCCCAGCACCAGAGCACGAAACTTGCGGGACTTGATCCCCTTTTTTTCTCGCTTTGCAAACAGGGGAGCCAACAATGTTTCACAAGCGGGCAGGATCTGGTTTACCCCTTTGCCGGTCTGGGCGTCTACCGGCAGGACCGCGACTCCCTGTGCCTGAAAATAGCTGATCCAGTCCTGGTTTACCCGGCCATCGGCCAAATCGCATTTCGTCAGCAGGATGATTCGCGATTTTCCCTGGATGATTTCATCCATCATGGGATTTCTGCTCGACAGCGGCAACCTTGCATCCAAAAGTTCAAACACGATATCTGCCAGTTTCAGCTTCTCTTCCACTTGCCTGCGCGCTTTTGCCATATGCCCCGGAAACCACTGAATGGCCATCTGTATCACCTTCTTCAACTCTTTTGCCAGTAAGGGGGAATTTTTCCAGTTTTCCTCAAAAGAAGAAGGAGCCATGATCTACTCCTTCACTTTTAACAATTACAATTCTTTCAAATCAGTTAATGGCCAGTAAATAAATTCGGCCCGCCCAACCAGGTCGGAAACGGAAATGGAACCGATGGCCCGGCTGTCCGTACTGTTCAGCCGATTGTCTCCCAACACGAAAACCTTGCCTTGCGGCACCTTTATTTCATCAAAGTCCATGGTGCGGACATGATCGGCGATATAGGACTCCTCGACGATCTTGCCATTGATCAGGATCTTGTTGTTTTTTGCTTCCACCGTTTCACCGGGCAATCCGATCACCCGTTTGATAAAATCCTTGTCTTCACTCGCATGAAAGACAACAATTTCTCCCCGCCTGGGTTCCCTGAATTTATAGACCAGTTTGTTGACCAGTACCAAGTCTCCGGTAACCATCGTTTCCTGCATGGATGGACCGGATACCGTAAATGGCTCAAATACAAACAAACGAATAACAACCGCCAAAATCACTGCAACCGAAAACGCCTGAAACCATTCCAAAGTTCTGCTCACTTTTGATTCCATTCTCTCCTGTCTGATTCTTTCTGTACGAGGGATGTATGAGTTCATCGGCTTTTCCCCCCACTCGGCCTGATAGCAACGGGATGTGAGAAAAAGGGCTTGAGAAAACACTCCAAGCCCTTTTTCCTAAGCTTATTATTTTTGATGAATTTCTTTAATCCGGGCAGCTTTACCACGCAGTTTGCGCAAGTAATACAGTTTGGCACGGCGTACTTTACCACGGCGAATCACTTCGATTTTTTCAATACGCGGTGAATGCAGCGGGAAAGTACGTTCCACACCAACGCCATAGGAAATCTTGCGGACGGTAAATGTTTCGGAAATACCGCCGCCACGACGCTGGATCACAACACCTTCAAAAACCTGAATCCGCTCGCGTTGTCCCTCTTTAACACGCACATGGACGCGAAGCGTATCCCCCGCACGAAATTGGGGAATGTCCTTGCGAAGTTGATCTTCCGTCAATTCACGAATAATCGGACGCATATCCATCCAACCTCCTTTCTCGATTCACTGCTCAATACCCGTTTTCCTGAATAGAACGGAGTTATTTTACCATAAGTACATGATCGAATACAATTTAATCATCCTGGTCTGCCTTCCTGGACAGATTCTTTAAAAAAAGGTGATCCTCTTCAGTCAGCAAAGCAGTCTGAAGCAAGTCCGGCCTCCTCTGCCAGGTTCTCAGCAACGACTGTTCCCGCCGCCATTTTTCAATCCTGGCATGATGTCCGGACAGAAGGATTTCCGGCACTTTCAAACCGCGAAATTCAGCTGGCCGTGTATAGTGGGGATGCTCAAGGAGACCTGTCGAGAAGGAATCAGTTACCGCAGACATTTTGTTGCCGAGCACTCCCGGCACCAGGCGGCTGATGCTGTCGATCAGTACCATGGCCGGCAGTTCCCCGCCTGTCAATACATAATCACCGATGGAGATTTCTTCCGTTACCAAGTGCTCCCTGATTCGCTCATCAAACCCTTCGTAATGTCCACAAAGGATAATCAGCTGGGAATTCCTGGCCAATTGCTCTGCTTTTTTCTGCGTGAACGTTTCACCTTGCGGCGACATCAACAAAATGGGGGGACGTGGTAGGCCTTGCGTCAAGTCATCGACTGCCCGAAACAACGGTTCCGGCTTCAATACCATTCCGCCACCGCCGCCATACGGCACATCATCCACCGTACGGTGGCGATCCGTTGCATAGTCGCGAAAATTAACGACATTGGTGGTAATCAGCCCTTTTTCGCGAGCCTTATGAATAATACTTGATTGCAAGAATCCTCCAAACATCTCAGGAAAAAGGGTCAATACATCAAAGCGTATGTGTGCCAATACTAAGCCAGTCCTTCCATCCATTCAATCGTGATGCGCTTCTGACCGAGATCCACATCTTTGACAATCTCTGAAATATAAGGAATCAAGATCTCTTTCCCTGTTTCAGCAGATCGGACTACCCAAACATCATTGGCCGGCAGAGGCAGAATTTCCTTTACCTCGCCGATTTCTTTCCCATCGGTCGTCACCGCGGTCAACCCGATAATCTGGTGAAAATAATATTCCCCTTCTTCTTCGTCAACAGGCACCCGGTTTTCCCTTGTCACTGCCAGCAGACCCTTTTTAAAAGGCTCAGCCTGATCAATACTGCTCCATTCCTGAAACTTCAGCAGGTAAACAGATTTGTGCGGACGGCTTTTCTCCACCATCAGCCAGATGGGGTCCTGCTTACCGGGCGGGAAAAGGATGAGTCTGTTTCCAGGAGCAAAGCGGACTTCCGGAAAATCGGTGTTCGACTGAACTCGGACTTCCCCGCGAATGCCATGGGTACCTACAATTCGGCCAACAAGCAGATACTCGGAGTTCAAGAGAGTTCCACCCATATCCGTTTATTCTCCTTCCAGGCAGCCACTTTCGCAACGGTTCGGATCGACTGGATGATCCGTCCCTGTTTCCCGATTACCTTGCCTACGTCCTCATCAGCAACGGACAGCCTGTAGACGGTTATCCCATCCTTTTCATATTCATCAACATGAATCTGCTCCGGATGGTCAACAAGCGCCTTTACGATGTATTCAACCAGTTCCTTCATGGTTTGTCCTCCTGTCTATCAAGAAGACGTTATTTCTTGACACTTTTTTGTTCATGCATTTTTTCCAGGATTCCTTCTTTACGGAACAAGTTGCGAACCGTGTCGGAAGGTTGCGCACCGTTAGCCAGCCAGGAAAGTGCTTTTTCTTCATCGATTTTAACGGTAGCGGGATCAGTGATCGGGTTGTAGTAACCGATTTCGTCAATCGTGCGTCCATCACGGGGAGAGCGGGAATCAGCTACAACCACGCGGTAAAATGGAGCTTTTTTTGCCCCCATGCGTCTCAGACGAATTTTCACTGCCATGAATCTCACCTCCTCACCATGATTAATCCGTTATTCATGACATAAATGGAAAGCGGAAACCTCCGCGTTTTTTCTTTTTCTTGCCTTTTGCCATCTGTGTAAACTGCTTCATCATTTTTTTCATATCGTTAAACTGCTTGATCAGGCGGTTCACATCCTGGACGGTCGTACCGCTTCCCCTGGCAATCCGTTTGCGCCTGCTGGCGTTCAGAATCTCCGGATGGGATTTTTCCTGCGGTGTCATGGAACGGATGATCGCCTCGACACGAACCAGCTGTTTTTCATCCACCTGGACGTTTTTCAGACCTTTCATCTGCCCCACGTCCGGCAGCATCGAAAGCATGTCTTCAAGCGGCCCCATTTTGCGCACCTGTTGCAGCTGATCGAGAAAATCGTCAAAGGTGAAAGTCAATGTGCGCATCTTCCGCTCAAGATCCCTGGCTTTCTCCTGATCGACCGCGGACTGTGCCTTTTCGATCAGCGTGAGCACATCGCCCATGCCCAGAATCCGGGAGGCCATCCGGTCAGGGAAGAACGGTTCAAGGGCGTCGGTTTTTTCACCCGTCCCCACAAACTTGATCGGGCAATCGGTGACCGCCTTGACCGACAGGGCGGCTCCTCCCCGTGTATCTCCATCCAGTTTGGTCAAAACAACGCCGGTTAATCCCAATTGCTGGTTAAAACTTTCCGCCACGTTGACGGCATCCTGTCCGGTCATCGCATCCACGACCAGCAGGATTTCGTCCGGAGATACCTGTTCGCGGATTTTCCTCAATTCACCCATCATCTCTTCATCGATATGCAAGCGTCCGGCTGTATCGATGATGACATAATCGAAACCTTCCTCCCTGGCTTTTTCCACCCCGCGTCTGGCGATAACAACCGGGCTCTCCTGGTCCCCCAGCGAAAAAACGGGTGTATCCAGGCTTTCCCCCAAAACCTCCAGCTGCCGAATCGCCGCCGGCCGGTAAACGTCTCCTGCCACCAGAAGGGTACGCCGGTTCTGCTTTTGAAAATAACGGGCCAATTTGCCGGAAGACGTGGTTTTACCGGTCCCCTGCAATCCAACCATCATAATGACTGTAGGCGACCGCAAAGCCTGATTCAGTTTGCTTCGCTCTCCCCCCATCAATTGGGTCAACTCTTCGTTTACCACCTTGATCACCTGTTGACCCGGAGTGAGGCTTCTCATCACTTCCTGTCCCACGACGCGTTCTTTCACCCGGTTGACAAAATCCCTGACAACCCTGAAGTTGACATCCGCTTCCAGCAAAGCCAGGCGAACTTCACGCATCGCTTCCTTCACGTCGGCTTCGGTCACTTTCCCTTTGCCACGCAGTTTTCGCATTATCGATTGCATTCTTTCCGACAATCCTTCAAACGCCATGATGCCCCCTCCTCACATGGCTGATCAGTCAAGCTCGGCCAGTTCTTCCAACAACTCCCCGATACATTCGTATGCTTCCGGCATTTGGCGTAATTTTTCCCTGATCTTTTCCATGATCTGCTGCCGTTTCAGATGCTGTTTCACCAGTCCCAGTTTCTCTTCCAGATCCAGCATCCGCAATTGGGCCCGCTTTATCGCCTCATAAACTGCCTGTCGGGAGACTTCCTGATGTTCGGCAATCTCGCCGAGCGACCAGTCCTCTGAATAATATAACTCAAGCAACGCACGCTGTTTCTCCGTCAATAACAAACTGTAAAAGTCATATAATAAGTTCATTTTTGTTGTCTGATCCAACACGGGAGTCACACCCCACACAGACCGTCAAGGTCATATCCTTTACAGATGTATAATATAACGAAGACTGGAAAGGATGTCAAGGATTTTTCCTTGAACCCGGCAAATATTTTTTACGAATTCCCTTCTTCCGCTTCAATCATGTCCCTGAACAGCGCATGCAGAAACTGGTCGGAATCAAAATCCTGCAAATCATCCGCTTTTTCGCCAAGCCCGACCAGTTTCACAGGCAGGTTCAACTCATGGTTGATGGCAATCACCATGCCTCCTTTGGCGGTTCCGTCCAGTTTCGTCAACACGATTCCTGACACATTGACAGCCTGTCCGAACTGCCTGGCCTGAACCAGCGCGTTCTGGCCGGTTGTTGCATCAAGCACCAGCAGGACATCATGTGGCGCTCCAGGGCTTTCCCGTTGCACCACGCGATGGACTTTCTTCAATTCTTCCATCAGGTTCACCTTGTTTTGCAGGCGGCCAGCCGTATCGCACAGAAGGATATCCGCTTTCCGGGACCGTGCGGCATGGATGCCGTCGTAAATGACAGCAGCCGGATCGGACCCGGCCTGATGCCTGATCACATCCACGCCGATCCGCTGGCCCCACGTTTCAAGCTGTTCAATTGCTCCGGCGCGAAAAGTATCCCCGGCAGCCAGGATTACTTTTTTCCCTTCATTTTTGAACCGGTGAGCCAGTTTTCCAATCGTGGTCGTTTTGCCAACCCCGTTAACTCCCACAAACAGAATCACTGTCAGCCCGTCTTCATTCAACCGGAGATGCTGTTCCTGCTCATTTCGTTTCAGAATTTCGCTGATCACTTCCGATAACAGCGATTTCAGCTCAGCCGGTTCTTTTATCTTTCTCGCCTTCACTTCTTCGCGCAGACGTTCGACCAGGTCTATGGTGGTTTTCACGCCTACATCGGCACCGATCAGGATCTCTTCCAGTTCTTCATACAGATCCTCATCAATCCTGTTAGTTCTGCTGAACAAATCCGAAATTGCACTGACAAAGTTATGACTGGTTTTGCTCAAACCGGTCATGAACTTTTGTGTCACGGTTTCTGTCTTCTGTTGAACACTCTCTTTTAATTTTTGGAAAAAACTCATGCTTTTCCTCCTATTGTCCTAATTACTGACCGTCTCCGTTCTTTCTTTATCATACTCTTCCAACTTCACAGATACCAGTTTGGAAACCCCTGATTCCTGCATGGTAATTCCATACAACACATCGGCACCTTCCATGGTGTGCTTGCGATGGGTAATAATAATAAACTGCGTCTTTCCGGAGAAATGCTTCATGTAGCGGGTATAGCGGGTCAAATTGGCTTCATCCAGGGCAGCGTCCACTTCATCCAGCACACAAAACGGTACCGGCCTGATTTGCAGAACGGCAAACAGAAGGGCCAGCGCTGTCAAGGCGCGCTCTCCGCCAGAAAGCAGATTCAGGTTTTGCAGTTTTTTGCCGGGAGGCTGGGAAACAATGTCGATCCCTGTTTCAAGCAGGTTTTCGGGATCACTTAATTTGAGATCGGCGCGCCCTCCGCCAAACATTTTGACAAATACATCCTGGAACTCCACCCGGATCAGCTGAAAGCTTTCTTCAAACCGCCGGCTCATCTCATCCACCAATTGACGGATAATCTCAAACAACTTTTCCTTGGCTTCCAGCAAGTCGGCTTCCTGAGTCCTGAGAAAATCGTAACGTTCTTTCAGGCGCGCGTATTCTTCAATCGCGCCAAGGTTCACATCTCCAAGGGCGGCAATTTGCCCTTTCAGGGAACGCACATCTTTCTCGGCCTGTTTCGGTTCATCCGGCACCAAATACAACTGTTTGGCACGTTCAAAACTGATCTCATATTCTTCCGCCAATTTGCCGAGCAGATGGTTCAGTTCCACATCAAGGCGGTTGGCCCGCACTTCAAGTTCGTGCAAATGCCGGTCCTGTTTGCGGTGTTCCTGCTCGATCTGACGGGTTCCCTTTTCCAGGCCTTCCCGCTCAAAGAGCAGCTGTTCACGTTCCAGGCGGATTTTGTCCAGTTCCGTCTGGATTTTTGCTTTCTTCTTCCGAAGCCCGGCAATCGTTTCTTCCAGCCGGTTCATCTCCGACTTGCCGCTTTCCCGCCAGTTTTCCAGTTCTTCCAGTTCCATGGCGGCTTGCCGTTTCCGGGCGGAAAGACGTTCTGTTTCTTGCCTGATCCGATCCTGATTCTGATTCAAATGGGAAATTTCCTGATGCAAGGCTGATACCCGGATTCTCAGGCGGGTCGAGTGCTCATGAACCTCTTTTCGGGCATCGGCCTGTTCCTTCAGTCTGAACCGGACATCGCGAAGCTGCTGTTCCAGCATTTCCTGGGCTGACTCCAGGTCGGCCGTTTTCTGCTCAATCTCTTTTATCAGTGCCTGGAACAGTTCTTGTTGCCGATTGGCCTGCTCCATTTCCGCCAGCAATGTCTCTTCTTTTTCGGCCAGTGTTTTCTGAAGCAGAACCAGTTCCCGCTCCCTGCCTCTGAGCTCCTGTTCTCTCAGCCTCCGCTCTTCTCCCTGTTTCCGCACCTGTTCCCATTCGTCATCCAACTGTTCCAGAGCCCGGTTAACGTCGGCCAAAGCCTGCCGGATCCGATCGGTTTCTTCTTCATGCTCCCTGATCATCTTCTCCAGTTCATCAATCTGGCGGGAGCGTCCCAACAGGTTGCTTTTGTTTTGTTTGCGGCTGCCGCCGGTCATTGCTCCGCCCGGATTGACCACATCGCCATCCAGCGTGACCACCCGGTAGCGATATGACAGGGTTCGGGCCAGAACATTGGCCTGCTCCAGACTGCGTGTCACCAACACAAGCCCCAGCAGATAGGCAATCAGCTGTCGGTAACGCGCTTCACTTTTTACCAGATCAGCTGCCACTCCCACAAAACCATCCGCTTTGCGGCACTGTGCCAGTTCCCTTTCCTGGAGGGAACGCGGCCTGATCACGTCAAGCGGCAAAAAAGTGGCGCGTCCCAATCTCTTTTCTTTCAGATAGCGAATGCCGCTTCGCCCTGTTGCCTCATCCTCCACAACGACATGCTGCACGGCTCCTCCCAAAGCCGTTTCAATAGCTGCTTCATACTCCCCGGGAACCTGCACCAGCTCGGCAACGGCTCCATGAATTCCTTGCAAGTGAGGCACTTCCCGATCCCGGGCACGCAGCACTTCCTTGACTCCCTGCATAAACCCCTGATGTTCCGCTTCAACCTCTTTCAGCCAATCCAGTTTCGAACGCAGCCGGTTCATTTTCTGTTCGGCCTTGCGGGCTTCACTGGTCCATTTTCTTTCTTCCTGCTCCAGCCGTGTCCGTTTTTCGGCCAGTGATTGCACCTGCTCCGTGGCAACCTTTAACCACTGTTCAACCGATTCCAGTTCGCCTGCCAGTTGGGCGGCCAGTTGTTTATGTTCCTCTTTCTCCTTGTCCAGCTTTTCTTTGGCCTCGTCTATGGAAACCATCCGTTCCCCGGTCTTGTCCAGGTTTTCCAGAGCATATTGCTTTTCGCTGGCCAGTTGTACCAGTTCTTTCCCCTGAACCTGCCATTTCCCGGTCAACGACTGCAACTGTTGTTCACTGCCATCTTCGGATTCCGACAACTTCCCTTGAAGCGTGGACAATTCCTTTTCCATCTGTTCCAGAGCCTGTTTTTTTTGCTGCAACTGTCTGGAAACCTGTTTGTCTTCCTCGCGCAGACGAAGCAGTTCACTTTCCAGCCGGGCAATCTGTTCTGCCAATTGCCGTGCGTTTTGCTCACGGTTCTTAACCCGTTCCGTATGTACTTCTTTCTGCCCTTCGGTTTTTTCCAGTTCCTCACTGACCGCAAGCAAATCGGTCTGTACCTGCTCCCAATTCTTCTCCTGCTCATGCAGTCGGCCTTTCAATTTTTGCAGGGCAATCTCCTTTTTGCTAGCCTCCGTGGCCAGCGATACCAGCGTTTCCTTTGATTTGGCCGCCTCAAGAGTTACCTTTTTCCATTCCTCATGCAAGCTTTCAATTTTATGTACATACAAGCCGATTTCCACAAGTTTCAGCTTCTCTTTCAATTCTTTGTACCGCCTGGCTTTTTCCGCCTGGTCATGAAGCGGTTCGATTTGCGTCTCAATCTCGTGGATCAGGTCGCAAATGCGGGCGAGATTCTGTTCGGTGGCATCCAGTTTTTTTTCGGCTTCCTTTTTTCGTGTCTTGTACTTGACAATGCCTGCCGCCTCTTCAAAAATAATGCGCCGGTCCTCCGATTTGGAACTGAGAATCTCGTCGATCTTGCCTTGACCGATCATGGAGTAGGCATCTTTCCCGATCCCCGTATCCATGAACAATTCATGGATATCTTTCAAGCGGCAGGGTTGCCTGTTCAGCAAATATTCGCTTTCCCCTGAACGGTAAACGCGCCTGGTTACCGTCACTTCCGAATAGTCGACCGGCAAACGTCGCTCCGAGTTGTCAAATGTCATCGACACTTCGCAATAACCGACAGGTTTGCGGGTATCGCTTCCGACAAAGATGACATCTTCCATTTTGTTGCCGCGCAGCGATTTCGCACTCTGTTCCCCCAACACCCACCGGATGCCGTCAGTCACGTTGCTCTTGCCGCTTCCGTTCGGGCCGACAACCGCCGTGATTCCCGGCACAAACTCCAGTTCGGTCCGGTCGGCAAATGATTTGAAACCGCTCATTTCCAATCGTTTCAGGTACAAAAACACCCCTCCTCTCCCACGCAAACTCATTAAAATCAACTGATATATTTTAGCATAAAAAGCAGATTGGGTCTGTTGTTTCCGATCGATCAATATACCCGGCTGCCCAGCGGTGCATCATGGTCGATTTCCAGCAAAGTGACTCCGCCTTCCAGTGAGTCCACGCCCAATACCAGTACTTCTGACTGGAAATCAGCGATTTTCTTTGGCGAAAGATTGGTCACAGCCACGATTTTTCTTCCTTCCAGTTCTTCAGGGCTGTATCGTTGGGTCACCTGGGCACTGCTCCTTTTTATGCCCAATTCCGGACCGAAATCGATCCATAGTTTATAAGCCGGCTTTCGGGCTTTGGGAAAGGACTCAACACGGACAATCTGCCCAATGTGCATTTCCACTTTCTGAAAATCTTGCCAGGAACATGGGTTCATTCAAACTCAGTCTCCTTTCAGGTATCTATATTACTTGATTATATTTGGAGCAACAATTTCCTGTAAAAAAATAAGCCAGCTTCGCTTTTTTTCGAAATGGCTTATGGAGAGGCTATATGGATTTGTTGTTTTCATCTTTTTGGTATTCCCGCGGACAATTGCCGCAACATCTTTGCCCGTCATTGGCAGATAGTATAAACAGCATGTTTTTCGAATCCTGACAGCTGAACCAGGACACTGTTGAGGCGGTTGATAGAAACGCTTTAGCAGCTGGACCTTCTCCTGAAACATTCCCGCTTTCGCACCGTAAAGCAAATGGTGAAAATCATCACGGCATGGAAAGAAGCCCCTGTTTTATTTACCTGCAATTTTTCTTCGTACAGCCAAGTATACATAGGCGGCCAGATTCCCCCACAATACAGATCGCGAAATTCCTGTCAAGCGATGCAGGTAATTCCAAAGCGGCGAGATATGATGGGTAAATAACGTTTTCAATAATTGCTCACGCCAATATTGGCGGCTGTGTTGCAGGGGCACCGCTTTCCAGTCATGAAGCTGCATCTTTAACGTCATCCGTTTCCGACTCTGCCCGGCAAAGTGGATCAGGACATTGTCCATTGAAAAATCCAGCCGTTCATTTAACGCACTCACAGCATCTAGAGCAGGAACAACGACAGTAAAGCTGTATTGTTTGGCCAGCTGGGAGGCAGCCACCACCAGATCCGCCTGCATCTGTTCTGACCACTTTAACAGCAAGGAAAAGCAAAATTGCCTGTTTAACAAATCACGGGCGGGAAACAGGCCGGATGAATGGGATGACAATCCTTTCCGGGAAAAAACACGGGAACTCATCCGGTAAAACGTCGATCGCACGGCCTGAAGGGGGCATGAGTAACTCCCCTTTCTGTTCTGTTTAATAATAATATTTATTATCAATTATAAAGCACGGCCAGATAAAGGTCTATCCCCGGTAAAAAAAATAAGTTTCTGTCCAATCGGTGTTTTTAGTTCTCCTTCTTGTCCGCCAGTCTCTCCAATGTTTCCCGGATTCCTTCCAGCGCCTTGACTGCCCGCCACAGCAGAACCAGGGCAAAGATCGCTCCCGTGACCGGCACACAACAATCGCCATGATCGAAAATAATTGAAAGAGATATGGTGCGATGACTTCCACGATTTCTCCCCCGCTTTCAAAACAAAAACCACCGTTATCTATGTATGCGGTGGTTTCTCTCTTTTATTTCTTCCAGCCTTGCAGTGCCTTTAAAGCAGCCTGCTGTTCCGCTTCTTTCTTTGAACGGCCCGATCCCTGACCAAGCGGTTTGTTGCCCAAATACACTTCAGCCACAAAATGGCGGTCATGAGCAGGCCCCTGCATATCGACAATCCGATATTCCAACGCACCAAGCCGCTCCTGTTGCACCACTTCCTGCAATTGGCTCTTGGCATCCATCATGCTTGCCAGCCATTCCTCGCTGATTTTTGAAAAAACCACACGTTCCAGGAATTTTTTCACCTGATCCAGCCCATGGTCAAGAAACAGGGCACCGATAAACGCTTCAAATACATCGGCCAGAAGCGACGGACGTGTACGTCCTCCCGTCATCTCCTCACCTTTGCCCAACCTCAGATACTGGCCAAACCCCAGTTCTTTGGCAAAGGACGCGAGCGAAGGTTCACATACGACGCGTGCTCGGGTACGTGTCAATTCACCTTCGCTCATTTTGGGATAACGATGAAACAAATACTCGGAAACCGCCAGTTCCAGAACGGCATCCCCTAAAAACTCAAGACGCTCATTATCCGGATGGATGCCGTTATTCTTTTTCTCATGTGTGAATGAAGTGTGGGTGAACGCTTGCTGGAATAGTTTACGGTTATGAAACTTCAATCCCGTGATTTGCTCCAATTGCGACAGATTCATCCCATTCACCTCTTTTCATTATGTTTCAAGGTACTCTTTCAGGGCAATCGTCGCATTATGTCCACCAAAACCAAGCGAATTTGACAAAGCCGCACGGACCCGCATCTTGCGCGCTTCACCCGGAACGTAATCCAAATCGCAATCCGGGTCGGGATTTTCCAGATTAATGGTTGGCGGAACGAGTTGGTTTTTGATGCTGAGCGCTGCCACAATCGCTTCAATCCCG
Source organism: Thermoactinomyces mirandus (assembly GCF_013868055.1). GTDB lineage: Bacteria > Bacillota > Bacilli > Thermoactinomycetales > Thermoactinomycetaceae > Thermoactinomyces > Thermoactinomyces mirandus. The sequence continues at coordinate 41,041 of NZ_JACEOL010000030.1, read as the reverse complement.
CCAGCTGCTCCAAGCAGGTGGCCGGTCATCGATTTGGTTGAGCTGACTGCCAGTTTGTATGCGTGCTCCTTGAAGGCTCCTTTAATCGCCATCGTTTCAAACTTGTCATTATAATCAGTGGATGTACCGTGAGCATTGATATAATCAAAGTCTTCCGCCTTCATGCCGGCATCCTTGATGGCCTGCTCCATGCAGCGTTTCGCTCCTTCGCCTTCCGGAGCCGGACTTGTCAAATGGTAAGCATCTGCTGTCATTCCATAGCCTGCTACTTCAGCAATGATATTTGCTCCACGTTTTTGTGCATGTTCCAATGTTTCCATTACCAGAATACCTGCACCTTCTCCCATGACAAACCCGTTGCGGTCTCTGTCAAACGGGCGGCTTGCTTTCTCCGGTTCATCATTCCGCGTGGACAAAGCACCCATCGCTGAAAAACCTGCTACTGCCATCGGCAGAATGGTTGCTTCGGTTCCACCCGCAATCATGACATCGGCGTCGCCGCGCTGCAAAATCTTGAATGCATCCCCGACACTGTGGGTTCCGGTGGCACAGGCAGAAATCGCCGCACTGCTCGGTCCTTTTGCCCCAACCTGGATGGAAACAATTCCGGATGCCATGTTGGCAATCATCATCGGGACAAAGAAGGGACTAACCCGGCGTGGACCGCGGTTAAGCAATACTTTGTGCTGTTCTTCGAGCGTTGCCAGGCCGCCTATTCCAGAGCCTATGTAGGTGCCAACCCGTTCGGCATCCACTTTGCTCATATCCAGGCCTGCATTTTCCAACGCCATTCTTGCGGCAGCTACGGCAAATTGTACAAAGCGATCCATGCGCCTTGTCTCTTTTTTATTGATAAAATCCAAGGGATTGAAATCTTTTACTTCGGCCGCGATTTTCACAACAAAATCCGAGGTATCGAATTGCGTAATCGGACCTACTCCGGATTTACCCTGGATCATATTGTTCCAAAAAGTACTGATATCATTGCCAAGAGGAGAAATGACTCCAAGACCAGTGATGACTACCCGATTCATCTGGTCCACCGCCTTTCCTCATTCATACGAAGATGTGTGTGAAAGTCCCGCATGAAATACGGGACTTTATAAAATAAGTATGGAAAAAATACTTATTTATTTTTTTCAATATATCCAACCACATCACCAACAGTGGTGATCTTTTCAGCCTCCTCATCGGAAATCTCCATATCGAATTCATCTTCGAGTTCCATGATGAGGTCAACCACATCGAGAGAATCAGCTCCGAGATCTTCTTTGATGTTTGCTTCCATGGTTACTTCGCTCGGATCAACGTTCAAGCTCTCAACGATGATTTTTTTCACACGCTCTAATGTTTCCGCAGCCATTTCTTTCACCTCCCTTTCGTATTATACGAAAACGTATTGACACAAGCAATCAGAAGCTTACATGGCGATCCCGCCATCGACGTGGATGGTCTGGCCGGTAATATAGCGGGCGAAATCAGACGCCAGAAATTTCACCAGTTCCGCGATATCTTCCGGTTTTCCAAATGTGCCAAGCGGAATCGCGGATAACATCTGCTGCTTGATTTGCTCATCCAGAACCGACGTCATGTCTGTCTCGATATATCCTGGCGCAATTGCGTTTACCGTGATGCCGCGGCTGGCCAGTTCCCTGGCTGTTGTTTTGGTCAGGCCGATGACGCCTGCTTTAGCCGCCACATAGTTGGCCTGTCCCGGATTCCCGATCACGCCCACAACCGAGCTGATGTTAATGATTCGTCCGCTCCGCCGTTTCATCATCGACCGGGCTACCGCCTTGGTACACAGGAAAACCCCTTTCAGGTTGGTATCGATTACCTGGTCCCATTCGGCTTCTTTCAGCCTCATCAGCAGATTGTCCCGCGTAATTCCCGCATTGTTGACCAGAATGTCTACCTGACCGAAGGAAGATTGCACTTCTTTAAAAGCCTTTTCCACCTGATCGCTCCGGGAAACGTCCACCTGGAATGCCGCCGCCTTGCGGCAGGTTTCCTTGATCTTTGCAACCGTCTCCTCAGCCGCTGAATGGTTTCCGGCGTAAAATATGGCCACATCCGCTCCCGCTTCTGCCAGCGAAAGGGCAATTGCTCTTCCGATACCGCGTGAACCGCCAGTCACAACGGCTACCTTATCTGTTAACATCGAGGACTCTCCTTCCGTCAAGCACTTCTACTGCCTGGTTCAATGTCTCGGGATCCTGGACCGAGATCGTTTTTACCTTGCGATTCACTTTTTTCACCAGTCCGGACAACACATTGCCTGAACCAAACTCGACAAAGGTATCCACACCCTGCTCAAGCATGTAACGAACACTGTCTTCCCATAAAACGGGAGAAGCCACTTGTTTGACCAGCAGCCGTTTAATCTCTTCTGCCTCTGTAACACTTTCGGCAATGGCGTTGGCAATGACAGGCACGACTGCCATATTGACGGAGATGGTCTCCAGATGACCTGCCAAACGTTCTGCCGCCGGCTTCATTAGCGAAGAATGGAACGGTCCGCTGACAGAAAGAGAAATGACACGGCGAGCCCCCGCTTTAGCGGCTTTTTCCCCCGCTTCCCTGACAGCCTCTTTGTGACCGGATATTACGATCTGACCGGGAGAATTGTAATTGGCCGGTTCTACTACATGCTTTTCCTTAGATACCTCATTGCATACCTCTACCAGCTTCTCCCTGTTCAGATTCATCACTGCGGACATGGCCCCGACACCGGCCGGAACCGCTTCTTCCATGTATGTTCCCCTTTTATGTACCGCAAGGACAGCATCGGCAAAGGAAAGAGAACCGGCTGCAACCAAAGCTGTATATTCTCCCAGACTGTGGCCGGCCACAAAATCCGGCATCACATCAGACTGCTCACAAAACGCCTCAAGCAGGGCAACACTTGTCGTTAAAATGGCAGGTTGTGTATTTGCCGTCAGGCAAAGCTCTTCTTCCGGGCCTTCAAAGCAAAGACGTGATAAAGGATATCCCAGTGTTTGATCAGCGATAGAGTAAATCTGTTTCGCCCGTTTATTTGTTTTGTAAATTTCCAAACCCATTCCTGCTTTTTGTGATCCTTGCCCTGGAAAAATAAATGCAATTTTACCCATTGTCATCCCTCCTCACGCAATTCATCTCAGGCCCACCTGATAACTGTTGCTCCCCAGGTTAATCCGCCACCAAAACCACACAGCACGATGGTGTCTCCCTTTTTGATCCGGCCTGCATGTATGGCTTCATCAAGCGCCACAGGAATTGAAGCGGAAGACATGTTTCCGTAGCGATCCAGATTGACGATGACCTTGTCCTCCGTCAAGCCCAGGCGCTTTACGGCCGAATCAATAATGCGGATATTTGCCTGATGGGGAACGAGAAAATCAATATTCTCTTTCGTCAATCCGGCTTTGGCAAGCGCCTCTTCCGTTGCGCTTCCCATTACGCGCACGGCGAACTTGAATACTTCCCTGCCTGCCATGTAAATATAATGCAGACGCTGATCCACCGTTTCCGCGGTGGCGGGCAAGCGGGAACCGCCAGCCTGGAGTTTTAACAGATCGCCCCCGGAACCGTCTCCGCCCAATACGAATGATTGAAAGCCGTATCCTTTTTCAACCGGTCCCAAAACAGCCGCGCCGGCTCCATCTCCAAACAAGACGCAAGTATTTCGATCAGTCCAGTCCGTGATGCGGGACAAGCATTCCACTCCTACGACCAACACGTAATTGTATACTCCGGTGGCAATGAACTGGGCGGCAGTGGAAATCCCGTAAATAAAGCCGGTACATGCAGCAGACAAGTCAAAAGTTGCAGCCTTGCTGGCTCCCAGCCGGTCCTGAACCAGACAGGCTGTGGCCGGGAAGTTCATATCGGGTGTCACGGTAGCTACAATAATCAAATCGATCTCCTCGGCACTGACCCCCGAAGATTTCAGGGCTTTTTCAGCCGCCTTGACAGACAGGTCCGACGACGCTTCTTCAGGAGCAGCAATTCGCCGTTCGCGAATGCCGGTCCTGCTGACGATCCACTCATCATTGGTATCCACCATTTTTTCAAGATCACTGTTGGTTAATACTTTCTCAGGCAAATAAGAACCTGTACCCAAAATACCTACCGATCTCATTTTCCCACTCCTCTGTTTAACGGGACAATTCCTCTTCGATTTGTGAAATCACTTCTTTCTCCAAGAATCGGCGGGCCTGACGAATTGCATTGAAAAATGCTTTCGCATCGGAAGAACCGTGTGCCTTGATCACAGGGCCCCGCAAGCCCAGGAGCGGAGCACCTCCATGCTCCTTATAATCCAATTCTTGCGCAAACTTCTTCAGGCGCGGCTTCAATATGGCTGCCGCCAGTTTTGTAAACAGGCTTGCCGTAAGTTCCTGCTTGAAACGGCTGAAAATCGCCTTCGCCACACCTTCGGTATTTTTCAGCAAAATATTTCCGCTAAATCCGTCACAGACAAGTACTTCACATGGCCCTTCCAAAATATCCCTGGCCTCAATATTGCCCACAAACCGGAGGGAATGGTCTTCTTCCAGCATCGAAAATGCTTCTTTGGTCAAATCCGTGCCTTTCCCTGCTTCTGTCCCGATATTCAACAGTCCCACGCGCGGGGACTCAAACCCCAGCACTTTTTCTGCATAGATGCTGCCCATTGTTGCATATTGGTGCAGATGCCCCGGCTTTGCTTCCGGATTGGCACCAACATCCAACACGAGAATCCCCTTGCCGGTTAGAGTCGGAAAGACAGGAGCGAGCGCGGGGCGATCCACCCCTTTCATCCTGCCCACGTGGAAAAATCCGGCAGCCATCAGGGAACCGGTATTTCCGCCGCTGATAAATGCATCAGCTTCCCCTTTTCGAACCATCTTGCATCCGACAACCATTGATGAATCTTTTTTGCGACGCACAGCGATGGCCGGTTTGTCGTCTGGTTCAATTATTTCCGTTACAGCATGAAATTCTACATCGGACAAAACAAATTTTTCGGCGATCTCCCGGGTACCAATCAAAACAATCTTCAGATCCGGCCATTTTTCCCTGGCAAGTCCTATTCCTTCCATTACCGCGTCCGGAGCGTGGTCTCCTCCATGTGCATCGATTGCAATCCGCATTATTGCTCCTCCTTAACAAGCTCCTTATCTTCCAGACGATATACATCAAATGTTCCCTGGAAAACTGTTTCGCCTTTCACCTTGGTAACCACATCTACCTGCAGCCTGGAAGACAGTTTTTTTACGACTATTGCCTTTGCAATACATTTTTCTCCAAGATAAACGGGACGTATAAAACGAATACCAGCTGCTCCTGTCAAAGCTACTTCTGCATCGGTGACTGCAACCGCGAGAGAGTTTGCCTGGGCAAACAAAATATGTCCGCGGGCAATTCCGTTGCGGGCAAACACATATTCTTTTTTTATTTCAAGGATGGAAACTCCGCTATGATCGAGCTGCAAATCGACCACTTCTCCGATTACTTCTTCCAGCGACAAAGATCGCACATGATCAAAATGGTTTTCTGCCATCAGCTTGATCCGTTCGCGCAATTCCGGAATCCCCAGTTCCAGCCTGTCTAAACGAATGGTTTGGATGCTGACGCCAAACCGCTTTGCCAGTTCTTCATCAGTCAGAAACGGTTCTTCCTTGAAGGCACAAGCTACCTGGCTTTGCCGCTCTTTTTTGGACAGACGCATATCGGAGTCACCACCTTTTGCGGATTATGAATTTTGTGATCTATTATTAATACCTGGTATTAAAATCAGTATATAAAAAAAACACTCCTTTAGCAATAAAAAACAAGAGCCTGACCAAATGACCTGCCGGCTCTTGTTTTCGGCTCCAAGCTGATTATTCATTGACTACTCCTTCAACTTCCGAACCTTTATAGTACCCACACTCTTTGCATACACGGTGGGACAGTTTTAGAGCTCCGCATTGCGGGCATTTTACCATACCCGGTACAGAGAGTTTGTAATGTGTGCGACGTTTACGTTTACGTGTTTTCGAGGTACGTCTGAAAGGTACTGCCATCAGTTTCACCCCCTCCAAGAATGTATCACAAGTCCGGGAAGTTTCACACGCCTTCTATCCGTCTGATTCATGCCAGTTCTCAAGTGCTGCAAGCCTTGGATCGACAGATTTGACCTGGCAATGGCAAGGGTCGGTATTCCGGTTTTTGCCACATACGGGACAAAGTCCCCTGCAATTTTCCCGGCAGATCGGGGCAGAAGGAAATTGGAGCAACAGGGCTTCTCGAACAAACGGGGTCAAATCCAGTTTATTTTCATGAACCAGATGTATTTCCTGCTCCTCGGAATCCACCGCCCGATACGGCTCATCGGTAAAATATTCCTGCAAGGCCGCCTCCAGAACCTGCCTGAATTCTGTCAGGCATTTGACACATAAAAATTTGGCTTGTGCCCTGATTGCGGCGTTTACAACAAACAAGTCAGGATCTATGAGCTCTGCACGGGCTTTCACATGGACAGGCCCCAGGTCTGTGAGTTCAGGCACTTCCCCGACCAAGTCAAACTGAATCGTTTCATGCTCCAGTAACAGGCCGTCATTTGCTTGTTTTAATTTGTGCAGGGAAATCTGCATGATTCCACTCCTTGTGTAAAAACAGGGTTATTATAAGATAACGAACGATTGCTGTCAATGTTCTTGACTTGGCAATCGTTTTAAATAATCAACCGCTTCTTCCAGTGACTTGACAGGAACGATATCCATGGCATAATTATATTTTTTTACTGTTTCCTTTGCCATTTTTTCATTTTGATCATGGGGTCCTGTATCTGCCGGGCAGAAAAATATATCGGCTCCTTTTTTGGCCGCGGCCATAATTTTAAACTCAATGCCCCCGATTTGCCCCACCTGGCCATCCTCGGTGATGATTCCCGTTCCCGCGATCTGATATCCGCGCGTCAAGTCTTCCTTTTGCAAGCGATTCAGAACCTCCAGGGAAAACATCAGTCCGGCGGAAGGGCCGCCTATATTATCACTGTCAATGTGTACCGGTGGGTTGGCGTGAATCTCCGCTTTCAGTACCGGGACGATCCCGAGCCCCGCTTTTAGCGGTTTTCCTTTTTCCCGGGGCAATGGTTGCAATGTTATAGTCAGCTTTTGTTGAACCTGGTTCCGCCTGACCAGAACCTCTACCTTTTCTCCGGTTTCTTTCGTGCCAAGATAACCGGAAAGCTGTTCTACCGACCGAACGGGCTGGTGATTAATCCGGGTAATGAGATCTCCTTCTTTCAGCGCATTTGGCTGACCGGACATCAAACGCAGAACTTCGACGCCTTTCACTTTCACCGTTATCGGCCTGCCTGCATAACGGTAAGCAGCAAGAATCGCATGGTTTTGCGATAAAGACATGCTTGCCGCCTGTCTGCGCTCATAATCTTCTTCTGATTCATTTTTGGCCAGCAGTTCCCCCTCCGGGATCAATTGCACATGATCCGACCATTTACTGTATAAATAATCGAACAAACGGCCTTCCCTCATGGAAATCGTGGTCAGGTAGAAATCCCCTTCTTCCCGGGAATATCCTCCTCTCACTTTTACCAACGGGCTTACATCCTCTGCCGACCCTGGTGAAATCACATAATAAGGGATAGGAACGAGAAACATAGAGCCGACAACGAGCAGGACAAGGCAAATAGCAATCGTGTTCCGAATCTGCCGTTTATTCATCTGAATAGACTCCATTGGATGAATTCTCTCCCTGCCAGTTTTGAATCAGTTCTTTCAGTTTTCCCATATGTGCCCTGGCCTCTTCTTCACCGCGCCTTATACATTCCTCGGCCCGGGAAAAAGAACTTACCTGGATATCTCCAACATCGGGATGAATCAGAAAATCGGCCATCGTCAAAATCTGACTCGTAATTTCCTTTTCCATAATAGTTAAAGTTTGTGTAATTACATCAAAAATATTTTCGATCTTTGACATCGGATTTCTGGGAATGACATCTACCCCGATCACCAGATCGGCTCCCAACTTTCGCACGGTGGAAACCGGAAGCCGGTCAATCACCCCGCCGTCGACAAGCACTTTATCCCCCATCTCGACCGGTTCAAAAATTCCCGGAATGGAAATGCTGGCGCGAACCGCCTGCTCTGCCGGTCCTTCGGTGAAAACGACCGGTTCCCCCTTTACAAGATCGGTTGCCACGATCGCTGTCGGAATATTTAGTTCTTCCAGATTTTTGTTATGGGCAAACAGTCGAATCAGTTCCTCAACCTTTTTTCCGACCACAAATCCTTTTTTGGGAACCGTAAAATCCAGCCAGTGCTTCCGTTTCAGCGAGCAGGCAACCTGCTCGCACATCTCGAGATCCAGGTCATTTGCGTAAAGAACCGCAATAATGCTTCCCATGCTGCTGCCGGCTATACAATCAACAGGGATTCCCTCTTCTTTAAAAACTTTTAACACTCCCAAATGAGCAAACCCTCTTGCGCCACCGGAGCTTAGAGCCAACCCAATCCTTGGTTTTCCCATTCTGATTCACCCTTTCTTTCCCAATATTGCATACCTTCAGCCGATTGGCGTCACATTTGGACAAAACGGTCTAAACAGGTATCTGTTTGCGTAAATATGTTACTGATGTAGCTTCCATGAGGAGAGAATGCATATGATCCCAAGCCTTCTCCGGAGTCAAATGAAAACCATTTTTCTGGCGTCAATTACTTTTTTTATTGCCGTAATTCTGGTACTGTATCCCGAGCAAGCGGTCAAATCTTCTCTCAGGGGATTACATATCTGGTGGGATGTCGTATTTCCGGCACTATTGCCATTTTTCATCACGGCAGAAATGATGATGGGCTTCGGAGTGGTCCATTTTCTCGGAGTGTTGTTGGAACCGTTGATGCGCCCGCTGTTTCGTGTACCTGGCGCCGGAGCTTTTGTCATGTCGGTCGGGTTGATTTCAGGAAATCCCATGGGCGCCAAACTGACTGCCCGTTTAAGGGAACAGAAGCTGATCTCCAGAGAAGAAGGAGAGCGTCTCATCTGCTTTACAAGTACAGCCGGTCCTTTATTTATTTTTGGGGCAGTGGCGGTTGGTTTCTTTGAAAACAAATCGATTGGGCTCATTCTGGCCGTTGCCCATTATGTCAGCACCATCATCGTCGGATTTGTCATGCGTTTCTATGAATCACAGGCTCCACCAACACCTCCGCCTGCCAAAAGAAAAGGTTTTATTTTGTCACGGGCCATTTCTGCGATGCACCGTGCCAGATTGCAGGACGGCCGGACACTCGGGCAACTGATCGGCCAGTCGGTGACATCAGCCATTCAAACCCTGCTTCTCATCGGCGGGTTTGTCATGATGTTTTCCGTGTTAACCCACCTGATCAATTATGTCGGGGTTACCGGACCGTTCATTCGTGCCATTGCCCAAATGCTGGTCTTCTTTTCCTTTCCGGCGGAATTGTCGGAGTCAATCCTTGTCGGTTTGTTCGAAATAACGGTCGGTTCGCAGGTTGCCAGCACAACTGATCCGTCTATCCCGTTACTGTTCAAACTGGCCATTGTCAGCCTGATCATCGGCTGGAACGGTCTTTCCATTCATGCCCAGGTGGCCAGTATGATTAGCCGTAGCGATATTCGCTACTATCCCTATTTTGCAGCAAAAATCCTGCATGGGTTTTTGGCTGCCTTCATAACCGTTTTGATTTATCCGTTGTTTGAACCTTACCTTCAGCAAACGCCAGCGATCATATCTGTCTTCCGGCCCTATTCTGCCTGGTTCTTATCATTATGGGACATTTTGCAGGGATTTGCCATCGCGGTAAGCCTGATCTGGTTTGTTGCCCTGATTTATCAGGAATTCAAGGAGTTGACCAATTCGTACCGTTATAACAAAACCCGCTGACAAAAATCAGCGGGGCAGACAAAGTACCGGTCAAAACTAGTCAGCAGGACATTCCAGATTGAATTTTTTTCTGAGCGCCAGTTCCACGTGTTCCGGTACAAGATCTTTGACATTTGCTCCATATCTGACCACTTCCTTGACCATGCTTGAACTGATAAATGAATATTCGTTGCTGGTCATCAGGAAAAAAGTTTCCACTTTTTCATTCAACTTCCGGTTTATGGAGGCAACTTGCAACTCGTATTCAAAATCAGAGATTGCCCGCAGACCGCGTAAAATGGCATGAGGGTTTTTCTTGCGCAAATAGTCAACCAGCAAGCCATCAAAACTCTCCACTTCAATATAAGGCATATGTACGGTAGCTTCCTCAATCAACCTGATTCTTTCTTCCACGGTAAACAGCGGTTTCTTGGACGAATTGACAAGGATGGCCACAATAATTTTGTCAAATACTTTGCTTCCCCGTTGAATGATGTCCAAATGACCATAAGTAATCGGATCAAAGCTTCCCGGGTATACTGCGACTTTCATCAGGCATCACAACCTTTCATTCTGCTTTTTCAAACAGTGATATGACTGTATCTCCATAATTCAGCCGGCGATAACATTGGTAACTCCCTATTTCCTGTGGCGGAATGCTCAATGACGAATGTTCCGCAACAATGATTCCGTCCTCGGTTAACAGGTCAAAAAAGGAGAGTTTCTCGATCACTGGCGTTAGCAAATTTTTCATGTATGGAGGGTCCATAAAAATATAATCAAATTTTAATTGACGTTTGTTTAATTTCCGGATGCCCGCCAGAACATCACTTCGGTAAATCTCAACTTGCGCGCTGAGTCTGGCAGCCTGCGCATTGGCCCTGGCCACCTTGCAACTGGCACGTGAGGAATCAATCAATATTGCCCTGTCTGCACCACGACTTACCGCTTCCAGACCCAGGGCACCGGTTCCACAAAACAGATCAAGAACCAGACCTCCTTCGAAAAAAGGACCAATCACTTGAAAAAAAGACTCCTTGACATGATCCGCTGTCGGACGAACGTGCTTTCCGGAAACCATTTTCAGTCGTGTTCCTTTGGCCGATCCTGTTATGATTCGCATTTCCATGACACCTGTCTTTATCGATATTCACATAAATGCAACACATTTTATCCTAACATATAAAAAAGCTAAAAAAAACTCAACAAAAATTAACAATCTATATGTATAATCTTCTGGAAAAAGGAAAATATAGTTGATGACAGCATCAATGATGTTGTCAAACCGCGGAGAAGACTTACGTTTCCCCAATAAGCTCTTCCTCCGGTTTCTCCTCTCCCATTGAAGTATCTTGCACGATTTTCGTGTAAAAGATGCTTGGGGCTCGCTGGAAAAAGCGAGCCATTTTTTTTGGTATTAGTTTTGGTTCATCCTTGTCAGAGCGGATTTTTCTTGTTCGGATCCGTGTCGTTTAATTCCGGGGCGCTGTCCATATCTCCGAATAACCAGTCATCCTGCCATTCATTATACGGGTTGGGCTGTTGTTCCGTTTCAAAACTGTGATTTTTGTTGGGTTCGGTTTCCTTTTCTGAAAGAGAATCATATAACTTTGATTCAACCTGATTCCAATCTTCCAGTTTGGATTCATCCACCTTTTTGGGGATCATTCCTGCTTTTTTACCTGCCACTTTTCTGGCCACCCTTTTTTTTCTTCGCATCGTCATTGGATTCTCCTCTCCTGTACGATTGTACATGATTAAACGTAATATACCTTATGTTTTCCGGATTGATTTGGCTTGTTGAAGCGCCTATGTGAGCGTGCCCAAAAAGGTTTAAAGAAAGCGGCGAATCATGTTGGCCTCGAAGGGAGTAATCACTTCTTCCATCACCATGGCATCGACAAATTTGGAGGATAACTCCGGCCAGCGCGGGGAACGTTGCAAGCGTTCGATTTCCTGTGGAGTAAATAACCGCCACGGCAACTCGCGCGCAAAAGACATAAGTCCGGCCGTACCATAAACGGCACGGATCTGTTTTGCCTGGCGAATCAGTGATTTGATTTTGCTGGCAGAAACTGCTTTTCTGCCTACCGTACGATTGATTTCTTCGGCAAGTTCACGGTAAAAAGCGTCACGCTGATTCATAAAAGCCCTCCCGTTGCAATGAATAATTCATCTTATGCAATAAAGGGAGCAAAAGTTTGTTATATAAAAACAAACCGGTCCCGTGACCGGTCTGTTTTTCGGAAACCTGCCAGTATCCATGATAATTCCAATATGCGTTCAATCAAAACTGGTCTGCGTCAGATTTTGTGCACACAAATACTCGTACAACGGTCTTGTCTCCGGTGAAGTCATGAAATCTTTCCGGTTCACGTAATCTGCCGCATCCGTTCGGGCCGCTTCCAGGATACGCAAGTCATGGGTCAAATCGGCAACTTTAAAATCCGGAAGGCCGCTCTGCTTTACTCCCAGAAAGTCACCGGGCCCTCTTAATTCAAGATCGCGTCTGGAAATTTCAAATCCATCCGTTGTTTCACTCATGATCCGCATTCGCTCAATCCCCGTTTCCGATTTGGGATTGGCAACCAGTACACAGGTTGACTTCCCGCCACCCCGACCAACGCGTCCGCGCAGCTGGTGCAACTGGGCCAGCCCAAAGCGGTCCGCGTCGTAAATCACCATCACTGTTGCATTGGGAACATCGACACCCACTTCCACAACCGTTGTAGAAACGAGTACCTGCACTTCATTATTAGCAAATGAACGCATTACTTCATCTTTTTCTGCCGAAGACATCCGTCCATGCAACAAACCGACACGAATCGGGGCCAATTCCATCGCCATCTGTTCAAATACTTCCTGCGCATTTTGCAGGTCGAGCTTTTCCGATTCCTCAATCAGGGGACAGATGACATATGCCTGGCGTCCCCTGGCACATTCCTTTTGCACAAACCGGATGATCCGGGGCCATAATTCCTTCTTGACCCAATACGTATCTACCGGCTGCCGGCCTGCAGGCATCTCATCGATCGTGGAAACATCCATTTCGCCAAACACGGTAATGGACAAAGTCCGCGGAATCGGAGTAGCCGTCATATAGAGCACATCAGGCACCTCTCCTTTTTCCCTCAGCATGGCCCGCTGTTTGACTCCAAAACGGTGCTGTTCGTCGGTAATGACCAGTCCCAGTTTCCAGAACACAACCGTTTCCTGAAGCAAGGCATGGGTCCCAACGACAACATCTGCCAAACCCATCTGGATCTGGCCAAGAGCATCCTTTTTCTCCCTGGCTGTCATCCGGCCGGTCAAAGTAACAACTTGCAGATTCCAAGGGGTCAGGAGCTTCTTCAAAGAGGATGCATGCTGTTCGGCCAGAATCTCTGTCGGCACCATCAATGCGCCCTGGTAACCGCTCAAATAATTGGCATACAGGGCAATCGCGGCGACGACGGTTTTCCCGGAACCGACATCTCCCTGAAGCAACCGGTTCATCTGAATCGGTTCCCGCAGATCGGACAAAATTTCGCTGACAACCTTTTTCTGGGCTCCGGTCAGGGGAAAAGCAAGCTGGTTGATAAAGGCCCGGATTTTTTCATTCTCAAACCGGTGGACCAATCCCTTCACTTCCTGCCGATGAAAACGACGCAGCCACATAATCTTCAATTCGTACAGAAACAGTTCTTCAAAAACCATGCGCCGGCGTGCCTGCCGCCCTTCTTCCTTCCCTTTCGGAAAATGAAGGTAATACATGGCACTGGCACGTGATATGAGCTTGTATTTTTTTCGCAATTCCTCCGGCAATATTTCCTCGATCTGGCGCCCATACCGGGTAAAGGCGGTATGGATCAACTTCCTGAGCCAGTTCATCCTGATTTTGCTGTTGACTGAGTACACCGGCTCCAAACGTCCCACGACCTTCTCTTTTTCACTTTCGCTCAGAAAAGTGCGATCGGCAATCAACTGCAAACGATGGCGATCCCATTTCCCAGAAACGACGATCGTTTGTCCCACCCGAAACCTGTTTTTCAAATACGCCTGGTTAAACCAGACAACCTGGATCGGTACGCCATCCGCCTGGACTCTCAACGTCATTCTTGACTTTTTCTTTCCGTACCAGCGCACGCTTGGCTGACCGTAAACCTGTGCTTCGACCGTCACCCGTTCTTCGTGTGAAGCTTCGGTCAAATCGCTCAAACGGTAATCCTCATAACGATAAGGGAAATATCCCATCAAATCGGCAATGGAATGTATACCAAGTTCGGCAAGGGCTTCCTTTTTCTGTTCCCCGACTCCAGGAAGGACTTCTACCGGTATCTCCTCAAGCTTCATTATTTTATCTCTTCATTGCCGAAAATCTTCCGCTCCAGAGCCCTTCCCGTCGGAGTTGCGGCCAAACCGCCCAAGGCCGTTTCCTTTAATGCATTTGGCATCATTTGTCCAACCCTGTACATCGCATCGATGACTTCATCAGTCGGAATGATGCTCTTTACCCCTGCCATTGCCATATCTGCAGCAACCATGGCGATTGCCGCTCCCATCGCGTTTCGTTTGATACATGGAGCCTCCACCAGGCCGCCAATCGGATCACACACCAGACCAAGCATATTTTTCATGGAGATCGAAACAGCTTCCGCTGATTGCGATGGTGTACCGCCTGCCATCTCAACCACGGCTGCCGCCGCCATGGCCGTCGCAGAACCGACTTCTGCCTGGCAGCCGCCCGCTGCTCCGGCAATAAATGCATTGTTGGCAATGCAAAATCCAATGGCTCCAGCGGTAAACAAAGCCCGTACCATCGTTTCCCGATCGGAGTTCAACAGTTCTGCGGCTGCATGGATTGCTCCCGGCAAGATGCCGGATGCTCCCGCAGTTGGAGTGGCAACAATCGTTCCCATTGCCGCATTCACTTCCGAAACGGCGGTCGCTCTTGAAACCGCATTCAAAATGGTGCTCCCTGACAATAAGGCTTTGGCATTTTGCTGGTATGTCCGGATTTTTTTCGCATCGCCCCCGGTCAGACCGCTATGGGAACAAATATCCTCAGTTAATCCCCGTTCTACTGCTTCACACATTACATCGAGACTTCTTTCCATTTCGGCAATAATTTCTTCCCGCGGCCGATTCGTCATTTCCGATTCTTGCCGGATCATTACCTCCGAGATCGGCAGACCGTTTGTTTCCGCTTGTTCAACCAATTCAGCAATTGTGCGAAATTTCATGTTTTCAACTCCTTTTCACGGAAAACCGCCGTTGTCTTTTAAAACGGCGGTGGTCTGTTTATAAAATCGCTACAGCATGAATTTCTTCCAAAGCTTTAACTTCAGATTCCACATTCTTGTCAATGGGTTGATCGGTTTCAATCGACATCAATGCCTGGGAACCTTTTTCCTTACGTGATACGTGCATAAATCCAATGTTGATTTCATGTTTTGCAAGAATGCTTGCCACATGCGCAACGACTCCGTATCGGTCTTGATGCAGGACGAGTAATACGGGATTGGTTCCTGTCAAACTGAGTTTAAAACCATTCAACTCCACAATCTCCATTTTCCCGCCGCCAATGGAGACACCCACGATCTCCATGATCCGGCCATCGTCATCTTCCAGGCGAATTCGGGCAGTGTTTGGATGGTCTGTCAATTCATCGGATTCATGAAAGTGAATATCGATTCCTCCCTGCTTTGCGATTTCCAAAGCATCAACCATCCGCTTGTCAAAAGTGTCAAAGTCAAGCAAACCGCCAGCAAGGGCAATATCAGTACCGTGTCCGCGATACGTTTGGGCAAAGGAACCATATAGCGTAATATCCGCACGGCGCGGTTTTTTCCCGAATATGGAGCGTGCAGCCTTGCCGATGCGAGCCGCACCGGCAGTATGGGAACTGGATGGTCCAATCATGACCGGGCCAATAATGTCAAATACCGTACGATATTTCATAAGCTCCTCCTAATCAAGATTTACTTCCGGATGAAAGTTCGTCCAGGGAAACCACAACACAGGCAACAGTTCCGGGTCCACAATGGGTGCCGACAGCAGGTCCAATATCTACCATGACTTTTTCCTTCACCTCAAGCAAATCTTCGATTTTTTCCATCCACAGATCTGCCAGCTGTTTGTTGTCAGCGTGCAGGGCAGCTACAGCGACGGGGCCGGCAGGAATTTTTTTCTTTAACAGTTCAAAGATTTTCTGGTTTGCCTTTTTTTGCCCCCGGGCTATATCTACCACGGCAATTTCTCCATCATCACTGATCGTAATAATCGGCTTGATATTTAACAGCGCACCAACCAGTGCTTTTGCTTTGCCAATCCGGCCACCTTTATGTAAATATTCCAGGGTGTCAACGGTAGCAAGCAGCAGCTCGACCTCGCGAATCCTCTCAGCCAGGTGCATAAGTTCGGAGAATGCTCTTCCCTCTTGAGCGGCCCTTGCAACCATTACCACAATGATTCCCAACGCATAGGTGACGGTTTTGCAATCAACCACTTCAATCGTGACGTCGGGAAATTCCTCCTCTACCATCGACTTGGCCAGTAAACAGGACTGATAGGTACCACTCATCTTGGATGATATGTGCAACGAAAGAATCTGTTTGGCCCCGTTATTGATCGCTTTTTTGTAGGCTCCTACTATATCGAGCGGAGATGGCTGTGAAGTTGTAGGGAGTTCCTCAATGGAACGCATTTTCCGGTAAAATTCATTGGGTGATATCGTAAGCCCATCCTGATAACACTTTCCTGCAACATGAACATTGATTGGTATTACAGATATTCCCAGGTCTTTTGCCAGCTGTTTGGGAATGTCCGCGGTACTGTCTGTAATAATTTTTACTTTTTCCATTCAGGTACCCCCTCTACTCGACAGCAAACAGGTAATGATATACCGGTTGTCCGCCATAGTGAACTTCAATCTCTATCCCCGGATATTGGCTCTCCAACGATTGCACGAGTTCTTTCGCCTGCTGCTCCTGAATTTCTTCCCCGTAAATAATTGTGACGATATCGGCACCCTCATCAATCATTTTATCTAATAATGTAAGAGCGGTTTTTTCCAGATTTTCCCCGACGATATCGATTTTTCCTCCCAGAATGCCGAGAAAATTGCCCTCTTTAATCTGGTGCCCGTTCATTTTCGAGTCACGAATGGCCTTGGTTACTTCGCCCGATTTCACTTCCTGAAAACCTTCCGTCATGTTTTTGATATTTTCTTCAGGAGATACTTCGGAATTAAAATTCAACAGTGCGGTCAATCCTTGTGGAATGGAACGTGTAGGCAAGACACTGACCGGTTGGTCAACCACTTCTTCCACCTGTTCCGCAGTTAAAATAATATTTTTATTGTTGGGAAGGATTAATACATGTTCTGCATGAAGCCGTTCAACTGCACGAACAAGATCTTCGGTGCTTGGATTCATTGTTTGTCCGCCTTCGATCACTTCATCCACGCCCATGGAACGGAAAATATCGGCGATTCCTTTTCCGGAGGCCACGGCGACAATCCCGTATTTTTTCTTTTCAGTCGGAACCACAACGCCCGTTTTTGCGGATGAAGGGCTACCATCCGTGACATTTGCATATTGTTCACGCATATTTTCGATTTTGATCCTGGTCAGGTCACCAAACTTCATCGCATAGTTCAGGGCATTTCCGGGATATTCGGCATGAATATGAACCTTGACCAGCTCTTCATCGGCCACGACCAGGATCGAATCGCCATATTGTCCCAGTTCTTTGCGGAAATCCTCTTCATTAAAGGGTTCTGTTTCCCGGCGGCTGGTAGTAAGGTCGATCATAAATTCGGTACAATAGCCATATTTTATTTCCGAAGGATCAATTTTGGACTGGGCATTATCGTGTGCCATGTCAGCAATCGATTTCGTTTCGGAAAGAGTTGATTCCACATCTATCGGTTCGCTGCCTTCACCGGATAGCGCAGCCAGTATTCCTTCATAGATATAAACAAGTCCCTGCCCCCCGGCATCGACAACGTTTGCCTGTTTCAACACCGGCAAAAGTTCCGGGGTTCTTGACAAAGACTTGCGTGCTTCCGCCAAAACCGTCTCCATAACTTCCCTGGCGTCATGGGTTGTCAGTGAGCGCTTCATTCCTGCTTCAGCCGCTTCACGCGCAACCGTTAGAATGGTTCCTTCAACAGGTTTGATTACAGCCTTGTAAGCAGTCTCTACTCCCTGCTGAAAAGCATCGGCTAACTGATGCGTGTTAATGGATTCCTTGTCAGCCACAGCTTTGGCAAAACCGCGAAAGAGTTGGGACAAAATTACGCCAGAGTTGCCCCGGGCGCCCATTAACAAACCTTTTGCAAGTGCTTGGGCCAATTCTCCAACCGTTCGGGCATTCAACACTTTTTCCATTTCATTGACGCCAGACGTGATCGTCAGACTCATATTGGTGCCCGTATCGCCGTCAGGGACGGGGAATACGTTTAATGCATTTACTTTTTCCAGTTTATTGTTGAGTGTATTCGCACCCGCCCGCATCATCTGTAAAAACTGTGCTGCATAGATTTGTTGCTGTGCCACAGTGCTCCCCCTTACTCTTCATTCACCAGTCGAACACCTTGCACGAAGATGTTCACTTTATTCACTTTCAAGCCTACAATTTGATCCAGTGTGTATCTTACTTTGGACTGTACATTATTGGCTACTTCAGAGATCTTTGTGCCGTAACCGACAATGATATACAGATCAATCACAATTTCGCCGTTTTCCTCGCGAACCTCAATTCCCTTGCTCAGATTTTCCTTGCGCAACAATTCGGTGATTCCATCTTTCAACTGACTGCGAGACGCCATACCAACCAACCCGTAACAATCCATAGCCGCAATGCCGGCAACAGTCGCAATAACATCATTCGCCACTTCGATCTGCCCAAGTTGGGTTGACACTTCTACGCTCATTCCTATCCCTCCTGGTGAGGTTTCTTTAGCTAACTAGGACAATTGTACAATAATAACATAATGAATGAAAGATCAACAATAATCATGATACTGAACCTGTACACTCCTTGCAAGTAATCAGGAGGTATGCTAAAATGTCCAAGTATTTAGTCCTACACATGGTGATTCGGTTGGAACGAGCGACAAACAGGAGGTGTCAATATGGCTCGGCGTTGTTTTATTACCGGAAAACAAGGTCATGCCGGAAATAAAGTGAGCCACTCTCACCGCAAAACGCGGAGAAAATGGGGCGCTAACGTTCAAAAAGTACGTATTCTTGTCGATGGAAAACCAAAACGCGTGTATGTCAGTGCCCGTGCACTGAAATCCGGCAAGGTAACCCGCGTTTAATGGCCAAGAAAAAAGCACCACAGGAGGTGCTTTTTTTGTTTTTATCACTGGTCTTTTTTAAAAGCTGACAAAATTGCCTTAACTACTCCGCCCAGAAATTTAGGCAGTTTGATGGTATAAAATTTCACCCCTGTTCACCCCTTATTCTGCAATTCATAAGGAACAAGAAAATCGCAGAAGACCCATTTTCAACTTATTTATATTCTATAGATTTCAATGTGTACCTAGAACATAAAGAAAAATTCCAACCAGGCAAGCCCATTTTCAGGACATAAAAAAACAAAAAGCCTGTAACCCGGGTCTTACAGGCACAGACTTTTCGAAAATTATATGACAAAGGATTGTTTTACCCTACAGGCTTAACTTTATTCACCAATCCGATCCCTGCTTTCCACAACCAGGCAAATACCTTCCTGAATGTTCACAACAGCCGGCACCTTCACCAGTTCATTGCTGATCCCCCTGGTATCCCCCCGATATAACGATTCACCGGCCAGTTTGTATTTCAGCCCATCCGTTCTGATTCCTGATACGATTTTGGACACGGGAAGCAGCGATACATATTTGAAATCGATGGAGGTAAATGTCATTTTTCCGGGGCCGGACATCAGACGAATACGGTTTGTACGGTGGATAATCACGGCTTTGATCCCCTGCTCGTCCAGCCATTCCAACAGGCCGACGTTGGCCATTGTGTGGTCAAAGCGCGCTCCTCCCATGGCACCCAGAATCAGGATCTCATCCGGTTTCCGTTCCACCGCACAACTCAAGGCGAAATGCATGTCGGTAACCGCTTTTTCTTCCGGAAGCGAAAGCACTGGAACGCCTTTTTTTCGCAATCTGTCCATATAAGAGATGCCGGTTGTGTCAAAATCGCCCACCGCCAGATCGGGAATGATCCCCGCCTTTTCCAGTTGCATGGCGCCTGCATCTGCCGTAATGATAAAGTTGGTTCCGGTACGGATCAAGTCCAGTTCCGTATCGGTCAGGTCCCCGCCAGCGATCACTGCCACCCTGTTCACTGCCATCGCCGGTTTCACCTCCGCCTCAGCAACTGCGGAGCTGACCAGTAGATCAAGCCTGTCACAATAACCGTGAGGATGACTTCCGGAAGAATGTAGGACAGATTATAAATAAATGAGTAAACATACAGTGATTGGCCGACAGGAGTATATGCCTTGAAAAAAATGATTCCGGACAAATAATGGGCCAGAAAGCGCAGGCTGCCGCCCAGAATTATGCCTGATGACATCCGTAGGAGCTGGCGTTTTTT
This sequence comes from Thermoactinomyces mirandus, assembly GCF_013868055.1. GTDB lineage: Bacteria > Bacillota > Bacilli > Thermoactinomycetales > Thermoactinomycetaceae > Thermoactinomyces > Thermoactinomyces mirandus. The sequence continues at coordinate 20,608 of NZ_JACEOL010000030.1, read as the reverse complement.
GGCGACAGTTTCCTTCAGGACGGCCAGGCCCGCAAAACCCAATGCAGCAAAAGCAACCGGGTAGTCCAGAACCGCCTGGACCGGATGAATCACATACCCTCCTGCCAACAGCAAAATCAGACCTGCAATCCCTCCGCAAACGACTCCGGGCTTGATCCCGCGGCGCAGAGCAACGGCAGCAACGGGAATCATCGACAACGTGACCGATCCGCCATTGAGCCACATCTGAAAAGGGGTTATTTTATTCAGGACAACGGCAATTGCAGCCATTAGAGCTACTTCTACCATCGTGACAAGCCGTTTGCTGATCATTTCTTCTTTTCACCTGCAATCTCTGTTATTCAACAAGCATTCATCTATCATGATCTTGCCGCATCCCGGATCGCCTGGATGGCCTGGGCCCGATCAGCCTGTCCAAATACGGCAGAACCGGCAACCAGCACATCGGCTCCGCTTTCCACGACAGAACGGGCAGTTCCTGAATGGATACCGCCATCCACTTCAATCAGGACATGGGAAAGATTCTGTTCATCCAGCCGTTTACGCACGGCTTTGATTTTCGGCAATACATTTTCAATAAACTTTTGCCCGCCGAATCCCGGGTTTACTGTCATCAGCAGAACCATATCAATCTCTGGTAAAACAGGCTCCAGCACATGGACGGATGTCGCCGGATTGAGGACCACTCCGGCTTTGGCACCGTGATCCCTGATCAGCGAAATGGTGCGGTGCAAATGGGGACATGCCTCCTGATGGACTGTAATCATATCGGCACCGGCTTTTGTGAAATCAGCAATATAGCGATCCGGTTCCTCGATCATCAGATGCACGTCAAGCGGCAATTTTGTGTGCGGCCGGATTGCCTTTACGACCAGCGGCCCCAGCGTAATATTGGGAACAAAATGTCCGTCCATGACATCCACGTGAATCCAGTCGGCCCCTGCCTGTTCCACATCTTTTATTTCATCTCCCAGGTTGGCGAAATCCGCCGACAAAATGGAGGGAGCAATTTTAATCATCATGTATACCTCCTAACCATGGCTTCCTTGATTTCTGTCAAGAAATGTTTGTAGTGTTGGTAACGGCTGCCGGCAATCGCTCCTTGCTCAAGCGCATCTTTCACCGCACAATCCGGTTCATTGATATGCAGACATCCACGAAAACGGCAATCGGAAGATCGCACGTGTATTTCCGGAAAGCATTGCCCCAGCTCGTCCGGTTTCATGCCTTTAAACTGAAGCTGGCTAAAACCAGGCGTATCCGCCACTTGCCCTCCTTCAGCGAGGGGGAGCAGTTCCACTTGTCGTGTTGTATGACGGCCACGCCCGATTTTAGCGCTTACTTTTCCGGTTTCCAAAACCCGATCAGGCAACAGTTGATTCAGGAGAGAACTTTTTCCCACACCCGATTGGCCGGCAAAAACGGAAACTTTTCCTTTCAGGCATTGTTTCAGTTCCCCGATTCCTTCCTGTGTTTTGATGCTTGTGGCAAGAACCGGATAATTGGCCGGCTCGTAAACCGCCCGAATTTGCTCAATCTCCTCTTCATCGCGGATGAGGTCTTTTTTTGTCAGTACTATTACGATTTTCAATCCCTCGCGTTCACCATGAACCAGAAAACGGTCAAGCGGCATCTGCTGGTAACGGGGCTGCCGCAATGAACAGACCACCACTGCTTGATCGGTATTGGCGATCGGCGGGCGGATCAATTCAGAAGTACGGGGTTGAACAGAGGTCACCACGCCCTCGTCCAACCCCGTCTGTTCCATCTCTACCAAATCGCCAACCAGCGGGGTCAGCTTCTTTTTTTCAAACTTGAAAACTCCGCGCGCACGGCATTTGAACAGCTTTCCATCATCCGTGCGCACATAGTAGAACCCGCTGATTGCTTTCACGATTTGACCAATTGGCATAGGAGACCTCCTTTTTTTATTTTGCAGGAATGCACCCTGAGGTGGCATCAGCAACCGTAGGGGTATTGAGATAAACTTTTATCGTTCCGCCTTTTTTAACTGCTGATCCAGGTTCAGGTTCCTGTTTAAACACGGTATTCCTGGGTCCGGTACCATTTGCACACCAGAATTTTTTGATATGATAACCATTTTCTTTACTCGGCAAATTGGATTCATATTCTCCGGTATAATCTTTTACCATAATGCCGTCCAAACCGACTTTAAGCGTAATTTGAGTATTTGATGAAAATTCCGATCCGGCTTTGGGATTCTGTTCTGCCACTTGCCCGGGATCAGCATCGGCTACAAATCTTACTTCGGGCTCAGGCAGGTTATGCTGTTTCGCAAAATTCTTCGCATCTTCTACCGTGCTGAAAGATGGAATGGTCGTAACCGCTTGATTTTCTGTAGAACCACCGCCATCCCCGGTAAATAATCCCCAGACGGTAGTAAAGCCCCAAATGCTTAACATGACGATGACAGCAATGGTAAACAGGCCGAACAGCATTTTTTGCCACCACGGAAGGTTGGCCTGCACATTTTCCAGCCAGACGACTGTCCGTTGAAAGACCGTTTTTTCCTCATCGGGAATATTTTTCAATCGTTCGAGATTGGCCAGTGTCCGGTCACCAAGCGACTTTTTGGAAGCATGTTGTGATCTGCGGTTCTGCCCCGAACGAATTTCGGGCCGCTGTACCGGTGACTGATACTCCTCTTCTTCATAATTTCCGGTTGCCACAGGAGGATCATTGTCGGTTAACGGAATCGTCTGGTACATCTCTTGCTGCCGGCTGTTCCGCTGATTGACCCAATTAGGCTCCATATGGTGAGGCAGTTGCACCGCATACTGGATTTCTTTCATCATATCGCGCGCCGAAGCAAACCGTTGGTTGGGATCCTTGTTGAGTGCGCGCATAACCAGTTCCGCCAAAGCATCCGGAATCTGGCTGTTATAATTGCGCGGATCGACAGGGGTTTCCTGTAAATGTTTCAGGGCAATGCTGATTGCTGAATCTCCGTCAAACGGCAGGCGCCCCGTTAACATTTCATACATGACGACCCCCAGCGAATAGAGATCCGATTTTTCACCAATGACCCCTCCGCGCGCCTGTTCCGGAGAAAAATAATGGACAGAGCCCATCACCGATCCTTGCTGGGTAATGGTAGACGAACTGGCTGCACGGGCAATCCCGAAATCCGTCACTTTGGCACGTCCATTTGCGCCAAGCAAAATATTGTGAGGCTTGATATCACGGTGTACAATCTGGTTTTCATGAGCGTGCGCCAATCCATCACAGATCTGGACGGCAATCGCAGCCGCTTCCTGTACAGGCAGCGATCCCCGCTCCTGAATATACTGTTTCAGGGTTGGTCCTTCGACTAACTCCATCACAATATAATGGGTATACTGGTCGCGTCCCACATCATATACATTGACAATGTTCGGGTGAGACAAGCTGGCAGCAGCTTGGGCTTCCCGGCTAAAACGACGTATAAACTCCGAATCATTACTGAGGGATTCACTCAGGACTTTAATTGCCACAAAGCGGTTGAGCAGCAGGTCTTTTGCTTTATATACGACTGCCATTCCTCCGCCGCCAACGCGGCTGACTATCTCATAACGTCCCCCCAGCTTCTTCCCTTCCATCTGCATGGTCACTTTGTTCCTCCTTGAACCCAATTAAGATGTCGCTGACCTTCCTGTATGCCTTAGAAGAATAAGGGAAATATTATCTGTTCCGCCGGCGTCCAGCGCCAATTTGATCAGTTGATCCGCTTTTTCATCCAAAGACATGGTGGTGGAAGATAAAACAAGCCCGATTTCCCTCTCGTTAATCATAGTAGTCAGTCCGTCTGAGCAAAGGAGCAACATATCTCCTTGATTCCATGGGGTGTTAATCAGATCTACTTCTACCTCTTCACTTGTCCCGACGGCTCGCACAATCATATTGCGTTGTGGATGGTTTTTGGCTTCTTCTGCTGTAATTTGCCCATGTTTTCGCAGGAGATTCACATAAGAGTGATCTTCGGTCAATTGATAAAGCCCGTCTTTATGCAGTATATAAGCACGGCTGTCCCCCACGTGGGCCAGTACAATCTCCCTGGTATCAACGATCGACGCGATGACGGTCGTCCCCATCCCTTTATACTGGTTGTTTTCAGACGCCATTTTATATACTGTTTCATTGGCTTTACCGACTGCCTGAAGAAGCAAATTGCTTTTTTCATCTGTGGAAATATCCAAGGGTTGGGCAGCGACTACTTTTTCAATTGTATCGACGGTTTTGCGACTTGCCACATCTCCTGCCAAGTGCCCACCCATTCCATCCGCAACAATAGCAATCACAGCCCCGGATTTGGTCACAATCAGGCCCGTGCTGTCTTCATTAAGATCACGCACACGGCCTATGTCTGTGCGCCGTGCTAGCTCCATTCCGGTTACCCCTTTCCCTTTCATGTATTCCCTTGGTTGAACATTCAAAAAGAGGAAATACCGTTATCTCAACCTTTGCGTTTTCCTTGGAAATGATCTTCCCTGATGCAGGTTGCCCAAGCTGATCTTTTTACTGTCCATATTTAGCCCGCAATTGTCCGCATGCCGCATCAATATCATGACCATGCTCTCTGCGGATGGTTGAATTTACATGGTATGAGTCCAAAATCCGTTTGAAATCAAAGATTTGGCTCCGCAGTGTCCGCTTGTAATTGCGTTCCGGAACATAGTTTACCGGAATCAGATTCACCAGGCAATTCATATCCTGCAACAGCTTCCCCAATTCATGGGCATTTTCCTTCTGATCATTTTTTCCGCCGATCAAGGCGTACTCAAAAGTGATTCTACGCCCGGTTTTCTCCAAATAGTACCTGCATGCGTCCATTAAATCGGCAAGCGGATACTTGCGGCTGACAGGCATCAATTTTGACCGCAGTTCCTGATTGGGTGCGTGCAGAGAAATGGCCAGCCGCACCTGCCAGTCCTCGTCGGCAAACCGATAGATATTGGGCACCACGCCACTGGTGGAAACGGTAATATGCCTTTGTCCAATATTTAAACCACGGGGATGATTGATCATCCGCACAAAGCGCATGGTTGGCCCGTAATTTTCAAATGGCTCGCCGGATCCCATTACAACAACGGATTTGACCCGTTCATCGGATTGATCCAGGTACTTTTGGGCCATCAAAACCTGGGCAACAATTTCGCCGCTGCTCAAATTCCGTTTCAGACCGACCAGCGTTGATGCACAAAAGGTACATCCCATGCGGCAACCGACCTGAGTGGTCACACAGACGCTGATCCCGTAATCATGCCGCATCAGAACTGTTTCAATGGCATGTTGGTCATACAGGCCGAACAGAAATTTCACGGTTCCGTCTTGGGAAACCTGTCTGGCAATAATCCTGAGCGATTTCAGGTGAAATGTTTCCTCCAGTGTTTGCCGCAATACTTTTGGAAGATTCGTCATTTCCTGAAAGGAAACAACCCGTTTGATGTATAGCCAATCCATAACCTGCCTGGCTCGAAACTCCGGTTGGTTCTGCTCTTTCATCCATTCTTTCCAATTCTCGTAATCCAAATCATATGCTAAAGGTTTCATGCAATGTCTCACCAATTCCTTTGCTGGCAGCCATGTTTGAACAGGGAACGCCTGTTCAAAACTTTTCTTATTATATCATAGCAACAATGAAAGAAAAGAGACTGCCGATGAACATTTTTGTCTTCTGTCACAACCGGCACGGCTGGCCAGAATTCATCCCGATATTCGTCAAATCACTCTTTTATTTTTGAAACTTTACCCGTTCCTTTAATCTTATCCCGACTCCAGCCCGACTCTTCGCACTTCCACCTCATACCGGACACGAACAGGGATCTGGTTGTGATTGTGCATCCAATCAATTTGCCTGAAAAGCCGGGGATAGTAAGCATGGATATGTTTGCCGAATGTGAAGATATCGGTTCTGAAATCCTTTTGGGCTTTATCCACAAGCATTTTCGCCGCTTTTTCGTACTCCTTTTCCAATAAATGATTTATCAATTCATACTTTCGCGGATGATCCATCTGAAACGAATAGCACTCTTTGACAGCTATTTCTCCCTCCACCTTTACTGTTACATCGATCTGCGGCTTCTCAGATATATCAATGGTTCGAACAATATTACGGGGGACAAATATAATCCGCCCTTTCTTTTTTGGACAGGATATGGCCATCGGCCAGCCAACCATCTGCTTGCGGATTTGCAGCAGCGGGGTAACCAAGGGATGTTGAACAAGGCCAATCAACCGGTCATGCCTTAAAATGGCTATTCCTTCCCAGATGAACCGTTTTTCAGTAACACTGAATGCATTGAGAATGGGCGACTGCCTCACCGGATCCGAAAGATTTTCAGAAACCTCTCCCATTCCCAGCCAGGCGAAGCGACCATTATCAATGCCAGACCCAATGAGCGTGCGCAAATACTCAATCGGGATCTCTTCCAGAGGAACTTGTACTTTCAGCGCATCCTTTGCTTTTCCCAAAATAACAACAGGCCACAAATGACGGCGTATTTCCAGACTTCTTCTCAAACCGTCCAGCAAAGGAAATATTCCTTCTCTTGCCACCTCGTCACTGATCAGCAACAGTTGCATATGGCCGATAAACAAGGGGAAGTTGACTTTGGATTCAATCTGTTGCATCGCTTCATGGAAAGACCGGCCTTCTCCGGAAAATATCTCGACAGCTCCGTCGCCACCTACACCACCGCCATCGCCGCCTCCACCGCCACCTCCGCCGGTCGTCTTGCGCGGGCTGGGTACCTGAACCGATAATTCATAACCCTGGGGGCTTTTATCCACAGCCATTGCGGCTACCGTAGCCCTTTTTTCAAGTTCCCGGCTGTCCCAGCAGCCATACAGCAGGAAGGACGACAAGGTTAATATGGCAACCATGGCAAGCCATTTTTTACTTCGATGAAGAATCAATTTCAAGATTTACTTCCCCTTTCTTTCTCCGAATCACGGCTATAAGCAAAAGAACAAGCGGAACAAGCAAGGAAACCCCTATTTCATACACGCCGACGATTTCTCCATAAGTCCCTATTTCCGGAACATTTTTGGGGATCATTGCCAGGAGCAATAAACCAGGCATTGTCAAAAAGGAAATCCAGAGGCGATATTTCTCAGACAAATGAAAAAACCCGATAATCACTTGGACAAAGGCGGCATACAAATTTAATATGGATGTAAAAGCGGTCACCAGCCAGATCGATAAAATGACCGCTTCGATCCGTTCAAAAAACATATCTTCCAACTTAACCGATTTCGCCACTTCCAAAACAGGAAACATGATGTTTTTTACTTCTTCAATCCCCAGTACCCCCAGGGTAATCACACATAAATACCAGTAGGAAACGATTATTGAAATGAGGGAGATGGTGTGAATCTTTTTCATCTTCCCCGGTTCCTGATAAAAACCGGCAAATATCATAATGACCAGGTACCCCGCAAAAGAATAACCTCCTCTGAGAATGGCTTCTATAATATTGGAAAGGTTTATCTGAAACAGAGGAAGTATATTGGTAAAGTCTCCGCGCTGAACTGCCGCAAAAAGCATTAACAGGAACGGTGCCAGTGTAATCGGAAACAGGAATTCATTCAATTTGGCAATAACTTCAAGCTTACTGCCGGCACCAAAGGCAACTGTCAGAATCAAGATCAGCATAATCGCTTCAAGCGGCGTATGACGCAGCATGGAACTCGTGATCGTTTCCCCAAACATCCGCAAGACCGTACCAATTCCAAGAATAAAAAAAACGACCACCATCAGTACAAACGGGATGCTCAGAACCTTTCCAATCCATTTTTTTTGACTTCCCCCCAGGATTTCAGCTGTATACTGGGTAAATGTCATGCCGGGAAAGCGCTGACAAAGGGTACTGATCAGATATACCAGCACGAATACCAGGAAACCGGATAAAAAAATCACCCAGACCAAATCGTTTCCGGCCTTCTCTCCCACATCCCGGGGCAAAGTCATTACACCTACTCCAAACAGGGTGGAATAGAGCAAGGTAAAGGCCTGATAGGATGTAATTTTATCTTTGGATGCTGTTTTACGACTCATTTTCTTTCCTCACTTCATGTAACCTTGTCTGATTATGGGTTCTGAAGATCACGGGACGCTTTTTCATCCAGGGCCACGGAATGCGCACCAGGGAATCCTTGAGACCCTGCAAATTTAACGGTGAGAACGGGGACATATACGAAACTCCGAAAGACCGGAGTTGCACAAGATGAAGAAGAAGCAGCATCAAGCCGCACATAACGCCAATCAATCCGAACATGGACGCCAGGATCATCAACGGAAACCGGATTAACCGGACGGAGATGGCAGCATTATAGTTTGGATTGGCATAGGAACTGATTGTCGTTAAAGCAACTACAATTACAAAAGCCGGTGAAACAAGCCCGGCAGAAACTGCCGCATCCCCGATGACAAGGGCACCGACAATCCCGATGGTGGGTCCGATCGGACCTGGCAACCGGATGCTGGCCTCCCGCAGAATCTCAACACTGAACTCCATAATCAATGCTTCAATAATGGAAGAAAAAGGAACGGTTGCCCGTCCCGCCGCCATCGCAAGCGCCAATTGAAACGGAATCATTTCCGGATGAAACGAAACGAAAGCGATGTACAACGCCGGCAGCAATAAAGCAATAAACAGGCTGAGCAATCGGATAAACCGCAAAAAAGTGGATATTAAATAGCGCTCGTAATAATCTTCCGGGCTGTTATAAAACTGGCTGAATACAGCGGGGGCTATCAGGGCATGCGGTGTCCCGTCCACCAGAATCGCCACTTTTCCTTCCAGCAGGTGGGCCACAACGGAATCGGGGCGTTCCGTGTTTTGCATCAGGGGAAACGGTGTCCAGATCTGGTCCTGGATCAACTCCTCGATGTACCCTGTTTCCAAAATCCCGTCAATCTCAATTTCTCTGATCCGTTTTTCAACCTCTTTGACAATATCCTCTTCACTGATTTCTTCAATATACAGAACAGCGACGGTAGTTTTGGTCCGCTTGCCGATCGTATGGTATTTCACACGTAGGGAAGGATCGCGCAAACGATGCCGGATCAAGCCCAAGCTGGATGACAGCGTTTCATTCAAACTTTCAGTCGGGCCCCGCACCACCGATTCCGCCCGTGGTTCACCGACATTTTTGCCTGCCCAACCCTTGGTTCCAACCAAAAGCGCTTTCTCCAAATCATCAACCAACAGGATGGTATCACCGCTTAACAGGCCTTCTACCGCCTTCTTCATCTGCTCCAGTTCTTTTGTTTCCCCGGCTTGCACCTCGTTGACAATGGTCTCCCACGGTTCCCCCGGCAACGCTTCACTTTCCTTGAGTTTCATTAATGGCCGAATCAGGTAGTTTTGTGTGATATCCTTGTTAATCAATTCATCAAGGTAAACAACCGCCACTTTGATATTAAGAGTGTCAATCCTGAATTCACGAACAACCAGGTCCGAAGAATCCCCCAGAATTTTTTTGACGTATTCAAGATTCTGTTCGATATTTTTGTATACTGGAACTTCATCACTGATCACCCGTTCCAGCTGCTTCTGGTTGTATTCTTCCAATTTTTGCCTCTTTTTTCTTTCCCTGCGCAGAATACGAACCGATTTTTTCATTAATCATCACCATTCATAACTTGTCACCAATCCCATAAAATCATACATTTCGGCAAAAAAAAGCATCAGTGGAATATCCACTGATACTGGCAGAAAGCAATTTTGTTTAACATCGGTGGTTTCCCGCGCTGCCGGCCGGCTGTTCCGCAACCGGATCAACGTTTTTTGACAACGCGTGAAATAAAAAATCCATCGCTCATCAAATGGTGCGGCAATATTTGTACCCAGGCTGTTCCCGTTTGGGCAGCCTTTTTTACTGCAGGAGAAAGCTTTTCCACAAACTGGCGGTCCATTTCGAAATCCGGATGGCGCTTCAGAAAAGATTTAACCTGTTCTTCGTTTTCGCGGGGTTCCCACGTGCATGTGCTGTAGACAAGCGCACCTCCCGCTTTTAACAGAGGGGCTGCCGAATCAAGCAGAGACTTTTGCAGCCGGACCAGGGAATCGATATTCCTGGCTTCCTTGCTCCACTTCAGATCCGGTTTGCGACGGATCACACCCAGGCCTGAACAGGGAGCATCCAGCAGGATAGCATCAAACGTTCCGGGAGCAAACCGTTTGGCAAGCATGGTTCCATCCTGTTGCGCAATAGAAACAATTTTTATTCCTAACCGCAAAACATTTGACCGGATCAGGGACAATTTATGTTCATGGACATCACAAGCCAATATCTCGCCCTGATTTTCCATCAATTCCGCCAAATGCGTGGTTTTGCCGCCAGGCGCAGCACAAACGTCCAGGACTTTCATTCCCGGCCGGGGTGACAGGGCGCGTGCGACCAGCATCGAGCTTTCATCCTGAATCGTAAAAAAACCTTTTTGAAACCAGGAACTGTAGGCCGGGTTGCCGCCATCATGAATAAGAACTCCTTCAGGGGCAACCGCAGAGGCTTCGGCCTTCCCTTTTTCGCTTTCATGCCATAGTTTGATAAATTGGTCCCGCCCCATTTTCAGCTGATTGATCCGGATGCTTACTTTGGGCGGTATCTGGTTGGAAAGCAAGGCCGCTTTTGTCTCTTCCGCACCATACACCTGTTCCATCCGTTCAATCATCCACTCCGGATGGGAATACGATATCGCTTTTTCCCTGAGCGTTTGCGGATTCCGGGGAGGTGTCAGCCGCTGCTTTTTTCTCAGAAAAGAACGCAGAACTCCGTTGACCAGGCCGGAAATTCCCTTATGTCCTCTTTTCTTGCTGATTTGTACGGTTTCATAAATGGCTGCCCGCTCCGGAATCCGGTCCAGATAAAGCAATTGGTAAATGCCGATTCGTAACAGTTGCCGTACCCAGGGTTCCAGTGACCTGCTGCCTTTTTTCAGCAACTGGCCGAGAATCCAGTCCAGTGTGTTCAGCCGCTGGATCGTTCCATAAACCAGCTCGGTTACCAGACGCCTGTCCCGGTCATCCAGGCAGGACTGCCCCAATACCTGATTTAAAAGGAGATTGCTGTAAGCCTGTTTTGTTTCCAGCTGTACCAATATATCCAGTGCCGTCTCGCGGGCATTTGCGCCCCGTTCTTCAGACTTCAAACCTTTCTCCTTCCTTCATCTGCCGTCCATTGACAAACTGGCCGGCAGTCATTCGCCTTTTTCCGGCCGGCTGAACCTCGGTCAACCACAGAATTCCCTTTCCTGTCGCCACAGCAATGCCTTTTGTATCCAGTTTGATCACTGTTCCGGGTTCCCGGTCAACTTCTTTCTCTTCACAAACCGCTTTCCATACTTTAAACGGTTTGTCCTTCCAGATTGTAAAGGCGCCTGGCCACGGACAAAGTCCGCGCACCTGCCATTCAAGCTGCCTGGCGGAACGCGACCAGTCCATTTTTTCGTCTTCCCGCGTGATATTGGGGGCAAAGGTAACCTGTGATTCATCCTGCGGAATTGCTTTAATCGTTCCATCCAGCAGTCCGGGGAGAACTTCCCGCAAACATTCGGCTCCCAGTTTTGCCAGTTTGTCATGCATTGTTCCGACATCATCCTGGCTGGTAATCGGAATTGCCCGCTTAAGAAGCATGTCGCCGGCATCCAGTGCTTTCACCATATACATGATCGTGACGCCCGTTTCCTTTTCTCCATTGATAATGGCATGGTGAATCGGTGCACCCCCACGGTATTTGGGCAATAACGACGCATGCACATTAATGCATCCGTATGCGGGCGTTTTTAAGACAGCCTCAGGCAAAATCTGGCCATAGGCCGCTGTGACAATCAGGTCCGGATTCAATTCCAGGATCTGCCTTGTTGCCTCTTTCGACCGGAGTTTTAACGGCTGAAATACAGGCAGCCCGTGTTTCAGCGCTTCCACCTTGACCGGGGGCGGCGTCAGTTCTTTTTTTCTTCCTTTGGGCCGGTCGGGCTGGGTAACTGCTCCGATCACCTCAACCCGCTCTGTTTGCTCCAACAATGCACGCAAAGAGGGCACCGCAAAGTCCGGAGTCCCCATAAACAAAACCCTGACTTTGCTCAAGCGTTCTCCTCCTCCTCGGGACGGAATACCCTTGTTGCTACATCAATAAACAGAATTCCGTTCAAATGGTCGATTTCATGCTGCAACGCACGGGCAAGATAACCTTCCGCCTCCATTTCAAACTGATTGCCTTCACGATCCCGGGCAACTACCCTGACCCACTGGGAACGCTGAACCTCCCCCAGCAAGTTGGGGATGCTCAGACACCCTTCCGGCGGAGAAATCTGCTCTCCCTTTTGCTCAACAATCTCGGGATTTACCATTTCGACTAATCCCTCACCAATATCCACAACGATGACACGCTTCAGAATTCCGACCTGTGGAGCTGCCAGTCCGACACCCGGTGCATCATACATCGTTTCAGCCATATCGTCGAGCAGTTTGTGAAGCCGCTCGTTAAATTTGGTTACCGGCCGCGCTTTTTTCTTGAGAACCGGGTCCGGATACAGTACAATATTACGAATTGCCATAAAACAAAAAACTCCTTTCTATGTGATCCCCTCACTACAAAAAAGTCGGCGACGGGATGACAGGTTCCATTCCATCCCGGTCCAGACTGATTTTCAAGTCAGGATCATCAGTCAGATAAACGATTTCTCTCAAACTGTCCTTGACCGTTTGAACAGATTTGCTGTCCAGAGAATACTTTATCAGTATTTGCAACCGATATCGATCCTTAATGCGCGGAATCTGCGCTGGCACAGGACCGAGCATCTGGCAGTCCGGCGGCAGATTCCTTTTGATTCGAAGAGCAATTACCTGCCCGGAACGCATCACCTTTACCCGATCCGGGTGACTGACCAGTACGGAAAACATTCCGCTGAACGGAGGATAGTCATGAAGTTTTCTCAATCGGGTTTCCTGCTGGTAAAAAGCTGAAGTCTGGCGGCTGGCGGCCAAACTGATACTGTAATGTTCCGCGTTATAGGTTTGGATCACGACTTTTCCCGGTTTTTCATGCCTGCCCGCCCGGCCGCTTACCTGTGTCAACAACTGGAAGGTCCGTTCGGCGGATCGAAAATCGGGCAAATGCAGCATGGTATCCGCCGCAATGACGCCAACCAGAGTCACTTTCGGGAAATCCAGGCCTTTGGCAATCATTTGTGTACCCAAAAGCACATCTGCCCGGCCTGCCCCGAATGATCCCAGCAACCGTTCGTGCGCCCCCTTGCGGCCTGTCGTATCCACATCCATGCGAATGACACGAATTCCCGGAAAATGCCGCGAAAGCTCCGATTCAATCCGTTGTGTACCAACACCGAAGTGGCGAATATGCTTGCTGCCGCATGAAGGACAAACCTCCGGCACACGTTCGGCATACCCGCAATAATGGCAACGCACGGTCCGGTTGGTCTGGTGATATGTTAATGAAATATCGCAGTGGGGGCAAGTAAGGGTTTCCCCGCATTCCCGGCACATGACAAACGTTGAGAATCCGCGCCGGTTCAAAAACAGTACCGCCTGCTCGCCACGGTCAATGCACCGGGTCAATTCTTCACGCAGGCTTTCGCTGAACATGGACCGGTTGCCGGCCAGCAATTCCTTTCGCATATCGACCACTTTCATCTCCGGAAACGGGCGCCCATGTACACGTTCTTTCAGTTCAATGTGCTGATAGTATCCTTTTTGGGCATGCATCCAGGTTTCCAAAGAAGGCGTGGCCGATCCCAGAACCAGGGTGGCCTGATGCTTTTGCGCCCGCCACCAGGCAATCTGCCGCGCATGATATTTGGGATTTTCTTCCTGCTTATAGGAAGATTCATGTTCTTCATCGATTATGATCAAACCGATCTTCCTGAAAGGAGCAAAAATCGCCGAACGCGCGCCAATTGCGACCTTCACTTCCCCGTGGCGGATCTTGCGCCACTCATCATACCGTTCACCACTGGACAATTTGCTGTGCAACACGGCCACCTGTTCCCCAAAACGACCCTTGAAGCGATGGACCATCTGGGGGGTAAGCGATATTTCCGGCACCAACACAATTGTTTCCTGGCCCTGTTTTAAAACTTCGGCAATCGCTTGCAGATAAATCTCCGTTTTCCCGCTCCCCGTTACCCCCTGCAAAAGAATCGCTTCAGCCTTCCGGTGCCGGACCGAAGCGAGAATGGGAGCAATCGCCTTTTTCTGCTCCGGCGTCAAAGTGAGCGGTTCTGTCTTCTGAAAGTCCCGGTCCCGATACGGATCACGCAGTTCCTCCCGCTCTTCCACGATCAGACTGCCTTTGTCGACAAGACTTTGTACGGTACTGCGCGAGACCTGAAGTTTGGCCAGCAAATGTGGCAAGGCAATTTCCCCGGGGTTGGCCTGGAAAAATTGCAAAACTTCTTTCTGCCGTTTTGCCCGTCCGGACAATTTATCGATGGCCTCCTGCAGCTGACCGGCACTTGCCGGCTTCACAAATGTCGCTTTCTGTCTGGTAACACGGTCCCCCACTCTCTCTTCCAGCCCAATCAGTCCGTTTCCGGACAATTGCCTGAGACTCGAGGCGCTCACGCCAAAATTCAATGCCTCTTCCCAGGTACACTCCCCTATTTTTTTCAGATAGTCTAAAAAAGGCTGGCTGACAAGATCCCGGAGGGTGTCCGGTTCCTCTTTTTCTCCCAGGTAACGCACGATTTTCTGATATTTTCCTTTAAGAACCGAAGGCACCATCGATTGCAGGGCCGTAATGGTATGGCACAAATACTCATCCGCCATCATAAAACCCAGTTCAACCAGTTCAGGAGTAAGCGGTGGAAGGATATCCATCACTTCACTGACGGACTTTAACTTTCTTGTTTCCGACTGCTCCTTGAGCCGAACAACGTACCCGATCAATTTCCGGTGTCCAAACGGTACCTGAACACGACTTCCTACCCGGACCTCCGGCATGAGTTCTTCCGGAACCAGGTAATCATACGGGCGATCGGTAGCCCGAGCCGGTACATCCACGATTACTTCAGCAATCATTTGAGAACCAGTCCCCAACCAATGTCATCAATTTTCTGGCTACATCCAATTTGTTCATTTGCGGAAGTGAAAAAACTTTTCCATCACGGTCAAAGACAGTGACAATGTTGGTATCACTCCCAAAGCCTGAACCAGGCAAGCTTACGTTATTGGCAACGATATAATCCATGCCTTTGCGTTTCAGTTTATCACAGGCATACTCTTCAACATGATCCGTTTCTGCCGCAAATCCCATAAACAGTTGATGAGGCTTCTTCTGTCTGCCCACCAGGCTGGCAATGTCTTCTGTTTTCACCAGACGCAGGGAAATCTCTTCCTTGCTTTTTTTCATCTTGTGGTCCAACACTTCCCCGGGCCTGTAATCGGAAACGGCGGCTGCCTTGATAATGACGTCCACACTTGGAAGGTATTTCAGCACAGCCTCTTTCATATCCTTCGTCCGAATAACATCGATCCGCTTTATCCCGCCGGGAGTATCCAATGAAACCGGTCCGCTGACCAAAATGACCTCTGCACCTGCCTCACGGGCAGCCTGTGCCAAGGCAAAGCCCATTTTTCCGGACGAATAATTGGAAATATATCGGACCGGGTCAATCGGCTCCAGCGTAGGACCGGCTGTAATCAGCACTTTTTTGCCGGCCAGCCGGCGTTGCCTGGCAAAAAACGTTTCCGCCCACTCAACAATTCGCTCCGGTTCAGCCATACGTCCCTGCCCGACATAACCGCAGGCCAGTTGCCCCTCATCCGGATCAATGAAATACACGCCTCTTTTCTTCAATATCGCCATGTTTTCCTGTACAACCGGATTCTGGTACATGTGCACATTCATCGCCGGTGCCAGTACGATGGGCGCTCTGGTTGCGATCAAGGTGGTTGACAAGATTTCATCGGCCAGCCCGTGGGCCAGTTTGCCAATGATATTGGCAGTTGCCGGGGCGATGATAAACAGGTCTGCATGGTCGGCAAGATCAATATGACTGACCACTTCCGGGTTTTGTTCGTCAAACGTATCCACAGCCACATGGTTATGTGACAAAATTTGCAATGTAAGGGGAGTGATAAACTTCGTAGCCGAATCTGTCATGATTACGCGCACATTGGCTCCCCGTTGCGACAGTTGGCTGGCCACCGATGCTGCTTTAAATGCTGCAATTCCTCCCGTAATCCCCAAAACAATTCGTTTGCTGTTCACAATCCTTTCTCTCTCCTTATATGAGAATTCTAAAGTTTATTTTACCGCATCGTCTACCTGCATTCCCGGTTAAAATCAATTTGGTCTGCCGATATACACATGGCAAACGCTTCTTATTCACGCAAATGGCGGTTCAATACGCCAAATTAACAAATTTTGCCATTTCGGACATGCTGTTCGAAAAAGTACACCCGCACCAGGTCGACATAGAAAAATAACAACCTTTCAAGGTTGTTATTTCAAACTATAGAATAACTTTTATTTGGAGTCATTTTTATGTAAAGAAGCGATCAAGAAGCTTCAAAAAATCACTCTCAAACCATGTCGGCAAGCGCCTTATTTTTCTCCCGTGCGGATTGATGGAACCAAAATATCTGCCGCAATCTCTTCCAAAGCGATTCCCACATATTTTTTCGATTTCGGCTGAAGTTGCGGACTTTGGCCATCCAGCAATTTCCTTGCCCGTTTTGCAGCCATCACCACAATCGAATATTTGCTGTCTGATTTTGTCATAAGTAAATCAATTGATGGATATAACATGATCAAAACCTCCATCTTTTCCTAAGAGTTTTGATCGCTTAACTTCAGGCGATCTGTCCGGCAGTGTTCGGCCATGACAATGGCGCGAATGCATTCACACGCTTTATCCACTTCATCATTGATCACAACATAGTTGTAGTTTTTGATCTGGTTCAATTCATCGCTCGCTGCCTCAAGGCGTTTGTTCAGTAACGCTTCCGTCTCTGTTCCCCGGTTTATGATGCGCTGGCGCAACTCTTCAAATGACGGGGGAACCAAAAAAATAAAGACTCCCTGCGGGAACTTTTCCTTTACCTGCATGGCTCCCTGAACTTCAATTTCCAGAACAATATCCTGCCCTGAGGCTAACGTATTCTCTACAAAACGACGGGGTGTCCCGTAATAGTTTCCCACATACTGTGCCCATTCAATCAGTTGATCTTCTTCAATCATTTTTTTGAACTCGGGAACCGTCTTGAAGAAATAACTGACTCCATCCATTTCCCCTTCACGCGGAGCCCGGGTTGTCGCCGAGATTGAATATGTCAATTCCGGCATTTTCTGCCGCAATCTGGAACATACGGTCCCCTTTCCAACTCCTGAAGGCCCGGAGATAACAATTAGCAGGCCTTCGTTTACACTGTTCACTTTCATCATAAGCCCTTCCTACTCCACAATGTCTTCATGTTGCTCTTTGCTTGCCAGACGGTGAGCAACCGTTTCCGGCTGAACAGCTGACAGAATGACATGGTCACTATCGGTGATAATGACTGCTCTTGTCCTCCGCCCATATGTAGCATCAATCAAAACTCCCCGTTCCCGGGCTTCCTGGATAATTCGCTTGATCGGTGCAGAATCTGGACTGACGATAGAAACAATTCGGTTCGCTGAGACAATGTTGCCAAATCCAATATTGATTAATTTGATACCCAAAAGAGGTGCCTCCTCGCCCATATTCTGAATTGGTGGGAAAGAGCCTGAATTAAACCTTGTTTCCTACTACGCTATTTTAGTCCGTTTTCTGCCAGGAATCAATGTATTACTCAATATTTTGAACCTGTTCTTTCATTTTTTCCAGTTCACTTTTGCATTCAACAACAAATGTACTGATCATCTGCATATTGGCTTTCGAACCGATGGTGTTCACTTCCCGGTTCATTTCCTGGATAAGGAAATCCAGCTTGCGGCCAATTGACTCACCCTTCTCCATCGTTTGGTGAAACTGGGAAATATGGCTGTTGAGGCGGGTCAGTTCTTCGGTAATGTCCGCTTTCTCCGCCCAAACAGCCGTTTCAGTCAAGATGCGTTCCTCGTCAAGATCAGCCCCGGCCAGCCACTCTTCCAGCCGTTTCCGCAATTTCTTCCCGATATGTTCGGACACTTTCGGAGCCAGGACTTTCATTTCCCTGACATATTTACCCAACCGGTCCAGTCTTTTGAGAAGATCAACCCCCAACAGTTTCCCTTCTTGCTCCCTCATCCGTTTCAATTCCTGGCAGGCCGTTTCAACTGTTTGCAAAACAGCCTCATGGTGTGCATCGACAGTCGGCTTTACTTCTTCAATCAGCCACAATTCCGGCTTGTTGAGCAGATCAGCCATGGTCAAATCGGCTTTGACTCCCCATTTTTCGTTCAATATTTTTCCCGCCTGAACAAAACTTTCCAGCAAGCCCCAATCTACTTCCACTTTCCGTTCCGGGGGAAGCAATCCTTCGATGGTGACAAAGACATCAGCCCGACCCCGTCGTATCACGCTTTGCACCCGTTTCCGGATCGATTCTTCGATCGACATCCACCCATGGGGCAAGCGAATTACCATATCCAGAAAACGGTGGTTCATCGTGCGAATTTCTGTAACAATCCGGATTCCGCCATTTTCTGTTTCACCCCGGCCATATCCGGTCATACTAACTACATTGATATTGTTATCCATGATCCCAGTCTCTCCTTATCATAATCCCTTTCTATGATAATCAACCTGCTCCTGCAGGTTCCAGCAAGAATTCCTGCGAATCCTTTTGATTCATTTGAAAAAAAGGCGGATATCCCGGATATTCATCATTTTTTACGATTCTAGCAAAAACGTTTGGTATGCTTCTTACCATATTATTGATAGAATAAATCCGTATAAATTTGATTAAAGGAAGAAGGCAAAATGGCAAACAAACTCGTAAAAGGAACAGTCATCCTAAGTATCGCAACGTTATTTACAAAAATAATCGGCGCTTTATTCTGGGCACCTTTTCAAAACATCGCCGGTGACGAAACAGTAGGCCTTTATCGCATATCTTTTCCTTTTTACACGATATTGCTGATGGTGGCCTCAGCCGGAATCCCGATCACTGTTTCCAAATTCGTTGCCGAGCGGCTGGCCAAAGACGATCGATATGGAGCACGACGAGTTTTAAAAGCCGCTTCATTTATTTTAACATTAAGCGGTCTGGTTGCTTTCTCCATTCTTTTCTTTGGAGCCCGATTCATTTCACATGTATTGCTGGATAACCCGCCAACCGAGTCTTCCTTAAAAGTTTTGGCTTTTGCCATATTAATCGTTCCCATCATGGCCGTTTACCGGGGGTATTTTCAGGGACACCAGCAGATGATGCCCACAGGAATATCGCAGGTGGTCGAACAGATTATCCGTGTCAGTGTGGTGATCGGCCTTACATACTGGATGGTTGAAGCCCATTTTTCGCGGGAACTTGTTGCCGCTGGTGCAACATCGGGAGCCTTTGCCGGTGCACTTGGCGGATTGGCGGTGGTCCTCTGGTACAACAGGAAAGACTTGAAACTGCTGAAAAATGTCACACCGCCAAGCCCGACAGAAATTAAAACCCGGGAATCCTTATCGAAACTGGCCATGAAGATCATTCTTTATGCTTTGCCAATTTCATTGGGTACCTTGATTTTGCCACTGATTGGCCTGATCGATTCATTCACCGTCCCGCGCCTCCTGATGAGTCTGGGAAATACAGAAAGCATGGCCAACACCCTGTTTGGAATTTACGGGCGGGGAGAACCGTTTGTTAATGTCATTTCCACTTTTTCTTCCGCCTTGACCCTTGCCCTGATTCCTACCATCTCTGCACACATTGCCCGGCAGGAAATGGCGGCGGTAGAACACAAAATCAAACAGGCATGGCTGATGACCCTGGTGGTTAGCATGCCATCCGTCATGGGATTGGTCATTTTGGCCCGGCCCCTGAACATACTGATGTTTGAAAATGATTCCGGAACCCTGACACTGTCTGTCCTTGCGTGTTCCTCCGTTTTCAGCACTCTGGCCGTAACCAGTTCAGGGATTCTTCAGGGAATGGGCTACAACAAACTGCCTGTGCGGCATTTGATGATTGGAGCCGCCGTTAAACTGGCCGGCAACTTTGTGTTCATTCCCTGGTTTGGGATCACCGGATCAGCCATGTCCATGGTAGTAGCTTATTTTGTGGTCTGTTCATTAAATATGTGGATGGTCACCAAAAAAACCGGGCTTCGTCTGGATATCCGGCGGCAGTTTGTCAAACCCGCGCTGTCTGCCGGCCTGATGGGAATAACATTGATGGCCGCTTATCTGTTTATCACGCATTGGATCGATCCTTTGCAGATATCCCGTGTAGGAAATGGAATCTTGAGCATCAGCCTGTGTTTGCTTGGCGTCATGATATACAGTATTGTTTTACTGTTGACAAAAACAATTGGCGAAAACGAAATCCGTCTGCTTCCAAAAGGAACCCGGATTTTGGCAGCCTTGAAAAAAGTCGGGCTGATCAGGCCATCCGAACAGGAAATGACTGCTTAACAGGCAATAAAAAAGGCATCTCCAAAAGGAGGATGCCTTGAGGCTGTTGACAAAAGA
>NZ_JACEOL010000029.1 GCF_013868055.1 Thermoactinomyces mirandus | reverse complement strand
ATCATCAACCGGTATTTGCTTACCATGTACAACGGAAGAATCATATTGCTTTAGGAATTGACTTTTATCCCGGACTCCAAAAAGGAAAAAACTTTTTGGAGTCTTTTTTTGTTTCAATTGATTATTGCCGGGAATAATATGATACACCCTGAAATAAGGGAAAGGTACTGGCATATGCGGACAAATTTATAAAATCAGGGAGAAAACCTGATAGCGTAAAAATAATGGAAGGCATGATAAAAGTGTTTTTGGACAGTCTTGGTGTTTCGACCATAATTATTTTGCTCCTGATTATCATGAACGGCATTTTTTCGATGACTGAACTGGCCATTGTTACCTCGAGAAAGGTTCGGCTTGATCAAAAAGCTAAAGAAGGCAGTCCCCAGGCGCAAACAGCGCTCAGACTGGCTGAAAAACCAAACGAATTGCTGTCAACAATTCAGATTGGAATCACGTTGATCGGGATTGTAACAGGTGCGTTTGGCGGAGCAGCGCTTTCCGGAAAAGTAGCGGTATTGCTTGACCGGGTGGATGTTTTGGCTCCGTTTAGCCAGGAAATCAGCATGGTGTTGGTGATTGTGCTGACTACTTACTTGTCGCTGATTGTCGGAGAACTGGTTCCAAAGCAGATTGCGCTTGTTAATCCCGAGAAAGCCGCCATGATTGTTGCCAGACCAATGTACTGGTTTTCTGTGATCGGCAAACCGGTTATCTGGATCCTTAGCAAATCAACGGCTTTGGTATTGAAAATGCTGGGAGTGAAAAAACCAACCAAACCGGATGTCACTGAGGAGGAGATTCAGCAGCTGGTTGAACAGGGTGTTTATAGCGGTGCTGTCGAAGAAATTGAACATGAAATGGTGGACCAGATTTTTTATATGAGTGACAAGCGTTTGGGTGATATTTTGACACCCCGTACCCAGCTGGTCTGGATTGACGTAGAGAGTTCATTTGAGGAAAATATGAGGATTATCAGCGATAGCTATCATTCCCGCTTTCCGGTTGGCAAAGGCAGCCTGGATGAGTTTCTTGGAATTATTCATACAAAAAAGGTTTTTCGTTTATTACTTAAAGGGGAGAAATTTTCCATTGAAGATTGCATAGAGGAAACCTTGCTTTTGCCTGAACATATGAAAGTGTTTCAGGCTTTGGAAACAGTGAAGAAGTCCGGAATGCATGAAGCAGTTGTTGTCGATGAATATGGAGGGATCGAAGGATTTGTAACCCTGCACGATTTCATGGAAAATATTTTTGGCGATCTGCCTTATCGCGAAGAAGAAGAGGAACCGCAAATCACCCGGCGGGATGATTCAACGTGGCTGGCAGATGGCCTGGTTTCCGTGGATACATTTATCAGATATTTTGATCTGGAGGATGAAATGGTTATGGACAGCGGCGATTATCATACACTGGGCGGATTTTTAACCAGTTATTTGGGCGATATCCCCGAAGTGGGTGATGTCATTAAAATCAGGGATCTCAAGTTGGAAATTGTAGACATGGACCACGTCCGGGTTGATAAAATCATGATTACCAGGCAGGAGAAGACATCGGAAGCCGGGTGATTTCCGTAAAGAAAAACCATACAGCAGCTCAAAGCTCCCGATTGGGCAACAGATCAACAGACTGTGGTTCAGCTATTTCAGGAAAGTGTAAAACGACAGGTTTGGATAACAAAACCGGCCTGAATTGCTTCAGGCAAAAGTGAAACAAAAAAACCGCCTGTTGGGCGGTTTTTTGTGCAGTTCAACAAGATTTGCCGTTGTTGGTGGAGCAGTTGTCTTTAATAGAACAGCTTTGGCATTTTCCCTGTTTGCTGATTCTGAATCGCCGGTAAATTGTCCAACCGGCATATCCGAAGATCAAACTGCCCAACAGGAGGTTCACAATCATTTGCCGGTTCCTCCTTTATCAATAGATTAACCCAGTCCAAGGAGTTTTCCGCCTTGATAGATGATTAGTGAAATGACATACGCAATTGCCAGGGAGTAACCCATCGAAAACAAGGTCCAGCGCAGAGAATTGGTCTCTTTGCGAATCACAGCCACTGTAGCCAGGCAAGGGATATAGAGCAGAATGAATACGATAAAACTGAAAGCTTCCAGCGGAATGAAAGACCCGGCAATAATTCCTTGCAAACTGGATATATCAGGTGATGCATACAGGATATTCATGGTGGAGACAACGACTTCTTTGGCCAGAAATCCGGTAATCAGGGCTGCGCCAGCCTGCCAGGTGCCAAAACCAATTGGCGCAAGCAATGTTCCAAGAAATCCTCCGATCATGGCCAGATAACTCTCGTTCATATCTACACTCAGACCGCCAGGTCCGGCATAACTGAGGAACCAGATGAGCACGGACCCTCCTAAAATGAATGTTCCTGCCTTTCTTAAAAAACCTTTTCCTTTTTCCCAGGTGCTGCGAAACAATACTTGTCCCTGGGGAACGCGGTAAGGCGGCAATTCCACGACAAATACTGATTCTTTATGCTTCAGAAGAGTGGATGTCAGAATTTTTGCCATTACCAGCGCTACCACAATTCCAAGGAAATAGAGGGAGAATACTACTAACGCCTGGTTTTCTGCAAAGAACGCGCCAGCAAAGAGCGTATATACGGGAAGTCTTGCCGAACAGGACATCATCGGTGTCAAAACGATGGTGAGCAGCCGTTCACTGGGTTGTTCAATTGTCCGTGCGGCCATAACTCCCGGCACATTGCACCCGAAACCGATAATCATGGGAATAAATGCTTTTCCGTTAAGCCCGAAAATTTCCATCAACCGGTCCATTACCATGGCCACCCGCGCCATGTAACCTGAATCCTCCAAAAGAGAAATAAAGAAAAACAGGATCATAATCTGTGGCACGAAAACCAGAACTCCGCCTACACCAGCCACAATTCCATCCAGGATAACCGCCTTGACGAAAGATGAAGCGCCGATCGCTTCAAGCCCGGATGAAATCCCGTTCGTAACCGGTCCGGTGATGAAAGCGTCCAGTGCATCTGATAACGGCGATCCCAGCCAATCAAAAGTAAATTTGAATACCAAATACATAAGCAGCATGAAAATAGGCATGCCCCACACTTTGTGCACGACAATCCGGTCAATCCGATCGCTGAGCGGCACCTTCCGGTCTGGGCTGTGGGAAATCGCTTTTTCCAATACATTGCATATCCACTGCCTGCGGATCTGGCGGATATACCGATCGAGGGAAGAAACCGACTCTGTTTCCGCAATTCTTTTTTCTGTTTCCGCGAAGATTTTTTGCAGGACAGATTCATCGACATGCTTTTTCAACAGTTCCCAAACCGGCTTGTTTCCTTCGAAAAACTGCAGAGCCAGCCAGCGCTTGGGCAGTCTTGAATCCGGCAATTGACGGATCAATTTCTGGATAGCGTTTTCCAAAATCTCTCCGTAGTGGATGACCAAAGCTTCTTGATTTTCTGCATTGATTTCACGAAGATAATGTTTTACCTGATCAATGCCGGTTCCTTTGCGGGCAACCACAGGGATCACCGGTGTTTTCATATATAAGGAAAGCTTTTCTGTATCAATTTTTAACCCCCGGCCTTTGGCCACATCAAACATGTTCAAGGCAATGACAACCGGTTTGCCGTATTCCAGAACCTGAAGGGTCAAATACAGATTCCGTTCCAGTTGGGAAGCATCCACGATATTTAAAACAGCCGAAAAATCCTCTGTCAGTAAAAAATTGGAGACGACTGCTTCATCTTCAGATAACGGATTTAATGAATAGATGCCGGGCAAATCAATCAACTGGCCCAGTTCATCCTTTAGTTTGCCGACCTTTTTTTCGACAGTAACTCCCGACCAGTTGCCTACATATTCATAAAATCCGGTCAAGGCATTAAACAGAGAGGTTTTTCCCGTATTGGGATTTCCGATCAGGGCAACATTCATCATAGATTTGACACCTCAATCAAGGAAGCTTCCCGGCGACGGATGCCGATCGATTGTCCGTCAGCCTCCAAAGTATAAGGTCCGCCAAACGGCAACGAATTTTTCAGACAGATGATCGAGCCTTCCATAATCCCCAAGTCAATCAAGCGCCGGCGTACCAATTTGTTAACATTTTCAATAGACACGATTCTGGCTTTTTTTCCTGGTTGTATGTCAGCCAGTGTCATAAGGCACCACTCCATATCCATTCTGTGCAAATGATTGAAAACTATTATCACTAATTAATGCTATCCTCATTATATGAAATTGATTCTCAATAGTAAACATGTTGAAATTGGACAAAATAGCAATATTGTTTTATTTGCATATAAAATCATATTGAGAAGCCATGGCAAAACTATGAAAAAAACAAATTTGACAAAAATGGGAGAACTCAAACCTTAGTAGGGTTGAAGGCGGGAAGCGATTCTCAGGAGAATTCCGTCCGGGAAGCAAGCATGACTTGACTTTCGGTTCCCTTTCAGGTTGGATAATAAATCCAAACCATTTCAATTTTTCCGAGTGAAAGCCACAGGGAGCGTTTCGGCTATCGTGATAAAATGGGGATACGCATTAAACACTGGTGTAAGGGCTTTTCTGAAGACGAGCAACACGACAAACAAAGGAAAAAGGGTGTTGATATGAAAACTGCCATTATACTTGCTGCCGGTTTGGGAAGAAAAATGTGGCCCTATAACGAATACTGGCCCAAAGCCGCTCTGCCCGTCGGTAATCAGCCAAATATTGAACGCCTGATTCACAGCCTGAAAGATATGTCTTTTGAAAGGATCATCATCGTGACCCATTATCTTCATAAACGGGTTCAGTCCATTGTATACGGCCATGAGGGAGTAGAAGTTATCCGGCTTCCTTTTTTGGAAGGGACAGCTGATTCGTTGTCCAAAGCAGTTGGGACCATCAGGGATGATCATATTCTTGTCATTTATGGGGATATCGCCATCACCAGGAAAAGGCTGCAGTATTTTGTGGACCACTTTCATGATCAGGAACCGGATGGTCTTGTGCTATGCAAGCCGGTAGACAAGGAAAGGCCGCAAGACTGGATTTGCGCGCGCTTGCAAGCCGGAAAGGTAGAACAGATTTTTGGCCACCCGCGACCCCATTACGTTACCCATCGTCTGTTGGGAATTTATGCATTGCGTACAGAAGCATTGCGCATGGCATTAATAAAAAACCCCGGTTTTATGCAGAGTGTCAGTGTGGGAGTGATCCCTTCACCGGAATCTGAACTGGAACAGGCGCTCCAGATTTTGATTGAACATGGAAATGATATCATGGGCCATGTGATTGAAGATGGTGCTGTCGATATGGACAAACCGTGGGATCTAATGGAAGCAAATATCATGGCGGTCAAGGAGGGATTGGATTCGTTAACCCGGGATACCATTCCCGACTCGGCTACCATTCATCCAACTGCACAAATCGACGGAAAAATAATATTGGGGGAAAATGTAAAAATAGGCCGGAATGTCATGATTGAAGGGAATGTTTCGATCGGGGCCGGAACCGTGATTGACAATGGAGTAACGATTGCCGGCAACGCAATGATCGGCAAACATTGCACCATTCGGGACTTTTGTCGAATTGGTCCATACAGTGTCATTGGCAACGGGAATCGAATCGGGCATTGTGCTGAATTTGCAGGAGTTACCTTTGACCGGATCAGTTTTGTTCACTATGGAGAGGTTTACGGGGTAATCGGAGAGTCCACGGATATTGCAGCAGGTGTTACGGTGGGGATCATGCGGTTTGATGACCAGCCCCAAAACCAGCGTGTCCAAGGCAGAATGGAGATGCCCGTCCGGTATGGAAATGCCGTGTATTTCGGTGATTTCACAAGAACCGGGATTGCCAGCCAGTATATGCCAGGGGTGAAAGTGGGCTGCAATTGTGCCATAGGTCCTGGCGTTATGGTAGCCAGGGATGTCCCTTCAAACACGCTTTTGTACACTGAACAGAAGCTTGTACAGAAAAAATGGGGACCTGAGAAGTACGGATGGTAAAAGTCCATTTCCATAAGTCAGTTCTTTTATTTGTAAAAGAGGTTTTTATAGATATTTCAAAAAATGAGTTTTCAAATTAAATTATTTTGAGCAGGTAGTCTGGTTTAGTTAAACCTGACTGCCTGCTTATCCTTGAAAAGGGGCATTTTCTTTTCATTTTGTGTGTTGCGGAAAAAATGTTTCATTGATGTTCCGGTGGTATATTTGATAAGTGATTTTCCCTGATTTGATAACCAATTCAGGTTCGGAACAGACAATCCTGGAGATTAACTGCAAACAGCAGTGAATCAGTTGCTAAAATAGCACAATTTTGAAGATCCCACTGTAAATGTACAGTCGGGATGTTGTCCTGTATTTTTCGGGGCATACTGAAACTTCGGCTACCGACCACAGAAGAATAAAGACAATACTATAATTTTTATAGAAAATGAAAATATAGCCATATAAAATTCTTAATATTCACTTGTGGGCCACATTTTTACATCATACAATTTATTTGGGATTTCAAAAAATTTTTTGATAGGAAGTTGCTTATGTTTATACAGCTAGCTGAGGATCTTAATCCCGTATTTGAACCCTATTTGCCATTTATGAAAGCGATAACAGGAATATTGGGAGATCAGTGTGAAGTTGTACTGCATGATTTTTCCAATTACAACGCTTCGGTAGTGGCAATTGTGGGGAATGTAACAAACCGTAAGCTTTATGCACCTTTAACGAATTTCGTCATTGAGATTATTAAGACGGAAGGGGATGAGGCCGAAGATCGGATTGGATACCATACTTATTTCAAAGGAAAACCTTACCGATGTTCGACGATTTTTATTCGGCACAAGAGGAAATTGGCTGGTTGTTTATGTATAAATTATTGTATTCAAGATTTTTTTACATTAAGAAAAATAGCAGGAAATTTTATCATGGAGGAGAGCGGTTTGGATAAAAGTCCTGATTACAGGGACGAGTATTTTGCTTCAAACATTGATGATTTTGTCAAAAATGTCTTTCAAAAGGTAATTGAAAAAAGGGGAGAGGATTTAACGAGATTGACGCGGGCTGAACGTTTGGAAATTATCAGGGAATTGGAAGAAAAGGGCATTTTTCTGGTAAAAGGGACGGTAGAAATGCTTGCTGAGCATATGAATTTGTCCAAATATACGGTTTACAACTATATCGATGAAGTGAAATCGAACAAGGAGATGAAGGATCGATGAAACGTATGCCAGAACCTTACAAAATAAAAATGGTTGAACCGCTTAACATTATTTCAAAAGAGGAAAGAGAAAAAGCATTGAAAGAAGCCGGTTACAATCTTTTCAGCCTGAAATCGGAACATGTTTACATCGACTTGTTAACAGACAGCGGAACCGGGGCCATGAGCGATGTTCAATGGGCAGGGATGATGCTTGGCGACGAAGCCTATTCAGGCAGCCGGAACTATTTTCATTTAAAAGAAACAGTCGAGGATATTACCGGTTATCCGTATGTCATACCGACCCACCAGGGGCGGGGAGCCGAACAGGTTCTGTTCCCGATCGTTGTCAAAAAGGGCCAGTATGTATTGAGCAATTGGCATTTTGATACCACGCGTGCCCATGTCGGTCTGGCACATGGCAAGGCGGTTGATGTGGTGACCAGAGAAGCCCTGGATACAACCACTCCATATGATTTCAAAGGCAATTTTGACCTGGAGCGGCTGGAGAAAACAATTCAGGAAAAAGGACCGGAAAATGTTGGAATGATTGTTTGTACCATTACTAACAACAGCGCAGGCGGACAGCCGGTATCCATGAAAAATATCCGGAAAGCATCGCAAATTGCCAAAAAGTATGGAATTCTCATGATCATGGATGCTGCGCGCTATGCGGAAAACGCTTATTTCATCAAAAAGCGCGAACCTGGATACAAGAATAAAAGCATCCGGGAAATTGCCAGGGAAATGTTCTCCTATACCGATGCCTTTACCATGAGCGCCAAAAAGGACGGTCTGGTCAATATTGGCGGGATTCTCGCCTTCAACGGGGATCATAAGGAATTGTACGAACAGGCCCGTTCCATGGTAGTGCCTTATGAAGGTTTCCCCACTTATGGCGGTCTGGCAGGCCGGGATATGGAGGCATTGGCACGCGGACTGCAGGAGGGAATCAATGAGGAATTTCTCAAATCCCGCATCCACCAGGTTGAGTATCTGGGACAAAGATTGCTGGATGGAGGAATCCCGATTCAAACACCTGCCGGCGGGCACGCCGTTTTTGTAGATGCCCGGAAACTATTGCCGCATATTCCATGCCATCAGTTTCCGGGTCAGGTGCTGGCCAATGAACTGTACCTGGAAAGCGGTGTGCGCAGTGTTGAAATAGGTTCTCTCCTGATGGGAAGGGATGCCGAGACGGGCGAACAGTTGGAAAGCCCTTTGGAACTGGTTCGCTTGACCATTCCGCGCCGGGTATATACCTATAACCACATGGATTTAGTAGCTGATGGATTGATCGCCATTAAAGAGCGCGCTGACCAACTGGTCGGGCTGGAATTTACTTATGAGCCAAAAGTATTGCGGCATTTCACAGCCAGATTGAGACCGGTCAAATGAACCGGAATCATTCTTTGTCAAAAATCTGATATGCAGTGAAAATTGAGCTGTTCTCAATTATTCTTTTGCCATGGAAACAGGCTATTGTCACATGTGGTGAACCGGGTGTCAGTTCAGGAAGGAGGACACCCGGGTTTCATGATCAATGTTTTCTAGAGTTGTTGTTCAATAAATGTTACGATGTTACTAATTACTTATTGATGAACCCCGGAGGAAACTTGTGCAAATAATCCTCCAATCCAACACAAGGGGTGTAAAAATAGGAATGGCACAAGACAACAAGTGGTCCTCAAAAGCTGGTTTCATATTGGCCTCAGCAGGAGCAGCGATCGGTTTGGGAGCAATATGGAAATTTCCTTATGTAACGGGAATGAATGGCGGAGGTATATTTTTGCTTTTTTTTATCGCATTTACTCTGTTATTGGGACTCCCCATGCTGATCTCTGAATTTATTGTCGGCCGTGGTTCAGGCAAGGAAGCGGTATCCGCGTATGAAAAACTGGCTCCAAACAGTTTGTGGACCTTGGTTGGCAAAATCGGTGTGTTGGGGTGTTTTTTACTGCTTTCATTTTACAGTGTCGTTGGCGGATGGGTACTCATTTATACAATCATGTCGATGTTTGGCTACGTCATTCATGGCGGAGCCGATTATGCCACAACATTTCAGCTGGTAACCGAATCTCCCTGGATCACGCTCCTCGGTACAGCCCTGTTTTTGCTGGCTAATATCATTGTGATAACGATGGGCATTAAAGACGGAATCGAAAAGGCCTCAAAATACCTGATGCCGCTGTTATTCATCATTTTCGTCATCATCGTGATCCGGGCGGTAACATTGGAAGGAGCTATGGAAGGAATTGTCTTCTTCCTTAAACCGGAAATATCCAACATTACGGCAGAAGCGGTTTTATATGCACTCGGGCAGTCGTTTTTTGCCCTTGCCGTAGGTTTTTCGGCAATGGTTACCTATGGCTCCTATTTAAACAATGAAACCAACATCCCGTTTGCCGCAGCATCCGTCTGTATTATGAATATTCTGGTATCTCTGTTGGCGGGTCTGGCAATTTTTCCTGTTGTGTTTTCCGTTGGCCTGGAGCCGGCTGAAGGACCCGGGTTACTGTTTATCGTCCTGCCGGCCGCTTTTAGCCAGATGCCTTTGGGAGAACTGTTTCTGGCACTGTTTCTGATCCTGTTTCTGATCGCAACCCTGACTTCTTCGTTCCAGTTAATTGAGATTATTGTTGCGGCCTTTACGGAGAGAAGCCATTATTCCCGCCAGAAAGTTACCTGGACAGCCGGGTTGGTCATATTTTTGGTTAGCATTCCCGCTGGGCTTGCATCCGGCGTGCTCGGCGACATTAAATTGTTTGACAAAAATATCTTTGATTTTACTGATTACCTGGTAAGCAATATTTTATTGCCGCTTGGAGCATTGCTGATTGCATTATTTGTCGTTCTTCGGATGGATCGGACATTGATCAGGGAACAGTTCAATTTGGCCGGAAGGAGATCTGCCAGTTTTTATCAGATATGGTGGGTGCTTATGCGTTATATTGTTCCGGTAACAATCATTATTGTATTTCTAAATACATTAGGAATTATTTAACCTTAATAATATGATGCGATAAAAACCTCCACTGGTAAATTAGTGAAAGTTTCAGTTAAAAGACGATTTTCAGGACTCCGTTTTGTCTCCGCCTTACAGGAAAGCATCCTGGACGCTCCTGTCGTTTTCTCAAACGTTGTTGATAAGCTAAAACCTCCGCCAGAAAAACAAGCGGAGGTTTTTCCTGTCTTAAAAGGGTTTTCTTACAGCAGGATAAACATGGCGACGATGGCTGCTAGGATCATTCCTGGTGCATTCCGTTTTGCCAGCTCGATCGGGTTTACCTTGGCGATGCCTGCACAGACGATTGCGGCACCGGCGATCGGGGACATGGTACGCCCCAACGCTCCGCCAAGGGCGGCAATACTTCCCATATTTACGGCAGATACGCCAAATTGGGAAGCAAACGGGGTAACAGCTTCGTTGAAAGCAAAAGTGGCGGCGTCTCCCGAACCGCTTATGATTCCCAGAAGCATTGGACCAAATGTTGCGGCGATATTTACAATTTGCGGGAGATCGGTCATTGCGTTGATGAAGGCATCAACCAGACCGATGGCATTCATTCCGCCTACAAAAACAGCGGCAGAAATAATAATCCCCATAACATCTGCATATGCTTTTCCGACTCCGTCAAAGAAAGATTTAACCAGTTTGGTGGGGCTTTTTCGTGTCACTGCCAGGGCAATGATGCTGCCAATCAGCATCGCTTCGGCTACTCCCATCTCCAGCGCAGGAACCATAGTGGCCCCCAGAATGAGTATAATAACGGGAACAGTAGGAACAATTGCCCTGATAAAGCTGATTTTCTCTCCATCATCCATGACGGTTTCTGTTGAGACATAACCTTTGTGTTCTTTGAAAATATAGGCGATCACCCCTAAACTGATCGCGGCAATCAGCCCGGCAGCGATGGACGCTGGTGCGTTGACGGATACGACATCTACAGCGGATACTCCGGCAATGTCTCCAATAAACGGGTTATGAGCTTCTCCCGGATTCAGCCTGCTTCCGAAGGTACCGGCAAATACGGCGGTGGCAGACATTGCCGGATGAACACCAGCGGCCATCATGACCGGGATGAAAATGGCGCCTACGGCCGCGGCTGTACCGGCGGCACTTGGCAATGCAATGTTAATGGCAAAAGTGGCAAGTACTGCAAACGGGATCAGAAAAATGCCTGTTTTTTTTAAACCACCGGCTACCAAACGAACCAGATGTTTGTCACATTCCGTAAACTTCATGACATAGGCGAACCCCATTACTGTTAAGATCGCCTGAACCAGACCGTCTGATACCATTCGTTCCGAGAAGGCTTCAAACGCAGCCATAGGTTGACCGGCAACAGTGGCCATAATTAAACCGGCCGTAATCAGAACAAGCCTTGCTTCTACTTTTTTGACAAGAAAATAAATCGTTCCAATCAGAACAAAGAGACCAATGATAACAAATAACATACCCATTTTTTACCATCTCCAACAAAATAAAACTTTTATTAGTTCATAATTTCACAATGAATGCGCTTACAACAACTTCTTCTTGCTGATTGTTTCTTCGATTATCTGAATGTCCATCACCTCTTTTTCCATAATAATCCTTGATAAAAGCAGATTTATTCCCCTTTTACTATATCATATTTTGTAAAAAACTGTACTCCGCATCCCTGTTCCTATAGTTGGCAAAATCCATCAATCACTTGAAATACCGGGGAAAAAAGAATATGACAACTTCGTGTATATTATATTTTCAGATGTAGTTTTATGTAGATTTTTGTAGTTGCGTCTATACGTTATAATTGAAATGAAGAACGGAAAACAAAAATCTTTCTTCATTTCAAATGTTTCTTCTTTTTTAAAGCAATTTTTTAAAAAGAATTAATTGTGAATGAAAACACAAATAAATACGAAAAAATTAGGAGAGTTTATTGGTTGAATCATTAAAATTAGCTTAATCATTGTTTTAAAGCACATCGAACAAACGATTTTATTTGTGAAATCATTCACAAAAATGGCTGTTTGCTGTTGCCTGGTGTTCATGTTTTCAAATCTCCCAAATTGTCAGGAGGAGGGTGAGAAGATGATCTGGATTGAATTATTGATTCTCCTCGGGTGTATTATCATCGGCGCAAGGGTCGGCGGATTGGGTCTGGGAGTCATGGGAGGCGTCGGATTGGCTATTTTTGCGTTTGTGTTCGGCTTGCAACCCACCACCGCTCCTATTGATGTCATGCTGATGATTCTGGCAGTAATCACTGCGGCGGGGGCCCTGCAAGCTGCAGGAGGAATGGATTATCTCGTTTATCTGGCTGAAAAGGCATTGCGCAAAAATCCCAAACATATTACTTTCGTTGCTCCTATTGTTACTTATTTATTTACATTTTGTGCTGGAACCGGGCACGTAGCCTATTCAGTGCTGCCGGTGATTGCCGAAGTTGCCCGGGAATCAGGAGTAAGGCCGGAAAGACCGATGTCCATTGCTGTAATCGCTTCCCAGCAGGCAATTACGGCGAGCCCGATTTCCGCAGCAACCGTTGCCCTGGTTGCCATGTTGACTGATTTTCACATCACCTTATTGGACATCATGATGATCTGTATTCCGTCTACCTTTATTGCCTGTATGATCGGAGCTTTCATTGCAAGCAAAACCGGGAAAGAGCTGAAGGATGATCCAGTCTATTTGAAACGTCTGGAAGAAGGACTGGCTCCGATCAAAAAGGAGAAAAAAGAGTATGTTGCCTCAAAAAACGCCAAGATCTCAGTCGTTTTATTCCTGATTGCTGCCATTTCCGTGGTCATATTCGGGTCATTTGAATCGCTGCGTCCCGGTTGGATTGTCGACGGTGAATTTGTCCGGATGGGAATGCCGGAAACCATTGAAATTATCATGCTGACAACTGCCGCCATTATGATTCTCTGGTGCAAAACCAATGTCGAAAAAATTGTTTCAGACAGTGTCTTCAAGGCAGGGGCCTCTGCAGTTGTAGCGATTTTCGGGATCGCCTGGATGGGGGATACATTCTTCCATGGAAATGCTGAACTGATTACAAGTTCCATTTCAAGTCTGGTTACTTCAGCCCCCTGGCTGTTCGCCATTGCCTTATTCGTTCTTTCTATTCTTCTTTACAGTCAGGCGGCAACAGTGCGTACTCTCATGCCGCTTGGAATCACATTGGGAATTAATCCGGCCTTGTTGATTGCCATGTTCCCAGCTGTCAACGGATATTTCTTTATTCCAAACTATCCAACCGTTGTTGCCGCGATAAACTTTGACCGTACCGGAACAACGAGAATCGGCAAATATATCCTGAATCACAGTTTCATGGTTCCCGGTCTTGTTTCCACGACAGGCGCTGTGGCCATCGGTATTCTGTTAAGTTCCATCCTGTTGTAATCCGTCAGGCTTCCATGGGACCAGGGGCTTGATTGATCAAGTCCATTTTCCCTGAAAAAATTAAGGAG
Organism: Thermoactinomyces mirandus; assembly: GCF_013868055.1. Lineage (GTDB taxonomy): Bacteria > Bacillota > Bacilli > Thermoactinomycetales > Thermoactinomycetaceae > Thermoactinomyces > Thermoactinomyces mirandus. Next base: position 68,677 of record NZ_JACEOL010000029.1, on the reverse strand, counting down.
TTGATTCCAGATGATTAACCAAAATGAAAAATACCGGATTGAAAAAGATTTTTTAGGTGAAAAGCAGGTTCCGATCGATGCCTACTATGGTGTGCAAACAATGCGTGCGGTTGAAAATTTCCCGATTACAGGACTTCGCATTGACAAAACTCTGATCCTGGCCATGGCGATTGTCAAGAAAGCAGCAGCACTGGCAAATGCCGAAATCGGCCAGTTGGACAATAAGATTGCCAGGGCGATTGTGGCTGCGGCAGATGAAATTATTGCAGGAAAGTATCATGATCAGTTTATCGTTGATCCCATCCAGGGGGGAGCCGGTACTTCAATCAACATGAACACGAACGAAGTGATTGCCAACCGGGCTCTGGAAATTTTGGGAGAAGAAAAAGGAAATTACAGGGTAATCAGCCCAAACACCCATGTCAATATGGCCCAGTCAACCAATGATGCTTTTCCGACGGCTATTCATATTTCGACTCTCATGTCGCTGGATCAGCTGCTTCAGGTAATGGAAGAACTTTATGATGAATTTTTGAGGAAAGCCAAAGAGTTCGATTCCCTGATCAAAATGGGCCGTACCCATTTGCAGGATGCGGTTCCCATTCGGCTGGGCCAGGAATTTGAAGCGTATGCGCGTGTCCTGGCAAGGGATATGGAGAGAATTAACCGAACCCGGGAAAATCTGTTTGAAGTCAACATGGGGGCAACCGCTGTTGGAACAGGACTGAACGCGGATCCGGAATATGTCGAAAAGGTTGTGGAATATTTAGCTCAATTTACGGCACTTCCCATTAAAGGTGTCAACAATCTTGTCGATGGAACCCAAAATACCGATTGCTATATGGAAGTATCCTCCGCATTGAAAACCTGTATCCTGAACATGTCCAAGGTAGCCAATGACTTAAGATTGATGACTTCCGGCCCAAGATGCGGTTTTGGCGAAATCAAGCTGCCCCCTCGTCAGCCGGGATCTTCCATTATGCCAGGAAAAGTAAATCCTGTCATGGCAGAAGTATTGAATCAGAGTGCCTTCCAGGTTGCAGGCAACGATCTGACCATCAGCATGGCCTGTGAGGCGGGACAGTTTGAACTGAACGTAATGGAGCCGGTCATTGTCTTTAACTTGCTGCAATCCATCAATGTAATGACCAATGTATTTACCGTCTTCCGCAAATATTGCCTGAGTGGCATTACGGCAAACAAAGAGAGAATGGAAAGTTATGTGAACAACAGTGTTGGTGTCATTACAGCAATCAATCCGCATGTTGGTTATGAAACCGCAGCCTTGGTTGCCAGGGAGGCGATCGAAACAGGCCGCCAGGTCAGAGAGATTGTTCTGGAACGCGGAGTTTTAACCACTGAGGAATTAGATCTGATTTTACATCCATTTGAAATGACTCATCCAGGGATCGCAGGGAAAGAGTTGCTTGACAGAAGACGGGGTTCGACAAGAGTTTAACACCTTTTAAGGAGGTTATTCCAAATGGAATTAAAGAGATATGACAATTTCTTGAGAAAATTACATTCACTGGCAGGAATTATTCCTGTCGGTGTCTTTTTAACCTTTCACCTGTCACTCAATTACACGGCAACTTGGGGAGAAGAAGCTTACAATCAGGCGGCAGGATTTATGGTAAACTTGCCGTTCAAACTCTTTCTGGAAACTTTCATCATTTTTCTGCCTCTGCTGTTTCATGCGTTGTACGGAGTTTATATCGCATTGCAGGCCAAACACAATGTGAATCGTTTCCATTATTTCAGGAACTGGAGCTTTTTCCTGCAGAGAATAACGGGATTTATCGTTTTTATATTTGTTGCCTGGCATGTGTGGCAGACAAGGGTTCAGGTGGCATTAGGCGCTGAACCGAGTTTTGGAATGATGGCGGACATTGTGGACAATCCATTGTTTCTTGTTCTGTATATCATTGGCATTGTCTCTTCTGTTTACCATTTTACAAATGGAATCTTTACTTTTCTCATTACCTGGGGAATTACGGTTTCTCCGAAATCCCAGCGTGTTTTCCAATATGTTACACTGGCAGTCTTTTTCGTCTTGTCTTTCATCGGAGTACGAGCCATCTTGGCATTTGTTTAATTGTAAATAGAGGAGGATGAAAAATGAATCAGGGTAAAGTTGTTGTCGTTGGTGGTGGACTTGCCGGCCTCATGGCTACCATCAAACTGGCAGAGACGGGAACGAAAGTAGATTTGTTTTCACTCGTTCCGGTTAAACGTTCCCATTCTGTATGTGCCCAGGGCGGGATTAACGGGGCAGTCAATACGAAAGGGGAGAATGATTCCCCGTGGGAGCATTTTGATGATACCGTTTATGGAGGCGATTTTCTGGCCAACCAGCCTCCCGTAAAAGCGATGTGCGAAGCTGCTCCCAATATTATCCACATGTTTGACAGGATGGGCGTCATGTTTAACCGCACTCCGGAAGGATTGCTTGATTTCCGCCGCTTCGGGGGAACGCAGGTTCACCGGACGGCTTATGCCGGAGCAACAACCGGACAGCAACTGTTATATGCGCTGGATGAGCAGGTTCGCCGCTTTGAATCGGAAGGAATGGTCACCAAATACGAAAACTGGGAGTTTGTGTCGGCAGTTCTGGATGATGAAGGGGTTTGCAGGGGAATTACCGCACAAAATTTAAAATCGATGGAGATTGTTCCATTTCCTGCAGATGCCGTCATTATCGCAACGGGCGGTTGCGGCATGATCTTTGGCAAATCGACCAATTCCACGATCAATACAGGGTATGCCGCGGCACGGCTTTATCAGCAGGGGGCCGTTTATGCCAACGGGGAATTTATTCAAATTCATCCAACCGCGATCCCGGGAGATGACAAAAACCGCCTCATGAGTGAATCGGCACGCGGGGAAGGCGGCCGTGTCTGGACTTACAAAGATGGTAAACCATGGTATTTCCTTGAAGAGAAATACCCGGCTTACGGGAATCTTGTTCCACGCGATATCGCCACAAGGGAAATCTTTGATGTGGTGATGAATCAAAAACTGGGTGTAGACGGCGAGAATAAAGTTTACCTTGACCTTTCCCATATTGATGCCCATGAACTGGATATTAAACTGGGCGGTATCATGGAGATCTATGAGAAGTTTGTCGGAGAAGACCCAAGAAAAGTGCCGATGAAAATCTTCCCGAGTGTCCACTATTCGATGGGCGGCCTGTGGGTTGACTTTAATCAGCAAACCAATATTCCCGGTCTCTTTGCAGCCGGTGAATGTGACTATTCCCAACATGGAGCCAACCGGCTGGGAGCCAACTCGCTATTATCCGCTGTTTACGGAGGATTGGTTGCCGGCCCGCAGGCATTGAATTATATTAACGGATTGAGCAAAGGGACAGAGGATGTATCGTCCCGGATCTTTGAAAGAATGGTCAAACATGATGAGGAAAAATATCAATCGATCTTGTCGATGAATGGAACGGAAAATGCTTACGTCCTCCATGAAGAACTTGGTAAACTGATGACAAAAAACGTAACGGTGGTAAGGGAAAACAAAAAGCTGAAAATGACGTATGAAAAACTGCACGAGTTCTCGGAACGCTATAAAAACATCAATATTGATGATACCGCCGAGTGGGGAAATCAGAGCGCATCCTTTATCCGCCAGCTGGAAGGCATGATCAACCTGGCCAAAGTGATTACCCTGGGGGCATATTACCGTGATGAAAGCCGGGGAGCACACTATAAACCGGAATTCCCCGACCGTAATGACGAACAGTGGCTGAAAACAACGATGGCCGTCTATAATGCAAGCAAAAATGAACCGGATATCTATTATGAAGAAGTAGATGTATCCCTTATTAAACCAAGGAAACGGGATTATACAAAGTCAAAGAAAGGAGATGAATAATCGTGGCTGATCAAAAAGTCATTCGGCTGTCCGTCAAAAGACAGCAAGATGCAGATTCAAAGCCATATATCGAAGAGTTTGAGATTCCGTACCGCCCCAATATGAATGTGATTTCTGTGTTGATGGAAATTCGCAAAAACCCTGTTAATGCCAAAGGAGAAAAAACCACTCCGGTTGTTTGGGAAAATGTGTGTCTGGAAGAAGTGTGCGGAAGCTGTACGATGCTTATTAACGGGAAGCCACGGCAAGCTTGTTCCGCGCTGATCGATCAGTTGGAACAGCCGATTCATCTCGCTCCGCTCAGTACATTTCCGGTTGTCAGGGATTTGCAGGTTGACCGGCAGCGGATGTTTGATGCATTAAAAAGAGTCAAGGCATGGATACCGATTGATGGAACTTTTAATTTGGGGCCTGGACCGAGATTTCCGGAAAAAAAGAGACAATGGGCTTATGAATTGTCAAAATGCATGACATGCGGCTGTTGCCTGGAAGCATGCCCCAATGTCAATGATAGATCAGACTTTATCGGCCCGGCCGCTTTGTCGCAAGTTCGGCTTTTTAATGCCCATCCAACCGGAGAAATGAACAAGGAAGAACGCCTGACGACGATTATGGAAGCAGGCGGGATCAACTCCTGCGGAAATTCACAAAACTGTGTGCAAGTATGCCCGAAAGGAATTTCGCTGACCACTTCGATTGCCGATTTGTACCGGCAAACGACCCTTCAATCCTTCAAAAACTTCTTTGGAAGTTATAAATAACAGATAACCTTTTCCTTTAAATAAAGACATTGCTTAGCCAGTGGCAAGCAATGTCTTTATTGTTTTGGTCAGAGAAAAGTAGAAATTGCAAAACGGTTATGAGAGGAAAGATCGGTAAAAAAGATCCACGCGGTTCAAAAAAACTTCTTTCAAACTGACAGTTTGAAAGAAGTTAAAGGAAATGAAGGAATATTAACCTGTTTTTGTCCAGATAATCATGCCGTGGTTTTTACCCCGTCTGATGGAGAAGATTATTAATATTGATTATAAAATTCTTGTATTTTGACCGGATCTTTTGTTTGCGTCAAGGCAAGCATCAATAGAATACGTGCTTTTTGCGGGTTTAATGAATCAGAGGTAATAAATCCTTCTTTCGGTGAAACTGTTCCTGATCCCACACGGGAAGAACGGACGACGACCACTCCGTTTTTCATCGCTTCCTGAACACCTTCCAGGGCTTTGCTGGACAATGTGCCGTCTCCAGGTGCAGCCACCACGATTCCTTTAGCCCCGTTTTTCACAGCCGCTGTATACATGTATGTCGGGCTGTTTTGGTATCCGTAAATGATGTCGACTTGCGGCAAAGCATCAATTTTGGAAATGTCAAATACCGACCTGGTCGTGTTTAAACGGGTGGTTTCATTATAGTAGTAAGGTTTGCCGCCAACGATGGCTCCCAAATATCCGTTTTCAACCGATTTGAATGTATCCGTCGCGGTGGTATTGGTTTTTGTAATGTTTCTGGCAGAAGCGATCCGGTCATTCAGTGCCACAAGAACTCCTTTTCCCCTGGAGCTTTTGTCACTGGCCAACAAAACGGCGTTATACAAGTTAAAAGGCCCGTCCGCACTCATCGCTGTTGCCGGCCGCATCGCTGCAGTCAAAACGACGGGTTTGTCGCTTTTGACAACAAGGTTCAGGAAATAGGCCGTTTCTTCCAATGTATCCGTGCCATGTGTCACAACAATTCCGTCGACGTCGTCCGAAGCAAGCAACTCATTGATCCGCTTGCCCAATTTCAACAGAATTTCGTTCGTAATATCCGTACTGTCTACATTTACAATCTGTTCTCCTGAAATATTGGCGATCTTTTTCATTTCAGGAACGGCTTCAATCAAAGTTTCAATGGCGAGATCCCCCGATTTGTACCCGGTTGTCTCCGTGGAAGATGAACCGGTACCGGCAATGGTTCCGCCGGTTGCCAGGATGGCAATATTGGGCAGGTCCGTATCCTGTTTTTCAGAAACGGTTGGTTTCAATGCGTCGAGATCGGTTTCAGGCGCTTTGGAAACCGCTTTTGTTTCCACGAAAAGAGCTGGTCCCATTACTACTGCAGTTATTGTCACAATCAGGCCAATAAGGAAAATCGACCACTTCTTCATAACCTCTGACCTCCTGTTCATGTAATAGAAAAATTATTGTTGTGAATTATTAATTTCAATTCATTATAGTGTCAAAAATCTGCGTAAAGGAGGGACTTGTTGTTAATGAATGATGAATATTTTATTTCTAAACTTAGAATAATTGGATTCATGTCAGTGGTAGCAGGGATGGGGAACAGATAACTGGTTGACACCCTGAATAGATATATTTGGGAGCTGTTTAGAGAAAGAAGAGACGTACAAAAAAAGGATCAGCATGTCTGGCTAAGATTCGCGAATTTGCAAAGAATAGACGAGACTGGTATTTAGATGTTTTTTGCAACAGGAAATAAATTTTTGATATTCAGTTCGCGAAGATCCGGTATAGTAGACAGACATAATATTTTTGGGAATACGAGGTTTGTATTCCAATATTTTCAGTTCTTTTCTTTGGACTTCTTCAATGATTGAGAAATAAGGAAGAATGCTGAAGCCAAGTCCTTCTGTTACAAATTTTTTCAACATGGCGATATTTTTTATTTCCAGCTTTTTAAGGTCCGTTACGCCAACCAGCGTATTCTCGATTTTTTTCCATATGCCAACACTTCTGGAATAATGAATCATCGTTTGGCCTTGCAAGTCCCCCATCGTTACCATTGTTTTTGCGCTGAGTGGATGGGTAGGTGATACAAAGACAAAGGTCCTGTCGCTAAACAAGTAATCCACAGTCAAGTTGGAGTCGAAGGTGGCGGTGCGAATAAAAGCAAGATCCAGTTTCTGATTTTGAACCTGTTCCAGGAGCCTGATGGAATCATGGCCTTCGATGATTTGCAGGTAAATATAATGGATTTTTGGAAATTCCTTTACAGCCGTGCAAATGACTTGATGGGAAAACGCAGGAGTGAAACCGACAGTAAGCTGTGTCTGGGTGATGGAGTGCATGGCATCTTTTGCCTCATCGGTATAAAAGATGATTTTTTCTGCATAATCCAACAGGATTTTTCCTTCCTGGGTCAAGCGGATTTGTTTGCCTTGCTTGTCAAACAGTTGGCAGGAAAGTTCCTGTTCCAGATTGCGAATGCGGGCTGTAATTGCTGATTGGGTTAAATTGAGAAATTCCCCTGCTTATGTAAAATTGAGCACCTTTGAGGCGTAATAAAAGGCTTGTAACTGATCGTAATTCATATTCTCCCTCCAGGCAATGAAGTAAACCAGGCTTAAATGACCAGGTGACCGGGAAAGCTGCAACGAGTACACAATTTTTCCAAACAGTAAATCTATAAAATATATAATCCAAAATTATTTTGATTGGACTTTGTTTTTTCGATGATAACATTAGGGTAACATAAGGAATGTTTTAAGGCGCAAATGTGATTACAGCGATGTTAAGGAAACATTGCTGCTGTCAATGGCTACGCGATCGGAGGAGGACATGTTTTGCATGTCATCTGTGATTTAACCATCGCATCCGAACAGGCCATCTTTGGACAGACCGGGCCGAAGGTGGGGAGTTATGATGCCGGCTATGGCAGTGCGTATCTTGCCAGAGTCGTAGGGGAAAAGAAGGCAAGGGAGATCTGGTATCTGTGCAAAAAATATACGGCAGAATAAGCTTTGCAGATGGGGCTGGTCAATAAAGTGGTTCCCCACGGGCAGTTGTTGCAGGAAGCGGAAGATTGGGCCCGACAGATTTTCTAAAAAAGCCCTACGGCCTTAAAAATGCTGAAATATTCTTTTAATGCCGATACAGCTGGTATTCATGGAATTTCCCAATTGGCAATGGGAAGTTTGGTCATGTTTTACCAAACAGAAGAGTCAGCAGAAGGAAGAAATGCTTTTGTTGAAAAAAGGTCGGTCAATTTCAGCAAATTCAGGAAATAGCTCATTGAAACAAATACTGCTAATTCGTTTCTGCGTGAAGGGAGGTTGGGATTCATGGGCTTCGACACGTTATTGACCGGAGAAATCATTGCCAATTACCAGTCCAGCTGGCCCAATAAAACGATTGTGGATTATTTGCATGATGCAATTTCAAATAACCCCGATAAAATGGCAATTATTGACCGCACAAGCAGATACTTATCGAGAGCTCGGCAAGCTGGTAGACAGAGTGGCGCTGGGGCTTCTTCGAATTGGCCTGAAAAAAGGCGATGTGATCTCCATTCAACTGCCCAACTGGAATGAATTTGTTATTCTCCATTATGCCGCAACCAGAATTGGGGCTATAACCAACCTTTAATCCCCATTTACCGTGAACGTGAGATTGATTTTATGGTCGGACTGGCGGAGACAAAACTCCTTGTAATCCCGGATCGGTTTGGCCGGTCTGATTATACGGAAATGGTCAAAAAACTGCTCTCCAAATGGCCTTCATTGGAACATGTTTATGTAATCGGAAAAAAGTACCGCCGGAAATGAAATCATTTTCCGTTCTCCTTGATAAACCTTGGGAAGAGCAAATGGACCTGTCTGTATTGGACTGGATCAGTCTGGATACGAATGATTTGACACAAATCATTTTTACATCCGGGACAACCGGCGAACCGAAGGGAGTTATGCATACTCACAATACCCTTTGTATCGCTGCCGAATCTTGGTGCAACCGGTTGAACCTGACGTCTGATGATGTTGTTTTTATGGCTTCCACTTTTGCCCACCAGACCGGGTTTGTGTACGGAGTCCGGGTACCTGTTCATATTGGCGATACGGGAGTGTATCAGGATGTCTGGAATCCGGAAGAATTTCTCCGGTTGACAGTGAAAGAAAAAATTACCGTAACAACGGCGGCAACCCCCTTTCTCTATGATGTTTTGCAGACAGAAAGTCTGGAGAACCATGATTTGAGCTCATTACGTGTTTTTGCAGCAATTGGTGCTCCCATTCCGCGGGGCCTGGTCCGGGAGGCGGCCGGGAAAATGCCATGTTCGATTCTGGCAGGGTGGGGGCAGACGGAAAATGGTCTGGTAACGCTTACTTTACAGATGATTCAAAAGAAAAACTGACGGGTACCGACGTTTTTCCCTTCCCGGGAATGAAAGTGAAAGTTGTGGATCAAAACGGTGACCCGTGTCCGCCAAACAAAGAAGGGGATTTGCTTTTGAAGGTCCTTCCCTGTTTGTTGGATATTTAAAGCGCCTCGACACCGGCGACCGGGCTGTAATAGATCAAGATGGCTATATTCGTATTGTGGGTCGGAACAAGGACGTGATCATTCGCGGCGGTGAAAATATATCGGTTGTGAAAATATCCTGTATGAACATCCGGATATCTCTGTTGCCCAGATTGTGGCAATGCCGGATCCCCGGCTACAGGAAAAAGCTTGTGTGTTTATTAGTATGAAGCCGGGGAAGGAGCCGTTTACCCTGAAACAATTAAGGAAATATATGGAGCAAAAAGGAGTCGCCAGGCAGTATTGGCCTGAACATATTGAATTTGCTGATGAATTCCTACGTACTCCAAGTGGAAAAATCCAAAAATTCAAACTGAGAGAAATGATCGCCAAAAAAGTGGAGGGATAAACATTGACTCAACGAACAGCTTTTGTCACAGGAGCAGGCAGAGGGATCGGACGAGCCATTGCCAAAACACTGGCCAAGGAAATGGCAAGATATAAACTCAATATTAATTGTGTTGCGCCTGGTCCTAGCGATACTCCTCTGTTTCAGGAAATCGGCTCGTATAACTGGGGAATTGCCGAAGCCTTGCTGAAAGTGATTCCCTTCAGGCAAGCCCAAAGATATAGCCGGTGCGGTTGCTTACCTGGTTTCAGGCGGAATACATTACAGGACAAACGCTTTCGGTCAATGGCGGCTTAAATATGGTTTAGCAGCAGAAATTGGATGGAGGAGGCGAAGGACGTGGATCTGTATTTAAAGAAAAAACATTCTTATTACTGGCGCTGCAAAAGGAATCGGAAAGGGAATTGCTCTTTCAGCTGCCAAAGAAGGAGCCAATATTGCACTTCATTATTACAGGTCGAAACAGGCTGCCAAGGCAACAGCTAACTTGCTCAACGATTACGGTGTGGAGGCCGTTCTGACCAAAGGGGATCTGGCAGGCTGGAAGATGTAGAAAAGATGAAAGCACTGATAGGAGAGAAACTGGGTTTGATTGATGGCATTGTCAACAATGCCGGCTGGACACAATTCAAACCTTTTTTCAATATGAACCGGAAGAATGGAAAAGAGAAATCGATGTCTGTTTCTATGGGGTCTTTCATTTAGTCCGAACGTTTATGCCGGAAATGATAGAAAGAAAACAGGGGAAGTTTGTCAATATAGTTGGAGATTCGGCGCGAACAGGCGACCGGAACCTGATCCTGTCTGCCGCTGCGAGAGGAGGAACCATCAGTTTTCTCAAGTCGCTGGCTCAGGAAGTTGGCAAGTACCACATTCAATGCAATACGGTTGCGCTGGGATTGATTGGGAAAGACCAGCCATCCATTGATTCGGCAATCATGACCAGGATCATAAAACACTATCCCTTGAGACGCCTGGGGAAAATTGAGGATGTGACGGGAATGGTTCTGTTTCTGTTATCTTCCCGGTCTGATTGGATGACCGGGCAATCGTTGCCATTAACGGAGGATACAGTATGCTTGGCTAACTGTTCTATCCAATTTTCCGGCAAAAAATCCTGATGAGGTTGGCCTTATATTGCCTGTCTTCTATTGTAATTTGACAGTTGCAGCAGTATTTATTTTGATGACAGAGCCATTGCTTTTTCCCCTGGAATTATGCCGGTTCCCGCATTGAAAACATACCTCGTGCAGGAAGTTATGCTGCCGTTTTTCCGCAGACGGCCATACTATCAGGAGCGATGGAGAACAGTTCGTTTGAATTGGAAACAGACGAATTTTTAATAAATGGGCGTGGTCTTGCTACTGGTGGGTATAAAAGCAGGAAGGGAAATTCCTGCTTTTTCCGTTAATCCTGCTGACTGGCTTCCATGTACAGGGCGTGGATAAATTTTTTTATGTTTATGCGGGCAGGCGGGATATTCTTGTTGGTTTTCCCTTCAAGTTCAAGCATTTTTGCTCTGACTTGTGAAAAGTCAAAAAAAGTGGAGGCATAATGTTCAAAGGTCGGATTGGAGTAGTCAGTCAGCCCCAGGGAAGCGATGTGTTCCAACGATTGATGAATTGCGCGACGAACCCTTTGTTCGGATGATTTTACTTCTTTGTCTGTAAGAGATTCGTTTCCTGCCCGTTTCCTGACCGTTTGTTCAAACAGCTTTTTTAATGAAAGAGTTTCAACATTGCCGTTGGTTTCGTTTTCATAAATGGTGTCAAGAATATCGAGCAGGTCTTTGTGTCCACCATCACTGGCAATGCCAAGTTCAAGCAAAATCTGTCTGCCTGTATTGCGCAATTTGCTTGCCATTTGTTCCTGGTTCGATTGATCCCTCCCGCGAAAAAGATCCTGTCCGCTCAATTGTTTCAGGGAGGCCTGAATATCGTGAATCGATTTTTCCAGCAGGATTTTTTCCTTGACTCTTGTCAGGATACTGATTACTTCGAGTCGGTTGATCGGTTTTGTAACATAGTACTCAGTTCCAAGTGAATAGGCTTCGCCGATCAGTTCCTTTGTTTCCACTTGAGAGATCATTACTATTTTTCCCTGGAACGCGCATCTCATCTCCTTGATCGTTTCGATTCCATCCCGTTCGGGCATTAACAGGTCGATCAGCAGAATGTCAACCCTCTTCCGATTAAGAAGCCCGGCATCAACTTCCAGGCCGTTTTGGGCTTCCCCCACAACTGTTCCAAGATCCTCATCTTCAATAATATTGGTTAAGATAGCTCGAATGGAAGCATCGTCATCAACGATAAAAAATCTCATGAGTACTCACTCTCCCCCATGATTATACCATCCAGAGGCAAAACAATCCGAAAAGTGGTGTTTCCTGATGATGGATCAGGATTTTCAAGGGTTATATTGCCATTTAAATCTTCGATCACTTTTTTGACATGGGTAAGACCTATTCCATTTGACATATTTCCTTCCGCGTCAAATTTGGTTGTAAAACCGGGCTGGAATAACAAATCCCTGTTTTTTTCCGGAATGCCTGGCCCATTGTCGGAAACCCTGATCTTTAGTTGGTCGGGATTCCGGTTGATGCTGATGGTTATATCTCCTTCTTCTTTGATGGCTTCGACCGCGTTCGAGACAAGATTGTTAATGATAGAGAGGAGCACGAGTGTTCGGTACGGAGGATGCTCTCCCTGAATGTCTACATGAAAATGTATCAATTTCCCCAATATTTCACTGTAATTCATGTTTGAAGTGACAATGACATGGATCAGTTCTTTAATTTCCATATAATCGGTTGAGTTCATTTTTGTCATCAGCTTGGACAGTCCGGCGTGAATACGTTGATTGTCCTTTTTGATTTCGTGGACCTTTCCGGCGATTCTCAATGCCTTGCCCGCCACTTCTCCGTAGCGGATGTGTTCTTTTAACGTCCGGTACATTTCATAACAATCCCTGGTCAGCTCTTCCGCATTGTTCATGGAATTTTTCAATTGAATCATTTCGACGTAGATATTGGAAACCAGCATAAGCAATTGTTTGTTCCTTTGCTTTTGCTCTTCTTCGGCGATTTTGGCATCCCGCAAAATCAGGATATCAAAAAACCCAAGTACAAAAAAGTTGCGGAAGATGGCGATCACGACGATGAGGATCAGTTCTTTCAGGGATATAACATGCGAAGAGAAGATGTAGCGAAAGTTGAGTTCGGCGATGCTGGACAAAAATTCGATGATGACTCCGAGCCAGCCGATTACAAAAGGTGAATGATGAAAATCATTTACTTTGAACAGGCGGAATAAAAAACCGTAAGTTAAATAATAGAAAAAAACAGGAAAATGATACCTGAAGGCTTCATCGAAACAAGTCAGGTCAGACTGAATGATGATGGACAACATGATCCGGAATACGACAACCGAAGTGGCTACATAAAAACCGGCCTTGATGGAGTTCATGCGCTTTGACCATAACAGAAGGAATAAAAAGACCGGTGTACCCAGGCTGACGCGAAGATCCCCTTCAAAAGGCATAAATTTGAATTCACCGGCAATGGGGACGAGAATAATCATGACAGGATAAATAATACGTTTGTCTCTCATGCAGTTTCATCCCCTTATAGCGTAAAAATTTTACAGGTTAACAGATATTGTAAAGGAACAATGGTATTGTAACATATTGTTACAGGATTCCAACGATTTTCTTGCAAGGCAGCTTCAAACCGGTTTGCAGGCGGCTCAACCTGTTGCCGATCATTTCAGCCATTTTCGGCAACTGCAATATTCCATATTCTCCGAAAATCACAGCTCTGGACATGGTTGAGAGGCGGCAGTCAGGGGAATGAACCGGGCGCCTTAAATAAAAAAAGTCCTGGCCCCCATGGACCAAGAGTTTTTTTTGCATAAGAACAGGAATGTTTTATCCCAACATGGTTTTCATGTCTTCTTGTACATCGCCAATCAATTTCATGCCGAATTTTTCCTGCAATACTTCCAATACTCCAGGCGCAACAAATGCAGGGGCTTTCGGACCAATGCGAATATCCTGAATTCCCAGGCTGAACAATCCCAACAAAATGGCAACAGCTTTTTGTTCAAACCAGGACAGCACGATGCTGACAGGCAGTTCGTTTACTTCGCACTCAAATGATTCAGCCAGTGCAGCGGCAATTTTTACAGTGGAAATCGAGTTGTTACATTGTCCCAAATCAATATAGCGGGGAATATCGGTACCCGGGACGGTTCCGTAATCTACATCGTTAAAGCGGAACTTGCCGCAGGAAGTAGTGAGGATTACTGTTTCTGGCGGCAAGGAGGTGGCAAGCTCCCGATAATAATCTCCGCCTTTTCCTGGAGCGTCACAACCGGCAATAACAAAGAAATGTTTGATGTTACCATCTTTTACAGCCTGAATAATTTCCGGCGCCAGTCCGAGAACGGTTTCATGATGGAAGCCGGTGAGGAATTCCTCGTCAGACTCAATGTTCACTTCCGGAAGTTCCAGGGCGCGATTGATCAATGGAGTAAAATCATAGTCTTTTATTTTTTGCGCGCCTTCCAGTCCGGCTACATCACATGTGAAGAAACGATCGGAATAGGTGCCTTTAATAGGTAGTACACAGTTGGTCGTTCCCAGAATGATGCCCGGGAATTCTTCGAACAGCCTTCTTTGGTCTGTCCAGGATTTTCCGATATTCCCTTTCAAATGGGAATATTTTTTGAGTTCCGGATAACCGTGTGCCGGTAACATTTCGGAATGGGTATAAATGTTGATCCCGGTGTCCTTTGTTTGTTCCAACAATTTTTTAAGTACTAACAAATTGTGGCCTGTGACCAGAATTGCCTTACCTTCTATTTTATTTTCACTGACCCGGACAGGCTGCGGGATTCCAAAGGTTTCTGTATGCGCTTTATCTAGCAGTTCCATAACACGGATTGCTGCCTGGCCCACTTTCATGGCCATATCCAAATGCTCTTCCACATTAAAGTTGGAGTTGGTCAATGTCATGAACAGGGCTTCATGTGTGATTTTATCTACGAATGGGTCGGTATATCCCAACTGGTTGGCATGCATACGGTAAGCAGCGATCCCTTTTAAAGCAAAACCATGATATCTTGCAAGCTTGCGATTACTTCATTTTTACCGCATACTCCGATGGTTGTACATCCGCCTGGTGCTGTTTGTTCGCATTGGTGACAAAACATATGATTTTCCTCCTCTGTTTCATGTAAGCCATTTCAGCAACAAAAATTTTGTGATATTTATCACAAACCATATTTTAAATGTTATCATAACAAAATAACTATAAATGTAATATTTATCACACTACCGAAACTCCTGTGATTTTCATCACAAATTTGTAAAACTTGAGCCTGCTGTAATTATTCATCCTGGAAGTTTTATGACATTTTTATGAAGAATCATTTACTTTTGGAGCGGTGCAATAAATTGCGGGTGAAAAGCCAAACAAGCAGAAAGTACGGAAACAAAGGACAAAGGCACTTTTGTTTGCGGGACTTTTAGGTTATAATTCGAAATATCGCAAACACTGACAGACAAAAATAACAAAGAAGCTGGCTGGCCGGAGCAGCCTCCGGACTTCATGGAGAACGGGTGGAGGGACGTCATTTGAAAAGACTGAAGGAAAAAATTCTCAAGGAAGGATTGGTCTTGTCTGAGGACATCCTGAAGGTGGACAATTTTCTCAATCATCAAATTGATCCGGTTTTAATGCAGGAAATCGGGCAAGAGTTTGCGAAGCAATTTCAGCAGGAATCGGTAAGCAAGGTTTTAACCATTGAGTCGTCGGGAATTGCCCCGGCATTGATGACAGCCTTGGAACTGGGAGTGCCGGTTGTTTTTGCACGCAAGAAAAAATCACTTACTTTGACAGATTCATTTTATGAATCAAAAATTTTTTCATTTACCAAACAGGAGATAAATACCGTAGTCGTTTCCAAAAAACTTTTGACGAATGAGGATCGTGTGTTGATCATTGATGATTTCCTGGCCAATGGACAAGCAGCAGAAGGGCTGATCGAAGTGGTAAAAATGGCTGGTGCCCACCTGTCAGGAGTCGGGATCGTTATTGAAAAGGCCTTCCAAAACGGGGGAGCCCGTCTGCGGCAAGCTGGAATTCGCGTGGAATCACTAGTGGAAATTGCATCATTAGCCAACGGGCAGATCACTTTTAAATGATCAACCTGAAAAATAATCAGTTAAAGCTGGATGATTTTTCTGGAAAGAGATCCGGCTTTTTTTAATGCCTGTTAATAAATAAAAAAGTTTGTATCACAAACAAAATTCTGAAAGACAACCAGGCAAATCATACACTTTATATAAAAAAACTAAAACATAGAAACATGTTTGAACCATCCAAAGAAGGCAAGCGGAAAAGCTTCTGAATGCAGAATTGCCGTAGGATGTTCTTGATTTGGTAAAAAGGCAGACAAAATTCGTGCTGTTGAACATAGTAGAGACATCGTGTATAATTATTTAATTGCAGTGTTGCTAATTTTGGCAAACAGATTGGAAGAAACCTTCCGTTTGATATAGCAGGAGATATCTCACCGGAAAGAGTGAATAAAATGAGCAAAGAAGTAAAAGATTACAGCAAATATTTTGTTGCTCCCGATTTGAAATCTGCCAAAAGGCGGGGGAAATCGGACGTGCAAGTGATCCGGTTTGAACAGATTCCGGAAAATATGCGCAATGCAGGCGCTGGAAAAAAATATATGGTGGAAACATATGGCTGTCAAATGAATGTACATGACAGTGAAACGATTGCTGGAATTTTGGAACAGATCGGGTATGAATCAACGGATCGCGAGGAAGATGCAGATATTATCCTGCTGAATACCTGCGCGGTTCGCGGGAATGCAGAAGACAAGGTGTTTGGCGAATTGGGACGTCTGAAACAGCTGAAACTGGAAAAGCCTGATCTGATTCTGGGTGTGTGTGGCTGCATGTCCCAGGAAGAGGTTGTGATCAACCGTATTTTAAGAAGCTATCAGCATGTTGACTTGATATTCGGTACTCACAACATCCATCGGCTGCCGTTCCTTTTGCGAAACGCCTTGTTTAACAAAGAGATGGTTGTAGAGGTGTGGTCAAAAGAGGGCGATGTGGTTGAAAATATGCCGAAGGTCCGTCGGGATGGCTTGAGCGCGTGGGTAAACATTATGTATGGTTGCGATAAGTTCTGCACATATTGCATTGTGCCTTACACACGCGGGAAAGAACGGAGCCGGCGTCCTGAAGATGTTTTGAATGAGATTCGCGAACTTGCCCGGAAAGGCTATCAGGAGGTTACTTTGCTGGGGCAGAACGTAAATGCTTATGGCAAGGATTTGGCTGACGGCAATTATACGTTTGGGGACCTGATGAATGATGTGCGCAAGATTGGAATCCCGCGTGTCCGGTTCACGACAAGCCATCCACGTGACTTTGATGATCATTTGATTGAAGTGCTTGCCAAACGGGGCAACCTGGTTGAACATATCCACCTGCCGGTTCAATCGGGAAGCACAGAAGTCCTGAAAATGATGGCCCGCAAATATACACGTGAATCCTATCTTGAATTGGTGGGAAAAATCAAACAGGCAATTCCGGATATCGCCCTTACTACTGATATCATTGTCGGTTTTCCCGGTGAAACGGATGAGCAGTTTGAAGAAACACTTTCCCTCGTTCGGGAAGTTGAGTATGATTCGGCCTTTACGTTTATATACTCCCCCCGCGAAGGAACGCCTGCGGCAAGCATGAAAGATGATGTTCCGCCTGAAGTGAAGAAGGAACGCCTCCAACGGCTGAACGAGCTGCAAAATGAAATCAGCCGCAGAAAAAATGAAGCACTGCGCGGAAAAGTGGTTGAGGTTCTGGTTGAAGGAGAAAGCAAGAAAAATCCGGATATTTTGTCAGGCAGAACCCGCACCAACAAACTGGTCAATTTTGAGGGGCCCAAAAGCCTGATTGGGAAATTTGCCCATGTGCGCATTGATCAACCGCAAACCTGGACATTAAAAGGAGTATGGGTTGATGAAAAAGCCACTGACCAAAGTGGGGGGATAAGAAATGGAACCCATCCCTGAAAATCATCCGGTCCTGAAACGTGCCCGTCAATTTGCAGAACTGATCCAGGAAAGTGAAGAGATCAAAAGATTTCGCGCTGCTGAACAGCAGGTGCAAAACAGTGAAACCGTCCAAAAACGGATTGATGTAATCAGGCACAAACAAAAGGAATGGGTGGTGGCCAGGCATTATCAGAAAACGGAATATGCCCGCCTGTTGGAAAAAGAACTGGACCAGCTGAACCACGAACTGGAAAGCCTTCCGATTGTCCGTGAGTACCAGCAGTCCCAGGTTGATATAAACGACCTTTTGCAAATCATTCAACAAGTGATTGCATCTACTGTCTCACAAAAAATTTCTGTTGTAACAGGCGGAAAAATGGATCATAAATGCGGCAACTGCGGTCATCGAGGTTGTTCATGTTAAAAATTTGGCCCCACAGAAAATTCTCTGTGGGGTTTTTTGGCACTCTAGACGATTACCCTGCATACACTTGTTAGTGAACGATGTTTGGAGGAGGGAAGAATGGTGTCATATACAGATAGAGCTGTGGAATATCGCCAAATCTTAACCAAGGCGGTATGCGGCAAAGGCCGCAAGTTTTCACAGGCAACCCATACCGTAAGTCCGCCGGAAAACATTCATACAATATTAGGGGCATGGGTAATCAATCACCAATATGAGTGCAGCAAGGTTGGCGAAGCTGTCGAAGTCAGCGGAAGTTATGATGTGAATATCTGGTATTCGACGAAAGGAAATACCAAAACCGATGTTATCAAAGAAACTGTTTATTATACGGAGCAGGTTCCGATGAGTTATTACGACCGGAATACCCGTGAATCTTCTGTAGCAGTAAGTGCAGCAGTGACACAGGCTCCCAATTGTGTGGAAGCATCCATAGCGTCCCATTCGGATGAAGTTGTTGTCCGTGTTGAAAAAGAGTTTGTTGTTGAAATGGTTGGAGAAACCAAAATATGTGTTCCTGTTTATCCATTGGAATATGCTGAAGCGGATGACAAGGAACTGGTGGGAAGCTACGGGGAAATGCAGAATGAGGATCTGGATGAAGCATCTTTTGATGATTTGGACCCGGATTTGATTATTGATGATTTGGAGGATTAGAGTGTTAAAAGGTAATCAGTTTTTGGGCAACTGCTGGCATGATCGTCAGCAGTTAATTTTTGCTTTTTTCAGTAAAAAACTACTTTTAACCAAACGTTAAATTACAACATAACATAGAGCAACAATGCTCTTGCCGGAGAGTGGTACCGAACAGAAAGGGGAAAGGTTATGGGAGCCGTTACCCTTCCTTGTCTGAGTTCAAACAATAAACAATCTTTGAAAAGCATGATTGTCGAGAAAAAAAGAAAGCTGGCTTCTACCATTCATTTGGAAAATAGCGGACTTGTATCGTTATCAGATTCCATTTTAGTATTAAATGAAGAGGAGCAGGTAGAAAAGAGCAAAAATCCCTTGATCCGGAATCGAATCTTGCGCATGCATGGTGTACCGGTGTATGTCAATATTCATCCTTTGCGGGAGTATTTGGTCGCTGTTTTCCAGACCAAAGTATTGGTTGTTTATCGTTCCCGGCAGTTTAATGCCTGGCTGGCAGATCGGAAGAGGCAGCGGGATTCATTTCAACGGATATCTGATCAGGATAAGTCCCGTGAAGTGCGGAAAATAAAAAACTGGGCGATCCGGGCCCTGTATGCGTTGGGATTGGATTACGGATTAATCCGTATGGGAGTTGGATCTAACCAAAGATATTTTGTCCAGCAGGTGATTCCCGGTCCCCGGCTAAATGCCGAAATGGAGCAGGCATTTATCAAAGCGGTACAGGAATATGTCAATAAATGTGTTGAATCGCCGGAAAGCAGATGGGAAGATGTTGTAATGGGAGCAGATCCGGAATTTATTATGGAAGGGAGAACCGGGAGCATTTTGATTGCTTCCAACTTTTTCCCGAGAAACGGAAAGGTAGGATGTGATGCGATATGGATGGGACAAAACCGCTCCCATAAGCCGCTGGTTGAACTGCGCCCGGAACCGACACCGGACCCGAGGACACTCGCGATCAGTATTTATAAAGGACTGCAGTATGCCGTAAAAAAGACCGGACGAGTCCCTGCAAAGTGGTTGGCCGGTGCATTGCCCCACCATGCTTTCCCGTTGGGAGGCCATATCCATTTTAGCGGCATTTTTCTCAACTTTAAATTATTGCGTGCCCTGGACAATTATCTGGCGTTGTTGCTGGCCATTGCAGAAGATCCCCAGGGAATCGGACGGCGCCCCAAATATGGCTTTTTGGGAGATTTCCGATATCAGAAACATGGCGGGTTTGAATATCGGACCTTGCCCAGCTGGCTGATTTCTCCCACGTTAACCAAAGGCGTTTTTGTCGTTGCCAAATTGGTTGCCCTGCATTATCGTCATTTCAAATATTTTCCGCTTTCATGCCAACAGGTGCAGGAAGCCTATTACCAGGGGGATAAGGACTTATTGGCAAAATGGTTTCCTGTTTTATGGAATGAATTGAAGAAATGCCCCCACTATGAAAGGAACAGGCATTATTTGGATAATTTTTATAAGTATATCTCATCGGGATCGACGTGGAATGAATCCCGGGATATCCGGAAAGCATGGCAACTTCCGCCCTATCAACGGAAAAAATGAGCGAAAAAAGTGGGACGGTGTGCCAATTCATGTTAAAATATTGCAGTAAAAAATTATAGTGACGGAGGCAGAGAGCTTTGGCAAAATATACTCCGATGATACAGCAGTATCTGTCGATCAAGGCACAGTATCCAGATGCCTTCTTATTTTTTCGATTAGGCGATTTTTACGAAATGTTTGTGCGCCCATAAGGGCTTACAGGGAATCTGCTCCTGGCAGGGCAGTAGGTGCAGGACGCATTGATATCACCTATCATCAACCAACTGATCCGGAGGGGAAACCCGAGGGAGAGTGTAGCATGTTGGTAAAGTCACAAGTCACCAAGCTACCATGGTGCGACTGCGTGGCGAGATGAAAGGTTGTGAATGAGGATGAAAGCTTGATTGCCTGAATGACAGTCCAAGCCGACCGCTCGTAGTCCATGACGGAAGGTAGCTGTGTACGTCATGCAGCCGTGGTAATTCGCATGAAAACATGGCGAATTGCACAGAGAAGAATGCGTCCCGCGGCTGGGCAACCTCGGACAGAGGTAACGGACGAACGTCACATCCGACATCACAACAAGCCATGTCTCTGCAAGTCTAAATGGGGATCACCTAAGTCGGAATGCTGGCTTTACAGCTATGATCAACGGATCTGAATATCCGATATGGTGACGGAGCTCCAGTAGTAGTCCGAGCCAGGGAAAGCCTGGTACATGGCGAAGGGGAGCAGCATGCTCAAGTTCCATACTGCAAGGGAAGAAGCGTGAGGCTTTATGAGAAATCCTGAGTATGTATTGAACAGTCTGGCTGCAAAATCTGGTGACCAGAATTACAAATTTCAAAGGATTTATCGAAATCTGTACAACCGGCAATTTTATTGTCTGGCTTACCGCAAGCTTGCCAAAAAGAGATCAGTAAAGAAACAGAACCAGGAAACCTTTTTCCGTTCCATTCACCAGCTGATCGCCGATTTAAAGGCAGAAAGGTATCAACCTGAAGCAATTGCCGATTCCCGCCAGGGACGTTTTCACGATTCGTTGGTGCAGGAAATTGTCAGGATGCTTCTCGAAGCGATATATGAGGGGGTTTTTTCCAACGATTCGCATGGGTTTCGGCCCAGGCGCAGTTGCCATACGGCCCTTTTGCAGGTAAAGCGGGATTTTATCAATGTGAACTGGATGATTCATGCTGATCTTCATCCTTTTTTTTCATCCATTGACCTGCAGCTGCTTCGCGTGATTTTGCGAAAAAGAATCATGGATGAAAAATTTATCCGGCTGATCAACAAGTTTTTGCGGACGGGAGCGCTGAATGACTGGCAGTTTCAGCAAACATACAGCGGAACCCCGATTGGAGGAATCATCGGTCCGATCCTGGCAAATATATATTTTCACGAACTGGACATGTATGTAAAAAAGCTGGCTGATCCGCCGTACAAGGGAAACCTGCTGCCGGAAAATCGTGTGGAGAAAATGGCAAAACCGGCCGGCAGGCGCCTGGTGTATGTGAGATATGGGGGAGAGATGCTGCTTGGGGTGAATGGATCTAAGCGGGAAGCCGGGATTATCAGGGATCAGGTGGCACAGTTTGTACAATGCCAATTGAAAATCCCGCATCCACAAGAACACTTCACGGTAAGACATGCCGGAAAACCGACAAGGTTTCTTGGATATGACATTTTGGTTAAAAAGAGATGCAAACTTTATCTTCCGCATGATATTTGGGTAAGTAGACTACATGGCCTGAAAGCAGTCAAGACCGGCCAAAACGGCCTGTTAAAGCCAGTGCACCGGAGCGATCTGGTCAAGCTTGGCGATCCGGAAATTTTATCAGTCTGCAATGCGGTGATCCAAAGTATGTACAATTATTACCGGCTTGCGGACAATGCCAGTGTCATGTCAAGGTTTCACCATTTCATCAAATACAGCATGGTTAAAACGTTGGCTTTCAAATATAAAAAATCAGTGCGGAAGATTATGCAGAAGTATTTGCATGAGGGAAAATTTGCGGTTGTTACGGAAACAGATGACGGGTCAGAATTGATAAAGCTTTATGACGGTGGATTTGCGCATAATTCCAGTCCAATCCTGCAAGATGACGTGGATCGGATTCCAGAACGAAAACAGGATAAATTCTTTGAAAGATCACCAGGTATGAGCCGGATTTCGGAGCAGGCGGAGAGCCGTATACGCTGAGAGGTGTACGTACGGTTCGGAGAGGGGTTTTTGGAAACCTGCCGCCCGCAAGGGGGCAAGGCGCCAAATTCCTACTCTACTTTGAAGATGCCAAAAAAGCTGTGGAAGAACTGGAGATTACGTTAACCAGCCGTGATGGCGGTTCCGAACGGATTCCCATGTGCGGTGTTCCTTACCATTCGGCCCACACTTATGTGGAGCGCCTTATTGACAAGGGATATAAAGTGGCAATTTGTGAACAGGTGGAAAATCCGGCAGCAGCCAAGGGCGTTGTGAAACGGGAAGTGGTTCGGGTGATTACTCCCGGTACCATTATTGAAGATGACATGCTGGTGGACCAGGAAAACAACTTTTTGCTGACTCTGACCGGAACCGAAGATCATGTTGCGCTTGCCGCAGTGGACCTGTCGACCGGAGAATGTTACATCACCGAGCTGACGGGTTCCCTTGAACTGATCATGGGGGAAATATCATCCTATCAGCCCAAAGAAATCGTCTTGGATGAAACATTGGCTACAATCTCTGTTTTAAAGGAGCGGCTTGAGATCCGTTTGAAGTGTTTGATCACTCCTTATTCCATAGATGCAAAATCGGAGAGAGAATTGGAAGAGGAATTGCCTGATCAATTCCCGCAGTATAAAGAGGCTTGCAACACCCCTTATCTGCAGAGAGTGGTTTGTTTGCTGTTCTCCTATCTCAAGCAGACGCAGAAACGCGCTTTGCATCATATACAGCGATTAAACCGATACGACGCCAGGCAATACATGATTTTGGATGAAACCGCCAGGAAAAACCTGGAATTGTGGTCAACCTTGGGGGAAGGGAAAAAAAGAGGCTCTTTACTGTGGCTGCTGGATCAAACCGCAACGGCGATGGGAAGCCGTATGTTAAAAAAGTGGCTGGACAAGCCGCTGTTAACGATAAATGAGATCAGGCGGCGCCAAAATATGGTGCAGGCTTTTCTGGACGATTTCCTCATGCTGGATGAAGTCCGGGACATGATGAAGCAGGTGTACGATCTGGAACGGCTAGCGGCCCGGATTTCTTACGGATCAGCCAACGGGCGCGATTTGAACAGTGTCAGCCGTTCCCTGTCCATAATTCCCCGGTTGAAGAAGAGGCTGGCGGAGACGAACTGCAAGCCGCTCAGGCAACTGGCAGAAGAAATGGATGAATGCGGAGATTTGCAGTCGCTGATTGCAGAAGCGATTACAGATGAACCGCCAATTTCCGTAAAAGAAGGCGGAATCATTCGCGAAGGGTATAACCCGGAACTGGACAAGTTGCGTTCGATCCAAAAGGACGGGAAAAGCTGGATTGCCGAACTGGAACAGAAAGAAAGGGAACAGACCGGCATCAAGTCCTTGAAGATCCGGTACAATCGCGTGTTTGGCTACTATATTGAAGTGACCAAATCAAATCTCCATCTGGTCCCGGAACAGCGTTATCACCGCAAACAAACACTGGCCAATTCAGAACGGTTTATCACTCCGGAATTGAAGGAACGGGAACAGTTAATCCTGAATGCTTCGGAAAAATCAGTGGAACTTGAATATGAACTGTTTACCCGGGTAAGAGAAAAGATTGCCGGCCAGGTTCACCGCCTGCAGGCACTCTCGGAGCGTGTAGCCGAACTGGATGTATTGCATGCATTTGCTCTCGTTGCCAAAAGGTATCATTATGTTCGTCCAGAGGTGCATAATGGCAATCATCTCAGGATCAAAGCCGGCCGTCATCCTGTTGTGGAGGCCGTAACCGGGACAGGAGAGTTTGTGGCCAATGACGTGGAGCTGGACAGCGAAAACAGCCAGGTGTTGTTGATTACGGGGCCCAATATGGCTGGGAAAAGCACGTATATGCGGCAAATCGCCCTGATTACGATATTGGGTCAAATTGGCAGTTTTGTTCCGGCTGATGAAGCTGAGATTGCTATTGTCGATCGCATTTTTACCCGCATCGGGGCTGCCGATGACCTGATTGGCGGGCGGAGTACGTTTATGGTGGAGATGGCCGAAACGCGTCATGCCTTAAAGGAAGCCACCGGGCGAAGCCTGATTCTGCTGGACGAAGTGGGGCGGGGAACATCCACGCATGACGGAATGGCACTCGCCCAGGCAATTGTGGAATATATTCATGATCATATCGGGGCAAAAACATTGTTTTCCACCCATTATCATGAATTGACGGAACTGGAAAAAAGATTGCCCCGGCTGGTAAATGTCCATGCCCAGTGCATCGAGCGAAACGGAAAAGTTGTTTTCCTGCACCGGATCGTCCCGGGAGGAACGGATCGCAGTTATGGAATTCATGTCGCCGAACTGGCAGGCATCCCTGCCAAGGTGATTGAAAGGGCAAAACAACTGTTGTCCGAACTGGATCAGGCCCGGTCTCAGGATAAAAGCAATTCCTCATCGGCTTTGTCCGGACAGCTGTCTCTGTTTGGCGATCTGCCTGTGGATGAAGCGGCTCCCGATTCAGGTCAGGCTGTTTCTGAAACAATCCCTGCTGTGGAAAAAGAGGTACTGGACGCCCTGCGCAAATGGGACCTGATGAATAAAACACCTTTTGAATGCATGCAATTTTTGTTTGAAACGAAACAGAAACTGGATAAAGATTAAAAAGGAGGAGGGAGGATGGCATGGGGAAAATCCAAATTCTTGACGATCATTTGGCGAACCAGATCGCTGCGGGGGAAGTGGTCGAAAGGCCTGCATCCATTGTCAAAGAGCTTGTCGAGAACGCGATCGATGCACGGGCGACCCGGGTGCAGGTCATGATTGAAGAAGGCGGAATTTCGTTTATCAAAGTGTCGGATAATGGGATTGGCATGGACCGGGAAGATGCGGTTTTGGCATTTTCCCGCCATGCCACCAGCAAAATCAAACGGAAAAGGGATCTGTTTGCCATCCGTACCCTGGGATTTCGGGGAGAGGCCTTGCCGAGCATTGCTTCCGTGGCCAAAGTAGAGTTAATTACGGCTCATGATCCATCCGCGCTTGCCACAAAGGTGACCATTCAGGGCAAAGAGCCCGTTTCCATCGGTGAAACTTCGCGCTCCCGCGGGACGGATGTGATTGTCAGAAACCTGTTTTACAACACGCCCGCCCGTTTGAAATATTTGAAAACGGTCAATACCGAAGTGAGCCATGTTGCGGATATATTGGGCCGGCTGGCGTTTGCCCATCCCGATATTTCCTTTTCCCTGACCCATAACGGGAGGCAACTGTTTTACACGACCGGAGACGGGAAACTGCTTCACGTCCTGCTGGCAATCTACGGGAAACAGGTGGCCGGGCATGCGATACCGGTTCAGGCGTCCAATGTGGATTTCCATCTTCGCGGACTGGTGACAAAACCCGAAGTAACCCGGTCCAACCGTTCCTATCTGTCAATTATCTTGAATGGACGGTATGTACGATCCTTGCCGATTACTCAATCCGTTTTACGCACCTATGGGACCCTGTTGCCGAAAGGCCGGTACCCGATTGGTGTTTTGCATCTGAAAATGGATGCCAGGCTGATGGATGTCAATGTACATCCATCTAAGCTGGAAGTGCGGCTCAGCAAGGAAAAGGAATGTCGCCAGTTTGTGGAAAACGCGATCCGGCAGGCATTGCAAAAAGAGCGTCTTGTTCCGGCTGCCATCACGGACGGGTTTCGGTCCGGGCCGCAGGTTGCCGAACAGCAATCTTTCGATTGGGATCATTCGGAAAAACCGGTCCTAGAATACACGCAGTCAAAAACCGGTTCAGCTTCACAGGTTCGCGAGAATGTTTCACCATCAGCGAACCGGACACTGAAAAGCCAGCCTGCCGAAAAGCGGAATGCGGATGGGGCAAATTTCGAACCCCAACCGGTGGCAGCGGAAAAAAACAATGAAGAGGCAGTGTCCGATACCTGTCCGGAACCGGCCGGGGAAAAAGACCAGCTGGCGGGGATGGGCACGGATACATCCCATGATGAATCGCCGGGACCGCGTCTGCCTGCCATGACTCCGCTGGCGCAGGTGCATGGCACCTATATCGTGGCCCAGACGGAGGACGGTTTTTACTTGCTGGACCAACATGCCGCCCATGAGCGGATATATTATGAAGTGTACGCCAGAAAACTGGGGGAAGATCATCATCAACAGTATCCCTTGCTGGTGCCGTTAACGATTGAGTGTACGCCGGCAGAAGCGGAAGTACTGCATATGCGGCTGGCCTATTTGCAAAAGTGGGGCCTTGACATGGAACCTTTTGGCGGGACAACTTTTGTGGTGAGAGCCTATCCGACCTGGTTTCCCAAAGAAGACGAGAGCCGGCTGATTCATGAAATCATTGACTTTATGAAGGAGAACGGAAAAGTGGATACGGCACAATTAAGAGACGCGACAGCCAAAATGATGGCTTGCAAGGCGGCGATCAAGGCAAACCGGAATTTGCGGCGTGACGAGATGGAAGAGCTGTTGAAACAGTTGAACCGTTGCCAGAACCCGTTTACGTGCCCGCACGGACGGCCGATCTTTGTCCATTTTTCTGTTTATGATTTGGAAAAAATGTTTAAAAGGGTGATGTAAATTTGTTTGTCACCACTTCGTTTGATCCAGGCGAAAATGAAACAGAAGCCGGACAAAAACTTGCTGCTGGTTGGAACGTTCCATTTCTCGCGCGCGGGCGCAAGTCGCTTAAGGCACTGTTTGAAGAGATGAAAACAGATCGGGCGGTCATTATTGGCAAAAATGAATGGCGGTATGAAGAGAAAAACGGTTTTACCTTCTATTTTCATCCCAATATGTCAGCACTCAGGGTCAAACACCTGATGGATGGACAACCTGATCGAATGGTGACGGCTGCCAATTTGGGCAAAGGAGACCATGTGCTCGACTGTACGCTGGGAATGGGAGCAGACGCGATTGTTGCCAGTTACGTCGTGGGAACGTCGGGAAGGGTGGTGGCGCTGGAAAGTGAACCGGTTATTGCCGAGATTGTCCGCCATGGCCTCAGGCATTATGAAACTGACAGAAAATCTCTCATTCAGGCAATGCGCAGGGTTGAGGTGGTTTCATCCAATTATCAGTCTTATCTGCAGGAATGTGAGGATCAGTCTTTTGATGTTGTCATGTTTGACCCCATGTTCCGGGAAACGGTGGAGGGCTCGGCCGGAATCCATATGTTAAAGCCGCTTGCCAATGCAACGCCACTTGAATGGGAGTCGGTCCAGGAAGCGGTGCGGGTCGCCCGCAAAGCTGTATTACTGAAAGAACGCCCCAAAAGCGGCGAATTTGAACGGCTGGGTTTTACAATCGTCAAATCATCATCCAGCTACGCCTGGGGCGTGATTGAAAAAGGAGGAGGCCAGTGAAACCAAAACTGCTTGTGATTGTGGGGCCGACGGCTGTCGGAAAAACCCGGTTAAGTGTATGGCTTGCCAAACGGTTCCATGGAGAAATTATTTCCGGGGATTCGATGCAGGTTTACCGGGGAATGGATATCGGAACAGCCAAGATCATGCCCGGGGAGATGGAGGAAATTCCCCACCATCTCATTGATATTCGCGATCCTGATCAATTGTTTTCAGTACAGGAATATCAGAAATTGGCGCGCGAAAAAATAGCGGAAATCACGGAACGCGAACAGTTGCCCATGCTGGTCGGGGGAACCGGACTCTATATTGAGTCGGTTGTTCACGATTATGCCATGCCCCATGTGAAAGAAAACATGGAACTTCGGAAAGAATTGAAAGAGATGGCACAACGGGAAGGGAAAGAAGCGCTCCATCGGAAGCTGGAAAAAGTCGATCCGGTACAGGCGCACAAACTGCATCCCAATGATGTCCGGCGCATCATCCGCGCTCTGGAAGTGTATCATGTGACAGGGAAACCGTTTTCAGAACTGAAACGGAAAGGCACATCCCCCTATGATGCTTTGTGGATCGGGCTGACCATGCCGCGTGAACTGTTATATGAGCGGATTAACCGGCGTGTGGATGAGATGATCGCTTCCGGCCTGGTCGATGAAGTGAAACAACTTTGGAACAAAGGCTACAGGCTCCATTTGACTTCCATGCAGGCGATCGGGTATAAAGAAATTATGAGCTATCTGGAAGGGGACATATCATTTGACGAAGCGGTTCACCTGATCAAGCTGGGTTCGCGGAAATACGCAAAAAGGCAGTTGTCATGGTTTCGACGCCTGTCAGAAATTCATTGGTTTGACATAACAAACGCCGAATCTTTTCAAGAAATTGAACTGTTGATTGCAGGAAAGTTTCATTTGGCTAGAGAATAGAGTACAATAATGTTAAATGTAAAAATACATAGGAGGTACGGGTTTTGAAACAAACAATCAATATTCAAGATACATTCCTCAACCAAATCCGCAAAGAATCGGTACCGGTTACGATTTATCTGGTGAACGGCTTTCAGTTACGTGGAATAATCCGTGGATTTGATAACTTCACCATCGTAATCGATAGTGATGGAAAACAGCAAATGGTTTATAAACATGCCATTTCCACATTTACTCCCGCACGTCCCGTTTCATTGATGCCCGCCAATGATGACAAGGAAAGCTGATCCGGTCCATATCACTTGGTTTGAAGCTGCTGGCCTGCTTTTAGGCAAGGTCAGCAGCTTTTTTGATTTTTGCGGCTGGAAAATGGCAATGAAAGATGAGTATATAGGCTATCTTCTCACGATCAGGTAGGGGCGCATCATTTCCCAGTCTTCGTGCTCCAGGATATGGCAGTGCCATACAAACTCTCCGGTAAAGGGAGTTAGGCCAAAATGCGGAATAATCCTTGTTACCTGGCCAGGGTGGGCCCTTACCGTATCCTTCAGACCCCGTTCACCGGGAGATGGCGGGACGGGGGAACCAGTGAACCGGAGCTTGCCGGTTCGCCGGAAATGGTTCACGTCAAAAGGCTGGCGGTTCAGGATGCGAAAATGAACCTCATGCAGATGGATCGGATGGGTATCTTCGGTTGTGTTAATCAGTTGCCACAGTTCCAGACTGCCCTGGCGGGGTTTGGTTGTAATGGGATCATCCCATCTTTTGTTTTGCAGTAGCAGCAGCAATCGGCCAAACCGGTCCGTGCTCTCAACCAGGGAAAGATTGCGGACCTTTTGCACCCTGCTTAACGGTGTTGGCGGAATCGTGCCGAGCCGCTCGGGAATGGAACTGGTATCCTTGAAACTCAAAGGTTTTTTTACCCTGAACTGCATGACCAGACCTGTTGTTCGGGGGGGTGCCGGTGTTCCGTCGGGAAAAGGCGCAGGAGCGCTGTTGATCATTGTGACCGTTTTCCCTTTAAACCGGGAGAAGTCAAGAATGACATCGGCCCGCTCGGCAGGAGCGAGAGTCAATGTTCTGATGCGGGCCGGCCTCTGGATAAATCCGCCATCGGTTCCGATCAGTATAAAAGGCTGGCCGGAACTGAGACGCAATGTGTAAAAGCGGGAATTGGAACCATTAAGCAGGCGAAAGCGGTATTTTCGGGGTTCCACATTTAAAAACGGCCATACTTTTCCGTTTACCAGATTGGTATCCCCAAAAAATTCCGGCACGATTGAGGGATCGGGAAGCCTGCGGAAGGTGGTTTCCGGACGCCTCGGGTAAAAGAGCGATCCATCCCGGTTAAAGGAGCGGTCCTGGATAACGAGGGGAATTTCAAATTTTCCCTTGGGGAGGTTGAGTGACATTTCATTTTTGTCCCGAACAAGATAAAACCCTGCCAGTCCGGCATAAACATTGAGCCGGGTAATGCCGAGAGCATGATCATGATACCAGAGAGTGGCGGCTCGTTGGTTGTTGGGATACCGATAGATTTTGCGCTGGAAAAAAGGACCAGTCTGTCTGAATCCTCTGGTGAACCAGGCATCGGGATGCCCGTCGCTGTCCGGGGGAGAGACGACCCCGTGAGCGTGGACGACGGTTCTTACTTCCGGCGTTCTTCTTGCCCCATGAATCGTTTTGTCCACAGGGAGCAAGTGCCTTTTCGGCAGTTGGTTCAGCCACAATATCCGAACCGGTTCATTCCTTTTTACTTCGATGGTCGGGCCGGGATACTGCCCTTCATATCCCCAGATTCGGGTGGGAGGAAGATCGCGGTGAAGTTTTTGAAATCTTTCTATCATCCGGACGATATAAAAGGTAAACCTGGAATTTCGCGATACCGGTTTCAGGGTTTTGGGAATGGGAAGCGGATCAGTAAAGGGAGTGAGCCGTTTTTTCAGTCTCATCCAAGCTTCTCCTTTCTTCAAGGGAATCTTTCAGTTTAGTAAATGTGAAAGCGGCTTTTGACGCAACGGTCAGTTGACTACAGGATGAAAAAAAGCGGAATTTTTATATCAGAAAATGGAAGAAGCAATTTTCCCGGAAGCAAGGAAACAGACGATGTATTGTCAAAATGATAAATGTTCCAAAAATTGCAGAGGAGTGGGAAAATGTCAAAAGATCGTTTTACTGCACCTGTTACGATCCACCTGTTTTTTATCAGGGAGGATCAGATTCTTTTGCTGCGCCGTTATAACACCGGCTATGAGGATGGCAATTATTCGGTGGTTGCGGGCCACCTGGATGGTGGAGAAACGGTCAAACAAGCTGCTGTGCGCGAGGCAAAAGAAGAGACTGGGGTTTCATTGCGGGAAGATGACGTGAAAATTGTCGGTGTGATGCACAGAAAAACGGGTGATGAACGGATTGATTTTTTTGCAGCCGTGAAGAATTGGGAAGGAGAGATTCAAAACCGGGAGCCTCACAAATGCAATGACCTGCGTTTTTTTTCTTTGGACAATCTTCCGGCAAACATGATTCCATACATTGTTCGTGCAATTCACAACTACCGGAAGGGCCGCTGGTTTGACAGTTTTGGCTGGGAGAGCGTGACGGTTGACTCGACCAGGTAGTCAAAATTTCTTTGGATGAGATCTGAAGGGCAATTTTTGGATTGTTTATTCGGTAAAAAAAGACCGGAGTCGTCTGACCCGGTCCCAGTCTGTAAAAAACAACGATTTGGTGGCGATTTTCAGAACCCGTCAGCTCCGCCTTGCGAAAAAGCGATCATGGTGGCGGGCTTTCACTCTCCTCGTGTGCCAACAGAATGGTCTGCCGGTCGATTGGTTCCATGTTTCCCATTTTCTTTTCCTTCAGTTTACGGTTTGAGTACCACTTTAATGCATCCCTCCTTTTTGGCGTCAAAAATCTCATATCCGTATTCCGCCTGCTCCAGGGGTAAACGGTGTGTAATGATATCGGTGGGATCAAACTCGGCATTCTCAATGCTCTTGTACAGTTGCGGAATGTAATGGATGACCGGTGCCTGGCCCATCTTCAAGGTAATATTCCGGGAGAACAGGTCTCCAAGCGGAAAAGCGTTGTAGCGCATACCGTAAACCCCAACCAGTTGGATCACGCCACCTTTGCGCACGGCCTGGGAAGCGATTTGAATGGCTCCCATGGAACCTCCCTGGAGTTTCAGGACAGTTTCAACCGTTTCCAGTACTGTTTTCTTTCCGTCCATGCCAACACAGTCGATGACGACGTCTGCTCCGCCCCTGGTTATTTCCTTTAAATGATGTCCAATGTTTTTTTCCTCTTCAAAGTTGACGGTTTCCACGTCATTGCACCGTTTGGCATGTTTCAGGCGATAACCGACATAATCAACGGCAATCACCCGTTTCGCCCCTTTTAGCCAGGCGAATTTCTGGGTCAGCAGTCCAACCGGGCCACATCCAAGGACGATGACGGTATCGCCTTTTTTCACCCCGGCCTGATCGACGCCCCAAAAAGCTGTCGGCACGATGTCGGATAAAAACAGCAATTTTTCGTCTTCCAGCTCACAGTCGTCAGGAACCCGGAAAGGAGTAAAATTGCCAAAGGGCACCCGCATCCATTCGGCTTGTCCACCCGCATATCCGCCAAATGTTCCCGAATACCCGAAATAGCCGCCACTCTCACCGTAGGGATTTGAATGATCGCACTGGCTTTCGAGCTGGTGTTTGCAATAAAAGCACTCTCCGCAAGCTACCGTAAACGGAATGATTACCCGGTCCCCCTTTTTCACTTTTGTTACCTCGGGTCCGGTTTCTTCAACCACACCCATGGGTTCGTGCCCGATAATATAATTTTCGGGAAGATTGGGGATCATCCCGTGAATCAGATGCAGATCGGAACCGCAGATTGCCGAGCTGGTAATGCGGACAATGATGTCGTCCGGTCTTTCAATTTCCGGGGCCTTGACTTCTTTTACTTTTACATCTTTGACGCCTTGAAAGGTAACGGCCTTCATCAGAACACTCCTCCTTTTTTATTTTCCTATTTTATCCAATATGCACAGGCCAAAAACTTTTAC
The DNA here is from genome assembly GCF_013868055.1 of Thermoactinomyces mirandus. GTDB lineage: Bacteria > Bacillota > Bacilli > Thermoactinomycetales > Thermoactinomycetaceae > Thermoactinomyces > Thermoactinomyces mirandus. Next base: position 35,892 of record NZ_JACEOL010000029.1, on the reverse strand, counting down.
TGTTTTATTCGTTGGAGCGGGGGCGATGAATAAACGGTGGTCTTTTGGGTACTTTTTCACCAAAAAATGGGCGGATGCGTATACTGGGATGAGCGAATCCGGACGACGAGGTGAAACCATGAACAGGAGAGTAATGACGGGAAATGCCAGGCACCAGATCCATGTGGTGTTTGATCATCCGAAAAAAGATTTCGCTTCTCTGTCCCGGCCAATTGAGTTTTCCCCTTCTGATCCGGCCGGTGGGGAAGGGCCTTTGCAAGATTGTCTGGAACAGTTGAATCAGCTGGTTGGTTTAAATAAAATCAAGGAATTTATTAAAGAAATCTATGCCTGGCTGGAGATCGGAAAAAGAAGAAGAGCCGCGGGTTTAAGTGCGGAACAGCAGGTGCTGCACATGATTTTTTCGGGAAATCCGGGAACCGGGAAGACGACCGTGGCACGCATTCTCAGCAAGCTGTTCAAGGAAATGGGAGTGTTGTCAAAAGGTCATTTCATCGAGGTGGAGCGGGCAGATTTGGTTGGCGAGTATATTGGCCATACGGCGCAAAAGACGCGGGAACATGTAAGAAAGGCATTGGGAGGAGTCCTGTTTATCGATGAAGCTTATTCACTTGCTCGCGGAGGAGACAAGGATTTTGGAAAAGAAGCGATCGATACAATGGTAAAATCAATGGAAGATTACAAAAATGATTTTGTTCTGATTTTGGCCGGTTATTCGGAAGAAATGGAAGCTTTTCTGCGACTTAATCCCGGTTTGCCGTCAAGATTTCCGATCCATCTTCAATTCCCGGATTTCCATTTGGATGAATTGATGAAAATCGCGGCCCAAATGGTCAAAAAACGGGAATATCGGCTGTCTTCCGCCGCCCGGGATAAACTTCGCAAGCATTTGCAGCAGAAATTGCTGACCTCAAAGACGGAATTCGGAAACGCGCGTTATGTGCGAAACCTGATTGAGCAGGCTGTCCGGCACCAGGCAGTCCGGTTAATAGGCAAACGGGAGATCAGCAGAGAGGAATTGATGACCATCCAGTGTGAAGATTTGCGGTTTGATCAATATGCGCAGAAATCCGGGGCAAGTTCATGGTATAATGAAAAAATGCCAAAACCGTATTTTGTCTGAGAAAGGAATGAATCGGCATTAACGAGATGCAATCAAGAGAAAGAGCGATTTTAGTGGGCTCGGGGCCTAAAAGGCGGGAATGGGAACTGCGCTCCACTTTGGATGAGTTAACCAGTCTGGCAGAAACCTCGCACGCGATTCCGGTGGAAAAAGTGCTGCAATTCAGGGGGCGAAAGGATCCGAGCTGGCTGATCGGGCGGGGGAAAGCGGAGGAAATTTCGAAAATGGTTGAAGAAAAACAGATTGACCTTGTCATCTTTGACCAGGAACTTTCCCCGGCGCAACTCAGGAATCTGGAATCATTAATTCCTTGTAAAGTGATTGACCGTACGCAACTCATTTTGGATATTTTTGCTCAGCGGGCAAGAACAAAAGAGGGAAAAATCCAGGTGGAACTGGCTCAGCTGCAGTACATGCTTCCAAGGCTTGCCGGGAAAGGAAAGGAAATGTCCCGTTTGGGGGGCGGCATTGGAACGCGGGGACCCGGAGAAAAGAAACTGGAAACGGACCGCAGGCATATTCGGCGCCAGATCCGCCTATTGACGAAGCAACTGGAAGGGATCAAGAAACATCGCCAGCTGCATCAGGAGCACCGGAAAAAGAACCGGATTCCCCAAGTTGCGCTGGTCGGGTATACCAATGCCGGAAAATCGACTTTACTAAATCAGCTTACCGGCGCTGAAGTGTTGGCTGAAAACCAGCTGTTTGCTACCCTGGACCCGACTTCGCGCCTGCTTGTGCTGCCATCCGGAAAAGAAGTCATCCTGACAGATACGGTTGGTTTTATTCGCCAGTTGCCGCACCACCTGGTTGCCGCGTTCCGTTCCACGCTGGAACATGTCAGGGAAGCAGACCTGCTGCTTCATGTCATTGATGCGTCCCATCCGGAAGCAGAAGAGCAGATCGAAGCGGTGGAGCAAGTACTGGCAAGTCTGGAAGCATCCAATATTCCTGCCTTGAAGGTATGGAACAAAACCGATCTTTTTTCCGGTGCTGTTCCGAAACAATGTGGAGGGGAAAACCTGTTTGTCTCTGCTTTTTCTGAAACAGATCTGGAGCGCCTGAAAGAAAAGATCGGGCAATTGCTGCAAGAGGACATGGTCACGGGACAAGTTGAAATTCCGGTGATGCGAGGAGATTGGATTTCCCTGTTGCATCACAAAGCGGAAATGATTGAATCGAATGCAGATGAACTGATGATGAGCATAAGGTTTCGTCTCTCCCATGCCGATTTTGAACGGTTGCCCGCAGAGTTAAGAAACAGGATACAAATCCGGTAAGATTTGATAATAGGAATGTGATGAAGCTGTGTACGAAACTTTGAACCATGGAACATGGATTGAAAAAAAAGTCCGGGAAGCAGAAAAAAAAATTCAACCGGTTCTCAAGGAAGTTGAAAAGAATGTGGATTTAAAGCAATGGCAGGTACTGAATGCTTATCGGGAAATGAAAGTGAGTGAACTTCATCTTCAGTCTTCAACCGGCTACGGTTACGATGATCTTGGCAGGGAAACGTTTGAGAAAGTTTTTGCTCAAATAGTTGGTGCGGAGCAAGCGTTGGTAAGGCCAAACATAATCTCGGGAACCCATGCTATTTCTGCCTGTTTATACGGGGTGTTGCGACCCGGAGATGAATTGGTTTATTTGACGGGACGCCCTTACGACACATTACATCAGGTGATCGGTTCATCCAGAGACGGTTCTGGTTCGCTGGCCGATTACGGGGTTTCTTATCGCGAAATTCCTTTGACAAAGGAAAATGCGATTGACTGGCTGGCGTTTGAAAAAGCGGCAAATTCCCGTACACGCATGGTGGCTATCCAACGGTCACGAGGTTACGCTGACCGGCCGTCTTTTACAATCAGGGAAATCAGGCAGATGATTCGGCGTGTACGGGAGATAAGCCCCCAATCGGTGATTTTTGTCGACAACTGTTATGGAGAGTTTGTCGAACAGGAAGAGCCGACAGCCGCAGGAGCGGATCTGATCGCGGGCTCCCTGATCAAGAACCCGGGCGGAGGAATGGCAAAATCGGGAGGATACATAGCAGGAAAAAGCGAGTTGGTTGAAAAAGCAAGTGCCCGGCTGGTGGCTCCCGGAATTGGTGTGGAAGGCGGAGCTACCTTTGGTCACATGCATGATTATTATCAAGGGCTGTTCATGGCTCCCCATGTCGTCGGCGAAGCGTTAAAAGGGGCGATTTTCACAGCCGCTTTCCTGGAGGAAACCGGTTTTAAAACCACTCCTGCATGGAATGAAAAAAGAACCGATATTATTCAGCAGGTGTATCTGGGAAAACCGGAGTTATTAATTGCTTTTTGCCGGGGAATTCAATCCGCTTCCCCCATTGATGCACATATTTTGCCGGTTCCGTCACCCATGCCCGGTTATGAAGATGAAGTGATCATGGCTGCCGGAACTTTTGTGCAGGGAGCCAGCATTGAACTTTCTGCGGACGGTCCTCTCCGGCCGCCCTATATTGCCTACATCCAGGGAGGATTGACCTATTCTCATGTAAAGATTGGTCTGGCCCAGGCCATGGATTTCATGATCGAAACAGGGCATTTTTAATATAAACAGACAGAAAGGAGACATTTCCATTGGACATGCTATGGTGGGGGATCATCATCCTGTTGTTTATCCTGGCTTATCTTGGGCTGATTGTTCCGGCCCTGCCTGATGCTCCGTTGATGATCGCCGGCTTTGTCATTTACCAGTTTTTGATTGATTCCGGCCAATTGGGGTTTGGCTTTTGGATTACCGTACTGATTCTGGCCATTTTGTTGATTCTGGTTGATTATGTTTCAAGCAGCATTGCTGTCAAAAAATTTGGCGGGAACGCCTTATCAGTAGCCGCCGCCATTTTGGGAGTCATCATAATTCCTGTCGTAATGGGGCCCGTCGGGGTTATTGCCGGTCCTTTTTTGCTGGTATTTGCCCTGGAACTGGTCCTGAAAAAATCGGTGACAGTCGCCTTGCGTATTGCTTATGGCACTTTGATCGGCTTCTTGGGAGGGATCTTTGCCAAATTTATTGTGTTGACGGGCATTCTGATCTGGTTTTTCGTCCTGGTATTCTGGGCTTGAAAAAGCCGCGCTCCTTCGGGAGGGCGGCTTTATGACATTCAAATAAACTCGTGTTAATTTTTCTTACATGTATTGACAAAGAAACATGACATAAATAAAATAAAAAATGAAGAGACGACAATCCCGCATGTGAAAGGGGGCTTTGTCGATGGTTTTGAGAGATGCAGAAAGACGGAATATGCCTTTGTTTCCGATAGGGATTGTAACCAGACTCACCGAATTGACTCCGCGGCAGATCCGGTATTACGAAAAGCAAGGCCTGATTTATCCGGCCCGAACAAAAGGAAACCAGAGACTGTTTTCCTTTAATGATGTGGACCGTCTGTTGCAGATTAAATCTTACTTGGAAAAAGGAATTAACATCGCGGGGATTCGGGAGATGTTAAAACAGTCCCAGGAAATTAAGGAAGCAAGAAAAGAAGCGGAAAAAGCAAAAAGGGAATTGTCGGAGCGGGAATTGAGACGGATGGTAAAGAGGCAGTTGATTTATCCGGACCGCCCGGGGAAAATCCCTTTGACCCATGGCGAGTTTTCGCGGTTTTTCCGCCATTAGGATTGAAATGACGACATCTGGATGAAGGGAGCAATGTCACGATGGCTAAATATTCAAAAGATGATATTTTACGAATCGTTCAGGAAGAAAATGTTGCGTATATCCGCCTGATCTTTACCGATTTGCTGGGTACGATCAAAAATGTGGAAATTCCGCGCAGCCAGCTGGAAAAAGCACTGGATAACAAAATGATGTTTGATGGATCCTCGATTGAAGGATTTGTACGAATCGAAGAATCGGATATGTATCTATATCCGGATCTGGATACCTTTGTCATTTACCCGTGGGGAAATGAAAATGCCAAAGTAGCCGGGCTTGTCTGTGATATCCACAATCCCGACGGCGCACCATTTGAAGGAGATCCGCGCAGTATTTTGAAACGGGTGCTCAGAGAAGCGGAAGAAATGGGCTATACCTCCTTCAATGTCGGAACCGAACCCGAGTTTTTTCTGTTCAAGACAGATGAAAACGGAGAACCGACACTTAACCTGAATGACAAAGGCGGCTATTTTGATTTGGCCCCGATGGATTTGGGGGAAAACTGCCGTCGTGACATCGTTCTTACACTGGATCAGATCGGTTTTGAAGTGGAAGCTTCCCACCATGAGGTAGCACCCGGACAGCATGAAATTGATTTCAAATATGCGAATGCGGTGACGACAGCAGACAATATTCAGTCGTTCAAACTGGTGGTAAAAAATGTGGCGCGCCGCTATGGCCTGCATGCCACCTTCATGCCGAAACCGCTGTTTGGTGTTAATGGTTCCGGAATGCATTGTCACATGTCGCTGTTCCGTGGCAATGAAAATGTTTTCTATGATGAAACTGATGAATTGGGTCTCAGTGAAACAGCCCGTTATTTTTTGGCCGGGATCCTGAAACATGCCCGTTCCTTTACCGCGATTACCAATCCGCTGGTTAATTCATACAAACGGCTTGTTCCGGGTTATGAAGCTCCGTGTTATGTTGCCTGGTCTCCCAAAAACCGCAGTCCTCTGGTACGTGTACCGGCGTCGCGCGGCCTCAGCACCCGGATTGAAGTGCGTTCCCCAGACCCGGCTGCAAACCCGTACCTGGCTTTGGCCGTCATGTTAAAAGCAGGACTGGATGGGATCAAAAACAAATTGCCGCTTCCCAACCATACGGATCGCAATATCTATATCATGGATGAACAGGAGCGGCGAGATGCCGGAATTGATAATCTGCCGGAAAACCTGGAAGTGGCCTTGATTGAATTGCAAAACAACCCGGTGATGGTCGAGGCGCTCGGGGAACATGCCTTGTCCCACTTTGTAGAAGCCAAGGAAATTGAATGGGATATGTTCCGTACGAACGTCCATCCGTGGGAACGTGAACAGTACATGAATCTGTACTAATCAAAAACGCCCCCTTGATGCCTTTGGTATGAAGGGGGCATATTTTTTTGGCTTTTTTGCTGGAAATCCTTGCCTCGTTTCCTCTTTATCAGGTGAGGGAAGAGGCTTATCATGGATGTGGTAAAACACTTAAAACTTTGACCGCTTTTTTATGTGCCATGTCTTGCAATTCGCAAGTTTTGCCTTCGTATTGATTTATTTATTATAGACATGTAAATTGTAATGAGAGGAAATAATTTATAAGAATGTTAATAAGTGAAATAGATAATTCAATGTGAAAGGATTAATCTGAGATGACGATTAATGCAGTAGCGCTAGATATGGATGGAACATTGCTGGATCAGGATAGTTCAGTCAATTCCAAATTGGCTGACATTTTATTTAGAATGCAACAAAGGAAAATAAAGATTTTTGTGGCTACCGGCAGAACACATACGGAAGTCATTGATGTCATTCCTGCAGATCTTCATCTGGATGGGATTGTATCTTCCAATGGAGCGGGATGTTATGCCGGGGATAAAAAAATCGTGCATCATACGTTGGAGCAAGATATTGTGAAAGAAGTCATTTCCGCTGCCAGGAAAAATGGCTTATACTATGAGATTCATTCAACCAAAGGCCCCCGGTTTGCACTGGCTGCCGATCAAACAGGGATGGAGAACGAAGTTAACCAGACGAAACCGGCCACGCTGCAGGAAAATGAATATATTTCACGGAAAATGGCGCTTGCTTATAAAATTCATTGGGTTGATCACATTGTTACGGAAAATGTGGTGAAAATATACTTTTTCAGCAGAGACTGCGAGAAAATGAAAGACTGGAAAGCGCAGCTAAGCCGGATGCGGAACAAAATGAATTTCTCCATCTCCTCCTCTTCCAGCCATAACGCAGAAATCGCTGTAAATCATGTGTCCAAAGCAACAGGACTTCGTTTATTGCTGGACGAATATGGTTTGTCCCCGGCAGAGTTAATGGCTGTCGGCGATAGTGAAAATGATTTGCCCATGTTTGAACTGGCCGGCTATTCGGTTGCCATGAAAAATGCAATGGATTTTGTCCGAAACCAGGCAGATGAGGTTACAAAATATCCTTATTATGAAGATGGATTGTATCATTTTTTGCTGGAAAAATTTTTTGGGATTATAAAAAATAGAAGGAATTAACTACTGATGTGAAGAGGAAATGAATTTTTTTAATGGATGATGTCAATATGGACGGGTCAAAATTTCATTCAAAGGTTAATGGAGCAATTTCTGGAGACATATTGACCGTTTCTTTGCAAGACGGAGACGAAACGGAGTCCTGAAAATCGTTATCCTGGATATGTTTTTCTACAGTATGAGCCCATGTATTGTTTAAATATATGGGCTTTTTTCATGGACTCTATCATTTGATAACTATATAAAAACATGTTTAAAAGTTTATGAACGATTGGTGACTAAGCTGGATGGCTATTGCTGAAAATAAACTTACCCTATATAATGATAGAAGAAAACAAAAAAGAACATTTTCGAACATTAACGAAAGGTAGTGATGAGGCTGAGGGATGAAAGACATAAGCGTATTTTGCAAATGATTGAAGAAAAATTGTTTCTGAAAGTTTCTGAGGCAGCAGAAATGCTGGGCGTAACGGAAATGACAATCAGGCGTGATTTCAAGTACCTCGAGAACCAGGGCCTGATTACCCGGATTCATGGAGGCGCAAAGAAAAAAACAAAAGATCAATACATTGAGCTGTCCCATACAGAGAAAAAAGCATTAAATATCAAGGAAAAAAAATATGTAGCGGAAAAAGCGGCCAAGCTGATTGAAAATAATGATACGATTTTTATCGGCCCGGGAACAACTACCGAATTTATTTACGATTACATTGATGTGAGTTCCCTTAACGTGATTACCAACTCCATCTCCATCTTTAACAGGTTTCAGGAAAACAAAAATTTTAATGTGATTTTAATCGGGGGCAGATTACGGGAAAGAACAAAAACATTTGTCGGATATTTTACCAGTAAATGGATAAGGGATATCAAAGTGCAAAAAGCTTTTATCGGTACAAACGGAATTGACGGGGATCAGATTACAACAGCGGATGAAGAAGAAGGAGCCATTCAGCGGATCGTCCTGAAAAATTCCAATTACAGGTATATCATTACGGACAGCACAAAATTTGGAGTTTGCGCTTTTCAAAAAATATGTAATGTCAATGAAGTGACAGCGATTATTACCGATAACAAAATTCCTGTCGAATACAAAAACTTCTATGAAGAAATATGCAAAATCATTAACTGATCAAGCGGGAGAGGATTGTAAATGAAAATTGCCATTGGTAGTGATGACAAGGGGTTTGAATTGAAAACCGAACTGAAGGGACTTATCGAAAGCCTTGGGCATGAGGTATTGGATGAAACACCGGAAAATGATTTGAATTTCGTTGAATCCGCCAAAAGGGTGGCGGAGGCGATCCGGGACAACAAGGCTGACCGCGGAATTGTCATAGATGAATATGGTGTCGGCTCATTCATGGTCGCCAACAAATATAAAGGGATTATCTGTGCCAACGTCTGCAATGAACATTCGGCCCAAATGACGAGAAGGCACAATAAATCAACGATTGTCACAATTGGAAGCGGTATCGTTGGAAAAACACTGGCCAAAAAAATATGTAAGGTTTTTATCAATCAAAAATATGACGGCGGCAGACACCAAATCAGAGTAGATATGCTAAACAAAATGTGCTAGGGAGTGTTGACAGATGAAAATTTCTATCGGATGCGACCATATTGTTACAGACGTGAAGGATTACCTGGTCAATTATTTGCGGGAAAAAGGCCATGAAGTAATTGATAATGGTACATACGACAAAAAACGGACACACTATCCCATTTTCGGCAAAAAAACAGCAGAAATGGTCGTGGGCGGCAAGGCCGATCTGGGAATTGTCCTTTGCGGGACCGGGGTTGGCATAACGATCAGTGCGGCCAAGGTCAAAGGGGTTCGTGCCGCTCTGGTGGAAGATGTGGCAACCGCCCGCTATGCCAGGGAACAACTGAACGCCAATGTTTTGGGAATCGGCGGACAAGTTGTCGGGATCGGGTTGATAGAAAAGATAGTAGATGCGTTTTTGGAAACGGATTACAAGCAATCGGCTGAAAACGACAGAATCATTGCAGAAATCGATTCAATCATGGACGGTAAAGATCAATTGTACGATGAACACTTTTTTGATGAGTTCATTGAAAAATGGAATAACGGAGGCTACCCGACGGAGTAAGAATGGGTGATGCTTGCAGGAAAGGGGGTGAATGGGTGGAATCGGTCAAATCCTTGTTCAGAGAAGAACTGATATTTATGACTGATTTACAGACACAGGAAGAAGTTTTTGCGTACATTGGCGATACTTTGTTACAAAAGGGTTTGGTGAAAAAAGGGTTTACCGAATCGATTTTGGAAAGAGAAAAAAATTATCCCACTGGTCTGGATTTAAATCCGGTCGCAGATGATATGCCAAATGTGGCAATTCCACATACCGAAACCGAATATTGCAATGACAAAGCCGTTGTATTTGTAAAATTGGACAGGAACATCCCTTTCAGAAACATGATTGAACCTGATCGGGAATTAACTGTCAAATACCTGTTCTTCATCGTAAATCATGAAAAAAACAGCCAAACCAATATTCTGTCAGAATTGATCGAGTTTATGACCAATCGGGAACACATGAAAAAATTGGAATCATTAAAAGGAAAAAAGGAAATTTACGATTTTCTGACATCTGCACAATAAAGGAGAGTGTTAAAAATGATCAGAATTTTGGCTGCCTGCGGAGCCGGGATCAATTCAAGCCACCAAATAAAAACGGCTATTGAGGAAGAAATGAAAAAACGCGGGTTTGATGTAAAGGTGGATACGATTGTTATAAAAGATATCACAGAAGATACATTGAAAAACTATGATATATTCACACCCATATCCAAACCGAAATTCAGTTTTTCCATTGAAATTCCCGTTATAGAAGCAGGACCGATTCTGTACCGGATTCCAGCCATGGCCGATCCGGTGTTTGATGAACTGGAACAAGTGATCAGGAATTTAAAGAAATAAAGAAAATAAGTTTGAACAAACAACGATGAAATAGGGGGAGGAAACTATATTGGACGCAATCATCAAGTTTGCCAACCTTGTTTTTGAGCCAATTATCAATCTGGGTGCTGCTCCGATGATGTTTATCGTTTTGGCTCTTCTGGCAATGCTGATGCGTGTTCCGGTCGGCAAAGCGATCGAAGGCGGTTTGAAACTGGCGATTGCCTTGACAGGTATGGGCGTGATCATCGAAATTTTGACGGGCAATTTCGCACCGGCCCTGCAGGATTTTGTCAAATCCACCGGGATTGAACTGTCTATCACGGACGTGGGTTGGGCACCACTGGCCACGATTACCTGGGGATCGGCATATACACTATATTTTCTGTTGATTGTAATCGTCATCAATATCATCATGCTCATTCTGAACAAAACAAACACCCTAGACGTCGACATATTCAATGTCTGGCATTTGGCGATCATTGGTTTAATTGTCATGTATTACTCGCACAATCTCTTGTTGGCAACTCTGCTTGTAGCATTTTTGGGAGTCTTGAAATTTATCAATGCCGATATTATGAAGCCAACTTTCAATGATCTGTTAAACATGCCTGATACAAACCCGACCACAACCACTCATCTTAACTTTATGTTAAATCCCTTGATCATGGTTTTTGACAAGGTTTTTGACAAGGTATTTCCGTTTATTGACAAATATGACTTTGATGCCGCAACACTGAATGAAAAAATCGGATTCTGGGGAAGCAAATTTGCCATTGGGGTTTATCTCGGAGCTTTTGTCGGGATTCTGAGCCAGCAAAGCATACAAACAATTTTCACTTTGGCTTTTATTGGCGGGGTAACCCTGGAACTTTTCTCTGTTGTGGGTACATGGTTTATTGCCGCTGTCGAACCTTTGTCACAAGGAATTACCAACTTTATGAGCAAGCGGCTGAAAGGGCGAAAATTCAATATCGGCATCGACTGGCCTTTCCTTGCCGCCAGGCCGGAAATGTGGGCGGCAGCCAATGTGCTTGCACCCATCATGTTACTGATCGCCCTGATCATTCCGGGTAACCGTATTCTTCCGTTGGGAGGAATCATCGCCATTGGTTTAACACCGGCCCTGCTGGTTGTAACGCGCGGAAGAATATTGAGGATGATCATCATCGGAACCATCATGCTCCCCGTATTCCTGCTGTCCGGAACAGCCATAGCTCCATTTGTGACGGAAACGGCCAAATCGGTCGGCGCATTCCCCAGTGGAGTTGCAAGCAATGTCATGATTACACACTCCACTTTGGAAGGGCCGATTGAAAAATTTCTTGCCATTCTGGTTGGTGAACTGGGTGCCAATTTCAACATTCAAAATCTGGCGGTAACGTTATTGGCACTGGCAGCTTACCTGGCGTTGTTCATATGGTACCTGAAACAAATGAAAAAACGAAATCAAAAATATGAAGAAGAAAAAACTGCATAGCAGCATATTTGTCATTCTAATGGATAAATGGGTCTGAAACAAGGTGGTAAAAGTTGATTTGCACAATTACGTTAAATCCTTCAGTAGATATTCGATATGAAATGGATCGTTTTTTGCCGGATCAGGTTAACCGGGTCAACCGCGTATCCAAAACAGCAGGCGGAAAAGGTTTGAATGTGGCGAGGGTTTTGCGCCAACTGGGGGAAGATGTGGCCGCTTCCGGTTTTCTCGGAGGCAGCCTTGGGCACTTTATCAGGTCTGAACTTTCCAGACTGGGGATCCATAATGGTTTTGTTTCCATAAAAGGAAACACCAGAAACTGCATTGCCATCATCCATGAGGGAAAACAGACTGAGATTCTGGAAAGCGGCCCGCTTGTTTCAAAAAGTGAGTCTGATCAATTCCTGAAATGGTTTTCGGAATTCGTCCCCCTTGTAAAAGTGGTAACCCTGTCCGGAAGTTTGCCAAAAGGGCTGGCAAAAGATTATTATGGCAAATTGATTGAAACAGCAAACGGTATTCCCGTTTTACTTGATACAAATGGTGAATTGCTTAAATCTACGCTCGCCAAAGCCAATAAGCCTTTCCTGATCAAGCCGAATCAGGATGAACTGGCGGATTTGCTTGGCGGCAAACCGGAAAAAGAAGAACAAATTATCAATGCCCTGAAAGCAGAAATATTTGCAGGGATCCCCTGGGTGGTTGTCACCCTGGGCGCGGATGGCGCCATCGTAAAACATGGACATGCCTGTTACAGAGCAAGGATGCCAAGGGTTGATGTAAAAAATCCGGTGGGATCGGGAGATTCCGTGTTGGCCGGTTTTGCAGCCGGTTTTGCGCGGGGACTTGTGGAAGAGAAATTGGTCAGGTTCGGTTTGGCCATGGGAGTCTTGAATGCCATGGAGGAAAAAACAGGTTATATAAATACGGGAAAATTGACCTGGTGCATGCAGCAAATGATAGTAGAAAATCTAACAATGACGATTTGAGGAAGGAAAACAAATGAGAAGATTAACACCTGGAAAACAAAAAGGACTTGAGGCAATTTCGGATAAGAATGGAATCATCCTGGCGACAGCCATGGATCAGCGCGGAAGTCTGGGGAAAATGATCAGCTCATTGAATCAAGAGATTTCCTACCAAGATGGATTAACCCGTTTTAAAAAAGGTGTAAGTGAAATACTGGGAAACCGGTCATCCTCCCTTTTGCTGGACCCGGAATATGGATGGGAAGCGGCGGAGAAGTTGAACAAGGATATCGGCTTGATCATGGCGTATGAGAAAACGGGTTATGACACGACAAGCAAGGGGCGCCTGCCCAATCTGGTCGATCATTATGCCGTTTCTGATCTGGCGCGTAAAGGAGTTCATGCGCTTAAACTGCTGGTCTATTATGATCCTGATGAAGATGAAGTGGTTAATTCCATAAAAAAAACATTCATTAAACGTGTCGGCGATGAGTGCAGACAAAATGACCTTCTCTTTATTTTAGAACCGGTTTCTTACAGCGAAAAGGGATTGCCCGCCAAAAGCCCGGAATTTGCCAAAGTGAAACCGGGGATCATCGAGTATTTTATGGAAGAATTTTCAAAGGAATGCTATGGGATTGATTTGTTGAAAGTAGAGGTGCCTGTAGCGATTTACCACATCGAGGGCTATTCTCGCCATGACGATGCTCATCCCGTTTTCAGTGCAGATGAGGCCGCACAATTTTACCGTCGATGTTCCGAGAAAAGCGAAGTACCGTTCATCTATTTGAGCGGCGGGGTAACCAATGAGCAGTTTATCGATACGCTTTACTTTGCAAAAGAGGCACAGTCCAGATTTTGCGGATGCTTATGCGGAAGGGCAATTTGGCAGGATGGTGTCAAGCCCTTTGCGGAAAAAGGAGAAAAAGCTTTTTATCAGTGGTTGGAAACCAAAGGGCTGGCCAATTTGAATAATGTGTTGGATGCCGTTAAGAAAACGGCTATCCCCTGGAAAGCCTGATCAGTCAAAAGCTCTATTTTCTAAAAAGATACATCACCATGAATAACTCAGGAGTTATTCATGGTGGTATTTTCAAATTGCGGAATAAGTCCAAAAATGGTTATTTTAAAATAGCTGTTTTTTGGGTAACTGATTTGTATTTGAAATAAGACGTGTTCGTTGTTTAATCAGAATAATTCAGTTATTCCTTAAGAGAAAGTTTGTTTTCCAGAGCATTCAGATTGCAAATCAGAATTCCCTTGCGGTTGATACTGAGTATTTTTTCCTTTTTCAGCTGGTTCAGGACCCGATTGACCGATTCTCGCGACATTCCGAGCATGTTTGCAAGATCCTGGTGAGTCAAGGGAATGGAGATCAGAATGCCGTCTTCCTTGACGATTCCGTATTCCTGAACCAAATGCAATAAAGACTGAATCACCTTCTGTTGAACATCTCCCGAAATCACCACTTGCAGGCGGCTTTGCAGATCAAGGATTTTTTTGGCCATGATTTTCATGACCGATTTTGCTATCTGTGGATTCGAATTTAACAAACGGTCAAAATCCCTGATGGAGATGGCCAGCAGTTTGCAATCCGTAATGGTTTGGGCTGTTCCCGGATACGGGGAATCATCGAAAAAGCCAACATGGGGAAACATATCCCCTTTTTGCAGCAGGGTAATCACCTGTTCGTTGCCACTGTTATCCACCCTGGTTATTTTGATACTGCCGGATTGGATAAAGTAAATCGTTGTCCGTTCCTGTGCTTCCACAAAGATGGTTGAATTTTTTGGATACTGGCGCAAATCGGTAATCCGGGCGATTTGTTCCAGTTCGTCATCTGTCATTTCGCTGAACAAAGAAACACGTCTTAAAAAATCAAGTTTGCTATCCACCAGTTTAATACCTCCATTTTTAACCGGGTCACAAATTGGAAAAAAATTTATTGGCAAGTAATGGCACAGTATGATGGCTGGTTGAGATTATGATCCCCTGTTTTTGAAGGCTGTACGACTGCAAAATAGCAACCTTCCATCCATGATGCGGTAACCAACAGGGAAAAAGCGGCTTAACGTGGTGATACATTAATATTTATAGTACCATAAGATGAAGTGAGAAATCTTTTCACAAAAAAGGGAAAAAAGTCGTTTCCAGCACAGGAAATATACAGATATGAAGCCGTATTTTTCAATTTTTTCGAGCAATTTTCCGCCAAATTCATATTATTTATTGACAAAAAGATGAATACTATGTTTCGGTTTATGATAATTATCACAGCTTGTTTTCCTCACCCCCTTATTCTGGATCAGTAGATTAAATTTTTTCGCTTTTCCTGTTCCTGTTGACTGAAATGCGATGGTCGGTTTTTTCTTGCTCAATGGCTGCTCCGGCAAAAATCAACAGGTAGATTGTTATGAAGACATTGATTTTTAAAGTGAAAGCAATTCCTGCCCAAGCGCAAAACCAAAACCCGTGATCATTCCGGTCAATCCTGTTAAAAGCAGGCACAATAAAGCAAAGATTACGTGAACCGTAAACGTGTTCCACTGTTTTGCTGTACCAGTGTTATCCCAAAGTTTGTCGATATAGCAAAATGAGTTGATCTTCATTAGTTTAAGTTTTTAATGGCATCGATGATTTTTTTAAAAGGGTCCAATCTTTTCCTTAAGTCATCACGGACGTCCAGTTCAATGGATTGCTGTTCGTTTTGCCTCATGCCAATTCCCCCACTGGTTTTAACTATACTACAATCGATAAAAGGGATAGTTTGATCTAAGTCACATCCAAATCGGTATTATCATTTATCAGAAAGCGGATACCTATGACAGGAATATTTGTGAAAGCGGAAAGCGATGGGGTGATTAAAGTGGTGATCTTTGGGCGTAAAGTGATAAACGTCACAATAAAAATGAACAAATCAGGATACAATGTTTTTATGCTTGTAAACAGGAGGGAATAACATGGAAAATATGTCCTTTCAGTGCCATTCAATGGGAGAAGAAGTTTCTTTGGGGCCGGCCTTTTCCCAATTGAAACAGGAACATGTTCAACTGAGAGAACAGATGGAACTCTCGTTACAGCTGGCACAAGCAATTGGAGAAGACGACAGCATTTCGGACTGGCGGGATTTGTTAAATGTTCTGAGAGAGAAAGCCATTCAGTTTCAGCGGCAATTGTATCTGCACTCAAAGCGCGAAGATGATTTTGTATTTCCGGCAATTGCCAAATATATAGGCCGGGAAACAGGTCCGATTGCCGTCATGGAATATGAACATAAGCTGGCAAAGAAAAACCTGGAATCTTTTATCACAAAGGCCGGCCAGCTGAACGAACCGGTAAATGCGGAACAGGCAAAGGAAATCGCCATATTTATGATCGATTGCTGTACTGTCCTGTCTGATCACTTCATGAAGGAAGAAAAGGTTCTGTTTCCCATGGGAGAACGTTTATTATCAGACAGGGAAAAAGATGATTTGGAAAAAATGATCCAAACCGTTTAAAGACAAGCCAGCAAAAATATGTGTTATATTTTGACAGTATATTTTAAAATGTAATTTCAATTGGGATAGGAGCACGGGCAAGACAAGAAGCACTGGTTCGGATTGGGGGAATTGATTTTAAAATCTTTATTTGAACAAAACCCGGATTATTTGGGTCCGTCATCGAATTGACTGTTCGATGGGGAGGTTGGAATGAAAAACGGCCCTGTTTCAAATGGGCCGTTGGTTTTTTATGGTCATTTTTTATTGATGGAGGTGGTGATTGGCATGAGCATCAGTGTTTTCAACACCGAAGTGTTGGCTGTGGAAATTTTCAACAAGCCCATGCGTGTAAAAAAATGCGATCACAACCGTTGCAAATACTTCAAAGAAACTTTCTACCCACAGGTGAACCACCCACCAGCGCCAGTATTCGGCAATGGCAAGGTGAGTATGTTAAGAAGCCACATGGCTTCCCAATGCAGCCAGTCCGCGTTCCAGTCCGGCGCTACGTATGCGCCATGGTCCCAGATTGTTCCCACTTCCTGTCCGCCCATGAATTGCCAGACATTTTGCCCATCCTTGATATCCTTTTCCGTAAACAGGACAGTACCTGTCGTGGTAACTACCCGTTTGGGGATTGGAGGCATTGTCTGGTAAATTTCCCCACTATAATATTACAGAATGGCAAATGAAATGACAAATACAAGGGTAAAGCCTATTCGTAGCTTGCTAATCCGCATCTGCCTGGACCTCCTGAATCTGCATTATTACGGGTAGTTTTTTCAATGGCCTCATTCTCTATTCAAAACGGAAAATGTTTTTTTATCATTTTCAAAGAACTGATCAAAGTTTTCTGCCTCTTTGTTGTGACTTGAATCGATACAGCCGAATTTTGGCGTTTTCCGCAATAAACACGGGGATTCTGGTTGACAGAAAGGCAGATTGTGATATCATTTATCAAAAATGTATAATGGGATTTTATTATTTTTTTGCAGGAAACATTTTTAAGGATTTGTGATCATCATCACTCATTCTTAAAAATTACATATTAAAATAAAAATGGTTGGCCTGAGTTGTATTTGCAAAAACAAAAAAGATCGTGATGATCAAAGAGGTTGATAATATGAACAAACCATTCAATGATGTATTTTTGAAAGCATGTCGAAAGGAAAGGACGCCTTACATTCCGGTCTGGTATATGCGCCAGGCAGGCAGGTACCAGCCGGAATACAGGGAGATGCGCAAGAAATATTCCTTTTTTGAAATGAGTGAAATTCCTGAAGTATGTGCAGAGGTGACGCGTCTTCCCGTTAAACAGCTTGGTGTGGATGCTGCCATTTTGTTTGCCGATATCATGACTCCGCTCAAGCATATCGGAGTCCAGTTGGAAATCAAGCCTGGCATCGGTCCCGTTATTGAAAACCCGATACATACAGAACAGGACGTAAGCCGTCTCGGTGAGCTGGATCCTCAAACGCATCTTCCGACAATTCTGGAAGCGATTAAAATCCTGAACCAGCAGTTGTCCGTTCCGTTGATCGGCTTTGCCGGTGCTCCTTTTACACTTGCCAGTTACATTGTGGAAGGGCAGCCTTCGAAAAACTACCACAAGACAAAAGGGTTGATGTATTCAGCTCCGGATGTCTGGAATGCGCTTATGAAAAAACTGGGTGATCTGACCGTCACTTACCTGAAAGGGCAAATTGCTGCCGGAGCCCATGCTGTACAGGTCTTCGATTCCTGGATCGGTGCGCTGAATGAACAGGATTACAAAATCTATGTGGCTCCCGTCATGCGGCATATCTTTACGGAATTGAAAACAACGGGTGTTCCTGTCATCTATTTTGGGATTGGGGCGGGGCATCTGCTGGAAGAATGGAACCGCTTACCCGTAGACGTGATCGGAATAGATTGGCGCACTTCGATCCGGTCTGCCCGCGGGCGGGGAATTGACAAGGTTCTGCAAGGAAATCTCGATCCCTCTCTTCTCCTGGCACCCTGGGAACTGATCAAACAAAGAACCAGAGAGATTCTCGACCAGGGCATGGAAGAGCCCGGCTATATCTTTAATCTCGGCCATGGAATCTTCCCGAGCGTCAAGGTGGAAACGTTACAAAAACTGACCTCCTTTATCCATGAATATACAAAGAGGTGATAACCATAGCAGGAAAAACTGGTTTATTGGTGATGGCCTATGGTACACCAAGGAGTCCGGAAGACATTGAAGCATATTACACACATATATTGCGCGGCAAAAAGCCGTCATTACAGCTTTTGAAAAACCTGAAACAGAGATATGAGATGATTGGCGGCATTTCACCTTTGGCAACCATCACCGAGAAACAAACGGCTGCTCTGGAAAAAGAATTGAACTTCAGGTTGAACGGTCAGACGTTTAAAGCATATATCGGATTGAAGCATATCAATCCATTTATTGAAGACGCTGTGAAAAAAATGCACGAAGATGGAATTGAAAAAGCTGTAAGTGTTGTGCTGGCTCCACACTATTCCCTTTTTAGTGTAAAATCATATAATGACCGTGCCAGACAAGAAGCTGAAAAGCTGGGCGGTCCATTGATTTATACGGTGGACAGCTGGTACCGTGAACCGAAATTCATCGATTACTGGACAAATCAGTTGAAAGAGACATTTTCTTCCATACCATCGGAAAATCTCGAAGAAACAGTCGTCATTTTTTCGGCCCACAGTTTACCGGAAAAAATTCTGGACCTGGGAGATCCCTACCCGGACCAAGTGCAGGAGACTGCCGATCTTATCGCTGAACAGGCACAAATCAAAAATTATGCCATCGGTTGGCAAAGCAAAGGGAAAACACCCGTTCCATGGCTTGGTCCCGATATCCGGGATCTGACGAGGCAACTGTATAAACAAAAAGGGTACCGTTCATTCGTCTATTGTCCGGTTGGCTTTGTCGCCGATCATCTGGAAATTCTCTACGATATTGATATTGAGTGCCGACAGGTGACCGAAAAACTTGGAGCTGATTTTTACCGCACCGACATGCCCAATGCCAACCCGTTATTTATCAGTTGCCTTGCTGATGCGGCGGAGAAAAACTTGATTACTGGAGGAAGTGAACAGTCATGACAAGTAAAACGCCTCGCATTGCCATCGTTGGCGGAGGCATCACCGGATTATCTGCTGCTTTTTATTTGCAAAAAGAATTAAAAGAAAAGGGGCTGAATTGGCAGGTTACCTTGCTGGAATCATCTGACCGGCTTGGCGGAAAGATCAAAACGGTGACCCATAACGGCTTTATTATGGAGCAAGGTCCCGATTCCATCCTGGAACGGAAAACGAGCGCCAGGGAGCTCATCAAGGAATTGGGGCTTGAAGACGAACTGGTCAACAATGAGACAGGTCAGGCATACATACTGCATAGCGACAAGCTTTTTCCCATTCCGGAGGGTGCAGTGATGGGAGTGCCAACCAAACTGACACCTTTTGCTTTAACTCCCCTTGTGTCGCCAATGGGCAAAGTTCGTGCGCTGGCGGATCTGTTTTTGCCTCGTTCCAAAAACTTGCAGCTTGAAGATCAATCGATCGGCTCATTTTTCCGCCGCCGGCTTGGGGACGAAGTGGTTGACCGCATTATCGAGCCTTTGCTGTCGGGAATTTATGCCGGAGATATCGACAAGATGAGTTTAATGACCATCCTTCCCCAATTTGCTGAGATGGAAAAAAAATATCGCAGCCTGATTCTGGCGATGGCAAGCACGGGTTCACCAAAGAAGAAAAAAGGCAAAGCAAAAGGAGCTTTTATCACGCTGAAAAAAGGGTTGTACTCGATGGTGAAAGCGATTGAGGAACAACTGACGGAAGTAAGTGTGATCAAAGGGGATCCGTTGAAACGGATTGAAAAGGATAGACAGGGATACCGGCTCCATTTGACAAATGGGGAACCACTCCAGGCAGATGCGGTGATCATGGCGACCCCGCATCGGGTAACCAGTGAAGTGCTGGGGAATAATGACTTCCTGGAACCGTTGCGCAGCCAGCCTGTATCTGTCGGTACCATCCTTCTGGCTTATCCCGAGGATGCCGTCCATCTCGACAAGGAAGGAACCGGTTTTATTGTTCCCAGAGCGGAACCTTATACCATTACGGCCTGTACCTGGATTAACAGAAAATGGCCGCATACCACACCTCCCGGCAAAGCATTGCTTCGCTGTTATGTCGGACGGGATGGGGAGGACGATATCGTTGACAAGCCGGATGATGAACTGGTGGAGATCGCCATCAGTGACCTGAAACGGATTATCCCGATTACGAGTGATCCTGAATTTACGTATGTGACTCACTGGAAAAGCGCAATGCCCCAGTTTGTCATTGAGCACCAGGATTGGTTGAAGCGATTGAAGCAGAACATGGAGATTCAATATCCCGGCATTTTTTTGATCGGTTCTTCCTACATGGGTTCCGGGATTCCCGATTGTGTCGAGCAAGGGAAAAACGAGGCCAAACATGTGATAAAATATTTGTCGTGAAGGCTTTCCCATTATTCATTCGATTATTGAAGTTTTTTTCGATGAAAGAACTCGTTGAAAGAACAACAAGATGAAAGGGAAGTGAAGCATGAGCCGTTCTGTAGACACTTATAATGGCTGGTATGCCTATCACGATTTTCGCAAAATTGACTGGAACAAGTGGAAATCACTCAAGCCGTCACATAGACAACAAATGATTCAGGAACTGCAAAAAAAAGCGGAAGAATACCAGAAGACAGAAGATGACAACAAAGGCAGCTTTGCCCAATATGCTGTTCTCAGTCATGAAGCAGACCTGATGTTGATCCATCTGCGTCCTACCATTGAAGAACTGAACGAAGTAAAATTTGGGTGGGACAAAACAGGCTTTGCAGATTTTACGACCGCTTCGTATTCTTTTCTATCGGTTGTGGAACTCAGTGCCTATACCATTCCGCCAGGGGTTGACCCTTTAGACGATCCGGTCTTCCGGGCCCGTCTCCAACCGATTCTTCCCAAAACGCAATATGTCTGTTTTTATCCCATGAACAAGAGGAGAGTCGGAAACGACAACTGGTTTATGCTCCCGATTGAGGAACGAAGAAAAATGATGAAAAGCCATGGAATGATCGGACGCCAGTATGAAGGAAAAGTTCGGCAAATCGTCACAGGCTCCACAGGTCTGGATGACTGGGAGTGGGGAGTATCCCTGTTTTCCGATGATCCCCTGTACTTCAAAAAGCTGGTATATGAAATGAGATTTGACGAAGCCAGCGCCCGGTTTGGAGAATTTGGCTCCTTCTATATCGGTAACCGGTTAACCATGGATGGATTAACTTCATTGCTTACTGACAATATCAATGGATAAATCAACATATAAAAGGAAAACCTCCGGCTTTTACCGGGGGTTTTCCTTTGTTTTAAAAACAATGGTTTGGAAACTTTAGCCTAGTGCAGTAACAAATTGACTCTGTAAAATAGGCGGTTGTATAATAGTAGCCAGCGGCATTTTTAATGGATGGAGGGTACATAGTGCTGACAACAATCAAGGAAATAACGAACCATGTAGGAAAAGAAGTGAAATTAGGCGGTTGGCTTTATAATAAACGTTCCAGCGGAAAAATCCAATTTCTGCAATTGCGGGATGGAAGCGGTTTTATTCAGGGAGTTGTGGTGAAAAACCAGGTAACTCCTGAGGTTTGGGAAGCTGCCAAGTCCCTGACACAGGAAAGTTCGCTGTATATCTGGGGGACTGTCCGGAAAGATGAACGGTCTCCAATCGGTTACGAGTTGGATGTAACAAACATTAAACCTATTCAAATAGCCATTGAGTACCCGATTGCCAAGAAGAAGCACGGAGTTGACTTTTTGATGGATCACCGCCATTTGTGGATTCGTTCGCCCCGCCAGCACGCCATATTGAAGATCCGGGCCGAAATCATCAAATCCGTGCAGCAGTTTTTGGATGACCACGGGTTCACGTTGGTTGATCCGCCCATTCTGACACCTTCATCATGTGAAGGAACCACCAACCTGTTTCATACAAAGTATTTTGACGAAGATGCCTATTTGACGCAAAGCGGCCAGTTATACATGGAAGCGGCGGCCATGGCACTGGGAAAAGTTTACTCGTTTGGCCCCACTTTCCGGGCTGAAAAATCGAAAACCAGGCGGCACCTGATTGAATTTTGGATGATTGAGCCGGAGATGGCGTTTGTGGAACATGATGGTAACCTGGAAGTTCAGGAGCAGATACTTTCCTATGTGGTTCAGCATGTGTTGGAACATTGTCGGCCGGAATTAAAAACACTGGGACGGGATCTTGGCCGGCTGGAAAAAGTCAGGGCGCCATTTCCGCGGATTACTTACGATGAAGCTGTTGAACTTCTTCATAAGGAAGGCTTTGAAGACTTTAAATGGGGAGAAGATTTTGGTTCGCCACATGAAACGAAAATTGCCGAAAGCTTTGAGAAACCGGTCTTTATTACTCATTATCCGACTGAAATCAAAGCTTTTTATATGAAACCGGATCCAGATCGCCCTGAAGTGGTTTTGTGCGCTGATTTGATTGCGCCGGAAGGATATGGCGAAATCATTGGCGGAAGCCAGCGGATCGACGATCCTGATTTGCTTGCCCAACGATATAAAGAGCATGATCTTCCTCTTGAATCTTATGACTGGTATATGGATCTGAGGAAATTTGGAACGGTTCCCCATTCCGGATTCGGATTGGGTTTGGAAAGAACCGTTGCTTGGATTTGCGGTTTGGATCATGTAAGAGAAACCATTCCATTTCCGCGGATGTTAAACCGTTTATATCCCTGAATAGTGGAAGGCATCGGTTTTGCCGGCCGGTGCTTTTCAATTTTTTATCGGTTTGCGACAATATGATCGTGTTATAGTAGAGTTGACAAGAGAGGTGGAAGAGCATGAACCAGAAAGAATCGGTGCAGACGGCCATGGTTCATCTCCTAAAACAGGGATCGGTGTCTTTGCCAGTCCTTTTGATCAAGGAATATAAACAATTGGGGTTAACGGAAGCGGAAGTCATGTTGCTGATCCATCTGTTCATGTTTCAGGAAAAGGAGAACAAAACTTTTCCTACAGTCGCTGAACTGGAGCAGCGGATGAATCTGACACAGGATCAGATTGTCGGTTTGATCCAACATTTGGTAACAGGAGGATTTTTGCGAATTGAGGATGAGGTAAACGAATATGGGATCAGAAGCGAAAGCTATAATTTGTCGCCTCTCTTTCAGCAATTGGTTTCATCGTTTATTGAACGGGAGCAGAAGGAAGCAAAACAGGACACCGAAATTTATCAGCAAGTTTTCCAAATGTTTGAGCAGGAATTTGGACGAGCATTGTCTCCCATGGAATGCCAGATGCTGGCACAATGGATCGATGAAGACGGATATTCACAAGAATTGATTGAAGCGGCTTTGCGGGAAGCAGTCTTTTGCAGCAAACTGAACTTTCGTTATATCGACAGGATTTTGTTTGAATGGCAAAAAAACAATATTCGCACATCGGATGAGGCAGCGGAGTATTCGCGCAAATTCAGACAAAAAGGAAGTCTGTACCAGACAAATATCCGGGAGAAAACGGCACTGGGCGGAAGCGGCTTTTCCTTTTATAACTGGGTAAATCATGAATAACGGAGGAAATCATTTTTATGCATATCATCTGAAAATGTTTGTGTTGCCAGGCTTGCGGAAGAATTATTTTCTTCCGCTTTTTTGTTTTTTCAGTAGTCATTTTGCCGCTTTTGAAATGTTGTTTCGTTCTTTTTTTTATATATTGAAATAATATTTCAAATCCGGTATAATTAAAAGCGCATACAAATGCCGTTGTTTGTTTTGGAGGATTGAGACATGGGTGAAGAACTTCGTTCATTGATGACAGAGACCAGAAATGACCGCAGCAAGCAGATTGATGTCCTTGACACGCTGGAGATTTTAGAATTGATCAATGAGGAAGATCAAAAAGTGGCTCTGGCAGTTCAGAAGGTGCTTCCGGACATCAAGGTTGCCGTCGATTTTGTTTCACAATCCATTATAGAGGGAGGACGATTGATCTATGTTGGTGCCGGAACGAGCGGACGGCTCGGTGTGCTTGACGCGGTAGAATGCCCGCCGACTTTCAGCACTCCGCCAGAGCTGGTACAAGGACTGATTGCCGGCGGGGAAAAAGCTTTTACCAAGGCCGTCGAAGGTGCAGAAGACCGGGAAGATCTGGGGGAAAAGGATTTGAGGGAGATTCATCTGACAGACCAAGATACCGTGATTGGCATTGCGGCAAGCGGCAGAACTCCGTATGTTCTGGGAGCACTTAAATACGCCCGCAAGGTTGGTGCAAAAGCGGTTGCCCTTTCCTGCAACAAGGATGCCTTGATCAGCCGGGTAGCCGATCATGCCATTGAAGTGATTGCAGGACCGGAAGTTTTAACCGGTTCCACCCGCATGAAGGCCGGAACCGCCCAGAAGATGGTGCTCAACATGATTTCCACCACAGCGATGATCCGGCTGGGGAAAGTGTATGAAAACTTGATGGTTGATGTCCATATCAGCAACTATAAATTGAAGAAACGGGCAATCAGCATTATTCAAACCATTACGGGGCTAACGGAAAACGAAGCGGAAGAATTGCTGCAAAGGGCAAACAATGAAGTAAAAACAGCGATCTTCATGCATATTTCCGGTTTGGATTACAGCGAGGCAAAAGAGTTACTTGAACGAGCCAAAGGTCACGTTCGCGAAGCCATAGCACTCAGTTGCCCTTTGTAGACAGGAGAGACAGATGTCTACTGGGGGGCTTCATCGTTTGAAATCGATGCGGAATCAATTGTCGGCTTCGGAGCGAAAGATTGCTGAATTTATTCTGGCTCATCCCCGGGAAGCAATTCATATGACGGCTGCCGAATTGGGAAAGCGCACACAAACCAGCGGAGCGTCTGTGGTTCGTCTAAGCAAATCGCTGCAATTGGATGGATTTCAAGACTTAAAGATGAAAATCGCTGGTGATCTGGCAAAACCGGTTGACCAGGGTTACCGGGATATCAAGCCGGAAGAACCGATTGACCTGATTATCCGGAAAATTACCAGCAATACGATCCAAAGTTTGCGTGATACGGCGGAAATCATCGATTGCAGGGAATTGGGGAAAGCGGTACAGATTTTATTGCAAGCGAAAAATGTGCATTTTTTCGGGATTGGGGCTTCGCACATCATTGCCTTGGATGCCCAACAGAAATGGCTTCGGATCAATCGGGGAGCCACTGCCTTTTCCGATACCCATCTGGTTGCCACGCAAATTGCCAATGCAGAACCCAGCGATATCGTGTTTGCAATCTCTTTTTCCGGAGAAACCCCTGAAGTAGTTAAGATTTTGCGTTTGGCCAAAATGTACGGTGTCAGGACCATCAGTCTGACAAAATATGGACCATCTTCCGTGGCCAATCTGGCGGAAACCAGGCTGTATACTTCCTTTTCCATGGAAGCGACGTTTAGAAGCGGAGCAACGTCTTCAAGAATTGCGCAACTCCACATCATTGATATTTTATTTTTGGCGATGGCAAGCGCACAGTACGATAAAATTGTCGAATTGCTGGATAAAACCAGAAAAGCGACACGCTGGCTGAAAGACAACAATTGACAGCCCGTTAGTGAGGAGGATTAATATGGGAAAAAACCATAAACTAATGGCCGAAAAGATTATGGAGCAATTGGGAGGACCATCCAATATTGCTTCCTTTGCCCATTGCATGACGCGCCTTCGCGTCAGACCAAAAAATGAAAGCCTTGTCAACAAGGACAAACTGAAAGAAATCGATGGCGTGATGGGAGTTGTTGAAGAAGAAACGCTGCAGATTATTTTGGGCCCCGGTACTGTGAACAAGGTATCGGAGGAATTTGGAAAACTGCTGGGTGACAGCGGTAATGATGAGTTTGATTTAAAAGAAGAGGCCAAGCAAAGAAAGGCTCAACTCAAAGAAAAAAATGCCACACCGTTTAAACTGTTTTTGCGAAAAATCGCCAGTATTTTTATCCCCCTGATTCCTGCTCTGGTAGCTTCCGGACTGATTACGGGGATTACCAAAAGTATAGTTCAGGCAGGCTGGCTTCCTGAAACTTCTCAGGTTGCCACCTTATTGTCAGTGATAGGATCGGGGCTGTTTGCCTATCTTGGAATTCTGGTAGGGATCAATTCAGCAAAAGAATTTGGCGGATCGCCAGCGCTTGGCGGACTGGCAGGAATTTTGGTCATCAACCCGGAAGTGGCCAATATTACCTTGTTTGGAGAAAATTTGCTGCCGGGCCGCGGCGGATTGATTGGTGTCATGTTTGCTGCGATTTTTATTGCCTATTTGGAAAAACGGATTCGCCGTTATGTTCCAGCATCTCTTGATATCATTGTAACCCCCACACTGGCGCTCTTGATTACAGGAATCATCACTTACGTTGTATTTATGCCGATCGGCGGGATTATTTCTGACGGGATTACGCAAGGGTTGCTGTACCTTCTGGATCTGGGAGGAGTAGTGGCCGGTTTTGTATTGGGAGCCACTTTCCTGCCTCTTGTCGTTACCGGTTTGCACCAGGGTTTGACTCCTATTCACCTGGAACTGATCAATACCATCGGGAACGATCCGCTTCTGCCCATTTTGGCCATGGGTGGAGCCGGACAAGTAGGAGCAGCTTTTGCCATCTACATGAAAACGAAAAAAAGACATCTTAAAAGAGCGGTTGGAGGAGCATTGCCAGCCGGTTTGCTCGGGATTGGCGAACCTCTCATTTTCGGGGTGACTCTGCCGCTGGGAAGACCATTTTTGACCGCCTGCCTGGGGGCCGGAGTAGGCGGAGCTTTTCAAGCCGTATTTAAAGTGGCAACCATTGCTATTGGTGTTTCCGGATTGCCATTGACCTTTCTGGTTCTGCCGAGTCAGATCTTCCTGTATCTGATTGGATTGGCCATTTCCTATGCAGCCGGATTTTTGTTCACGTATTGGTTTGGATTTAAAGATGATATGGCCAGAGGATTTGAGTAAACCCGAAATTTCACAACGATAAAAAGTTAATAGGAATGGAAGCGGTATTGTTATGTATTTAGATGAAACGATACCGCTTTTTTATATATAAATTAGATTATTTTCTTTGCAGAAAATCATCGCGATTAAGCTGGAAATTTCGTATCAGCTTTGGCATGGACTGATTATCGGGGAAGGAAAATGGCTTGCGCGTTTCCAGGGAAGCAGAAAAAACAGGGCTTGACCTGAGCAAACCTGGAAGTGTCAGTTACCCCCAGGTTCCGGCCAGGGCAGTGGTAAGGGTCAACTGATAGATTTATTGACCGGTTGACAATCATAAGACTAATATCCTTTGTATTGCGGTTCCTCACGCTCCAATGTTTGTAATCTTTGTTCAATCCGGTCTATAATGCGTAATGTTGTGTCTGAAGCCTTTTTGAAGGTGTCTTTAGCGTGCGGATGGCCGGTTTCAATGGACAATTGTTTTAATGAGGCCTGCGCACTTTTAAGCGAAGCCAGACATTTTTTTACATTGGTTGCAACAGTCATTGTTCAAACCTCCTTCCTTTTTTTCTTCATGTATAGATGAACGGTTCTTTCCAAATACTACACGTGATATTTACACATGTTATTACCATTTGCAAAAGGGAGATTTTTATGAGCTGGTATGGAGTTGTAATCAAGACAATTTTTACGGTACTCCTGTTATTGGCGATTACAAGGCTTCTGGGCAAAAGACAGATTACCCAGCTATCCCTTTTTGAATATATTACAGGGATTACTTTGGGGAGCATCGCTGCCTATATCCCGTTAGAAGCGGAGAAAACAGCCTGGTATCTGGGGGCCCTTTCCCTGCTGGTGTGGGTAACGATGGCAATCGGGATTGAGTATTTGCAAATCAAGAGTAAAAAGATCAGGGATTTGTTGGATGGAAAGGAAACCGTTTTGATCAAAGAGGGAAAAATACTGGAGGATAATTTGAAAAAAGAACGGATTACAATTGATGAATTGGTGTCCCAACTGCGCAAACAAAATGTTTTCAGACTGGCGGATGTTGAGTTTGCCATCATGGAACCGGACGGTTCTGTCAATGTGATGTTAAAAAAGGAGCGCCAGCCGATCACGGCTAAAATGTTGGATATATCGGTAGCTCAAGAGCGCGAGCCGGAAATCGTCGTCATGGACGGGAATATCCAGGATGAATCATTGTTCCGTCTGGGCAAGAATCGGAAATGGCTGAATGAGGAATTGGAAAAGCAAGGGGTGGCTATCGAAAATGTGTTTATGGCACAGGTTGATTCCTATGGAGATCTGTATCTGGATCTTTATGACGATCAACTGCAGCAGCCGGAGGCACAAGATCGCCCCCAATTATTGGCAACTCTGAAAAAATGTGAAGCTGATTTGGAAATGTTCGGGTTGTCTACAGAAGATGAAGAAGCCAAAAAAATGTATCTGGAATCAGCGCAGGAACTGGATCAGATTATTCGCGAAGTAAAGCCGTATTTAACGCAATGAAACCGGGGGCATAACACCTCCCGGTTTCATTTCCGGAAGATATTTCATATTGTGTTTATTTTATAATATAATTGAACTTGGATAGATTTTTAAAAAAAAGAGGTGCTGATTGTTGCATACATTTACGTTTCATAATCCGACCAAACTTATCTTCGGCAAAGGAACCATATCAGCTTTAAAAGATGAAGTCCCCCGTTTTGGAAAAAAAGTACTGCTGGTTTACGGGGGAGGAAGTATCAAAAGAAACGGTATTTATGATAAAACAATGAAAATTTTAAATGAATTGGGAGCCGAAGTTTTGGAACTTTCCGGAGTTGAACCCAATCCACGCCTGTTGACCGTCCACAAAGGGGTCGAACTGTGCAAACAGGAAAACGTGGAATTCCTGCTTGCCGTCGGTGGAGGAAGCGTAATCGACGCTACCAAGGCAATTGCTGCCGGGGCCCGATTTGATGGAGACGTTTGGGAGATTATTACCAAAAAGGAGACCCCCAAAGATGCGTTGCCTTTTGGTACGGTCCTGACATTGGCTGCAACCGGTTCAGAGATGAATCCAACGTCAGTCATCACCAATTGGGATACCCGGGAAAAACTGGGCTGGGGTCACCCGCTGGTATTTCCGAAGTTTTCGATCCTGGACCCCGTACATACTTTCACTGTACCCAGGGATCAGACTGTTAACGGAATCGTGGACATCATGGCCCACTCGTTGGAGCATTACTTCAGCCCGGCCCCCAACGTTCCGTATAACGAACGGATGGTGGAAGGTCTGCTGTTGACGGTGATGGAGACAGCGCCAAAACTGCTGCAGGATCTGCAAAACTATGAAGCGCGGGAAACAATTCTGTTTTGTGGAACCATGGCCCTGAATGGAGTTGTGAACATGGGTATGGCCGGAGATTGGGCAACTCATGGGATCGAGCATGCCGTATCGGCCATGTATGATATCCCGCATGGCGGCGGCCTCGCAATTTTATTTCCAAACTGGATTCGTTATAACCTGGATGTGACAACACCCAAAATGAAACAATTGGCAATTCGTGTTTTTGGTGTCAGTCCAGAAGGAAAATCCGATCGGGAAATTGCAGAGGAAGGAATTGACAGGTTGCGTGAGTTTTGGAATTCATTGGGCGCTCCAAGCCGGTTGGCCGATTATGGCATCGATGATTCAAAACTTGATTTGATGGCGGAAATAGCGGTTTCAGCCCGTTCGTTGGGCAATATCAAAAAACTTGACAAAGAAGATGTATATGAGATCTATAAAATGTCACTGTAATGAAAAAGCCGGAAAAGTGCCGGCTTTTTCGTTGTGAAAAATACGCCATTTGACAGATTGTGATTGTTTTTTTATAATTTCATTATAATGTCAACTTGTAATCTGTATAAAATGAATATACTGAAAATGCACAAAGTAACCGAAGAGTTGGGAGGTAGCTATTAAAGTTAAGTCCGCCGAAATGTGTAAAATTTTGAAACTCAACAGTTTTTATTTAGAACAATTCAAATTTTGAATATTCATGCTGTCAAAATGGAACCTGTTTGAAATAATTGCGCTTTTGGAATCCGGGATAGAGTGTCCGCGGATTTGTTCGTATTCTTAAGCGTTCTTAAGCGGTTGATATATCGCTTGCCACTTCCTGGCGGTTTTCAAAACGGTACTTCTGAAAAGTTGGAGTTGTTTAATGATCTGAAATATTTTTGAGTTTCCATTTACACACACTTTTGGACTTAATTCTGATCCTGTCGTGCATGAGGCAGAAGTTTTATTTATCTGTACTAGGATTCGCATTTCTTTAGCGGTATTTGCAAGAAGGAGGGAAACTCAAATGTCGAATAGTGTTCTAACAAATCGAAAAATTATTACGATCGGACTGATGCTGTTTTCACTATTCTTCGGTGCAGGGAACCTGATTTTTCCGCCGTTGTTGGGCCAGGAAGCAGGTAAACATGTTTTTATAGCGATGCTCGGCTTTTTTATCACAGGAATCGGATTGCCTTTACTGGCTGTCATAGCGGTCGGCTTGTCTGAAAACGGCTTGCAGTCGATGGCCAGTCGCGTTCATCCTTTATTTGGACTGATTCTTGGTTTAATGATTTATTTGTCGATTGGACCATTTTTTGGAATTCCGAGAACAGGAACGGTATCTTTTGAAATGGGCCTCTCTTTCCTGCCTGAGTCAATAACCAATCAAGTGTGGGCCTTGCCTGTTTTTACAATTGTTTATTTTTTGGTTACCTTTTGGTTTGGATTGAATCCGTCAAAATTGATTGACCGTATCGGTAAGATTTTGACGCCGTCTCTATTGCTTCTCATTGTTATTCTGTTTGTGCAGGGGCTATTGAATCCACTCGGAGATCTGGGGCAGCCGACAGGCGATTATGTCAACTCCGCTTTTTCCAGAGGTTTTATTGAAGGTTATCTGACCATGGATACGCTGGGAGCGTTGGTATTTGGAGGAATGGTTGTCGCCTCGATTCAGGGGTTTGGTGTTTCCGACCGTAAACAGGTGGCAACAACAACCTTTCGGGCCGGTTTGATCGCTGTCTCTCTGTTAGCCCTGGTTTATTTTGCACTCGCTTATTTGGGAGCAACCAGCCAACAGTATGGCATGATGGAAAATGGCGGTGAAATACTGACTCTGGTAGCTAACGTACTCTTCAGCAGTTATGGTACCCTGATTCTGGGAGGCGTCGTCGTGCTGGCTTGCCTGACGACTTCGATCGGCTTGTCTACCGCTGTTGCCCACTATCTGAACCAGGTTTTTCCACACCTGTCCTACAGGCAGTGGCTGTTGATCGTCATTCTGTTCAGCGCGGTGGTTGCCAATATTGGTTTGACCCAACTGATTGCCATTTCCGTACCTGTGCTGGGAATGCTTTATCCTGTCGCCATTGTCCTGATTCTGCTTTCCTCTATCGATCCCCTGTTCAAAGGGTATCGGGCAGTCTATGTCGGCGGTTTGGGCGGAGCCTTTCTGGTGAGCCTTTTGGAACTGGCCGTCAAGGAAAATCAATTTCTGGACAGCATCCTGTCATGGGTTCATTATATCCCGCTGTTCGATCATGGGATTGGCTGGCTGATCCCGGCCATCCTTGGCAGCTTCGTCGGATACGGAATTGAAGTTGCAATGGCAAAAAAAACGGCCCTGTCCCTGAAGGAACAGTAATAAAGCTGCTATATCAGGCAAACCGCCCCTTTTACAAAAGGGCGGTTTTGTTGTCTTTCAGCTGTTTCTCAGTTTTTTTACCAATCGTTCAAAATGAAGCGAGCGTGAGGCTTTAAAGTAGATCATCGCATGTTTGGGCGTTTTTGCCAGATAATATAGTGCCTGCTGGTAATTTTGGCAGGCAAAAACTTTTTTCCGGTTCATTCCGCTGGACACAGCTGCCTGGGCTATGATTTTTCCGCGCTGCCCCAATGTAATCAACTGGCTGATCCCCAGTTTGGAAACGTACCGGCCCACCTGTACATGAGCATAGTGCGAATAACTTCCCAGTTCGAGCATATCTCCCAGGACGGCAATGGAGGGACGGGAGCCGCTCACATTTTTAAGAACATTCAGTCCTGCTTTCATTGCGGTCGGATTGGCGTTCCAGGCATCGTTGATCAGGATGCGGCCGGATCGGCAGCGGATGAACTGCAGGCGCATTTTCGGCGCCCGAAAAGTAGCCAGCCCTTTTTGCATTTCTGCGATATTTGCCCCAAATGCCCAGGAAATGCCGATCGCCGTCAATGCATTGTAAACATTATGTGTGCCAAAGATCGGGATAAAAACAGGAAAAGACCGGCCATGAAGGATGGCGTCAAATCTCATCCCCTTGCTGCTGTAGCGGATATTTTTTGCCTGGACATGAGCGGGGTGGTGAATGCCAAAGGTGAATATTTTCCCTTGGAAGCGGTTGGTTCGCAGCCTGCGCGATCTTGCGTCATCCGCATTTAAAAGCAGGATTCCTCTCTTGCGAATGCCATCAACCAGTTCCTGCTTTGCTTTTACGATCAGATTCAAACCGCCCAGGCTCCCGGCGTGTGCTTCTCCCACATTGGTGACGGCTCCGATTTCCGGATAAACCACTTGGCATTGTTTGCGAATATTATTCAGGGATTTCATGCCCATTTCCAACAGGAGCAATTTTTCCCTGCCGGTCAAGCGGGTGAGATAAGAGGGCAGGAAGGAGTAAGTATTCAGATTGCCTTGTGTTTTGACCATCGGCCAGCGGTATTTTAAAATAGAAGCCACCATTTCGGTTGTGGTGGACTTGCCAGCGCTCCCTGTAATGGCAATCACTCTTGCGGGGCACTGTTTCCAGTTCCACAGGCCCGCTTTCCAAAAAGCCTCATAGGCATCTTTGACACGAATAATGGATGTACCCGCCGGAATATGCCGGGCCGAAATATGTGCGGGAATAACAACCGCTGTCGGCCGGATGCGCTGGATTGCTTTCAACTGCTTTTCATACCGGCATTTGCGTGTATAAAAATAGACCTGATGAGGCTTAAGTTGTTTTGGATTGCCAAAGTTCAGTGAATGAACAATTTTGGCCGGAGAACCTGTGATAAACCTGCCGCCAATCACTTGGGCTAGTTTTTTTAAAGAGATTGCTTTCATGCAAATATCCTCCCATGATCATCCCATGGACCCATGTGATTTATCTTATTCAGGCAGGAGAAAACTGGCATGGGTAAAAGCCCAGCGGGAAGAAATAAACAAGCTGTCCGAAAAAAATAAAGCGTGATGTTTTCCCGGTTTTTGGGCGAATTTATTTTATTTATTGTGTGTATGTGCAAAAATTGTACTGAGTTTCAAACTGTGTCAAGATAAAGATGTAATACAGATAAATATTGAGCTTGATGAAAAAGTGGCCGGGAGTAAATTCAGGAGTCTTTGTTCCGGTCGCTTCGCTTGATCAAAAGCTCCCATTCACTTCGCTTCACCCAGAGGGTACAGGCGAAATCTTTCTCTACCTGGGTTATCGAAATAGTGAAGGAGCAGAAATGAAACGACAATTTCAAAAATGCATAAGTTAAGTATTTTGAAATACAGTAAGGGATCAGCATGGCGACAATTCTGATCGTTGAAGATGATGCAAAGATACATCAATTGTTGAAGGCCCATATTGAAAAGTATGGACACAAGGCAGTGATTACCACAGATTTTTCACAAGTGTTACAGCGATTTAAACAGGTTTCCCCGGACTTGGTGTTATTGGATGTCAATCTGCCTAACTATGATGGTTTTTTTTGGTGTCGGCAAATCCGCTCGATATCGACTTGCCCCATTTTGTTCATATTTGCCCGTGAAGGAAAAATGGAGCAGGTTATGGCTTTGGAAAACGGTGCAGATGATTATATTACAAAGCTTTTTTACTATGAAGTGGTGATGGCCAAAATCAGGAGCAACCTGTGTCGGGCGTATGGAGCCTGTGCAAAACAGGGTGAGCGTGTTGTGAAAGTACAGGGCCTCTCCCTGTATCCCGAACGGTTGCAGTTGTTCTTGAATGAACAAAAAGTGACCTTAACTCATAAGGAAGCAATTTTGCTGGAAGCATTGATGGAGAATCACATGCGGATTGTAAGCCGCGACCGGCTGTTGGAAAAATTGTGGAGTGACCAGCATTTTATCGATGATAATACGTTAAATGTTTATGTGACCCGGGTTCGAAAAAAACTGGGCGAACTGGGGATTGAGAGCGCAATTGAAACGGTAAGGGGTGCGGGTTACATGTAATGAAGTTGGTCAGGTTGAAGCAACTTACAAACTGAAAGGAGAAAACGAAAAGATGTTAAAGGTCCATCACTTAAGTAAAATTTACCATGGAAAAGTTCCAACACGCGCCTTGACCAATATCAGTTTAACGATTGCAAAAGGAGAATTTGTGGGAATTATGGGGCCTTCCGGAAGTGGGATTTCGTTCCTGTTTGTATTGTATTCGATAGCAGGCGCGGTGCTGGCAATCAACAAATAGACGGAATACGTGTATAAAGAAGACCCGTTTGCGTTCAGTTGTTTTCCGCTGACGGATGCGACAGGCAAAACAGAGATGGCCAGGATTGACCAGGAATTGAAACGGGCAGGAATCAAGTATGAAAGGGTGGGTTTCAATCAGATCTGAGTCGGGATGAAAGGGTTTGATAATTATTTTATCCTGATGCAGCAGTCCGATTATGAACGATTAACAAAATACTTTCATTGCCACACGTTACCCTGCGAGCGGGGGAGGCTCTGTTGATTCATTCAAAGTTAGCGGAAAACAAATTACCGGATTTTACTGAATTAACTTTGGATGAACCAGAAGGCATCACATTCAAAAAGAAGGAGGAATTTACGAGGACCCTTTTTGGTAGAACCCATGTTGTGGTGATAAGTGATACCGACTATAAACAGGTAATGCAGAAGTTGCCACCTGTACAAACAGAAGAAAATTTCGGTTATCTGGTTCCAGACTGGTCCAATCAAACCGTTCCTGCGATGGATTCCCTGGAAGTCAAACTGGGAATGGAGTTGGACAGGAGTAATAAAGACCGGTTAAGAAACGGTAAAGTTGATGGTATAATTACTTCCCGCGCCAGCAATTACGTGAATTTGAAGCAGGTAACCAGTATCATGATCTTTATCGGCCTGTTTATCACGGTGATCTTTTCCGTGTTTACAGCCAGCTTCCTGTACTTCAAGCTGTTTAATGACTTGCAGCAGGATCAGCGCTATTATCACAGCCTGTCGAAAATGGGCCTCGGTGAAAAAGAAATGAAAAGAACGGCAACCATTCAGATTGCCCTGCTCTTTTATATCCCGCTTGTTTTTGCGGCACTTCAGACACTGATCGGCCTGTCTTCGTTCACGTCCATGTTCCATTTCACCAATAGTATGATGATGGTTAGTTTTATTGCCATCGGAGTGTTTATTATCCTGCAAACCATTTACTTTCTGGTTGTTCGGTCCCGTTTTCTGGCGCAGCTGAAACGGGTCATGGTATGAAGTTTCGCAGCTGGTGCTCGCATAACCGGAAATTAAGCGAAAAGCAATAAACAAAGCGCTATCTGGGTGCAGATAGCGCGAGCTTGATGACAAACCCCAAGCTTTTTCGCAAGAAAAGGGCTTGGGGTTGTATATTTCAGGGAGATAAACAAATGAAGGAAATTCAATTTATTAATTAGCCGGATCACAAGGCTTTTTCCTCTCTTCGAGAGGAGCAAAGCTAGTTTTTTAACATTTTG
>NZ_JACEOL010000028.1 GCF_013868055.1 Thermoactinomyces mirandus | reverse complement strand
ATGCTGGCTCAGTTTGGCCTTCGACCCAGCATGTCAAGACGAGGCAATTGCTTGGACAATGCCCCGATTCCGATTGAAAGTTTCTTCTCCCACTTAAAGACAGAAGCTCTCCAATACCATCATATCCAAGATACTGAACAGGCTCAAATCCTGATTCAACAGTATAACCATTTTTACAATGAGGAGAGACTTCAACTGAAATTAAATAAGCTGACGCCTGTTAGAATACAGGCGTCAGCATGCAGCATAATCCGGGTGTTTTTTTGCGTCTACTTTTTTGGGGCTTGACCATGTTCGCAGGGGTTCTTTTTGAATTAGCTTACTTCTGAATAAATATTTGTGTCCAATAGGTTCCATAATCTCCGCCCTGGACATAGCCGATTCCGATATGGGTGTAGTCAGGATTCAAAATATTGGCGCTATGCCCTTCGCTGTTCATCCAGCCATTCGTCACTTCTTTTGCCGTTTTCTGACCTGCAGCAATATTTTCTCCCGCTGCCCGGAAGGGAATGCCATGTTTTTGCAGCATCTCAAACGGAGATCCATATGTTGGCGACTGATGATCAAAATAATGCTTTTCTTTCATATCCTGTGATTTCCTGTCAGCCACTTTGGAAACATCTGCATCAAGCCGAAGAGGCTTCAAACCGCGTTTTTCCCGTTCCTGGTTTACCAGTTGAAAAACATCTTTTTCAATTTGCAATACCTCAGCATCAGTCCCTTGTGCCGGTGCTGATTGTGATGGCTGTTCAGCTGCCTGTGCCGTTGTTGACAGTGCATCCGATTGTCCGGAAGGAGCCGGCTGGGCTGACGGTGCAGACTGGTCATTTTGCGGCCCCGTTTCCTGCAACACAATAGCCTGTTTGGTCTGT
This sequence comes from Thermoactinomyces mirandus, assembly GCF_013868055.1. Classification (GTDB taxonomy): domain Bacteria; phylum Bacillota; class Bacilli; order Thermoactinomycetales; family Thermoactinomycetaceae; genus Thermoactinomyces; species Thermoactinomyces mirandus. Next base: position 21,792 of record NZ_JACEOL010000028.1, on the reverse strand, counting down.
TGTATATGCTCAAGATAAACCTGTTTGTCAATGCCGAAAAAATCCAATACTGCGTCAAACCCAGTTAGAGAAGAGAAAAATAGCATTAATCCCACAGCCAATGCTTGCAAACTCATATTTTAACCCCTTTTCTAAATTGGTTTTTCTTCACAGCTAATTTAACATACATAACCGACCGTCTGACTGTTTAATATTGGAAAAAGGGGGGAGGGGCAGGCTTCCCTTACTGGTTGACCAGTGCATCAACCTGTTTCGAGGCTGATTCCCGGTCAGGAGTGATTAACATGTTTAAACTGATTGGATAATTGCGTTCCTGATGCTCTACCTGCAGGGCAATGTTGACATTATTCATCTTCCATAAGGCCATCATAATGGCAACATATTGATCACGTGGAAAACCGGGATCCCAAAATTCCCCATAAAATTTGGGAGGACCCCAAAACACGGTCAAAAACCGGACAGCCGCATCCAGTTTGTATAATCTTTCAATTGTCAATTCATTGATTTTATCATTGCTTCTGCTGCTATATTTTAACAACAGGTCCATTTCCCGAAAAGTATCAATATCCAACCAGACAGATTGAATTTTCTCCTGGTTGCGTTCAAGAAATATTCGTGGAAAACCATCGTTATGATTGCAAAAACAAACCCCTTCAGATTCTTCCCACATCATGCGATAACCCAGTAATTCGGCCAGAACGGAAAATACATGGACCATTTTTTCTTTTTCCCAGTCGTAGTTGACTCCAGGCAGATATGCAGCAATCATATGTAACTGACGATGATGTTGTTCACTCAGCATTATCCAGCTCCACCCTATTCGTTCAATAGATTTGCTAAATAAAAATATACATGATAAATGCGATAATTGAAGAGACTCTTTTCCAATACTTACACTTTTTTATTTTAATATGAAAACAATCTGTAAATGAGTATTATTATTTGTATATTATATGATCAATCTTCCAATTCCAGCCTCAATCCACTTGTAACAACCAAATTTACCAACTGTTCAACTTTTAAATTTAATTTTAATTATACCAGAATACAGGCGAACTGACCTTTGCCGTTTTTATTTCTGGTCAATTTTTATTATAGCCTGATCAGGAAGTGAAATGTACAGACAAGCTCCCCACCACAAAAATATGAGTGCAATCCAACCTTTTTCTGGAAAAGAGGGTTTCCCGCAAATAACCCGGCCGGTCGGATTCGGCTCTGTATTCCGCCGCTTCCCGAGACAACAGCGGAAATGAATGAATATATTGAAATTTGATCTGCGCGGCTGACGGAAAAACCGGAAGGAGTTTGCGGGAGGATGTATCACACTTTACCGTTCAGTTATCGGGTAAACCGGGACATGGCAGCGCCAAATATCGCAATTGCCAGAAAAGCGCGGGCCGCTCTGATTATGGTGACTACAGAATATCGAACAGGATGGTTTTAGCTGAATACCGGGTCAAGTGATTCATACCATTGAACGGGTAAAGGATACTTTATTGAACAACATAACTACTACATAAACGGAAAACATTTGCCAAAATCAAAAACAGACCTTCTTTCTTCAGAAGGTCTCATCCGGAAAAATCTGATTCAGATCTACCAGCAGATCGGAAAAAATGCTTACCGTGAATACATCTCCTTTCACATATACATTGCGGTTCTGATAGGCATCATTTTCAAGAACAAACACCTCGATATTTTCATGAAACGGGTCAACGATCCAGTATTCTTTCACTTTGTATTTCTCATACAATTTAAATTTGACAACCTTGTCCCTTTTTGCAGCGATCCCGGGAGACAGGATTTCCACCACCAAATCAGGGCTGCCTTTCAAACCGCGCCGGTCAATTTTCGTATAATCACAAACCACCGTCACATCAGGCTGGACCACGTTAAAGGTTTCCTCATCTTTCTCACTGTCTGACAACCTTACTTCAAAGGGAGCCATATACACTTTTCCTCTTCTGTCTGCCAGATAATTATAGAAAAGTGCAAAAATACTTCCCAGCACTTCCTGATGCCTGGAGGAAGGAGCAGGTGTCATATCAAACGGAATCCCTTCAATAATTTCCCATCGTTCATCTTCCTGATCCCATTTTAGATAATCCTTGTAGGAGTAACGCGACTTTCTCTCTGAAGCGGGCAATTTCATAAAATAACGCCTCCCTGACGCCTCCTTCCTGCTATTATACACAATTTTCCTGTTTTTGACTCCGGCTGTTTTTCAAAATGGTCATCTCTTTCAACCCATGATCCGCCAATATTCAAATGGTTGCGAATAAGGAGGGAAAAGCAGGATTATTTTGAACGATCCACGTAATGAAAAAATAATAGGCTACTGGAACAGATTCTGAACTTTTTGTGGAGGGGAACATATGTTGCGTGAATTCACGATCGAGGGCTGGTTGTATGAACACATAACCATCACCTGGAAAGAGGGAAAACTATCTAGTGACTGCCCCGAAGTATTAGAAGTGATCAAGCAAAAAATCCAACAGCTTGAAAATTTGAAGGCATTTATCTTTTGCCCGGAAACAAAGCTGTTTTTTACAGAAAACTATTTGCAAAACCCATATTCAGCCTATCTGGTTCTAAAACATATTCTGGATGAGGTTTATGAACTGCCGGATAAAGAAGAAATTCTCGCCCTTGACAACGAGCCTCCTTCATCCCTGCTCACTTCCTGACACTATCGATGCCCTGCGGATCAGCGGGGCATCTTTGATTTTTGGCCTAAAAAAACTCCATTTCATCAGGAAATGGAGTACTTGTGGTGCTGAGGGTCGGACTTGAACCGACACGGTAGTCACCTACCGCAGGATTTTAAGTCCTGTGCGTCTGCCTATTCCGCCACCCCAGCATAATCGTTGGTGCCGAAGGTGGGAGTCGAACCCACACTCCATAATGGAACACGATTTTGAGTCGTGCGCGTCTGCCTATTCCGCCACTTCGGCTTGTTAAATCAGATTAAATTGACAAAATACATCTTAGCACCGTTCTGAATCAATGTCAATGTTTTTTTGAAAAATGCCCTGTCAACTGGTATAAGTCCGGTAACATTGCCGGTCAATTCATAATGTTTTTGCATTTTATTTCCCCATATTCATGGAATATGTCTTACTGTAAATAATAATTATGCAGCAACGGACCCGGGCGAATCATTCCTTTTTCTTTGGCAATATTCCCAAACGACGCCCACAATTCCTGTTTTCCTCGCAGTTTTCTTCCAATGATGTACGATTCGGATTTTTAAAAAAGGGATAGATAAGATATAATAAAATAGTTTAACAAAAAAACAGGAAATGAGTAATCTATCCCTCTGTCAGCGATACATATCCCTGATGCTTAAACGGAAAGGGTGACCAAGACATTGATGTTGGCTGAGCTAATGGCCAATTTCCCGCTTTGGGCGTCATTGACTGCAATCATTCTGGCACAGCTGATTAAAGTTCCCTGGAATTTCATCATCACCCATCAATGGGACTGGAGCTGGATTATTAATTCCGGAGGAATGCCAAGCGCACATACCGCCGCAGTTACATCCCTGGCCACTTCGTTAGGACTTGCATACGGATGGGATTCCCCATCTTTTGCTGTATCCACCATTATTGGAATCATCGTAATGTATGACGCGACGGGGGTTCGCCGGCAAGCAGGAATGCATGCACAAGTTCTGAACCAGTTGGCTGAAGATTTTTCCTCACTGCTGAACGAACTGCGCCATATGAAAGAAAAACCGGTAACAGAAGCAAGCGTTCGCCTGAAAGAAATTTTGGGGCATCAGCCGATTGAGGTCTTTACCGGAGCCTGGTTCGGAATTTTTATATCGATCATTATATACTGGATCTGGTATTGACATCGATTGTGTTGAACCCCAGGCGGGTATTTGATCCAGATACCCGCCTGATCCATTCAGTTCCGGGGCGGGTATCAAACCAGTCCCGTCAACATCCTTACAGAAGGAGAAGCGATCCAGGCTGAATTTCCACCCGGACAGGAGTCGTTCCCATAATTTCTCCATCAACATGATAGAGAAGGGGGAACATTCCTGAGATCGTGATGGTTTGTCCCCGTTTCATGCTTACGGCCGGGTGATCTGCATGGCGTCCGCGATAAGCCAAAGGAAAAGCACGAAGAAATTCCTTTTTTGTTATGTTTCCGATACTGCATATATCCAGATATCCATCACTGGTTTCTGCCTGGGGGCAAATCTCAATTCCCCCTCCATACTGTCCAATATTAACAACAGCAACAATCCAGTTTTGCCCGATCTTCTCTTCCTTTCCGTCGATCGTTAACGTGGCTTTCTGCGGTTTGAAAGAAAACAGGCTTTTGATTGCTTCCACTCCATATGAAAGCGAACCGAGCCACTTCTTATGTACAGATCGGTTGGTTCGATCAACAATGATCGCGTCCAGACCAACCCCCATTGATCCCAGCATTGGCTGGCCATTGACATAGGCTGTATCAATCAGCTTTGCCTGAAAATCCAGAATGCGGGCAAGCGCCTTTTCGGCATCATACGGGATTTTGTGATAAGCGGCAAAGTCATTCCCCGTTCCGGTCGGAATAATCCCAAACGGGATATTTTCACCGATCACCCCGCCACCTGCTTCATTTACTGTGCCATCCCCGCCCACCGCCACAACTGCCCGCCAGCGCTTGCTTTTCAGTTGGTTGCGAATTGCTGGCGTCAATTTTCTCTCCTTTTGGGTAAACCATACCTGGTAAGCGATGGAATACATCTGCAAACTTTTCTCTACCTTTTGCCAGACAGCCCGTCCTTTACCTTTACCGGATTCAGTATTCACTACAAATAAAAACATGCTTTTCACCTTCTGTTCCACCTTTGGGCCAATCTCACAAAAAAGCCAGGGTTAACAGTTCCCTGGTTCATCTAAAACATCTGATAACCTTTTGACCGAAGAGCCCGAATTGCCAGGATTCCGACAAGTACACCCATCAGCCCCGCAAAAAACAGGACCGCATTAACAATGGTAACAATTTGCGTTATGTCACGGCCGACATATAAAACAACCGCAAAGAAAATGACAAGCGGCAGCCAGGTCGTCTTCAAAATCATATTCAGGATAAACCCAAGCCCAAAAAAAAGCACAAATAATAAAGGAATGGAAATGATCAACTGGGCGAGCGTCATACACCATCGCCTCCATCCGCAAAAAGTTCCCACTTATTTTACTGAAGATCCGTCGGAAGGTCAATCATTAACTGTGAAAATGGGGAATTTTTGATATTTTGGTTTTAATTATCAACCAAAAAACATGACGTCTGTACAGCTATGCTGCGCTACAACCCGCTGTAAAATCAAAGTTTTTTGATCAAAACCCTTTATACGGAGTTTTGCAACGCTGTGTCCATTTCAAAATGACCGTAACCAGGGGCGGGTCTGTTTCCCCGGGCCACAAACATGGGATGTCCTTTGAACTAATATTTTGAATTTTGTGTTTGTTTTTGAGCCTTGCTGTTTCTTGCCTTAACTGTACCTGTTCCATGACAGGCATAGCAGCTTTCTGATCCACCCAGAAGCAGATTGACATATCCCTGCCCATCGCAATACTCACACTTTTTATCAGAAACCACTGTCACCAACCCCCATTCAACTTGCTGTTTTCAGAAAATAATATATTATTTATATTAAAAAGAAAAACACTATTTAAAAAGAGAATGTTGTTTTATTACCGATGTAAGCGTTAACAACATTAATATCCGGTACTTTTGGTACAATTGCTGACCAACTTGCAAAAAAGCCCTTCTGTTAGTTTGAAGGGCCTTCAGACTTAGAAAACGAGATCCGGGAAGACGATTTTCAGGACTACACTTCGCTTCCAAAAATTGCTTCTTCATATTTTGTCGACAAGCGGTTTCTTGAAAAACATTATCACTAAAGGGTACCTTTACGGAGCACCAGCGAAACGCCGCCTAACAAAAACAACCAGCGTATTTCAATGAATTTTTTAATCAGGGCAGCGGTCCCCCCTATGATCTTCCTGTCTCCCACAACGCCGATTGCTTCTTTTCTGCCCAATGATGCGACTGTTCCTTTTGGCTTGTACTCAAATGGTTGTTCCATTTTTCCGCCTCGCACCACTTTAGCCAGTTCTCTCCCCAAATATTTTCCCTGCTGCATGGACATTTGGGCTGTTGGCGGATAGGGGCGTGAGTTTTCATCCGGGAAAACAAGGGAACAGTCTCCGATAACGTATATCTGATCATAACCTGGCGCCTGCAAATACCGATCTACTTTGGCACGTCCCCGCATTGTTTCAATACCGGAATCTTCCACCAGTTTGTTTCCGCGTACTCCCCCTGTCCACACAACTGTGGCTGCCTTGATTTCACGGCCGCCCTTGAGTATGACCCCATCTTCCGTACATTCTTCAATCGGTGTATTTACAATAAATTCAACACCTTTACTTTCCAGATATTTAACGGCATAATCAACTAACTCCTGGTCAAATCCGGGCAACACACTGGGAGCAGCTTCAATGTTTATGATCCGGACTTTTTCTAACGGGATATCATAGTCGTGGCACAGCTCGGGCATACGGTCAACCAGCTCGCCAACGTATTCAATCCCCGTAAAGCCGGCTCCCCCGACAACGATTGTAATCAATTCCTGTCTCTTTTCCAACGCATAACGGGAAAACATATATTCCATATGTTGGCGGATGATCCGTACACTGTTGATATTGCGTATGGAATAGGAGTTTTCCAGCAAACCCCTGATTCCGAATGTCTCGGGAACACTCCCCAAACCGATCACCAGATAATCATATAATAGAGAATCATTATTTTTTAACTGAACAACTTTTTTGTCCAAATGAATCCCTGTTACGCAATCTCGTACAAATTTGATGCGATTCGAATCGATTATGGATGGAATGGATATTCGCGCATGATCATGATGTGCCGTACCGGCTGCCGGCTCATGCAATTTGGTAGTGATATAGTGGTAGCCGTTCTGGTTGACCAGCGTAATGTCGGCTTCATTTTCGTTCAGCTCTTTGGCCAGTCCTTTCGCTGCCATCAAGCCTCCATACCCCGCTCCCAATATCACTATTCTGGGTACACTCATTAAAAATCACATCCATCTGAAATTATTATTATAAAATGATTGATTTCTCACAAAGTCGGAAAATCATCTTATTTCTCATTTATTGATTCATGCCATTTTTTATGATATTATTTTCACGAACTTTTCGCAATAGGCCTGTTCACATTTTCTCCATTTTTCTGTTTTATACTGTATAGTTTAGCTTGGAAACATTTTTTACCAATATTCATTGCTAAATAGTAAGGAAAATTGTATATTATATTAATATAATTTTCTATATTTTTAAATGAATCTTTGGAGGTGTCGTTGTGACTACTCAACAAACTGACCAAAAAATCATAGATATTACAATTATTGGCGGTGGACCTGCAGGTTTGTTTGCTGCATTCTATGCCGGGATGCGACATGCTTCGGTAAAAGTCATTGAAAGTTTGCCCCAGTTGGGTGGACAATTGGCAGCGCTTTATCCTGAAAAATACATTTATGACATTGCCGGATTCCCGAAAGTATTGGCTCAGGATCTGGTCAATCGATTGCTGATGCAAGCCAATCAATTTGACCCGATTTATTGTTTGGATGAAAAAGTTTTAAATGTAAATAAAAAAGAAGAAAGATTATTTGAAATTGTTACTAACAAGCAGGTACACCTCAGCCGGTCCATTATCATTACAGCCGGTTGCGGGGCCTTTGAACCGCGAAGACTCAATTTGCCCAATGCCGAACAATATGAAGCCACTAACCTGTATTACTTTGTAAATGATAAAAATCAGTTTGCAGGAAAAGATGTCTTGATTGCAGGCGGAGGAGATTCCGCTGTTGACTGGGCTCTGATGCTTGAACCGATTGCCAAAAGTGTAACCATCGTCCATCGTCGTGACAGATTCCGTGCCCATGAACATAGTGTAAACCAGATGATGAATTCAAACATAAGAGTCATTACTCCAGCGGAAGTGACAGCCTTGCATGGCGGTAGCCAAATAGAGAAAGTAACCGTTAAAAACAAAAACAGTGGAGTTTCAGAAGAGATCCCTGTAAACGCCTTAATTGTAAGCTTCGGATTTGTTTCCTCCCTGGGTCCCATTAAGGATTGGGGACTGGAAATCGACAAGGGCGCCATTGTGGTAAATTCCAAAATGGAAACCAACATCCCCGGCATTTATGCGGCTGGAGATATTGCCACTTATCCAGGTAAGGTAAAACTGATTGCTGTCTGTTTTGGTGAAGCACCAACAGCAGTTAACCATGCTGCACAATATGTTGATCCCAAGGCCCGGATTCAACCAGGCCACAGTTCCAGCCTCAAACTTTAATTGCGGCAGAAACGGTTATTCATGGTCAATGCTGTTCGCATCCTGTATGATTGTCATCCTTTTATGAAACAATAATAAAAAAGGAAAGGAATAGAATTTTTCATGGATGCGAACAATCAATATACCTGCCCTGTTTGCAACGGTTTTTCTTCGCTTGAGGAAAAAACTTGCCCGAAATGCGGCAGCCGGCTGGCTGATCAGGGCCGGTTTACCGATCTGTTCAATGATTACAGTCCTTATCGCGCGATTGATGATGTGAAAATGACCGACGGCTTACCTGATGCAGAAAATCATCTCTGCCCTCATATTTTATTCTGCACCTCATGCAAATTTTCAAATATCTTTATGGTTGAGGAAATTCCGATTAATAAAAAACCTCCGTCTTCATAAGAGACGGGGGTTTATTCGCATCAAAACCCTTGTTAATAAGAACAACCCGGTTCATTGTGCACCTGCGTACAAATACAGCTTCCGGAAATTTTCTCTTCCAGATCCGTGTTGTAAAGAAGTGGTTTTCACTTTTTCGGAAAATAGCCAGAAAATAATGACAGATTGAATAATCAGATCATATTGCCTGCATCATTGTGTCTTTTGACCGTTCATTCACTGGTTTGACCGGGGAACGGAACCGACAGATCCTGTCTGTCTCCCTCTTGTTAAAAATCTCCTTTTCCCACATGTTATGAAGTTGATCCAGCTCAAGGCTCAACTGATATACCGTCGGATGGTTCAACCCCAGACAATCAGCCGCTTCTTCCATGCGCCTTCTGACAGTCTCCAACCTTTCTTTCAACGCTGGCCCCCTGTTCATCTCGACAACCACCTCCCCGTATCTTGACCCTTTTTCTCTTGTACGAGTACATTTGTTCGGAATTGCCTGATATTTTCAGTATACAATGACAAATGGGAAAAGAAAAGGTGTATTTTTTACAAATTATTCAATTATATATATTTTTTAGACACAAGAATCCAATCACATTCTGTCATTTCGAACCATTTGCGAACAATTGTAAAAAAATGCAATTCCCGTCCTCGATGAAATACGACAAAACCACCTTGATTTCCAACATTAAGTCTTTGTGATAGAATATATAAAGTTGCATCATATTATTTTAACTTATGAAATAATAACAAAAATAACGTTGGTTTGTTTCAGACATGGTAAAATGGAATCTATCGAACACTCATGAGAATAATTCTTGAAATTGTTGTGCTGGCTTTCATAAAGCTGGCATTAATCAAGTGGATTCGCAACATGAAAGCAACAATACCGGAAGGGGGAATCTCCATGTCTTTAACTATGACTGCGACTGATCGCAATCTGGATGCAATAATAGAAAAAGTGAAAAATGGGGAACGCCTCACATTGGAGGATGGATTAAAATTATACGAATCTCCGGATCTGCTTACGGTCGGACAATTGGCAAATGAAGTAAACATGAAGAAAAATGGAGATCGTGTTTACTTTATTCAAAATATGTATATCAACCCTACCAATATTTGTGAGGCAAAATGTTCCTTTTGTGCTTTCCGCAGAGACCCCGGGGAAAAAGGTGCTTATACCATGTCCACGGATGAACTGCTTGAGTACGTTGGTGAACGTTACACAGAAGGTATACGTGAATTCCACATTGTAGGCGGTCACAACCATACGGTATCTTTCGACTACTATTTGGAGACCATTTCCACTTTAAAAAAACATTATCCACATGTGACCATTAAAGCTTATACAGCAGCAGAGATCGAATTTTTTTCCCGTTTGTCAGGGCGTTCCATCGAAACGGTTTTAAAAGAGTTAATCGATGCCGGAGTCAGTTCGCTGACTGGTGGCGGTGCCGAAATTCTTACCGAAAATTACAGGATGAAAATGAGTCCTGACAAAGTAAGTACGGATGAATGGCTTAATGTTCACCGCATCGCCCACGGGCTCGGAATGAAAACACATTCGACCATGCTTTACGGATTGACTGAATCCAAGGAAGAACGTTTGATCCACATGATTCGGCTTCGTGAATTACAGGATGAAACGAACGGCTTTCTGGTTCTGATTCCGCTGGCTGTGCAGCCACGAAGTGTTAACGCTTCCATCAAGCACCGCACCAGTGCCATGGATGATATGCGGACCATTGCCGTCAGCCGGCTGATGCTGGACAATTTCCCACATATCAAAGCGTATTTCATCAATATTGGCACGCAATTGGCCCAGTTGGCAACTCAATTCGGCTCTTCCGATCTGCATGGTACCCTGGTTCAGGAACGGATCAGTCACTCTGCAGGAGCCTTAACCCAGCAGGCATTGACGAAGGACGAACTGATCTGGTTAATTAAGGGCGCCAACCGAACACCTGTAGAAAGAGATACATTCTATAATGAAATAGCTGTTTATTAAAAAAGCATCTGGAAATCCCAGATGCTGAGCTTGATGACAAACCCCAAGCTTTTTCGCAAGAAAATGGCTTGGGGTTGTATATTTCAGGGGAGATAAACAAATTTTTTTATCTGCAAACTGCATGACACTCACTATTCCAGGTGTTCTCAGCTTTATGGCTTATGGCAAAAATAATGATTTTCCGCCTCTTCGATGGCCTCATAAATTTTCGCAAGCAGATTCTCACCGGTATCAGCTTTGACCACTTCACCATTTACCAGTGCGTAAGGTCGCTCACCGCAAATGCCGCAATACCTTAAACAGTCATATTCCAACACATCCAGACCGGAATCATCTTCCAGTTTCTTTTTGACCGCCACTACTTCATCCGTCAAATTGTTTATGCAAAATTCTACCAGGGGTATCATTATTTTCACTCCAATATATATACAGGAATCTTTTTCCTTTTCTTTATATCATTATAAAGCAGTCTGCTTGTTTTGCCCATTTTTGACAAAACAAAACCTCCGGGCTTCTTACTTCCCGGAGGACTGATCGTTTTCCTCCTTGATCAACTTCAGACCACGATCTTTCATAACCTGAATAGTTGCTGCCTGACTCCATTGCCGGTCTTCCACGATTTCGTCGGTAAATACCAGTGTAGACAAATCATCCAGAATATCATGCGACTCTCTCTTCCCCAATGTTTCTTTCGACAGAGCCAGATCCTGGCGAAAAGCCTGGAAAAACTCATAATATGTGCCTTCATTTACGTAGACAGGCTTATTGATAATCGCTTCGATCTTTTTAAATTCACCACCCGGATCAGCCAGCTTGTCTCCCCATTCGGGACCGAATACATAATAATGACTATGCATGTGCAGGGCATTGAGGGATTTGGCGATTTCATCGAAATCCTTCTGATAGAATATCCCTTCCTCCGGCTTGGACAGCAAGGTCCCTTTCACCAGTTGTTCCCTGTATTTCTCAATGGCCTGCTTCTCCTCAGCGCTCAGTTGTTCAACATGACGAAAGTCCATAAGGAAAATTAAAATTGCGGCAATAATTATAAACGGGGTAAGTATCCTGAGCAAACGTTTCATACCAATGCCTCCAACCCATCTCCATTAATCTGCGGCAACCCGAAACGCCCCATCCCGTCGCCCGTCAAAACCTCCTTCCATCGTATCATCACTCCGGTTAACCCGTATTCCCTGAACACCCCCATAATACATGCCTGTCGGTTTAACCACAACCTGATATCCCTTCTTCTCCAGTTCTTTTTGTACTTCAGCCGGAAGTGTTTTTTCCACATAAACCATATTGTCCTCTACAATAAACCGGGGACGATTGATTGCTGCCTGAACAGGCATGTCATATTCCAGAATACGGATAATGACTTCCGTCAATATAGGGGTAATCCGGCTTCCTCCCGCACTGCCGATTCCAAAAACAGGACGGTCGTTTTTGGTGAAAATCGTCGGGGCAGTATAGCTAAGTGGCCGTTTCCCCAATTGGGGCCGGTTCGGAGAACTCTTGTTAATGCTGAAATTCTTCAGCTGGTTGTTGAGGAAAAAGCCATCCACATAAATCCCGGAACCAAAAAAGTTGCTTAGTGTATTGGTTACGCAAACCATATTTCCGTTCTTGTCTACAACAACAAAGTGTGTGGTGTTGTCATGATCTTCCTTGTCCGCCAGGGAATCGGCGATACTGTTGTATTTAAGGGAAATCTGTTCCATGTTCACATCCCGGGCCAGCTTTTCGATGTAATCCATCGCCAGCATATCTTTCACCGGAACATTGACAAACCGGGGATCACCCACGTTCTGACGACGTACGTAATTCACCCGTTTATTCACTTCTCCCAACAAATGAATCTGGTCAGCCGACAAATCTTTTGTTTTTTCCACATCCAGCTGATCCGCCATCCTCAGGGATTTCGCCAGCATCACTCCACCAGTCGGTGGAGGAGGTGTAACCATTTGATAATCATTATATTTGATAATCAGCGGCTCTTTGACAAGGGGTTCATACTTCTGCAGATCACTCTTCTTGACACCCCGGGAAATGTTCTCGATGTCACTGGCAATCAATCCCTGGTAAAAAACTTTTGCACCGTCTTTTTGAATTGCTTTCAGGGTATTGGCCAGTTCTTTCTGCACCAGCAGACGCTGCGGCTGAATCGGCTCTCCATTTGGGAACATGTGCCCCAGTTTGTCAACTGGCAGACGGTATTGAGCTGCCCGGATCCGGCTGCTCAGGATGTTGGTTACTTCAAATCCCTGTTCCGACAGTTCAATGGCGGGCTGGATCAGTTTGCTCATGGGCAGCTTTCCATATTTATCATGGGCCAGTTCCATTCCTTTCACAAAACCGGGAACCCCCACTCCGTTGTCAGGAATAATTCCGGTATATGGGGCTGTTTCCCGATAATCAATGACGACAGGCTTCTCCTTTTTGCTGTAGAAATCAATCAGCATGGTACCCCCGCCGCCAATGCCCGACCCGTATGGTTCTACAACCCCCAGCACATAGGATACGGCAATCGCAGCATCTACCGCATTGCCTCCCTGTTCCATGATTTGCATTCCCGCCTGGACAGCTTCGGGATGAGCGGCAGCAACGCCATACTTGTGTTTTTCCTTGTTGGCAACCGTTTGTTCAAAAGCTTTGGAATCATATTCATTGCTTTTGTAGACATAAGCGAAAATGGTTCCCACAAATACAAACACCGCCAGGATAATATGCAGCTTCTTATTGCTCAACTTTTTGTCCCTCCTTTCAGTTTGGGCGAAGAGGTATTTTCCGGACATAACGTTGAAACTTCTGTTTCAAAGTCATCATTTTACGCACCTCTGTCACTTCCCCGCTGTCATCTTGCAAACAGCCTCTAGAATGCAATCGGTGCTGTCATTATTTGGCCATTTTTTGTTTTAACTTTGCAGGCATTTCAATGGTGCAAACCAGGGAGTTTGCCTTCCGCTGCCATGCACGGCTCCAGGCCTCCGAAAAATACGGCTGGCTTGTAACCTGCATAAAAATTTTTTCCCGGCGGTACAATTGATTCCGGCACAATGGCTTCGGTGTTCCCTCACGGATGACCAGCGGATGAATCTCAAGCAGCACTTTGCCATTGTTTTGTATTTTATATTGAGCCAATATACTTTCCCGTGTTCTTGACCAGCCCTGGTCCGAAATAAAATTACCCAGGCTGTAAAATATGACTCCTTGCCTATATACTTCTACCGGTTCAAGGACATGGGGATGATGGCCGATCACGATATCGGCCCCGGCATCGATCAAGGCATGTCCCAAATCACGCTGTCTTGGATGATAGCCGCTGTCATACTCTTTGCCCCAGTGCATATGTACAATGACCAGATCTGCATTTTTCTTGGCTTTCGCAACATCCCGAAAAAACACATCGGGGTCAGCCGGCGCGATTCCGGACCGGTTGGAAAGGGCTTGAAAATCTTTCGGGAGCAAGTCAGAAAATCCCAGAGTTGCAATCTTGATTCCCTTGATCGTTTCATAGGAGATTTCGGTCGCATCCCGCAGGTCATATCCGGCTCCTACCGTATCGATATTGACCTCCTGAAACGCCTTTAATGTATCCAATAACCCCTGCCGCCCAAAATCCTTCATATGGTTATTTGCCAGGTTGACCGTTGTGAAGCCTGCTTTTTTCAAAACTTTTGCAACCTCCGGACCAGTAGAAACATGCATCAGTTTATCCGCTTTGGGATACCCTTCCTGCTCTGTGACCGGTTGATCAAAATTTCCCGTAACATAATCGGAATGCTTCAGGTAGAGGCCAACATGCCGAAACAGGGATTCGTATCCCCTTGCAGGCACAATCACCCTGTCAACATACCGCCCGAACAGCATGTCGCCGACCATGCTGATGGTTAATCGGCTTTTGTCATCCCGGATCTCAACCGGTTCTGCCTGCAAGTCCGCGATCCGGAACACAATGATAAGCAGGACCGCTGCCAGCAATGCAAAAACTGTATGGATTGCCGCTTTCTTTTTTTGCCGCTTGATATAACGTTGAAATCTTTGTTTCCAGTTCAGCATTAAAATCCTTCCTAACCCGTCCAAATGAAAAATGGGAATTGATGATTGTTTTCCTTTTCTCCATCCCCATCAGGATTCGTCTTATTCGTTGATCAGAAAAACTTCAGCAGCACAAATTCATACAAGAACATAATGACAAAAGTGGCTCCGCTCAACAACAATGTGCTTCCGACAGTGGGAACCACACCCTGCTTCTGAATGGTATTGGCAATAAGTCCGGGAACAATGACACCGATTCCCCGAAATTCCTGCATTTCAAAAGGAAGGTAGGGAAAAGTCATTGGGGAAATATAATCAAATATGAGCTTTAAAGCCACTCCGACGGATAACATGGCCGCAAATTTCCTTCTTCCATACAGAATCGTATAACGGCCGACCAATTTTGTCACAATTAAAAAGGTTAAAAAACTGATTACAAAAATGACACAGACAAATACAGGCTGATCAAAAACCAGCCCCATATAACCGGGAACAATTAACCCTGCCGGCATCACACCTACTTTTTCAGCATACAACAGGCTGAGTACTACTCCAATAATCAAGGAAACGTACAAGTCTGATCCAAACAACGAATTTTCCTCCTAGCTGACAATGTGTGCTACTTTTTGAGGCTGTACCATTTTCTTTTCTGCAGTTGCAGCTGAATTTGCCCCAGCCATTTTTCCCTCTGTTTCCTTCCTGGCCTCCTGACTCATCTTCCGGAACCAGTCGCATAACGGCTGGGCAGCCCCATGAATGTTTCCAACCCCATACACCATCCGGTTATGCAACTTTGTCTTGATGGCATTGTAAACACGTTCCACCGGCTCGTTTTCCAGGTCAAGCAACTCACGGCAACGGATTTTCCCCTGTTGAAAGGCGTCGGTGACTGGTTGTGTCGTTTGCCCGATTACCACCAGGGTATCCATCGGAATATGCGGCAGAACATCCCGGGCAAACTGCTCCGTCCGGTCAACGCGGTCAGGCCGGCAATTCATGATGACGATGGGATTTTTAACGGGATATCCAAGCATACTGACACGCTCCCAGATATTTAAAGTGGATGCCGCATCGTTTGCTGCAAACCCGTTTACAAAATAAGCAGGTTGCTCATCGGCACCAAGTGGAAGAATTCGCATGGCGCCCGGGTCCGGATTTGCTTTCAGCATGCCCCGGCAGGCTGTCTCCCGGTCAATCCCCAGCGCTTCAGCAACCGCCAAAGCCAGGGCGGCATTTTCCGGGAAAATCATGTAATCAAACTGGCGCAAAAATTTCTCCGATATCCCGGATGGATCAGCTACATAAACGCGGGTACGTCGCCGGCTGGCAACTTTTTTGAAATAAGGGACAAACGGCCCTTCAGAAACAATAAGACGGCCCTTGTACGGAATCGTGGCCGTAAACGCTTCTGCTACTTCCTGCAATGTAGGTCCCATTACATCCATGTGATCTTCCAGGACATTTACAATAACACCAACATTTGCTTGCAGCATCTGCTCCTGAAAGACAATCTGGTAATCGGGATTAACAGCCATGCATTCACTGACCAGACAATTTGCCCCCGCTTTTGCCACTTCTTCAACCACCACTTTTTGTTCGCGGATATTGGGGCCTTCCAATCTTCTTTTAATGGGCTTTTCTTCTTTTTTATTCCAATAAATCATCCTTGCTGCCGTTCCGGTTGTTTTGCCAACCGCCCGATAGCCGGCTTCGATCATGATTCCTGTAATCAGCCTTGTTACGGTCGATTTGCCGCGAATGCCATTGACATTGATGCGCAGAGGGATAGAATCAATGTATTTCTGATGTTTTTTCTTCTCCCGGATCCCCAATCCAAACAGAACTCCAAGCGAAAGGGGAATCAACCACATACAAATCAGCCCCTCAATCAGATAAATAAAAACCTTTGTCAGATTCACGATCATATAAACACAATCAGTTTGATGAATTTCATGAATGTTCTATGATCGTTACCATTCTATTATACTATTCCTGAGCTTAAGCTGATAAAGGTTTAATAACAGACATATATTAAGATATCACGTTCTAATATAAATGAATTAAAAAAAATAACTCAAAAATAAGAAAAAATGATGAAACCTTTTTATTTCTCATGTTAAAAACCACATATATTTTTTCGCTAAAACAGAAGTCATCTGCATCATGAATCCAATCCTGCCAAACCCGCCTGAAATACGTTTATATGATCCTGTCGGGACGTCTCAAAATGATTCTCCTCCCAAACGCCTGCTCAGAGTTGGTCGAAGAACCTCCGCAGGGGCTTTTTATGTTTTTTATATTTACAAACCTTACAATTACAATAAATATTATATCTATTTAAATTTTGTTGTTACATCATAAAAGCTTTGTTATTATTTATTTGCAATATAAATATTTATTGATTATCCCTTTTTGCAAACGGTTTCATTGAGAGGAGGATCGGATGAACGAAGAGGATAAACCGATTTGACCATGCCAACCGACTGCGGACACAGTCACGGAATGAAAATCTCTTGAAATCCTCTGCCGTTTTTCTGAAAAACAGAAACAAAGAAGTGATTGGTGCACTCTGCATTGTCCTTTGATGCACACAGCAGTCAGCAGTCAGAGCATTGTGCGGATATTTGGATCGATTTTATTTAAGATGTCATAAGCTCATTTGAGTTGCTGTTCTCTTTACCAGGGGGGGAGACATGATGGAAACTACAAAAATTAACGGTTTTGAAGTAAAATTGTCAGGAAAGCATCCGGCAATTATTATAAGAAATAACGACCGATTTGGAGCAGTAGCATCTGTGGCGGAAATTCTGGCCAAACACAAAATCAATATCGCACAGATGGAAGTTACCCGGAATGACATTGGCAAAGAAGCACTAATGGTAATTGAGGTGGACGATCAGGTGGATGACCACGTTCTGAAAGAATTGGAAAAAGCAAACCATATTATCCAGATCTCAAGGATTGAACAATAATTTCGGGATACATCCTGAGAAATTAACATATCTCCATCAACACAGCCGGATCAACCACAAGTCCGGAGCATCCGTAAATTGCTCCGACCTGTTCGATCCGGCTGCATTCATGTTTTTTACAACTGTCCGGGAGTTACCGGTGTCGTCAATTTATTTATCATGACAATAGACGATCAATCACCTGACAAATCTGTTTCAACCCTGGATTGCCTTCGGCGATGATTTCGTCTTCAATCACCACCACCGGATACCACAACTCTTCCTCAAATACACGTTTACTGAAAGCTTTTTCTTTTTCTGTTTCCGGTTGATGGATATCTACATAATGAACCGTGATTTTTTTCCCGTATTTTCTGGCCAAAGCGGCTTCCAGCCACGTTGCTGTCTCTTTGGAAGAAGGCAAATTAACACAGCTTGAACAAATTTCCTCCGCCCCGTATACATAAACAGACAGTTTGCCCATCCGGTCCTCCTCCAATCCGGTCAGATTTACCGAAGTGCCTGTTCCAGGTCCATGATCAGATCTTCAACATCCTCAACCCCGACGGAAATTCGGATCAAACCATCCGTAATGCCGAGTTCGGCTCTGCGTTCTGCAGGAATTGAGGCATGCGTCATGCGTGCCGGAACGGAAATCAGGCTTTCTACCGCTCCAAGACTCTCCGCCAATGTAAAATAGCAGGTTTTTTCCAGAACCTGATCTGCCAGCTTTTCACTGCCGACATCAAAAGAAATAATTCCGCCAAAGCCACGTGCCTGGCTCCTTGCTGTTTCATGGCCAGGATGGGTTATCAGCCCCGGATAATAGACAACTTTCACTTCTTTTTGTTCCTCCAGCCATTTGGCGATTTGCCGTGCATTTTGTTCATGCTGTTTCATCCGTAGCCCCAATGTTTTGATTCCTCTCATCAACAGCCAGGAATCCTGGGGGCCGAGAATCCCCCCGATGGAATTCTGCAGAAAGTGGAGCTCTTCCCCCAATACCTTCTTTCCGGTCACAACAAGACCAGCCACCACATCACTGTGCCCGCCAAGATACTTGGTCGCACTGTGAACAACAATATCGGCTCCGAGATCGAGCGGGTTTTGCCAATAAGGAGTCATAAAAGTATTGTCCACGATCAGCAGGAGCCCGTGTGCCTTGGCCAGTTGAGCGATCTTTCGGATATCGGATACTTTTAACAGCGGATTACTTGGTGTTTCCATATAAATCGCCCTGGTCTCCGGAAGAATGGCCGCCTCTACCTGTCGGAAATCACTCGTATCCACAAAGGTAGCCCTGATTCCCAAACGCTGGAAAACTTTTGCAATAACGCGATAGGTTCCTCCATACACATCATCTCCCACCACGAGATGATCCCCCTGATTAAAACAGGACAGTACGGCAGATATGGCGGCCATTCCCGAAGCAAATGCCAAACCGGCCTCTCCGTTTTCCAGTTCGGCAATCAGTTGCTCCAGAGCGGCGCGTGTCGGATTGTCGGTCCGGGAATATTCATAGCCGGCATGTTCACCCGCCCGTTTCTGCTTATAAGTGGAGACCTGGTAAATGGGCACACTTACAGCTCCTGTATGCTCATCACCAAATACGCCCCCATGAATCAGCTTCGTGTCCAGTTTCATTATTTCATCCCTCGCTTTGATAAATGTTTGTACTTAAATAACGTTCGCTGCTGTCCGGGAAAATAACGACAATCCGCGTTTCTTTTGCATATTTTTTTGCTTCCTGCAAGGCCGCATAGAAGGCAGCGCCTGACGAACTTCCCACCAGCAATCCTTCTTTGGCCGCCAGTTCCCTGACAAGCCTGAAAGCATCCGCGTCTTTTACCGTATAAACCTCATCAATCAGGGAACGGTCAAAGTAATCGGGGAACATTTCCATGCCAATTCCCTCGGTTCTGTGGGGCCCTGGCTTTCCCCCGGCAATGATTGACCCTTCCGGCTCGACAATCACTGTTTGAATAGCCGGATTTTTTTCTTTCAGGTAGCGGGCGACTCCCATAAAAGTACCCGACGACCCTGCCCCGGCCACAAAAACATCAATTTGTCCGTCCATCTGCTCCCAGATTTCGGGTGCCGTGCTTTCATAATGGGCCTGTGGATTGGCCGGATTGGTAAATTGCTTCGGACAGTAAGCTCCCGGAATGGATTGCTCCAATTCTTTAGCTTTCTCCATGGCTCCAATCATACCCTTTTCCGTCGGTGTATTGATTACTTTTGCTCCCAACGCCCGCATCAAATCCTGTTTTTCCACAGAAAACTTCTCCGGTACGACAAAAATAACCCGATACGGTGTTCCAACCGTAGCCAGCGCCAGACCAATTCCGGTATTGCCGGCGGTCGGCTCAATAATCGTACCTCCGGGTTTTAATTTCCCGGTTTTTTCCCCTTCCCGAATAAGCGCCAACCCCAATCGGTCTTTCACACTTCCACCAGGATTGAAAAACTCCAATTTTGCATACAGATGTATATGAGCAGGAATTCCTATCTCTTTCAAGCGGACCATCGGAGTGTGGCCGATCAGTTCTTTTATGTTGTCATATCGTTTCTTCATGACAATACCCCTTTTAACAAGAGAATAATTACTATTCCAAGCATAGCAATTTTCCCGTAATGAAAAAAGCCTCTTGTCTGAACACCAGTTTGCTCATAATTAACCATTGATTTTATATGGGAAAAAAACTAAAATAAACTTGACATTGGGAATTTTTCTCACTCTCTCTGTTACTCCATACAGAAAGGGGTTAAAAGGATGTCCGCTAAAGAACGAGTCAGCGAAGTACTGGACAGATTACGTCCGTTTATTCAGCGGGATGGCGGAGACGTTGAACTGATCGAAGTGGAAGATGGGATTGTACGTGTCCGTTTGCTCGGAGCTTGCGGAAGCTGCCCCAGTTCTACCATTACGCTGAAAGCCGGCATTGAGCGTGCCTTGATGGAAGAAATACCGGAAATCCGGGAAGTCCAGCAAGTATTATAAAAAAATCTCTTCGCAACCCCCCTCTTTTTTGTAGAAAGAGGGTTTTTTATATAATCGACAATTTCAGGAAATGGCTGTGATCCACCTCACAGCTTAACAGAAGACCTGGTAAAAAAGTCACGGACCGATGCGGTTCAGATGCGGCAAAAGGGTCATGCTCCAAAACGGAAATCCGGTCAATAGATTCATAATTTTCCCGCCAGCCAGGAGTTGCACGACGGTTTGAATATCCTCATCCGTAGCTGGTTGCCTAACAACTTTCCATTCCACCACAATTTTCCCCTCCTGTCTTCCCCAAATACGATGCCCACCTGTATGAAGATAACCTTTACGATGAACATCTGACGGTATAAGTTGCATTCTACCTGTCTCTTGATGATGATGCCATGTATAATTTCCGATTTTGTGGTTACCTGATTTAAGATGCTTCTTAATTAAGTTTCGCTCATTTTCTGGAAATTGCTCCAGAAGCTCTTTTTTCAATTTTGGATCAGCTTCAAGATAATCCCTTAAAACTCCAGTTGCCTGACCAGTTTGAGATGCACTGTTTTCTTTTAGTTGTTATTTAGAAAAATCAAAGCCAAGTTCGGAGTACCGTCCATCCTGAATCAATCCGGTAATAACACGAGCATCTTTTTCATCTTTTTTGGTCGGAGAATTATTATCCAACTCTTTACTCTTCTTTACATGCATCGGGTTAACCATAACTGTTTTAATGTCGTGTTTCTCAAGAAACTCAGCCAGGCTCTTCCAGTAGTGACCACTTAATGAACCCCGTTTGTCCAGACATTTAAGCAACATTTGAAGTTATAGATTGACGAAACTCTTTAGGGGATAAATATCCCAAAGCAGAATGTGGCCTCTCATCATTGTAGAATTTTATATATTGATCAATGTCGTTTTTAGCTTCCAAGAAGGAAGAATATTCCTGGAGCCAAACAGTTTCTTCTTTCAGGGTGCGAAACCAACGCTCAATATAAGCATCTGCGTCAGGATTGTTGTATCCCGTTCTTTCTTGCTTGATCCCT
>NZ_JACEOL010000027.1 GCF_013868055.1 Thermoactinomyces mirandus | reverse complement strand
AATTACAACTGTAGTACTAATACGGGAATAAATGAAAAAATAAAAAGTTGGCATACAGCGTGGGTTACAGGCATAAATACCCATTGACTTTTACTAAAATAAATGGTACTTTTGTACAGAATTAATTACACTTCGGGAGTGTTATAATGAGCGAGTTAAAGGAAGGGGCCGTCGTACAGGGAGAAGTGATTACAACCAAGCCATTTGGCGCGTTCGTAAAATTGGAGACGGGCGAGACCGGATTAGTTCACATCTCTCAAATTTCGACAAAATTTGTGGAAAAAGTTGAAGATGAATTGCAAGTAGGTTCAACCATTAAAGCAAAAGTGCTTTCTATTGATTCTTCGGGAAAAATCTCCCTGTCAATAAAAGCGCTCCAAAATAATCGACCACGTGAAAGAAGAGGGGGCGACCGTCGCTCAGGCCGTAAAAATTCAGCTGACTTTGAAGACATGATGAAAAAATGGATGAAAAGCAGTGAAGAACGCTTGAGTGCCCTTGCAGCAAAGCAAAGAAAAAATCGATAATAAGTTGATTGCATAGACGGCAAAAAAAATGAAAAAAGAGCGTAACATCTTCCATCAATGAGGAAGATGTTTTTATTATGGAAAAAGAACAAAACTTCCTTTTTCAGGCATTTTCAGGTTATCGTTTCTCAATGATCAACAGGGAAGGAGCCTGATGCCGATTGACAAACTGCTGCCACATGACCTGGTAATGGCGGGACGGAAGGCTGGATGCCCATCGGATCACCTGGTCGGATTCTGTTTGCCCGCCGGGATGGCCGGTATATAAGGCAACGGTGCAAAGGCCGCCTGGCATCAGATAATAGATGGCCGCCTCCAGCGCTTTTAATGTGGTATCCGGTTTGGTAACCAGCTGGTGGTTTCCCCGGGGGAGATAGCCCAGATTAAACATGACGACATGGACGTTTCCCCCAAGTTGTTCCGGCAGCTTTTCCTGCATTTGATGATGGCTGCAATGAAAAAGTTTAACCTGGTGATGCTGGTTGTTATGTACCAGGCGTTTATACGTATTGTCGATTGCCTGTTTTTGAATATCAAATCCGAACACTTGCCCGTCAGGCCCTGTCTGTTGGGCCAAAAACAGGGTGTCATGGCCGTTTCCCACCGTTGCATCAATGGCAATCCCGCCAGGGACCAGGACCTTGGCCGCCCATTGGTGTGCACTTTGCAGAATGGAGGGCAGGATCATCATTTATTCCCCCTTGCTGTCAGACTGATTTGAAGCTGGATGATTTTGGGAACAGAAGTAATATGTCTTCACCGGGAAACGGAGATCCGCGCCCTGTCCGCTCCCCGGATGCCAGGGAGATTTCCGGAAAGCTTCAGGACGATTGCCGGCGTGGTCTTGCCTTTTTTCCCTGCCATGAATTGCGCTGCTTTAATTCGGCGTCGATCGCGTTTAAAACTTCCCATTTTTTTAAACTCCATTTGGGCTCGATCAATAGATCAGGCGGCCCGTCTCCTGTTACGCGGTGAATAATCACGTCAGGGGGAAAAAGTTCCAGTGAATCGGCAACCAGGCGTACATACCGGTCTTTTTTCATCGGCTTGAACAAACCGGCTTCGTACTGTTTCACCATCGGTGTCTTTTTCAAAAGATGCAACAAATGAATTTTGATTCCCTGAATGTCCATATGGGCACAGGCAGATACCGTTTTTAGCATCATTTCTTCTGTTTCGCCGGGCAGTCCGTGAATGATGTGGGCGCAAATGCGGATTCCGTGTCGTCGCAATTTGTCAACCGCTTCAAGAAAACAGGCTGTATCGTGCCCCCGATTGATTAAAGCGGAAGTTTTTTCGTGGATGGTTTGCAGTCCCAGTTCGATCCACAAGTAGGTTCGTTTATTAAGTTCTGCCAAATATTCAATCACATCTTCGGGCAGACAATCCGGTCTTGTTGCTATATTTAAACCGACAACGCCATCCTGCCTCAGGATGAGTTCATACATTTCTCTCAGCACTTCCACCGGGGCATAGGTGTTGGTAAAAGCCTGGAAATATCCAAGGTATTTTGCTTCCGGCCACTTGCTGTGCATGCGGTTCTTCACTTCGTGAAATTGCTTAAGCAGATCGTCACGCCGGTTTCCGGCAAAATCCCCGGAGCCCCGGGCACTGCAAAAAGTGCATCCGCCAATGGCTACCTTGCCGTCCCGGTTTGGACAGGTAAATCCGCCATCCAACGCCACTTTGAATATTTTTTGCCCGAACACCTGGCGCAGATGCCAGTTCCATGTATGGTAACGTTTGTCTCCCCAAAGGAGAGGAGATTCGCTTGTTTTAATGGATATCATGGAGATCATCCTTTATTTTCGGTGTGTCCTGATCCGTTGCTGGTTCCCGTCCTTATATTATACATGATTTTCATTATACATGAATTTCGATACCTGCATCCGCCAAATACTGATTATTCCACGCCCGATGGATCATATTAATAAAAACGAAAGCCCACCGGCCTCCGGCAGTCAGTTTTCGGTGTCTTAATTTCGGGTACAGGATTGGGAAGGAGTGTAGCCATGATACAATTAATTGCAACAGATATGGATGGGACATTGCTAGATCGCGAAGGGAAAATCAGTGAACAGAATCGGAAAGCATTGCGCCTGGTCCAGGAGAGAGGGATTCTGGTAGTGATTGCTACCGGGCGTTCTTACCATGGGGCAATGGATCTTCTTCGCGATTCGGGGCTTCATGTGCCGCTTATTTATTTGAACGGAGCATGTATCAGGTCTGAGAAGGATGAATTGATGAAGGGCATCACGTTGGAACCGGATGCGGTTCGCCGGATGCATGAAGCGTTTCAGGAAATAGAGATTTATCATGAATTGTATACAGGAGACGGAATTTATTGCAATCGTGACGGATACAATTACCTGAAAATTGAGATCGACCGCATAATAAGCACCAATCCCACCATCCAGCCGGAATTGGCCAGGCATGTGGCCAACAGGAAGTATCGCACATCCCGGATTACTGAAAAACATTATGAGGACATCGCGGAGGATCCGGGCGCTTCAGTCTATAAAGTGCTGGCTTTTTCAACCATTGATGAAAAGTTGAAGCAAGCCCGGCAGAAAGCGAAATCCTTCAGCGGAATTGTCGTTACCAGTTCAGCCAGACACAATATAGAATTAAACCATCCGGACGCACAAAAAGGATTGGCTTTGGAATATCTGGCACAAAAATATGGAATCAGCATGAAGCAGACCATGGTGATTGGTGACAATTTCAATGACTTGTCCATGATGAAAAAGGCCGGTTTGAGCATTGCGATGGGAAACGCGGAAGAATATGTGAAAAAGGCATGCCGATATGTAACGCGCAGCAATGATGAGCATGGTGTGGCCTATGCGATCTCCAGGTGGGCCGGAATCGGGGAATTGGTCTAAAAGCAGAATGGATACAAAACTCTTTGCGGGACGGATTCAATTTGCTGTTTTGGTCCCGCAAAGGGTTCCCGGGTCCGGATCATGATTTAATAGTGGAAAAAGGCATTTAGGGGGAAAGGAGCATTGGAAGACGGCGACAGTTGGTAGATCGTGCTCGGGTGGATCGTTTTACCGGTTTTTTTAAACAGTTTGCTTACCGCTTCGGAAATGGCTATCCGCCATTTGTGCCCAGGAAAACAGATGCGGGAATGCCGGAAAGTGCAAATGATCTTTTGACCGTTACACAATCAGGACGAACCTTGGTTTCGCTTGGACTTGGGTGGATTGGCGGCTTCATGATTGTTCAGGCCATGGAAGCATGACTCGGGCAACTCGGGCTGTTTGACATGGCGGCTCAATTGATTGCCTTTGTGATGGTGTTTGTGGTTTTTGCTTATTTACATGGGGTGTTCGAAGGAATTATTCCGAAGTTACTTGCTATTCTAAAAGTGAAAAATACAGTCCGGTACCTGCTTCCCTGGTTAACGCGGATTTTCCGCCTGTTCAGGCCTGTTGTTCAAATTCTGCAGCCCCCGCCCGGTTATGGCTGCAGAAACTGGATGTTGATCCATGCCGGCAAAATAATATCCCGTTTGGCGATGAGATGCACCAGTATCTTTTACGGTCGTGCCGGGACGGCACTGTGGATGGAATCGCTTACAATCTGTTGGATAATGTTGACCGTACAGCAAGAGAAGTGATGGTTCCCCATGTTGAAATGGTTTGCCTGTATGAGGGGCAGTCTTTTCGTGAGATATCGGATATCATCAACCAATCCGGGCATACGTGGTATCCCCTGTGTGGAAAGGATAAAGACGATATTCCGGGGATCATCCATATCAGGGACGTATTTGAAAAGATGCAGCAAGCCGGGGACCGGGATCTAAAAGACTTGATACGGTTGTGCCGGAAACGATGCGACGCAAAGAGATTCTTTGCTGTCTGCAAAGGAGAGGGCCGGTTTGGCCATTGTGATGGACAGGTTTGGCGGGACATCCGGTCTTGTGACGTTTGGAGATCTGATTGAGGAAATCTTGAAGGAAATTCCCAGCCCGGTATACGAAAGCAAACCAATGATTCAACTGTCTGAAAATGGAATGGAAATGGATTTAAGGTTATCCAATCGGTGATGACCAATATCCGCTGTCAAACCATGACGCGCATCATGATGCGGTTGGCAGCCGGATTTTTACAACCGGTTAAAGCCCTGAAGTTGAATACCTTGCTGGATGGATCAATTTTCAGTGAACCTGTTATACCATAACCAATCCATAAATATAAAATGCTTTGCCTTTTTGTCAAAACAATCGGAAAATAGGGAACAAACAATTTATTACAAGATCGAACGAATGATTCTGATTTATAAAACATCTCCAAAAAACTGTTTACTTTTTATGTACAGATGGCTGTAAAAAAGTAAAGGTTTATGGAGTTTGTTTTTTGATCAATAAAAATTTAGCTGATCGGCGGGTCAGCTCTGAAACAACGATCCATTGAAAGTCACCTCTTTATCCAAATCTAATAAATGGAATATTTATATAACGGTAACTTTGCATACTAATATAACACTTTTTAGTGATGTAATAAAGAATATTTATAACAAAATAATTAGAAAAATTTGTTTTCTAAATGTTCTGTTTTCCAGTTTTTGTTACAAGAAGTTGATTCGTAAGTATTCATGAATGACATAAGATTGTGTTTGGGAATGCTAAATATGTCATGGGATACTAATCCCATTATACATAATAGAAAGATAAAGAATTAAAGAAACGGTCAATCATGAATTATTGAATATTTATTGACAAACTTTTTTTTAGTTGTATTATTTAAGTAAGGTGTTATCATTCATACAGAAAAAAGCAATTAATAACCAGGTTTTCGGGGGTTTTTTATATTGTTATAGTACCAATTTATTCAGTCGTTGCTACAGTAAAAACGTTTTCGTGTTGAATATTACTCAAAGAGGTGAATGTAGCGTGGCAGATACCAGACAAGTTGCTGAAGGGTTTGGCAATTCAGAAATCCGGTTGGAACAGTTTAAGCCATTTACCATTCTTTCTCCGGAAGGGAAAGTGGTAAACGAAGAGCAAATGCCGGAATTAAGTGATGAACAATTGCGTGAATTGATGAAAAGGATGGTCTTTACCCGTGTCTGGGATCAGCGTGCGGTCGGTTTGGCCCGCCAGGGACGTCTCGGTTTCTATGCGCCGGTATCCGGGCAGGAAGCGACGATGATCGGAAGCGAATACGCCCTGAACAAAGATGATTTCATCTTGCCGGGTTATCGGGATATTCCGCAGCTTTATTGGCATGGTTATCCAATGTACCAGGCTTTTCTGTGGTCTCGCGGGCACCAGCATGGCGGAGAGATTCCGGAAGATGTGCATGTACTTATTCCCCAAATTATCATCGGGGCACAATATGTCCAGGCAGCAGGCGTTGCCATGGCATTCAAACGCCGCGGTGAAAAACGCGTGGCTATTACTTATACGGGTGACGGTGGAAGTTCCCAGGGAGATTTCTATGAAGCAATGAACTTTGCCGGCGCCTTTAATCTGCCTGCCGTTTTTGTAGTACAAAACAACGGTTATGCCATTTCCACACCGTTTGAAAAGCAGACAGCTGCCAAATCGGTTGCACAAAAGGGGATCGCAGCAGGTATTCGAAGCGTTCAGGTAGACGGAATGGACGTACTGGCTGTTTACCGGGTTGTGAAAGATGCAGTCGACCGCGCCCGCGACGGAAAAGGCCCGTCTCTGATCGAAGCCGTTAACTATCGGCTTGGACCCCACTCCATGTCCGGGGATGATCCGACCCGTTACCGTTCCAAAGAGGAACCGGATCAATATGAGCAGAGGGAGCCACTTGTCCGTTTTCGCAAATATCTGGAAGCAAAAGGTCTTTGGACGGAAGAGGATGAAAACCGGGTTATTGAGGAAGCAAAACAGACAGTTGCCGATGAAATTAAAAAAGCAAATAAATATGAGAAAATGACCATTCCGGGGTTGATCGATTCGATGTTTGATGTGACACCTCCGTATCTGGAAAAACAAAAAGCGGAATATATGAAGGAGGGGAATTAAACCATGGCGCAAATGACAATGGCCAAGGCGATCAATGATGCATTGCGCGTCGAATTGGAACGGGATCCGAAAGTGATGTTGTTTGGGGAAGATGTGGGGAAAAACGGCGGTGTTTTCCGCGTCAGTGACGGATTGCAAAAAATGTTCGGTGAAGACCGCGTATTTGATACTCCGCTTGCAGAGTCCGGAATCGGCGGGCTTGCTGTTGGATTGGCAAGTCAGGGTTTCCGTCCGGTAGCGGAAATTCAGTTTATCGGGTTTATTTTTGAAGCGATGGATTCAATATGTGTACAAGGTCCCCGCTTGCGTTACCGCTCAGGAGGACGTTACACAGCACCGATCGTGTTCAGATCTCCGTTTGGTGCAGGGGTGAAACCGCCTGAACTTCATGGGGACAGTCTGGAAGGATTGCTCGCGCAAACACCAGGGTTAAAAGTGGTAGTTCCTTCCAATCCCTATGATGCCAAAGGGTTGTTGATTTCAGCAATTCGCGATAACGACCCGGTTTTCTTTCTGGAACACTTGAAATTGTATTTTTCACAAAAGGCAGATGTGCCTGAAGGAGAATATACTGTCCCGCTTGGCAAAGCCAAGGTGGTTCGTGAAGGATCGGATGTAACAATTATTACTTATGGGGCAATGGTTCATACATCATTAAAAGCCGCCGAGCAGGCTGAAAAGGAACAGGGAGCCAAAGTGGAAGTGATTGACCTTCGTACAATCAGTCCGCTGGATACCGAAACAATTGTTCAATCGGTTGAAAAGACCGGTCGGGCAATCGTGGTACAGGAAGCGCAGAGAACAGCCGGAATTGCTGCAGAAGTAATTGCCCAAATTAATGAAAATGCGATCCTGAAACTGGAAGCTCCGGTGAAACGGGTAACGCCACCCGATACCATAATCGGTTTTCCATTGATTGAAGAAGAATGGATTCCGGATGCTTCCCGCATCGTGAAAGCTATTAACGAAGTTCTCGATTTTTAATGGTTATCAGACCTGCCATGGGTGTGAAAACTGTCTGTGCGGTGATGAACTGTCACGCGCCTTTCCTTGCATCATGATCAGTGAATAATCAGGTTGAATCAGATAAGGAGGCTATTCTTGTGGCAATATTTGAATTTAAATTGCCGGACGTGGGTGAAGGAATCCATGAAGGCGAAATTGTAAAGCTGCATGTCCAGGAAGGAGAACCCATCCAGGAATTTGATGTTTTTGCCGAAGTGCAAACGGATAAAGCGGTTGTGGAAGTATCGTCTCCGGTAACGGGTACGGTGAAGGAAATCAAAGTGAGTGAAGGGGATATAGCTCTCGTTCATTCAACGATTGCCTTGATCGATGTGGCAGGAGAATTGCCGGATGGTGAAGGACAGGCCAAAGAAAGCAAAGAAGAAGGTCCGGCACCAGAGGAAAGCAAGGAAAAGAAAAAGGAATCAGCTCCGGCCGCCCCGAAAAGAGAAAACGTGGCAGCAATGCCATCAGTGCGTAAATTGGCTCGTGAATTGGGTGTTGACATCACCCGGGTGGCTGGAAGCGGCAAGAACGGACGGATTTTGGCTGAGGATGTAAAACGTTTTGCTGAAGCCGGCCAACAAAGCGGACAACCTGAGGCGGAAGAAGTGAAAACGGCAGCGAAACCGGAAGTAAAGGCACAGGAAACCGCTGCTGAACCTGCCGGAGGAGAAGAACGCATCCCGCTTCGCGGCATTCGGCGTACCATTGCGAAACGGATGGTGGAAAGCAAACATATTGCTCCCCATGTAAACCTGATGGACGAAGTGGACGTTACAGAATTGATTGAACTCCGCAAATGGGGAAAACCGATTGCCCAGGAACGGGATATCAAGCTGACGTACCTGCCGTTTATCATCAAAGCGGTCATTTCCAGTTTACGTGAGTACCCGGAATTGAATGCATCGATCGATGACGAGAAAGAAGAAATTGTTCTTAAACATTATTACCATATCGGTCTTGCCGCTGCGACAGACAATGGCCTGATGGTTCCGGTCATCAGGGATGCCGATCGCAAATCCGTCTTTGAACTTGCCAAAGAAGTGACTGAAAAAGCAACCAAAGCGCGGGAAATGAAACTGGATGTCAGCGAGATGAAAGGCAGCACCTTTACGATTTCCAATCTGGGCGGATTCGGGGGACAATTCTTTACTCCGATTATTAACTATCCCGAAGTTGCCATCCTGGGTGTTGGAACAATCAAGGAGAAACCGGTTGTTCACGAAGGCGAAATCGTGATTCGCCCGCAGATGTATGTCACCTTGAGCTTTGACCATCGCCTGGTGGATGGGGATTTGGCGGCAAGGTTCATGAGACGTTTCAAACAGCTGATAGAAAATCCAAAACTTTTGATGATGGAGATGAGTTAACATGGTAGTGGGAGATCTGGCTCAAGAAGTAGATGTTCTGGTGATCGGTGCCGGCCCTGGCGGTTATGTGGCAGCAATTCGGGCCGCGCAACTGGGACGCAAGGTTACCATTGTAGAGAAAGATTCCCTGGGCGGCGTATGCCTGAATCGCGGTTGTATCCCGTCAAAAGCAATTATTTCGGCGGCTGAACGTTTTCGGGAAATCAGGGAAGCCGATGAAATGGGGATTGAAATTGCTGGAGACGTCAAGGTTAACATGCCTAACCTGATGAAATGGAAAAACAGTGTCGTAAAAAAACTGACTGGCGGAGTAAAATCCCTTTTAAAAGGGAACAAGGTGGAAATCATCAGCGGAGAAGCCTTTTTCAACGGACCCGATTCAGTGCGGGTCGTAAGTGACAACTCCAGCCAGACCTATAAATTCAATGATGTCATCATCGCTACCGGTTCCCGTCCGGTTGAACTGAAATCCCTGCCTTTTGACGGGAAACGGATTCTTTCCTCCACTGAAGCTTTGGCTCTGGAGGAAGCCCCGAATCGTCTGGTTATTGTCGGCGGTGGTTACATCGGGCTTGAATTGGGAACAGCTTATGCAAAACTGGGTGCCGATGTGACGATTCTGGAAGGAACGAAAACCCTTCTTCCCGGAACGGCCCCGGCTTTGACCAAAATGGTATCACGCAAGTTGAAGAAACTTGGTGTCAAAGTGGTAACCGAAGCAATGGTTCTAGGTGGAGAAAACAAAGGGAATGAAGTAGAAGTAAGGGCCGCCATCAATGGAGAGGAAAAAACATTTGCCGCTGATTACTGCCTGGTCGTAATCGGTCGCAAACCAAATACCGATGAACTGGGGCTGGAATATGCAGACATTGAGGTGGATGAACGCGGTTTTATCAAGATTGATGACAGGTGCCGTGCCAATGTTGAACATATTTACGCCATCGGGGATTGTGCCGGTGGAGCGTTGCTGGCGCATAAAGCCAGTTATGAAGCCAAGGTGGCCGCTGAAGCGATCGCAGGCCTGAGCAGTGTGATCGATTATCGGGCAATGCCTTTTGTCATTTTCAGTGATCCGGAAATTGCCTATACCGGCCTTTCTGAAGCGGAAGCAAAAGAACAGGGCTATACACCGGTTGTCAGCCGTTTTGCGTTCCAGGCCAATGGCCGTGCCTTGTCATTGAACCGAACCGATGGCTTTGTGCAAGTGGTGGCCGATTCGCAAACGAAGCAGGTATTGGGAATCCAGATTGTCGGACCTGAAGCGTCAACCTTGATCGGAGAAGCAGTATTGGCTGTGGAAATGGGTGCCAATGCCGAAGACATTGCCATGACGATTCATGCACATCCCGCTTTGCCGGAGACGATTATGGAAGCCGCAGAAGGTGTGTTGGGCCGTGCCATTCACATGGTAAACAGGTAAACCCTTGCAGGGCTCCATGTGCAAAAGTAGCGCATGGAGCCTCTGTTTGACGGAATTTGACGGAAATTTAAAAATAATTGTAACTCAATTCAGTTCAAGTATATTTCGTATTATAATGAGGGAGGAGTAATAACATATAGGTTTATTTTAAAGAGCAGAATGATAAGATTGTTACATGAAATGGATTGATTCTCTGATGGTTAATAAGTGGATGAATTGGTATCGCAGGTGGGTTTATGTCAATGTGGTCTATCTGGTTTCCTCTATCCGGCATCGTCTGAGAAAGACTTATGAGGTGAAAATGGGTGAACTTGTGGTCTTGCCGGAGCAAAACATATGCCTGAGGCATCATAACCCGGGAAATCTGTCACAAAGCCAGATCAGCACAGTCTTCAGCATCATGGATAAAATACTGGGAGATCGCAACAATCTGACACCGGAGGAGCATGAAGCTTTCAGAAAATATCAGGACAGCTTTGTAAACAAGCGCCTTTTGCAGCAATGGAAAAAAATCCGTTCCAGATTATATGTCAATGACGGGATGAGCCGGCTGGATGATCAGGTTGAGGCCGCTTTCAGGGAAATTAAGCCAATTCTGTACAAAAGTTTTTATGAAGCATATCCGAATCAGCCAATGGCCATGAATTTGTTCACATTGCGGGCATTTGTCTGGAAGCAGGAGTATATCACCCGCAAGTTTGGTTTGGAACAGGATCACCAATGCTGGCTGGAGATCTTAAATATGATTGATGATTTGAAAAAAAAAGTGTTCTCTGTTCAAAGTAATTATCCTTGATGATTGTTGAAAAAGGGGAAAAAGCAATGAAAACTTCCATCCAAATAGAAGTGCGTCCGACAGAGATTGATGTTATGGGCCATGTCAATAATGCCAAATATCTGGAGTACATGGAATGGAGCCGGGAAGACTGGTATAACCGCATGGAACTCCCGTTTGATGTATTTACGGACATGGGAGTTGGTACCGTTACCGTCAATATTAATATCAACTACCGAAAAGAAGCGCTGTTGGGGCAAAAGCTGACTGTTTCGACAGAACCGCTTTGCAAGGGAAGGACAAGTTATGTTTTGAAACATGAGATCTGTAATGAGGAAGGTGAATTGGTCGCTGACGCAGAAGTAACCAGTGTCACCATTGACCTGAAAAAGCGCAAATCGGTGGAGCTGCCGGAAAAGCTTGCCAAAGCCTTTACATAAGCGTTTTAGGTTTGCCGCTCAACGATGCAAATGGTTTACAGTCTTTTATACATGCCAAAAAGCAGGGGGAACCCCTCAGGGGATCCCCTGCTTTTTCTGGCTTGAATTGTTATTTACAGGGAGTGAATGCAGATGGAGCCCTATTCTCCTTTGTATGTTTCATTTTTTTATTTATTTAATGTAGAGCAGGATTATTACAAATGCCATGACGTTTTGGAAGAACTGTGGCTGGAAGAAGGAAGAGAAGCATATTATCAGGGATTGCTGCAGGTGGCGGTTGGCTTGTACCATTTGCAAAATGGTAACCGGAATGGAGCGGTAAAGCTGTTGACCAGTGCACTGGTCAAACTGGAACCTTATCCGGCAGATAAATGGATGGGACTGGACCTGGCCAGACTGAAGCAGGATGTACAGCAGTATTTGATCCGGTTAAAGCAGGAACCGGATCTGACTGAGTCTCTATCCCCGATTGTGATGAAACTGACCGATCCAAAGCTGCAAGCGAAAGTGGAAGAACTGGAAAATGGCTGAAAAAGGGAAGAAAAATAGTTGCCCTTATTTTTCTCTCCTTTCGGGCGGCGGTTTAGTTTCTGAACACTTTCTGCTTGATCAGTGCAAGGCATTCCCGCGTTTTGTGATAGGGAAGAAACAGCACTTTCGAGTGGACGGGCGATCCCGTTGCATAGATTCCTGCCTGCCTGGCATAGTCCAGGGCTCGTACCATATGATAATCATGTGTAATAATCGTGATATTCTTCCATTGATGCTTCTCAAGAATTTTTTTGGAATAGAGAAGGTTTTCCTTCGTGTTGGACGATTGGTCTTCCAGAATCAGGTGAGCAGGTGAAACGCCTCTTTCTACCAGATAATTTTTCATTCCCTCCGCTTCAGTGATTCCGTTATTTCCCAATCCTCCTGACAGAATCAGGTAATTCACTATATTTTCCCGGTACAATTTCAAGGCGAGATTTAACCGTTCCTTCAAGGCTGGACTTGGTTGCTGATTCCATAATGCGGCTCCCAGCACGATTCCGGCCTCCGAGTGTTCCCGGGGCGGATCGACGTGGTCATACCGGGATACCCATTGCCACAGATAAATGAAGACACCGCTTGAAAATATTGCAAATAGCCATCCAATCCAGATCCATTTGTTTGAAACCATGGCTTTCCTCTCCGTTAATTAAATAATCACTTTTTCTATGGATATTCATAAACAGAAAATATCAGACATGTGCAGGGAAATCCTTTCTGAAAAATCCGCCTCCAACCACCTTTTTATCTGCAATGTGAGTTGTTACGCAATGGCCGGCTGACAGAGCCGGATATTCCTCCAAACAGGTTCTTCATCAATATAACAAAAATTTAAAGAATGAAAAAGAAAATCGCTGTTTCGCCCGAATTTGGATGGGAGCCTGTTTTATTCACATGATCTGGAAAATATGAAATATAGATTTAGTAGATTGTTATTCCAGTTTATTCTGAAAGGAGCCATTCATGGTGAAAAAAGGCAGGAAAGGAATTCGTACACCCGAAGAGACCGGTTTGCATACGAAAGGATGGGTCCAGGGAGGCATCCCGGCGGTTGGAGCGGGTGTTGACCCCAGATCCGGGCACGGGAATCGTGCGCCATGTGGATGCCGGTTACGAACAGGCGTCGAAATAACGAAAAAGTATGGAATCAACAAATTGATGATGGAGTGAATGGAAATGGACAAATGGATCATTGAAAATGCGAGCCAGCTGCTGACTCTGGAAGGCGCAAGCAATTGGCCAGTGACGATCAATGCGGCACACGCGATTGCCCGGGCCCATGAAATCGGAAGTCTGGAAGCGGGAATACAGGCGGACCTGGTTGTCATGAATGCACCCAATGTCTCTTATCTGCAGTACCATTACAGGGTCAATCCGGTTGAACGGGTGATGAGAAAAGGAAACCGGGTAGATCGGGGTGAAAAATGACATGGGATTTCAGTATCTTGCTCCGCCTCCTTTTGTCCATCAGTCAGAAGCAGCCGATCCCAATGATGTAAAGGTAAGTGAGTGGATTCAACCCTGGGATGGGAAAGAACAGGCTGATGTCGGAGTAATCGGGATACCCCTGTCCCGCTCTTCCATCAGTGCGTCTGCTGCCAGCGAATCTCCCTGGGCCATTCGCCAGAGCTGGAGATATTTTTCTGCTTACGATGTGGATCATGATATCGACTTGACCAGGCTGAAAGTACGGGACTTAGGCGACATCCGGATGCATACGACCGATATTCCGCTGTGTCACCGGCACATTGAAAAAGGAATAGAGGAAGTATACCGGACGGCGGCAAAATGTACTTCGTTTTTGCCGGTCATGATCGGGGGAGACCATTCGATCACCTGCCCGTCAGTAAAAGCATTTGTCAAAGCACATCCTGGCAGGAAAGTGGGATTGTTTCAGTTTGATACCCACTTTGATGTGCGCAGCCTGAAGAGCGGTGGGCCGAGCAATGGCACACCGATCCGGGGATTGCTGGAGTCAGGGATGCTTAGGGGGCAATATATTGTCCAGGTGGGGATACACGGTTTTGCCAACTCAAAAATATACCGGGATTATGCGGATGAACAGGGAATCATTTTTTACACAATGCACCAGATTCGAAAACAGGGGTTTGCCCAAATATTCGATGAATCATTCGCCCGGTTGTCCCGCAAGGTGGACGTCATTTATGTGACTGTCGACCTCGATGTATTGGACTTGTCCTTTCTTCCCGGCTCTCCCGGATCTTCCCCCGGTGGCCTGTATTCGTGGGAACTGTTTGAAGCCTTGCATTTGCTTGGGCAGAAAGAACAGGTAAAAGCTTTCGATATGGTTTGCCTTGATCCCAGCCGGGATCTTGGCTCATTATCGGTCAGAACAGCAACTCATACCTTCCTGTCCTTTCTGTCAGGGGTATGCAGCCGGAAAAATTGAAAGGATTGAAACCGGTTTTTGCCCCCCAGATCTCCATCCGTGTTAAGATGGGGGATAAATGATCACCATAAGTGGAAGAAGGACAAAAAGGCCCAGCTGCAACTGCTGAGCCCTGAATTCAATGAACAGAGATCGGAGGATTCATATGGAAGAGACATCCCGCTTGTTTATCGCCCTGGTTCTTCCCGGTGAGGTAAAACGGCATCTCGCCAAGGGATGTTCCATGCTGAAGGAAAAATGGAAATTCTCGCGCTGGGTTCATCCCGACGATTACCATATTACCCTGTATTTTCTGGGTGATGTATCGGAAAAAAAGAAAGGACAGATTGTGGATACATTACATACATGTTCCGCCAAATCGGGCTCGTTTTCCTTGAATCTCGCCGGCCTTGGGACTTTTGGCCAAAAAAGGCAGCCCCGTGTCCTGTGGGCGGGTGTTTCCGGTGACCTGGCTTCTCTGCACACATTGCAAGGCCGGGTGACTGAAGCGGTCCGATCACTGGGGTTTCTTCCCGAAAAGCGTGCATATTGTCCACATATCACACTGGCCCGCAAATGCCAGTCCCGCGATTTTCTTTTGTCGCCGGAAGCAAACGACTTCTTTCGGGAGATCAGGTGGAAAGCGGATGAAATTGCGCTTTATGAAACGAAACCGGGACACCGGCCCATGTATGAAACGGTTCAAAAATTAAAAATTTCGCTTTGAGATTATCGATAGATGGAAGCGCCTTTTTCCTTGAATTCAGCTGCTTTCTCCCGCATTCCTTTTTGTGCGGCTTCGTCAAGGGAAAGCCCCTGTTTGTTTGCATATTCCCGAATGTCCTGAGTGATGCGCATACTGCAGAACTTGGGACCGCACATGGAGCAGAAATGGGCGGTCTTGGACGGTTCAGCCGGCAGGGTTTCATCATGAAACTCCTGGGCACGAACGGGATCAAGGGATAAATTGAACTGATCCTCCCACCGGAATTCAAAACGCGCTTTGGACAAGGCGTTATCCCTTTTTTGGGCGCCCGGGTGCCCTTTGGCCAGATCTGCCGCGTGGGCTGCAATCTTGTAGGTGATGACCCCTTCTTTTACGTCCTGTTTATTGGGCAGTCCCAAATGCTCTTTAGGCGTCACATAGCAAAGCATGGCTGTTCCGTACCAGCCGATTATGGCGGCACCGATGGCTGAGGTAATATGGTCGTAACCCGGGGCAATATCAGTGGTCAGCGGCCCCAGTGTGTAAAATGGAGCTTCCTGGCAAAGTCTCTGCTGGATGTCTACATTTTCCTTTATTTTGTGCATCGGAATATGCCCAGGGCCTTCAATCATCACCTGCACATCATATTCCCATGCGACTTTTGTCAATTCGGCCAATGTTTCCAATTCGGCAAATTGTGCTTCATCATTTGCGTCGGCAATTGAACCGGGCCGCAGGCCGTCGCCCAGCGAAACCGCAATATCGTAGGCTTGAAGAATTTCACAAATCTCGCGGAAGTGCGTGTACAAAAAGTTTTCTTCGTGATGTGCCAGACACCATGCTGCCATGATCGACCCGCCGCGGGAAACAATTCCGGTCGTCCGTTTGGCTGTAAGCGGAACATAGCGAAGCAGCACGCCTGCATGGATGGTAAAGTAATCCACCCCCTGTTCGGCTTGCTCAATCAGCGTGTCCCGGTAAACTTCCCATGTCAAATCCTCGGGTACTCCATTCACTTTCTCCAGTGCCTGGTAAATGGGAACCGTCCCCACCGGGACCGGAGAGTTTCGGATAATCCATTCACGTGTGTTGTGGATATTTTTTCCGGTGGACAAATCCATGATCGTATCGGCACCCCATAACGTTGCCCAGGTCATTTTCTCCACTTCCTCTTCAATCGATGAAGTGACGGATGAATTGCCGATATTGGCGTTGATCTTCACATGAAAATTTTTTCCGATAATCATCGGCTCTATTTCGGGGTGATTGATATTTGCCGGTATGATGGCATGTCCGCTGGCCACTTCACTTCTTACAAATTCGGGGTCCAGGTTTTCACGAATGGCCACAAACTCCATTTCGGGAGTGATCATTCCTTTTTTGGCATAATGCATCTG
This sequence comes from Thermoactinomyces mirandus, assembly GCF_013868055.1. Taxonomy (GTDB): domain Bacteria; phylum Bacillota; class Bacilli; order Thermoactinomycetales; family Thermoactinomycetaceae; genus Thermoactinomyces; species Thermoactinomyces mirandus. The sequence continues at coordinate 30,223 of NZ_JACEOL010000027.1, read as the reverse complement.
TGTTACCGACTTGCCTGGTTTCGCCCGCAGCGGACGCCTGTTTGGGCTTGGAAAAGCTTCAAACCGGGCCGCTTTTTCCGCTGAACGAAAGCCGTTGTCTATCGTCTGGACCGGGCGCCCTTCCGTTTCTTCCACATCAGCGCGCTCCAGAATCCAGGATTTGCGCAATTTCGGCAATCCCTGTTTCAGATCGATGGTTGCTTCAGGGTCGGTATAGGGTCCGCTGGTATCATAGATCAAGAACGGTTCATTCGGCGTTTCACCGCGCCAGTCGCGGGTGGCAGAAAGTGAAATCTGGCGCATCGGAACACGGAGATCCGGCCGGGACCCTTCTATATAGACTTTTTTGCTGTTGGGATAGAAATAACGTTCCATGCCTGTTACCCTCCTTTGGATTGCAACCATAGGCCAATTGACAGAGAGGGCGAACATATGGCATTAAAAAAACCATACACCTGATGCGTATGGCTTGAAAAAGCAATCGTAAGACGGGGGAACAGCAAATCCCCTTCATCTTCCCTACGCTGGCATTACCCAGATCAGGTTAACCGGTCGGCGGCAGAGTTCTCCGCCCTCTCAGCCTGGCTTTTTCCAAGCTCCCGTTTTGACCCTATATAGTTGCTTAATTTTAAGCTATCATAGATAATAAAACAGGTCAATGCAGGAAAAGAGAATCAAGAGGATTTCAACATGGCAACTGGGCATGTTTACCGGGGATTCAGAAAAACAGGCAAGTTGACATTTTATGATAGCGTCGTTAACACTGGACTTTTATTTGTTTGCTATACTAAAAAGCACATTGTGTTAAAATAAGTAAATATATTCTATCAATAACGAATTTTTTGCGTAGTCCTTGGACAGTTTTTTGTTTACCTGTGAAAAGTTGGAGAAAGGATGCATGAAAATTGAAGATAAACTGGCAACATGTACGGAAGATTTTTAAACAGGACGGGCATATGCCTGAAGCGCAATTTTTACATACCGGTTTTATGGGATTGTTGGATTTTTCGGCATCTGTCAGGGAAGGAATTACGGTTTTACTGGGGCCAAAAGGTTCGGGCAAAACGACATTGCTGAAATTGACAGCATTGCAATTGGTTCCCGACGACGGACGGGTTACTTTTTATATTAACGGAAAACAGCCCTGGGTCTGGTCAAGAAGAAATTTTGAAATGCCGGAAATTGCCGGGCTGCTTGACATGAAAAAATGCATCCATTTTACTCCGCAAATAAAACGGTTAAATCAAACTGCCACCGTGGAGTCTGCACTTTTAAAAAAAGCCCAATTCATGCGTGTGTCACATCCGAAGAAAAAAAGTGCTGAACTGATTGCCAGGTGGGGCCTGGCAGGTTATCGGAAATTACCGCTTAACCAGCTTTCGGGGGCAGTGTTGAAAAGATATCTGCTGGTCTATGGTCTGGTTGCGCCTGCTCCGGTTTGGCTGCTGGATGAACCGACCGATACACTGGATCCATGGGGGCGCCATTTATTGATACAGGAATTGAAGAAGCGATCCAGATCGAAGGGGCAAATCACCGTGATGGCTTTGGAAAAGGATCTGGATCTGGCTGAATATGGGAATGATTTGATCCTGTTGGAATCAGGGGCTTGCCGGCGGGCCGGAAATCGTAAAATTTTGACATCCAGCGTGCCGGAAGGAACTGTCCGTGCCTGGTACGAAGCGATGCAGGCTTTTTCCTATCTGAGAAAACAGCGTCAATCCTGAATTCGGCAATATGGTCGTGCGTAATTGACTTTCTGCCTGTGGGAGGAATATAGTGTAAAGATAAAGTCTGACCATTATTTTACACAACCCCCTGTCCAGGGGGAGGGGGAATGTAAAAGGAGAGGAACCTGCAATAAGACTGAAAAATGAAGAAAGACTATTGTACCATTCCGATTTTTTTCTTTATAATTGAAAGAAACTAACTGATTGGAGGAAAGAAATATGAGCATTGATGAACGGATCAATCAATTTTTGCACAGCGAAGAAAGAGCTCCGTTGCCATATCGTGCCGGTGATCGTGTTCCAATCAGAATTACCCGAATCATGGAATATGGGGCCTTTGTCGTGACAAGGGATCAGTATATGGCACCCGGATTGATTCATGTTTCCCAGATCCCCGACGGGGTTAACCTGGAAGTGAATCAGATGATTGATGCAGAAATAAGACAGATAAAAGATGATCATAAGGTGGAATTCAGTTTGATGTTTATGGAAAAAAAAGAATCCCCCTTTCAGTTGCTGGAGGGCATGAAAAAAGATTTGCCCAAAAAAGAAGTGCCGCAAGATGAAGTTGAACAAATTATACAAGATCTTTCCAGAGAATTCGGAATAGTATCGGAAGACTCAAAAAAGAAAATTGAGGAAATGGTAGAGAAGATGGGAGTTTACCGGTTTACCAAGGCAATGATGGAGACACTCCCTCACTTTCAAAGGGATCTGGTTTACCACTTCCTGGAGGAAATGAATCAAGAGAGGGAGTATCTTTAACCCGCGTTCTTTTCATTTTTCCTATCATTTGAGACAACGCCTCGAAGAACGGTTGAAAAGAAAAATATCCGGACATGAAATCGACCGTTTCATTCGGGAAAGTCAGGTTATTTTAGAAACGGAGCGTCATCTCTATTTATATCACCGCGGGCAGGATATCCGTTTTCCCTGCATCCGCGACGGGAAAGAGTGGATTATCAAGTCAGCCATTGTAAAGGGAATGTGGATGGAGGCTAAAAATTAAATGCGAGCGTCTCGTTTAACCTCAGCGGCTGCTGGGATTTTTTAATCAATTTCAAGGGAAACCCTCAGGCCCCCACCTGAGGGTTTCCTGTTTCTGCCGTTTTGCCTAGTTTTGCACGGTTTCCTTGTCGTTCAGGATTTGGCGCAATACAGTTTGCAAGATGCCGCCATTGCGATAGTATTCCACATCAACCACGCTGTCGAGACGGACGATGACTTCAAATTCAACTGTATTTCCGTCCGGTTTGACCGCGCGTACTGTCAGGGATTGACCAGGTTGAATGTTGTCATTCAAACCGGGAATGTCAAATGTTTCACTGCCATCGAGGTTAAGGCTTTTCCAGCTTTGCCCTTCACTGAATTGCAACGGCAGCACACCCATACCGACAAGGTTGCTGCGGTGAATCCGTTCGAAGCTTTCGGCGATGACGGCTTTCACTCCCAGCAGGTTGGTTCCTTTTGCCGCCCAGTCACGGGAACTGCCGGTACCATATTCTTTCCCGGCGATCACAATCAATGGAGTGTTTTCTTCTTTGTATTTCATGGCTGCATCATAGATGGAGATGACTTGGCCGCTCGGAATATGTCTGGTAACACCACCTTCGGAACCGGGAACGATCTGGTTGCGAATCCGGATGTTGGCAAAGGTACCGCGAGTCATTACCCGGTCGTTTCCGCGGCGGGAACCGTAAGAGTTGAAATCTTTCACGGCAACGCCATTTTCCTGCAGGTATTTTCCTGCCGGGCTGTCGGGAACAATGCTTCCGGCTGGTGAAATGTGATCCGTAGTGACAGAGTCATTTAACAGGGCAAGCACACGGGCACCTTTGATCGGAGCAATTTCTTCTGCGTTCACCGACATATCGACAAAGAAAGGAGGTTCCTGGATATATGTCGATTTTTCATCCCATTCGTAAAGAACTCCTTTTGGAGTAGGCAACTGATTCCAACGTTCATTGGCTTCAAACACTTTGCTGTATTGTTTGCGGAAGTGTTCTGCTTTGATTGTTTCGCTCATTACCTGGCTGATTTCCCGGGAACTTGGCCAAATATCTTTCAGATATACAGGCTGGTTATCGGTGCCGTATCCGATTGGTTCATTTTCAAAGTCAATATTGACCGTTCCGGCAAGGGCATATGCAACCACAAGCGGCGGTGAAGCAAGATAGTTCGCTTTTACGAGTGGATGAATCCGTCCTTCGAAATTACGGTTACCAGACAGTACAGAGCAAACGGTCAAATCATTTTCTTCAATGGCTTTGCTTACATCGCCCGACAAGGGCCCGCTGTTTCCGATACAGGTTGCGCATCCGTAACCGGCAACGTTAAAGCCAAGTCTGGCGAGAGGTTCAAGCAGGCCGGACTGTGTCAGGTATTCTGTGACGACTCTGGAACCGGGGGTCAAGCTGCTTTTGACATACGAAGGGACTTTCAGCCCTTTTTCTACCGCCTTTTTGGCGACAAGCCCGGCTCCCAGCATAACGGACGGGTTGGAAGTATTCGTACAGCTGGTAATGGCAGCAATGACCACAGAACCTTGTTTCAGTTCGTAACTTGTTCCGTCTTTGCGGGTTACTTGCACCGATTTGCTGATTTCCTGGTCGGTCAGGCCAAACCCGCGTTCGTCAATCGGTTTGCGCAAGGTTTCATTCCATGTATGTTTCATTTTATTGAGTTCAATCCGGTCTTGCGGACGTTTTGGTCCGGACAAGCTGGGAACAACAGTGCCGAGATCCAGTTCGATGGTATCGCTGAAGACGGGGTCCGGCGTATCATCTGTGCGGAACAGGCCTTGTGCCTGATAGTATTCCCGGATCAATTCAATCAGGCTTTCGTCACGTCCCGTTGTTCTGAGGTAATTCAGGGATTCTTCGTCAACCGGGAAGAATCCGACCGTAGCTCCGTATTCAGGAGCCATATTGGCAACTGTTGCACGGTCTGCCAGGTTGAGGTTGGACAGTCCGGGTCCGTAGAATTCAACAAATTTGCCAACCACGCCTTTTTTGCGCAGCATTTCCGTTACGGTCAGTGCCAGGTCGGTTGCGGTGGCGCCTTCCGCCAGTTTACCGGTCAATTTGAAACCGACCACTTCAGGAGTAATAAAATATAAAGGCTGGCCAAGCATACATGCTTCTGCCTCAATTCCGCCAACTCCCCAGCCAACAACACCAAGACCATTGATCATCGTGGTATGGGAATCGGTTCCGACGAGGGAATCAGGGAATACAACGGTTTCGCCATTTTCTTCACGGGTTTGTGCCACACGCGCCAGGTATTCCAGATTTACCTGGTGAACAATACCTGTTGCCGGCGGAACGGCCCGGAAATTGTCCAGTGATTCGGAAGCCCAGCGCAACAGGCGGTAACGCTCCTCATTCCGCTTAAATTCCAAATCCATATTGTACTGGAGGGCATCATCCGTACCAGCCCGATCCACCATAACAGAGTGGTCAATCACCAGATCAACCGGAATGTGCGGATTAATCCGTTCCGGATTGCCGCCAACCCTGTCCATTGCAGAGCGAAGGGCTGCCAGGTCAACCACTGCCGGAACTCCTGTAAAGTCTTGCAGGACAATTCGGGCCGGTTTAAAAGCGATTTCCTTATCAGAACGGTTTTTTGTCCATGTAGCCAACTGTTCGATATGTTCCCGGGTTACGGATTTTCCGTCATACTGGCGGATTGCTGCTTCCAGCAAGACCTTGATGGAAAACGGCAGCCGGGAAATCTCGCCTACCCCCTGTTCCTCCAGACTGTTCAGACGGTAATATACATATTCTTTGCCGCCGATTTTCAGACTGGAGCGTACATTGTACAAATCTTTGGCCATCAGGGATACCTCCTTTGGTCATACAGAAAAGTTCCATTTCAATCATTTTTTTGACTAACCTTCATATTTGATCTGGAATCGCAATTTGGAAAAAATAAAGTGCCTGTAAGTCTCACTGTTTGTTTCATTAGACGAAACCTGGTTTCTAAATTCGCATTCATTATACAATTTTTTTAAATACTTGTATAGGTTATTTGCAAAAAAACATCGGGAAGGGAGAAAAGATTTAGGAAAGAATATGTGACTATTTCATTATATTTGTGAATATCTTTTTGTTTGCCTTAAAATATCCGTTTTCTTAACCAAGTTGGAGGAGTATAATATTTGGAAAACATGTTTCATGGAGTGAAACACGGAGGGTTTAATTTTGAGTGGAGAAAAAAAGTCAACGGTCAGGGCCGCGGAGAGAGCTTTGGATATTTTGCTGTGCTTTGTTGATAAAACACAACTTGGAATGATGGAAATCGCTGAACGCACCGGATTGAACAAAAGCACCGTTTTCCGGTTGCTGGCTACCCTGGAGAGCAAAGGGTTTGTAAAGAGAAACCAGTATACGGAAAAATATGAACTGGGTTTCCGGATCTGGGAGCTGGCAGCCCATTTAAACCAGTCGGATGATCCCGCCGTATTGTTTTTGCCGGAAATGGAACGATTGCGTGACGAGTTGGATGAAACCGTCAGTTTATATATTCGGGATGGAAAGGAACGGATCCGGATTCAGGCGGTGGAAAGCAACCAGGCGATTCGCCGTGTGGCGCCGATTGGGGCGAGGATGCCTCTTACGGTAGGGGCGTCAAGCAAAGTGCTGATGGCTTTTGCCGATTCTAAGCTGGTGCAGGAAGTGCTGGCCGGGTCCAGGTGGCCGGATCATATAAGCAAAGTGAACTATTTGCAACAGTTGAAAACAATCCGGGAAGATGGTTATGCGATGAGTGTTGAAGAACGGGAAGCTGGAACGGCAGCGGTGGCTGTGCCCATTTTTTCCCGGCGAGGCCGGTTGGTGGCGGCACTTGCCGTATCCGGTCCTGTTTCGCGAATGAATATGGACAAGATGATCCAGTTTGTGCCGGATATGTTGGAAGCTGCCAGCAAAATGGGAAAAATGATGAAGGATTAGAAAAAATATGCCGGGGGAATTTTCCGTTTCCATTCGCGCTGTATTTTTGGAGCAGAATCTGTCCGCAAATTGCGGGAAAGTTTATTGCTGATTGACCGTTAGTCAAAGCGGAAAAATGACTTTCCATGAAAATTTTTGACAGTCCGGAAATCAGTTGGTCATTACCGGGGGCATTTGAGGGAGAGTTATGTTTTAAAAAAATACTTCTATACTTGCTGTAAAGTGTTTGCTTTTGATAGTATGTCAAAGTAGCGGTTAGCCTGAACCAGAAATTCAGACTGTGCTAGCTGGTAGAGAGAAGGTGCTGCATTTGCAAAAGGAAGCAGGATCGTTCGAAGATCCGAAACTGTCAATGGTGGAGATATTTGAAACAGTGGAAGGCGAAGGAACCCGCGCTGGATTTCCCACCACGTTTATTCGTTTGTTTTATTGCAATTTGCGATGTGTCTGGTGTGATACTCCCTATAGTTATGCTCCTTACAAACCGGAGTATGAAGCCCGGGTTTCGGAAATTGTTCAGAAAGTGAAGAACTATCCGCACCCTTCGGTATGCCTGACTGGTGGAGAGCCTTTATTGCACGGCCGCAAAGTGGAGCGGTTGATTGAAGCGTTGGCCGGAATCAATTATATAGAAGACATTCATATCGAGACAAACGGTTCGATTGATCTGGAACCATTTGCGAAGTTGCGAAAATCCCATGAAGCGGTCTGGCGAAAGGTCCGGTTCATTCTGGATTACAAATTGCCTGCCAGTGGCGAAAACGGACGCATGATCCACAGGAATTTCGACTGGTTGCGGGAAAACGATGAAGTGAAATTTGTGATTGCGGGTGAGGATGATTTTCTGCATGCAAAAAAGATTGTGCAAACGGAGATGAAAAAAGGAATTCCCCTGTTCAGTCCCGTATGGGAAAAGATGGAACCTGCGAGACTGGTCGATCTGATGTTAAGGCATAAATTGGGCCATGTGAAATTGAATTTGCAGATGCACAAGTTTATTTGGGATCCGAATCTGCGTGGAGTATGACCGAGGTGAAACGATATGGATAAAAAAGCGGTAATTGTATTGAGTGGCGGGCTGGACAGCACCACATGCATGGGAATTGCAAAAGAGGAAGGCTATGAACTGTATCCGATTACTTTTTACTATCATCAGCGCCATAACCGGGAAATTGGGCAAGCAAGGAAAATTGCCGCTCACTATGGAGTCGCGGACAGGCACAAGATCGTGGATGTGAATTTTCTGGGAGAAATAGGAGGCAGCGCGCTAACTGACCAGACATGGGAAGTTCGCACCGGCGGAGTGAAAGAAGATATTCCGGATACTTACGTGCCCGCACGGAATCTCATTTTTCTGTCACTGGCAACTGCCTATGCAGAGGTGATTAGCGCCAAACACATTTACACAGGTGTCAGTGCGGTTGACTATAGCGGATATCCGGACTGCCGACCCGAGTTCATCCGCTCATTGGAAGAAACGGTGAATCTGGCAACCAAAATGGGAGTTTCTTCTGAAGAGAAAATTTATATTGAAACCCCTTTGCTCTATTTAAGCAAGGCTGAAACCATCCGGCGGGGACTGGAACTGAACGTGCCATACGAACTGACCACTTCCTGTTATCAGGGAGGAGAACTGGCGTGCGGTGAATGTGACAGTTGCCTGCTCCGCCTGAAAGGATTCAAGGAGAACAATCAGCCGGACCCCATTGCCTATAAAAAAATTCCTCCTGAATTGAGATGTTAAAAATTGGGCTGGCAGACAGATAGTATAAAAAAGGATCGGAATAAAACAAAAAGCCGTTCCTTGTGAAGGGAGCGGACCGTAAAAGGAGGGATTACCTGTGGATGAAACCTGCAAGAAAAATTTGTCTCTGAAAGCATTGGGAAAGAAAACCCAATATCATTTTGAATATAACCCCGATTTGCTGGAAACTTTTTCTAATCTCCATCCGGACACCGACTATTTTGTGAAATTCAATTGTCCGGAGTTTACCAGTTTGTGTCCGATTACAAACCAGCCTGATTTCGCCACCATTTATATCAGTTATGTTCCCGACCAAAAACTGGTGGAAAGCAAATCGCTGAAGCTGTATTTGTTCAGTTACAGAAATCATGGGGATTTTCACGAAAACTGTGTTGTCACGATAATGAAAGATTTGATTCAAAAGCTGGAACCGAAGTATATTGAAGTGTTGGGGAAATTTTTGCCAAGAGGCGGAATCAGTATTGATCCTTATGCAAATTACGGAAAACCGGGAACCAAATGGGAGAAAATTGCCGAACAGCGGCTGGCCCGGCACGACATGATGCCTGAAAAGGTAGATAACCGGTAACAACGGAGATGCGGGTTAATGGGAAGACCCTCATCTTTTTTGTATGGATAAATGGCAAAATTTGCTTTTTGGGATGCTTGCCCTGAGATAAAATAGAAAAAAAGGAGGGGTTTTTTGATATGTCTGAAGACTCGCGGATCAATCAAATGCAGCAAATAGTTCAGCGTATGCGTGATGAATTGACAAGTGTCGGGGTGAAAGAGCTTCGGACACCTGAAGAAGTTGATGAGGCGTTGCAGGGAGAAGGAGCAAAAGGAACCACTCTGGTCGTAGTCAATTCGGTCTGTGGGTGTGCGGGAGGCCTGGCGCGCCCGGCGGTTGCCCTGTCCCTGAAACATGACAGGATACCAGATCATTTGTATACTGTTTTTGCGGGGCAGGACCGGGAGGCAACGGAACGGGCCCGTTCCTATTTTGGGGAAATGGCTCCGTCTTCGCCATCGTTTGCGCTGTTGAAAGATGGAAAACTTGTGCATATGGTCCATCGCCATGATATCGAAAATGCATCGCTGGAAGAAATCGTGGCCAACTTGACCCATGCTTACGACCGTTATATTGATGGAGCATCTGCCTGAAAAGAAGCGTTACAGAATAACCTGTACAAGGAGGCAGGAAAATGGTTTTTCGTCCCCTTGCCTCCGTTTTCCGTCCGGCAGCTTCTTCCGTTTTTTTTGGATTGGTACGATTCAATTAAATATAAGCAATAGCTAATTAATGAATATTATAAAATTAGCGAATTGATAAAATAATAAAAAATTGGTATTGTATAATTGAGACCAATTGAAATCATATCCTGCGAATTTAACCGCGCCGGTTAAAACAGCCGCAGGAGTGAGCCGGAGGCCTGAGCGAACAAGACTTTTTTCGCTTGGTGATCCGGCGTTTTATTTTTTTACCTGTTACTAATGGAAAGGGTGATTAACAGATGATTCCTTCCCGTATCAAGGAAATGCCCGGTCCGCAGTCGATGAAGCTTCATGCCCGTCGTCAGGAAGCAGTGCCGATCGGCCCTTATCATGTGGCACCGCTATATGTCAAATCGGCCAGAGGAGCGATTATTACAGATGTTGACGGAAATCAGATAATTGATTTTGCCGCTGGAATTGGCATGCAAAATATTGGCCATTGCCACCCCAGGGTGGTCAAAGCCATCCAGGAGCAGACGGCTGCATCTATTCACAGTTGTTTTCACGTCATGCCCTATGAAGGTTATATTGAGTTGGCCGAGAAACTGAATCAGATCGTACCGGGGAACTGGAAAAAGAAAACCATGTTCGTCAACAGCGGGGCGGAGGCAGTGGAAAACGCGGTAAAAATTGCCCGCAAGGCAACAGGCCGCAGCGGTGTGCTCTCATTTGAGCGGGGGTTTCATGGCCGCACCCTGATGTCCCTGTCGTTAACCAGCAAGGTAAAACCCTACAAAGCCGGGTTTGGCCCGTTTGCCCCGGATACTTACAGGCTTCCCTATCCCGACTATTACCGGGCTCCCGCGCAGATGACCCCGGAGGAAGTGGACCGGGAGATATTGAGGCAAATCGAGGAGCTGTTTATCAAGGAGGTTCTGCCGGAATCGGTTGCTGCCATCATTCTGGAACCGGTGCAGGGAGAAGGCGGATTTATCATGCCGTCGTCACGTTTTGTGCAAGGGATCCGTCAGCTTTGTGACCAATATGGTATCGCGATGATTGCCGATGAGATCCAGACAGGTTTTGGCCGTACCGGGAAGCTGTTTGCCATGGAGCATTACGGGGTAGCGGCAGATATTATAACCATGTCGAAGTCGATTGCGGCCGGTATGCCGCTCAGCGCTGTTACTGGACGGACTGACTGGATGGATGCGCCGGAGACTGGTCAGCTTGGAGGAACCTTTGCCGGGAGCCCCGTTTCCTGTGCAGCTGCTCTGGCCGTACTGGAGGTATTGGAGGAAGAGAAACTGACAGATCGTGCCCGGATGATTGGAATGCGCATGGTGGAAGCTTTATCCGGGTTGCAGGATCAATATCAAATGATCGGCGATGTCCGGGGGTTGGGGGCCATGGTGGCGATCGAGCTGGTGGAAGATCGGGCCGCCAAAAAACCGGCCCCGGAGGCGGCAAGCCGGATCGTAAAAAAATGTTGGGAAAATGGATTACTGGTCCTCAGTGCAGGAATGTACAGCAATGTTATTCGTTTTTTGCCGCCTCTGGTGATCTCGGATTCCCTGCTGGAAGAAGGACTGCAACTCCTGGAAAAATCCATTTCAGAGGTGGCGGGCATTTCCGGCTGAAAGCCGTGTGAATTTGTGGGGATGAAGAAAAAACGGTTTTGCCAATATTTTTTCGGGTGCCCGGTATGGGCCGGACCGTGGGTATTTCCGGCTGGAAGGAGGAGAACCGGCAAGTTCATATGGAAGCGTTCCGTTTGTTGAAGGATACCTTTTCAAGGGAGTGACTCAATGAAGGAGAAACAACGGACAGAAAAGGTGTTGTCACGGATTGATGTGCTGGCACTGGCTTTTGGTGCCATGATTGGCTGGGGCTGGGTAGTCCTGACGGGCGAGTGGATTCGTCAGGCGGGATTGCTCGGCTCAGTGCTGGCTTTTGTTGGCGGAGGGATCATGGTTCTGTTCGTCGGGCTGGTCTATTCGGAGTTAACGGCTGCCATGCCGCAAACAGGCGGGGTCAGTGTGTTTTTGGACCGGGCGTTGGGGTACCGCTGGTCTTTTATCGCCTCCTGGGCGATTGCACTTGGCTATATTTCCGTTGTGGCTTTTGAAGCAGTCGCCCTTCCCACGGTGATTGACTATATCTTCCCCGATTATCAGTCCGGTTTCCTTTGGCAAGTGGCTGGCTGGGATGTGTATTTATCCTGGGCAGGAATCGGGATGGCCGGTTCGGTTTTCGTGACATGGATCAATTACCGCGGTCTGAAGCAGGCAGCGGTTTTCCAGGTTATCTGTACCACAATGCTTACCATCATCGGTTTGGTCCTGATCATTGGCAGCCCCTTTACTGCAAGCCCCGAGGGAATCTCAGCTCCGTTTGCGGGCATGACCGGACTGTTCGGGGTTCTGATCATGACTCCGTTTATGTTTGTCGGGTTTGACGTTATTCCCCAAACAGCTGCAGAAATCAATCTTCCCTTTAAACAGATTGGTAAAGTGCTGATTCTCTCGGTGTCAATGGCCGTAGTCTGGTATGTTGGCATTGTTTATGCGGTGGGCCATTCCATGAGCATGGAGGATATCAACCGGTCTGTTTTGCCCACAGCCGATGCATTGGCAACATTACTCGGCTCTCCATGGGGTGGAACCTTGCTGATTATTGGGGGGATCGGCGGGATTCTTACCAGCTGGAATGCCTTTTTTGTCGGGGGAAGCCGCATCCTGTATGTCATGGCGCAAAAAAGGATGCTGCCTGCCTTCTTCGGACGGTTCCATCCGAAATATAACACTCCTGTCAATGCGATACTGCTGATTGGTGCCATATCATTCATCGCTCCGCTTTTTGGGCGGCAGGCGCTTCTTTGGCTTACCAATGCAGGAAGTTTCTCAATTGTAATGACCTATATTCTGGTATCCGTTTCTTTTGTGGTGTTGAGGAAAAAAGAACCGGGCATGATCCGGCCCTTTCGGGCGGGCAAATCATCCTGGATTGGCTATGGCGCCCTGCTTTCCAGCCTTTGCCTGGGAATTCTGTATCTTCCCGGCATGCCATCCTCCCTTCGGTGGCCCTATGAATGGATTATGCTGTTATTGTGGTGGCTCGCAGGCTTGTATTACTTTGTCAGACTCTGTGGATCGAAAAAAAGTTTAGGCAACCGGCGGATTGGCGCCGAACCGCATGATTATACCTGAGGAGGAGAACGGGATGCGTTATGACAATTACATTGGAGGCGTCTGGAAGAAACCGGCAGGCGGAGAGTACACGCCCAACCGAAATCCCCATGATCCGGAAGAGATTCTTGGCCATTTTGCCGCCAGTACGGCAGAAGACGTGAGGGAAGCGGTTTCCTCAGCCAAAAAAGCTTTTCCTTCATGGAAAAAGCTGTCCTTTCCTGAGCGCGCGGCCTATTTGAAGAAGGCGGCTGAAATTATCCGGGGAAAAGCCGGTCAAATTGCGCGGGACTTGACGCGCGAAGAAGGAAAAACGCTGGTCGAGGCGAGTGGGGAAACCCTTCGCGCTGTCAGCATTCTGGAGTTTTTTGCGTCAGAAGCATTTCAACCGGTGGGGGAGGTGATTCCGTCAGTTTCAGAACAAACCTTTTTATTTACCAAGCGGGAGCCACTTGGAGCAGTGGGGTTGATCACACCATGGAATTTTCCGATCGCCATTCCCGTGTGGAAAATGGCTCCGGCCCTTCTCTACGGTAATACGGTGGTTATCAAACCGGCTGAGCTGACTCCCATGTCGGTCTATCATGTCATCGATGCTTTCCATAAGGCGGGCATTCCCAAGGGCGTGGTCAACTGTGTGTTTGGAACGGGATCAGTTGTCGGTTCGGAGATCGTCCAAAACAGCGAGATCAAGGCCATCTCTTTTACCGGTTCCAATCTGGTTGGAAGAAGCATTCAGGAACGGGCCGCCATGCAGGGGAAAAAAGTGCAACTGGAACTTGGCGGCAAAAATCCGCTGATTGTCCTGGACGATGCCGACCTGGACAAAGCGGTGGAGATTGCCATTTCGGGAGCTTTCCGTTCAACCGGTCAAAAATGTACGGCAACCAGCCGGATCATGGTGGATGCAAAAGTCTATAAAGCGTTCAGGGACCGGCTGGTAAAGAAAACGAAAATGTTAAAAGTGGGCAACCCTCTTAAGCCGGATACTTTCATGGGACCCTGTGCCAGCCGCGGGCAGTGTGATCAGGTGCTGGAAATGATTGAGGCGGGGAAAAAAGAAGCTGATTTGCTGGTTGGCGGGGAAATACCGCCGAAACCGGAACTGGTTCGCGGATTCTATGTCCAGCCCTCCATTTTTGAAAATGTGCCCCGGGATGCGCGGATTGCCAGGGAGGAGATCTTCGGTCCGGTTATCTCCCTGTTTCAAGTGAATGGCTATGATGAAGCCATCGAATTGGCCAATGATACTTTCTTTGGATTAAGCGCTTCCATTTGTACCAACAATCTTACGCTTGCCCGCCGGTTTGTGGATGAAATTGAGGCGGGCATGGTTCACATCAATTCTGAAACCGCCGGAGCGGAACCGCAGGCTCCTTTTGGCGGAGGCAAAGGTTCCGGAAACGGGAGCCGGGAGCAGGGGAAGGCGGCCGCGGAATTTTATACTCAGTTAAAAACTGTATATATGGACCCGATATAATCAATCAACGATGATTTCCTTGGCTACATTTGACAAAATCATCGGAATTTATTACAATTATACTTAAAATTGAAATCATATCCTGTGAGTTTTAACTGCGCCGGTTAAAAAAGTCGCAGGAGTGAGCCGGGATCCCTGAACGAAACAATTCGTTTGGTTACCCGGCTTTTTATTTTTTCAGGTTGAGGAGGAAAGCCCATGAAACGGGATGGTCCTTTGACAGGGATTCAGGTGCTGGATTTGTCTCGTGTGCTGGCCGGTCCGTTTTGCACCATGATTTTGGGAGACCTGGGGGCCGATGTGATCAAAGTTGAAGCACCGGGGCAGGGGGATGAGACCCGGGGCTGGGGGCCGCCCTGGGCCGGAGAGACAAGTGCCTATTACTTGAGCGTAAACCGAAACAAACGCTCCATGGTTTTGAATTTGAAAACAGAACAAGGGCAAGCCATCCTGCTGGATCTGGTCCGGCACGCAGACATCCTGGTGGAAAATTTCAAGGTGGGCACACTGGCCAAATTTGGATTGCCCCCAAAAAGGCTGCTGGAAATCAATCCCCGCCTGATTGTTGCTGAAATTTCGGGATTTGGCCAAAATGGTCCTTTTTCGCACAAAGCTGGCTACGACTACATGATCCAGGCCCTGAGCGGTTTGATGAGCATTACTGGGAGTCCGGAAAGCGGTCCGATGAAAGTGGGCGTTGCCATTGTCGATGTGTTGACAGGCCTTTTTACCGCGACCGGGATTCTGGCCGCCTTGCACGAACGAAACAGCTCGGGTAAAGGACAGATATTGGATGTAGCCCTGTTTGATGCCAGTGTCGCTTCTTTGGTCAACGTGGCCAGCAATTACCTTATTTCCGGAAAAGTTCCGCAACTGCTGGGTAATGCCCATCCCAACATTGCTCCTTACCAGCTTTTTCAGACCCGGGACCAGCCGATCATTATTGCAGTGGGCAATGACACCCAATTCAGGCGTCTGGCCGAGTGCCTCGGATGTCCCTGGCTAGCGGAAGATCCCCGTTTTGCCAAAAATTCCGCACGTGTAGTCAACCGGAAAGCACTGGTGCAAAAACTTGAAACGATTTTGACCAAACACACGAGTTCGCACTGGATTTCTCTGTTTGAGGAATTAAATCTTCCATCTGCCCCGATTCAAACCCTGGATCAGGTATTTTCCAGGTCTCAGGTAAAAGAGCGAAATTTGCTGGTAGAAATGGAACATCCCACAGCGGGAAATATTTCCCTGGTCGGGAGTCCGCTGAATTTTTCGCGAACCCCGGTTTCTTACCGGAAGTATCCACCTTTGCTTGGCGAACATACAGAAGAAATCTTGCGGGAAATGGGCTATTCCAGAATGCAGGTGAAAGAATGGGAGCAGGCGAAAGTTTTCTCCCCGAATGAGAAAAGGAGTGAGTGAGATGTTTGATTTTTCCTATTCCGATGATCAACTGGCGGTCAAAAAACTGGTTCGCAAGTTTGTCGACAAGGAAATCATGCCCCATATCGAACGGTGGGACATCGAGCAGCACTTTGAGACTTCCGTTTTAGATCGCCTGGCTGAGCTGGGTCTCATGGGGGTATGCATTCCGGAACAGTATGGAGGACAGGGAATGGATTACAATACCCTGGCCATCGTTTGTGCTGAACTGGAGCGCGGGGATACAGCCTTTCGGACAGCTGTTTCCGTTCATACGGCTTTAAACAGCATGACGCTTCTGCAATGGGGAAATGGATTCCAAAAAGAAAAATATCTCAAGCCCCAGGCCCAAGGAACCAAAGTGGGAGCATTTGGATTGACAGAGCCAAATGCAGGATCGGATGTGGCGGCGATCGAAATGCGGGCGGTCCGTGATGGCGATGTCTATATCCTGAACGGCGGCAAAACGTGGATCTCCCTTTGTGATATCGCCGACCATTTTTTGATTTTTGCCAAAACCGCTCCGGATCAGGGGCATCGCGGAATCTCCTGTTTTATTGTGGAGCGGGATTTCCCAGGCGTCACCACGCGCGGGTTTAAAAACAAATTGGGCATCCGTGCCGGAAATACAGGAGAGGTTTTCCTGGAAGATGTCCGGGTTCCGGCAGAAAATCGGGTTGGGAAAGAAGGAGAAGGTTTTAAAATCGCCATGTCTGCTCTCGACAACGGGCGATTCAGCGTGGCCGCCGGTGCTGTCGGCCTTATCGATGCCTGCATTGAAGCAAGTCTCAAATATGCCCATGAACGGGAGACGTTTGGGCAGCCGATCGGGAAACATCAATTGGTACAGCAGATGATCGCCAAAATGGTTGCAGGATATGAAACTTCCCGGCTGCTTGTCTACCGGGTCGGGTGGATGAAAAACAGGGGAATCCGCAATACCCGGGAAACTTCCTTGGCCAAATGGATTGCGTGTGATGCCGCTTTTAACGCTGCCGCAGATGCCGTCCAGATTCACGGGGCCAATGGATATTCCCATGAATTTCCCGTGGAGCGGTATATGCGCAATGCCAAGGCTCCTGTGATCTATGAGGGAACCAGGGAAATCCATCAGATCATGCAGGCAGAATATGCACTGGGATACCGCAGCGACAAGAAATTGCGAAAAAACCTGCCTTCCTGGCCGTTCGGGGAGGAAATCGAATAAGTATATTGATAGATCATACGGTCATCTTTTGATAATCTAAAAGAAAAGCCCGATTACGGGACTTTTCCGGTGGGAGAGATTGTATGGGAAAAAGCGTAATGTTGGCTGGACATGCCAAATTGCCCCAGCGGATGGCGGCCAAGTCTGTTTATGACTCTCTGACCCTGACGGTGGAGATTGATCCGAAGTACGGTGTTATTCTCGACGCATCCTGTACCCTGGCTACCCGCCATGCCCAGCATTTTATCGGGCAGGTATTAAAAGGATACAGCCTGATGGATGGAATCGATTCGATAGCAAAAGAAATGGAGGCTTTCTACCATGGAAAGGCACAGCAGGCTTTAATTGCCGCAATCCGGGATGTTTACCAGCAGTACCTGATTTATAACCAGAAACAGGCTTCCACTACATAAACTTGCTATCCGTTAAAGTTTGAGATTTCGCTTCAGATCCAGAACAAACATGAACCCAGACCGGCCACAGTCAAAAAAGTGGCCGGTTTGATGTACCTTGTTACGGATTGCCGGAGCCTGACCCTGATCGATGTTTTAACGCGAGAACTTCATTCAAATATAAAATACTTTTTTCAAAACAATGAAATGATTTTGGGGGGAATGTTCCGTTTGGTTTGTTTTTTAAGTAGAATAAAAGAGGAAAGGATGGTGAAGGGATGGAACTGATTGCCTTTTTTTTGTTAGCCTTATTTATCATTATAAGCATTATGGTTAATGTATCGTACCGGTCAGCGAAAAAAGTACCTCATAAACAGAGGTATGATTTGCCGGATTTGGGCATCAGGCGAGATAGCGAACTGGAACATAGCCTGAAAAAGCTGGTTCATCATCTGGAAAATGCTTTGGCAGAAAGTTATATTGAGCGGGCAAAAGAGCGGGTGATCCGCGAACATAAGATCAGTATTGTCGAATGGGAGAATCGCTTTTTTGAATGGAAACGCTACATAATCATGAAAGCGATTCTGAAAAATGCTCCGGCATACAGTACCGAAGTGGACGAGACCTGGCAGGAAATGCAAATGTTTACCCGGGAATATGATGAATTCTGCCGGTGCTATTTAAAAACCCCCTTAACCCGGGAGCAGGAGCTTCCAGTTCATCCTGGGCATCATGAAGAGCGAGCCTGGTTTGATTTTGTCTATGTGCTTTTATTCTGTCCGACAAAATACAGTTATCAGGCTTGGGGAGATTTTTTCAAGCATCCCTTGCCAAAATCCTTGCTGGAAGATTTTAAACGTTGTACAAACCAGGAACTGGCCGGGAAATATTTTAACCCAACCTCAGCGGAATCTGAGATTGCTCTCGTGATCCATGGCCTGATCCGCGATATCAAGCACAAACTGGAACAGGTTGACCAGTATATTGTCAATCACGGTACCGATGTAAGGAAATTTCGCCGTCAATACAGGAAATACGTGTCCAAAACCGGAAAAGGTACAGATGATGTCACAAGCGGAGTTATTTTTCTCTCCTTATATTATCAGGAATCCTTTGCCGAAAAGTACAACTATCTGTATGACAGGGGAAGTTCTGCTTCCTATGGGAGCGCCGTCGATTATCCGTTCGCCGGTCATGGAGATTCAGGCAGCGGTGATGGTGGCGGCGATGGCGGCGGCGGAGAATAGAAATGATTGAAAAGCCATGAGATTTTTTCTCATGGCTTGAGACTGCAGAATGAAGAATATTCCTAGGCTTTCGTTCCGTCCGCGCCTTACAGGAAAGTAGCGGGGGCGCTCCAGCCTTTGCTTTCCGGCGGGCTCTCCTTGCAAATCCAAACAGTTTGCAGGGATTCTCTTTCGCCTTTGCCGAAGTTGCAAACGTTACAGAAAATCGTCCTTTTATCTGTGTCGGCGAGTCAAACTGCAAGATCCTTTCCGTACAATCTGCGATTATTCCCCCTGCCTCTTTTCTTTAACCTCAATTTATTCCGCTGATCAAGGATTCGTTTATGCTAATCCAGTTATTTGAAATCTCCTTCTGTGACTTTTTAATACAACTATTCATTATTTATTGACAAATTAATAAAATTCTTTCATTATTCGTTGACAAATCAATAAAAAACGTTATTATATTATTTAATGATAACGATTATCAATCGCATTAAATATTGATTAAGCTTGAGGGATTGTGATGAAAAAAAGATACCTGTTTTTTATTTTGTTGTTGTTATCCCTTGCTTCTCTTTTTATTGGTGTAAAAGAGATTTCACCAGGTGATTTGCTGCAGTTTGATCAGGAAGAGATGCATATTTTCCTGACCAGTCGTATTCCGCGCTTAGTCAGTATATTGATCTCCGGGATTAGCATCAGTATATGCGGGCTAATTATGCAACAGATCAGTCAGAACAAATTTGTTTCTCCCACCACGGCGGGAACGATGGATTCAGCCCGGTTAGGCATACTGGTTTCAATGCTTCTTTTCAGTTCAGCCAATTTATTGGTAAAAATCAGTGTTGCCTTTTTATTTGCCCTGGCAGGGACACTTCTTTTTATGAAAATACTGGAAAAGATCAGATTGAAAGATGTAATTTTTGTCCCGCTGGTCGGGTTGATGTTTGGAAATATTATCAGTTCTGTTGCTACTTTTTTTGCTTATAAATATGATCTCATCCAAAATATGTCCAGCTGGTTGCAAGGTGATTTTTCCATGATTATGCAGGGACGCTATGAGATTCTTTATATAAGCATTCCGTTGATGTTTGTCGCCTATTTCTATGCTGACAAATTTACGATCGCCGGGATGGGTAAAGATTTCTCCAAAAATCTGGGCTTAAATTACAAGCAGGTGATTCATATCGGGCTGATCATTGTGGCTATCATCACCGCTTCGGTGGTGTTGACTGTCGGAATGATTCCCTTTTTAGGTTTAATTATTCCAAATCTGGTCTCTATTTATTACGGGGATCATCTCAAGAAAAATCTCCCTTATACTGCTTTGCTTGGTGCCATTTTTGTCCTTTTTTGCGACATAGTCGGACGCCTGGTTATTTATCCATTTGAACTTTCCATCAGCCTTACCGTTGGCATTATTGGCTGTGCCATCTTTTTGTATTTGTTGATGAGGAGCAGAGTATATGCAACCTAGAGTCAAATTAACCATTTTAGGAATTTTTGCAGCATTGATCATTGCGATTTATTTATTGATTGATCTGGGGAGTAATTGGGATTATGCGTTGCCTCGCAGAAGCATGAAAATAATCGCTATTTTGCTGACCGGCAGTTCGATTGCCCTTTCCACAGTCGTCTTTCAAACCATTACTCATAATCGCATTTTAACACCAAGCATCATGGGGTTGGATTCGCTCTATCTGTTTATTCAAACGGTGGTAGTTTATTTTTTGGGTTCCTCAACGCTTGCGATGATGGATGATCATTTCAATTTTCTAATCAGTGTATTTGCAATGGTTCTCTTTGCGATTCTTCTTTATCAAGTCCTTTTTCGCCAGGAAAAGTATCATATTTACTTTTTATTACTGGTAGGTCTTATTTTTGGGATCCTGTTTGACAGTCTCTCTTCCTTTATGCAGGTGCTGATCGATCCAAATGAATTTCTGATCGTACAAGATCGTATGTTTGCCAGTTTTAACAATATCAATACAAATCTTGTATGGATTTCCCTTGTTTTGATTTTGGTTACTGTCAGTTATTTTTGGCCGTTTCTGAAATATTTGGATGTTCTTTCGCTGGGAAAAGAACAGGCGATTAATCTGGGGGTAAGGTATGACCATACAGTAAAGCGATTGATGATAGTCGTGGCTGTCCTGATTTCGATTTCAACGGCGCTTGTAGGTCCTGTTACGTTCCTCGGGTTGCTGGTGGCCAATATTGCCTATGAAATGTTCCGGACGTATAAACACAACCACCTGATTCCGGGAGCGATCCTGGTCAGTTTTATTGCGTTGGTTGGGGGGCAACTGGCTGTAGAGCATATTTTCACATTTGAAACCACGCTGAGCGTGATTATCAATTTTATTGGAGGCATTTATTTTGTCTATCTGCTTTTAAAGGAGAGTCGACTATGATCGAGGTGAAAAATATCTCAAAAAAATATGGATCAAAAACTGTACTGGAAAATATTTCACTCAAAATCCCCAAAGGAAAAATTACGTCTTTTATCGGTTCGAACGGAGCCGGGAAAAGCACACTGCTTTCTGTAATTTGCCGTCTGATTTCTAAAGATAGTGGGGAAATTTATGTTGACAATAAAGAAATCAGCCAATACAAAAGTGAGGACTTGGCCAAAAAGATTTCGATTCTTAGACAAGAAAATCATTTGAATCTTCGGTTGACGATTCGGGATCTGGTCTCTTTTGGGCGATTTCCCTACTCTCAAGGGAAGTTGGACAAAGAGGATGAGGATCATATTGATCATGCCATCAAATATATGAATCTGACGAGTATTCAAAACAAGTATCTGGATCAGTTAAGCGGCGGGCAGAGGCAACGTGCTTACATAGCAATGACCATCGCCCAGGATACCGAATATATTTTTCTGGATGAACCATTGAATAATCTCGATATGAAACACTCGGTACAAATCATGAAAACTCTTGAAAAGCTGGTTGCCGAATTGGGAAAAACGATTTGCATTGTGATTCATGATATCAATTTTGCTTCCTGTTATTCCGATTATCTGGTTGCTTTAAAAGATGGACAAATCATTTGTGAAGGGACCAGCAAAGAGCTGATTCATCCAGATTCATTAAGAGAAATTTATGATATGGATATTACCATTGAAAAGATCAATGATCAAAAAATTTGTGTTTATTATTCTTGAGTGTAAAAATTTGCCAGTTCGCTGTAACATAAACAGCTTGTATTAATAAAGAGGTGAAAATAAATGAAAAAAGTACTTGCGCTGTTTGTTGTTTTTGCGTTGGCGTTGGTTGGAACTGCCTGTAATAATTCTTCACAGCAAGGACAAACTCAATCTTCGGAAGAAAACATCACTGTTGAACACCAACTGGGCAAGACGGAATTGTCCCGAAATCCTGACAAAGTAGTTGTTTTTGACTTTGGGGTCCTGGATACTCTGGATCAGCTTGGAATTGAAGTCGCGGCACTGCCAAAATCAAATGTCCCGAACTATTTGTCAAAATATGAAGGTAATAATTATGAAAACGCAGGTACCTTGAAAGAACCCGACTTTGAAAAGCTGAGTGAAATAAACCCTGATCTGATCATCATCTCTGGTCGCCAGCAAGATTTATATCAGGAATTCCAGAAAATTGCTCCCACCATTTTTATGGGGGTTGACTATAATGATTTTATGGGTTCATTTGAAAAAAACATGCAGACATTGGGGAAAATTTTTGGGAAAGAAAAAGAGATTGAGCAAGAACTGGTCACGATCAGAAGCTCGATTGAAAATTTAAAACAGAAAGCAGCCGCCAGCAAGAAAACTGCTTTAATTGTCCTGGCCAATGATAATAAAGTAAGTGCCTATGGGCCAAAATCCCGTTTTGGCCTGATTCATGATGTGTTTGGTTTGACCGCGGCTGATTCGTCAATCAACGCATCGACACACGGGCAAAGTATCTCCTTTGAATATATTGTGGAAAAAAACCCGGATTATCTCTATGTAGTTGACCGAAGCGCCGCAGTTACGAAAAAAGCTTCAGCCAAACAAACAATTGAAAATGAACTGGTGAAAAAGACCAAAGCTTATCAAAATGGCAATATTGTTTATTTGGATCCAAATATATGGTATCTTTCCGGCGGCGGACTTCAATCGGTGAGTGAAATGATCAGCGAAATAGACAAAAGCATGAAATAGATAAATTATGCTGGCTATTACAATTTCCGTCCGCCCGGTTAGCGGCGAGCATGACTTAAGAAAACGGCGGCTGGAAAAATAAAAGAAAGCAAAATCGGCCTTGGATTGGAAATCCGGGGCCGATTCATAATCTGTCCGGCAGAAGCAACAGATTTATTTTTTGCGATGTTTCAATCCGTCCCGGATGCCAAAGCGGACACCCAGGTAAACAGCAACGCCCAACAGGGCAATGGGTACCAGCATTCCGAAAAGGCCCATTGTCCAGCCCATCATGCCATAACCATATCCCATCTGCTCATCTCCTTTCATGAATAAGTCCCCGTTTTTTGCCAATTTTTTTGCTAAATCAAATATATGGTTACTGTTTATATGAGATTATTTGCTGAAAGCGGGCCGGTGGCCGTAAACTTTTCCGATCGGGCATGGACCAGTCCAGATTGGCAATCCTGTTGCTTCAATGCTTGTTTTTCTGTACCTTATTTTAATGCGTTCCCAAAGAAATAGTTCAAGGCATTGGGAAGGTCCCGCTGCCAGAAACCCCAGGTATGGTCTCCGTCCGCTTCAATATAATGAACCTGCGCTTTCTTCTTTTTCAAATTACGATAAATTTCCCGATTGCGGGCAAGTAAATCCAATTTCCCCATGTGTGTAGGCACAGCTGTTTCGGAGGTACCGATGGATTGATAGATTTGCAAATGGGAAAGGGAATGCTGACGCATGATTTCTTCACTGGTTGCTTTAAAAAAGGCTCCTGACTGGGAGAGAACGTTGTTTACCTGATCGGGATATTTCAGTGCAATATGCAAAGAAACAGTTCCGCCAAGGGAAGATCCGCCAATCACCAGGTCTTCTTTTTTAGAGGAGACAGGGTATTTTTCGCGAATGAATGGAAGAAGTTCGTCCATGACCATTTGCATATGCAGGGGCTGCCGATTGCCGGCAGGCGAATATTCCGAACTGCGCTTTTCTTTATCCACAGGAATCGCAACCATTACAAACGGATCAAGCTGGCCATCATCGATCATTTGGACAGCTTGGGTTACTATACGCCCCAGGTTGAAATAATCATTTCCATCATGAAGAACAAGCAGCGGATAGTTCTTTTGTAATGATTGTTCTTCGCCGGGAAGGAAAATCAGGATCTCTTTGGTTTCATCCAAACAAACGCTTTTTAATGCTTCTCTTTTGATTGTCCGTTTAAACATTTGTCTTGTGCGTCCCCTTCAGGATAAAGTTTTACTCATACTATAACTTATTTTTATTATATTTTCCTATTGATTATTTATATCATTTTTTGTATATTTATACTATATTATTTAATAGTTTTAATGATTTTCTTTTATTATCCCAAATCTGAGGAAAAAAATCAGGGGAGTTTTTATAAAGGAGACAGTTTCCTTTTTATTATTTTTTAAAAATTTTGATTTAACACAGCTGGTTATGGAGAGGTTTTAATTTTTGCCGGCTTAAGATATTGAGGTGAAATTGATAAAATTATGGAAAACGTACAAAATCGAACGCCATCAGTTGGTGAAATTTTGAAATTTGTGATCCCGTCTGCCATTGGCGTTTTCCTGTTTATGATTCCCATCCAGTCTGACGGGGAAATGACAATTCCGGTCGCCTTGCTGGCCAACTGGAGCCAGGAACTGCTCGCGGACTACCTGCCGGGCCTGGCAACCGGAATGATGGGGATCGCTGTTATCTTTACGCTTATGGCAAAACTGGCCAGACCGGCCTGGATGATGGACAATCTCTTTCTGAAAAAACTGTTTGATGTATCAGGCTTTTGGACGGTAACCCGTGTGGTTGGCCTGCTTTTTGCCATCATGACCCTGCTTCAGTTGGGGCCGGAATGGGTCTGGTCTGAAAATACGGGAGGGCTGCTGCTTTTAAGTCTGATTCCCGTGCTGTTTACGGTGTTTATCTTTGCCGGACTGTTTATGCCCTTTTTGATGGATTTTGGTTTGCTGGAAATGACCGGCACCTTGGTTACCCGATTGATGAGGCCGCTTTTCAAACTGCCCGGACGCGCTTCCATCGATTGTCTGGCTTCCTGGCTGGGAGACGGAACAATCGGGGTACTGCTTACGAACAAGCAGTATGAGGATGGATTTTATACAAAGCGTGATGCTGCCATTATCGGAACCACTTTTTCCGTCGTATCGATCACGTTTACGATCGTGGTATTGGAGCAGATCGGGCTGGGGCATCTGTTTGGCCCATATTACTTGACCATTGCCGTTGCCGGGTTGGTAGCGGCCATCATTCTGCCGCGCATTCCTCCGCTTTCCCGCAAGGAAAACACCTATTATGACGGGTCGGAAGGAAATGTGAGTGAAACGTTGCCGCCAGGTTTCTCTGTCTGGAAATGGGGCATGATCCAGGCGCTGGAACGGGCAGACAGGATCCGGTATAAAGAAGTTTTTCAAAATGGTTGCAAAAATATACTGGATATGTGGATAGGAGTTTTGCCGATAGTCATGGCGTTGGGAACAACGGCCGTTATTATTGCTGAATATACTCCCTTGTTCCGGTGGCTCGGCATTCCGTTTATTCCGATCTTGTCCCTGTTGCAAATTCCTGAGGCGAGTGAGGCGGCACAGACCGTTGTAGTCGGTTTTGCCGACATGTTTTTGCCGTCGGTGATTGCCAGCGGAGTCATTGAAAGTGAATTGACCCGGTTTGTCATTGCCTGCCTTTCAGTGACCCAACTGATTTATATGTCCGAAGTGGGAGGGCTTTTGCTGGGCTCGAAAATTCCGGTCGATTTCAAGGATCTGGTTGTGCTGTTCCTGTTAAGAACTTTGTTGACCCTGCCCATTATCGCGGGGATGGCCCATCTTATTTTGTAACCAAACATGGTCTTGGTTGCCAATCCGGGCTTTCTGTCTTTATGGCGGGAAGCCTTTTTTAAAAAAATCAATAGTGACAGACGATTTTTGGATCTCCGTTCCGTCTCCTCCTTGCGGGGAAGCAGCAGGGGCATTTCTGTGTGGCGCCTCCTGAAAATAACTTCACTTCTAAAAATCAATTCTTTAACCTTTGCCAACATGTTCAGACTTTCTGCAATAAATACAGGAAGTCTTTTTTATTTTCAACTTGCTTAGAGATTTTATTTAACTATTCAAATATAATTAAAATAAACATAATTCAATATATTATGAAATGGAGTGATCGCCCTATGAACAGACCTGTCTGGGTCCCGCAAACCGAGCAAATGAAAAAGACCCGTTTATACCAGTTGATGAAAAAACTGGGGATTGAGGACTATGATTCATTTTATCGGGAAAGCATTAGAAACATTGCGTGGTTCTGGGATGAAGTGGTAAAAGACATGAAGCTGAACTGGATCGCTCCCTATCGTCAAGTGCTGGACATGAAAGATGGAATTGCCTGGCCGCGCTGGTTTAAGGGTGGAAAAATCAATGTTGCGGAAAATTGCCTGGACCGGTTTGTGAAAGATCCGTCGGCTCGCCATCGCCTCGCATTGATATGGGAAGGAGATAACGGGGAAAGCCATAAATATTCATACCGCGAATTATGGGTCGAAGTGAACCGGATTGCAGGTGGGCTGACAGAACTGGGGGTAGGGCCGGGAGACCGTGTAGCCATATTCCTGCCGATGATCGCGGAAAATGTCATTGCCATGCTCGCTGTAGCACGCATAGGCGCCATCTTTATACCATGCTTTTCCGGTTATGGTGCGGAAGCAGTCACTGCCAGGATTCAGGGTTGTCAGGCCAAATGGCTGATTACGGCAGACGGTTTCCTGCGACGGGGAAAAGTTGTAAAGATGAAGGAAGAGGCTGACCGGGCGGCAGACCTGTCGCCGTCGATCCAAAAAGTAATTGTTGTGCGCCGGTTAGGCCGCAAATGCCCCTGGAACGGGGAAAGAGATGTTGAATGGGATCAACTGAGGACTTCTGTGAAAACAGTAGCCCCCTATCCAACCTCATCCGGAGATCCGTTCATGATTATCTATACTTCGGGTACGACCGGCAAGCCTAAAGGGACGGTTCATGTGCATGCGGGTTTTCCGGTCAAGGCAGCTTTTGATGCAGGTTACATGTTTGATGTGGGAGCGGGCGACGTGTTGTTTTGGGTTACCGATATGGGATGGATGATGGGACCGTGGATGGTGTTTGGCTCCCTGATCATGGGAAGCACCATGGTGGTTTACGAGGGAACGCCGGATTATCCCGCACCTGACCGCCTGTGGGAAATGGTGGAGAATTATGGCGTCACCCATTTGGGAGTTTCTCCGACATTGACCCGGGCACTGATGAGGTTGGGGAATCAGTGGACGGAAAAACGGGATTTAAGCAGTTTGCGAGTGTTTGGTTCAACAGGCGAACCGTGGAATCCGGAACCGTGGCACTGGCTGTTTGAACAGGTGGGAAAAAACAAAGTGCCAATTTTCAATTATTCCGGCGGTACTGAAACTTCGGGCGGGATTTTGGGCAACCACTTTTTCAAACCAATTTTTCCATGCGGGTTTGCCGGTCCAATTCCGGGGATGGATGCGGAAGTATTTGATGATTCGGGCCGCCCCGTCAGGGATCAGGTGGGGGAACTGGTCTTGCGCCAACCTTGGGTAGGAATGACAAGCGGTTTCTGGCAAGATGATAAACGGTACGAGAAAACATACTGGAACCGCTGGCCCAATGTCTGGCTGCATGGAGACTGGGTATATATTGATCAGCAAAATCAATGGTTTATTACGGGAAGATCGGATGATACACTGAAAATTGCCGGTAAAAGGCTGGGGCCCGCCGAGATGGAATCGGTATTGGTAAATCATCCGCTGGTCGCGGAAGCCGCTACCATTGGCGTTCCCGATTCGGAGAAAGGAGAAAGTGCAGTCTGTTTTGTTGTCCTGAAAGGAAAGGAATGTGAAGGGCT
Source organism: Thermoactinomyces mirandus (assembly GCF_013868055.1). GTDB lineage: Bacteria > Bacillota > Bacilli > Thermoactinomycetales > Thermoactinomycetaceae > Thermoactinomyces > Thermoactinomyces mirandus. Next base: position 2,594 of record NZ_JACEOL010000027.1, on the reverse strand, counting down.
GGAAGAAGAACTGGTCGAATTTGTTGCCAAACACATGGGGAAAGCCCTGAGGCCAAAACGGGTATGGACTCTTGAAGAATTGCCCAAAACGCGTAATGGCAAGATATTACGGCGGGTTATCCGTGCATCCTACCTGGGTGAAGAAGTCGGGGATCTTTCGTCTTTGGAAAACAAAGCGGCGGTGGAAGTGATCAGGTCTTTGGCGAGAAATGCAAACTAATCCAAATTTCATAAATTTGATAAAAACAGTGAAGGATAAGTGTCAATATCAATTCCCTCTGGAATGAACTGTTTTTTGGTTCATTCTATTTTTTTGCCGTTAATAAAAATAATTGTTTTTTGATATAGCGTTGTCAGTTAACCATGTTACAATGAAGATTGATCCACTAAATGTGGACAGAAAAACGAAGAAGTTGTGCGAATGAATACATAGGGAGAGGTGTCGGTATTGCATGTTCCGGGGAACAGATTTGGAAAGACGTGTGCTTTTGGCGCAGGAAACACGCTCTCCAGACAAACGAAACGATCTGCTTAAGGAACTGGAACCACAGGTACGCAGGATCGCTTCAAGCGTCTGCAGGAGGGAGATAACCAAACAGGACGATGAGTACATGATTGCTTATAAGGCTTTGGATGAAGCGATAAGCGGGTATTGTTCAGGTTTTCAGGCTACATTTATGTCATTTGCATACAAGGTGATCCATCGGCGATTGATTGATTATTTCCGACATGAGAAAAAACACCGCAGAATCATACCATTGGTTAATTATTCAGGAACCAGTGATGAAGAGACTCCCAACCCGGAAGTGGTTGCCAAAGCATTTGAAAATCATCGAAACGAAGAATTAAAATATATGCGTCAGATGGAGATTGAGATGTTCAGAAAATCACTTGCAAGGTATGGAATCACTTTTGAGGAATTGGTGAAAAAAAGTCCGAAGCATCGCGATACGCGCGAAAATTTGTACAAAATCGCTGCAAAGATTGTATCTGACCAGGATCTATTACAGAAATTTCTGCAGCAGAAGAAATTGGACAAGGAGATCTCCTCTGCTTTGGGAATGCATCGCCGCACTTTGAGCCGGCATAGAAAATACCTGATTGCTCTTACTATTGTGATGACTGAAGATTTAACCCTGATACGAAGCCATTTGGGTCTTAAAGGGTGAGAAGGGGGGCGAGTGAATTGCGGAAAGGTGTTATCATGGAGATCAAGCCACGTCATTGGATTGTTTTGACATCCGATGGGGAGTTTGTCCGTGTTCCGCGGAGAAACATGGCACTGGAAGTGGGAGAAGAAGTGGAAATCAGTTCGGTCCGTTCTTTTTCTTCCTCCATAAAAAAACCCTGGGTAGCCGCAATCAGTGTTGGGGTGGCGGTAATGGTGGGAACGTTTTTTGTCTTACCTCAGATGTCTCCTCCTGAAGATGGCGATACGCAAGGGTTTGTCTATCTGGACATTAACCCGAGCATTGCCATCAATCTGGATGATGATGAAAACATAATAGAAGTGAAACCTTTAAACAAATCTGCCTTGAGATTGCTTCGCAACAGGACATACAAGAACGAACAGGTCGATGATTTTGTCGAGCAGTTTTTGGATGAGGCAAAACACAATGGTTACCTGCATCCGAAAGATCAGGTTGTCCTGTCCGGATATGACGATGAACGGACCAGTGTAAAAGCGTTGCATAAAATAGAAAAAATGATAGACAAAGAAAGTGAAGAAGAGGAACTGGACCTGAATGTTCATACCTTGAAAATGCCGAAGGAAGTAAAGGAAAAAGCGGATCAGACAGGATTGTCACCAGCGAAGTATGCAGTTTGGAGAATTGCAAACAAAGAAGGTGAGAATCTTGACGTGAAAGAAATGGAAGAGATGCCGATTACGAAACTGGCTCAAGATATCAAGCCGGTTTCGGACTTCCTTAACAAACCGCCATCAGAAGAAGAATGGAAAGAAATTATAGCAGATGATGAGCAAACTGATAAAGGTGAAGCCCCCGCACAAAAACCGGTCACGGATGGAGATAAATCGACGGATTTTACCCAAGATCCAGCTTCGACGAAGACGAATGAACAACAGAAAAAAGAATCAACCAGCAAGGAGGAACCGGATGGATCAGGCTCGTCGACTCCTTCCACTGATCAAGGAAGCGACAATCAGACCAGTTCCTCCCAGGATTCAAATAATACCAAAAAATCCAACTCATCAACGGTTGAATAAAAGCGTCTGGTGGAATAAAGGCATGTTGCAAGCTGACACCTCCCATCCAGCTTACAACAGAGACGAGAGGGGCCTGTTTGATGAAAGGGACTGGGATCGTAAGGAAAGTAGATCATTTGGGACGGATCGTTTTGCCAAAGGGCTTGAGGGATATGTTGGATATTCAGCCAAGTGACGGAGTAGAGGTTTTTGTAGATGATCAGTACATTGTACTGAAAAAGTACGCGCCCAGTTGTATTTTCTGCGGCAGTATGGATGAAGTGATTTACTACCGCGGAAAAACGGTTTGCAAGGAATGTGTGGAGGAAATTGCCAAAGAAATCAAGAATGGGAGCGCCTGAAAAGGCGCTGAGCTTGATGACAAACC
>NZ_JACEOL010000026.1 GCF_013868055.1 Thermoactinomyces mirandus | reverse complement strand
GAAAAGGATCTGTCGATCCATCTCCTCTTTCGTCATGCTTCTTCCATATCTCATTTTCAAGGTGCGTACTCTTCATTTTCGGGCCGCTCATTGCGGCGACAGAAATTAATTTAACACAAACATGATCATTGTGCAAGAGTTTTTTTGAAAAAATTTGAGGTTTTTAAGTAAGAAAGCATCACATTACCAGCATAAACACCGTATACAGATATCTTCGTCTGTATTTGGTTTGAATGGAAGGAGAAAATTTTATGCAAAAGGCTGGACCGGTTTTACCAGCGTGTTTCAGACTGTCAGAAGAGTTGATTTTCAGGACTTCATTTTGCGACATTGACATCGCCACGCTTCTGAAAATTGCATCTTCGAATTCTCCAACAAGTCATTGCCAGCGAAAACAGGAGATGGCCCGGTCTTTGTCCAAAGAAACCGTTTGGGCTGGCGTTGAGGGGGTTGGAGATTGAGTAACAAAGCCGGTAAATCCGAAAAAGAAAAAGCAGGCGTTACGAACCCCCGCAAGCCTGCTTCGATCCACTCATGGCGCAAAGCCCGGGTGCCTAACCTCCACGCTGTGAAACCGCATTTCATTGGCCTGTCCCCTGACTTTCAATTTGTTCCTTAATATTAAAAATTGTTTGTCCAATCCAAATACAAATAACCGCCTTGTGCGAAATTTGGCACAGTTAATCGTCGTTTTCGATCGACATAAACAGGATTTTACCCGTATAAGCATCAATCTCCATGTCCGCTTCCTGTCTCCCTTTTTTAATTTCCACCTCGTAAATCCAGCGGCCATCGTCTTCATCCAGTTCAATCTCTCCAATCTTGCCGTTAAACTTGCTTAAAGCAATATTTTTTGCCTGTTCGTAGCTGATGCGCTTCTGTTCTGTGGCTGACTTTTCCGGAGCCGGTTGACTTTTGCCTCCTTGATCATCTCTGACATCGTCCACCTCATCACCTTTGCGGCCATCATCACTTGCTTTTGTCCCTGTCGTCCTGCTTTGCTCCACTTTCAGAATTTCACCCGTACCCGCATCCATTTTGATTTCATATTCCCCATTTGAACCAAGCAATTCAATTTCATACACATGACGGGTTCCCTTGTCATCCAGTTCGATCTCCTTGACCGTTCCCGGATAGCGCTCTTCCGCTTTTTGCGCCGCTTCTTTCTCCGTCAGGGCCGGATTTCCTTCACCGGCAAATATTTGATTAATACCAAATCCCAATCCCGCGATCACAACGGCTCCGGTCAATACTGCCAACCATGTTTTGCTCATATTTTTCACTCCTTTGCTGTTGTCATGATCATCATACGGCAGCCGATTAAAAAAACCGGGTGAGGCGTATGAGAAAACGATGAGAAACTGATGGGATTTTCATTAAAGTTGTCTTTTGACAGCAACCTCCGTAATCACCAGTTTCTCTCAATCATCCAGTTCAACAGACGGGAAGAAAAAATCTGCCGGACACATATCTCCACATCCGCTTCCTGTTTTCCGTTTACAAATCCATCTTGCAAAACCAATAGCCATCATCTTCCCATTGTCGGCATCCAGCGCAATGTTAGAGTTTCCGCCCGGAAGCCTTCCGGTTTTCAATTTACAGATTTGCCGGATACCTTTGTCATTTAATTTCTCACCGGCAACTGCTTGCCAACTGAATCGGACAAGTTTGATGAGAAAAAGAGAACCCACAAATCAGACTGGCATGTGCCATGGCATCAGCCTTACTGCAGGGAAGGGGGAAGTGTAACTGTCATCACTGTCCCTTTCCCTTCTTCACTGGTCAGGGAAAGCTTTCCCCGATGGGCATCCACAATCCGTTTGGCAATAGAAAGCCCCAAGCCGCTTCCCCCCGTTTGCCGGCTGCGTGCTTTATCCACCCGGTAAAAGCGCTCAAAGATCTTCTCCTGATCTTCTTTCGGAATGCCGATACCCTGATCCTCCACATGAATCCGTGCGCCGTCAGCATCCGCGGTGATGTTCACAAACACGCTATCCTTACTGTACTTCAAAGCATTGTCCACGAGGATAAACAACAGTTGTTTCAGCTTCTCCGGATCCGCCCAGGCAATCACCGGTTGCGTTCCATCCATTGTTACCTCAATAGCACGCCCCGTTGTCCGAATGAGAGGACGGACCGTCTCCCGGCACAGCTTGCCCAGATCAACCCGCTGAAAATGCATCAGATCAAAGGTATCATCCCGGGCCAAGTCCAGCATCTGATGCGTCAGAGCTTTCATCCGCCTGGCTTCGGCGAGAATCGCTTCCAATGCTTCTTCCCGGACTTCCGGTTTCTCCCGGCCCCAGCGTTTGAGCAAGCTGGCATAACTTTCAATTACGGTCAAGGGAGTCTTTAATTCGTGGGAGGCATCCGATACAAATTGCTGTTGTTTGTGGAAGCTTTTCTCCATCCAGTCCATCATCTTATTGTAGGTGGCAACCATTTGGCCAAGTTCATCTTTGACTGGCTTATTCCATTGAAGTCGCTGAAAGATCCCCTGGCGCCGGTTGGCTTCCATTGTCCGGATCAAGGAATGGATGGGACGCAGGATCAGGCGGCTTAAAATTGTTCCGCCAATGATGGTTGGGATAAGGATGAGCAGGGTGGCAAACACCAGTACCCACCACAAAATCCGGAGACTTTCTTCCACCAGATCCAGACTTTCCGTCACTTCCAACGCGGCAACATTCCCGTTTTCCCAGACCAGGGGATAATAAACCGTCAGATAGCGCCCGTCCTCCCGTCGGAAAAAGCGATGGGACTGTTTATCCTGAAACCGGGGTGAAACCTCGTCCGTCAAATCTGGCTGTTCCGTTACTGTTAGCAGTGCGACTCCTTCAGAACTGATTACCCGGATCATGCCGTTTTCGGGCAGGTACGCCCGCAAAAGCGCCGTTATCGGCTGTGCCTCCTGCCCCCTGTCCAGGATGAGGTTAACCGCACGGACAATGCTTTCCGTTTTTCCTTCCAGCCGCTCCACTTCCGCTTTCGTCACCTGTGCCTGAAACAAGAGATATACCCCGGCACTGACACCGATCAACAGCAGCAACATCATCCCGGTAGTAAAAAGTCGTATTTTCCGCGAAAGACTCATCCGACATGCTCCCGTAAAGTGTACCCGACCCCGCGTACTGTGTGAATCATGGGAGCAGGTACGTGTTTATCGATTTTCTGACGCAGGTAGCGTATATATACATCAACTATATTGGTATCTCCGGCAAAATCAAAGCCCCAAACTTCCTGAATGATCTGTTCCCGCTCCAACACCTGACCAGCGTGCCGCATCAGATATGTCAACAAGTCAAACTCCCGCGGTGTCAGGCGGATATCCCACTCTCCCCGTCGGACGTGGCGGGTCTTGGGATCCAAATAAAGATCCCCCACCTGAAGAGGTCGGGATGCGTCCTCTTCGTGACTCCCTTTTCGGTAACGCAAGTTTGCCCGGATGCGTGCCAACACTTCCACCATCTCAAAGGGTTTGGTGATGTAGTCGTTGGCTCCCTGGTCCAGGCCGGTCACCTTATCGGGAATCGAATCCCGCGCGGTTAAGAGCAATACCGGTGTCTGTTGATCCTGTCGCCGGAAGCGCCGCAACACCTCGATCCCATTAAGAGCGGGAAGCATGATATCCAACAGGATGAGATCCCATCCTCCCGCAATTGCACGTGTCAATCCATCCATCCCGTCACCCGCAATCTCCGCCATATATCCTTCATGCTCCAATTCCAGTTGCAATACTCGTGCAATATTGATTTCATCCTCAATAATGAGAATACGGACCTGATCTGCTCCCATTCCTATCCCCGCCTTTCTTGTCTTTGTTTGCTGATACTCCGCCTGGTTTTATCATAACCCGCCGTTCTTAGAAATTGATGAGAAAACGGACATCCACCGGGATATGAGAGAATGATTACCCAAAAACCGAAGTGCGAAGCAAAGGGTTCGTTTTTTGGTTTCCAAAGGATACTCTGTAAAATGGAACGAATTCATCCCCGCCTTTCCCCGTTTCTGCTTGCTGCTCCCGGTAACGCCCGCAGCTGCCAAGGGGTATCTTCCTTCTTCAAAGTCAATATTTCCGCCAACAATTAGCGGCGTAGGTCGCAATGATTAAAAACACCCCTGTCGCAACAAGCTTTTTGGTTTGTACCTGTGCAGAACCGGACGTTACCATGGGCGGAGAACGCAGTCAACAGAACAGCAACAAGTCAACAACCTGGAAAACAAACAAAGCATGAGCAGGGCGTTCCGCTTTGTTTGTTTTGAGCCGGCAATTGGTGATGGAAACACTGGCAGATGCTCCGGTCAGTAAGGCGAACGGGAAATACTTGCAAAAAAGCAGGTCGGTAAACCCGGCCTGCTTTTCCGTGATAAACTGAAATATCCTGTTGTTCCAACAACCAGCCTGGAATCATGTTAATTCCCGCAACAACAGGCCGGGATCTTTCGTATACTTGCCCAATGTCTGTGTAAACCGGATCGCATCGGCTCCATCCAATACCCGATGGTCAAAGCTGAGTGAAACATTCATCCGCCATCCCGCCGCAATCCGGCCATTTTGGACAATCGGTTTTTCTTCAACAGGGTGCAAGGCCAAGATCGCCACTTCCGGCGGTTGAATAATGGGAGTGGCCCATTTCCCGCCCAGAGCACCCGCATTGCTGATCGTAAATGTACTGCCTCTCATCTGCTCAGGCGTCAATTCCCCTTCTCTCGCCAGTTCTGTCAAAGTATGGATTTCTGAAGCGAGTTGATTCATGTTTTTCTGCTCAACCTTCCGCAGGACAGGAACCAGTAATCCCCGGGATGTATCTGTGGCAATGCCCAACGAAACAGAAGCAAATTTCCGGATCTGTTGCTTCTCCTCATCATAATGGGCATTTATTCGAGGGTAATGCTTCAGCGTGATAGCGACCAGTTTGGCTAAAATAGCCGTATAGGTCAGTTTTGGCAGTTTCCCATCGGTGCCGGTGTACGATTTCTGCTTTTGATACCATTGTACCAGCCCATCTGCCTCCAGTTCATCAAAATGGGTGACGTGTGGCTTGGTGATGACGGAATATTGGAGACGTTCACCAATCACGCGCCGTATCGGGGTCAGGTCCTGCACAATCACCTCTTTTGTTTTCGTCGCCTCCCGCAAGATCCGGTGTTCTTCCATTCCTCCTTTTTCTTCCAGAAACCGGAGCACATCCTCCCTGGTAACCTGTCCATGTCGACCCGTTCCTGTGATTAAAGAAAGGTCGATCCCGTATTCCCGTGCCAGACGCCGGGCAGAGGGTGTCGCCAGCACACGCTTTTTGTCTGCTTTACGGGCCAGAGAAGAAGATGACGGCTTATTTGCCGAATCCTGCCTGATCACATACAAAACTTCCCCTACCGATACCGTTTCTCCCGCTTTCCAATTTAATCGGGTCACTGTTCCGCCAGTCGGGGCGGGCAATTCAACAACCGCTTTATCCGTTTGTACTTCAAGCACCGGCTGATTTTCTTCCACCTGTTCCCCTTCCCGGACAAGCCAGCGGACAATTTCGGCCTCATGGACGCCTTCACCGATATCTGGCAGACGAAACGCAACAGCCATCCTGATTTCCCCCCTCAAAAAGAAACAACCTGGCGAATGGACTCAGAAACCCTTTGCACATCCGGGCGGAAGTCATCTTCCAGGGCAAACATGGGCACTGGTACATCATAGCCCGTTACCCGCGCAACCGGCGCTTCGAGATACAGAAATGCATGCTCATTGATCAGTGCTGTCAGTTCCGCACCCAGCCCCAATGTTCTGGGAGCTTCGTGGACAATGACCACCCGTCCGGTCTTTTTGGCAGAAGCAATGATTGTTTCTTCATCCAAAGGCGACAGGGAACGCAAATCGATCAAATCGCAGAAAACCCCTTTTTTCTCCCATTCCCGCGCCGCTTTTTCAGCGACCGGAACCATCGTTCCCCACGAAATCAGGGTGATATCTTCACCATCCAGCACTTTCCTGGCCTGGCCAATCGGAATTTCAAACCACCCTTCGGGAACTTCTTCCTTTATAGAACGATAAAGCTGCATCGGTTCCAGAAAAAGAACAGGGTCCGGATCCTGAACGGCGGCCAGCAACAATCCCTTGGCTTCTCTGGGGGTTGAAGGTGTAACCACTTTCAGCCCGGGAACATGGACAAACAGGCTTTCCGTTGAATCACAATGCAATTCGGGAGCACGAATTCCGCCGCCGTAAGGGATACGCACTACCAAAGAGGCAGGATATGCTCCCTGGGTCCGCGTCCTTAAACGGGCGGCATGCGAAACGATTTGCTCCACCGCCGGGTAAATAAAGCCCATAAATTGCACTTCGGCAATTGGACGAAATCCATTGACAGTAAGTCCGATGGAAGTCCCGACAATTCCCGATTCAGCAAGTGGCGTATCGATCACCCGTTCATCGCCAAACTTTTCCCACAAGCCGTCCGTTGCACGAAAAACACCGCCATTTTTCCCCACATCCTCACCCAGGATCAGGACACGGGAGTCTGACTCCAAAGCAAGTCTCAATCCATCACAAATGGCTTGCACCATAGTGATTTCCTTCATACACGATCCCTCTTTTGCACCAGTTCTTGTCTCTGTTTCCGCTCATTGGACGGCAAGTTGCCGTAGACATGGGCAAATAAATGTTCCGGAGGGGCAGGGGGGAATTTTTCCGCCTCAATAATGGCAAGATCCAGTTTTTCCTTACAGGTTTGTTCCCATTCTTTCTCTTCTTTTCCGGTTAACAGCCCTTCATTTTTTAAAAGGCGGGTATAGCGCAACAGCGGATCTTTCTGGTGAACCCACTCGTTAACTTCCGCCTGCGGGCGATAACGGGTAGCATCATCAGCCGTCGTATGGGGGCCTTTCCGATAGGTCACAGCCTCGATCAGGGTTGGCCCTTTCCTGGCACGCGCCCGTTCGATGGCTTGGAGCATCACGTCGTAAACAGCCAGGACATCATTTCCATCAACCCGGATTCCGGGAAAATCATAGGATTTTGCTTTTTCAGCTACCGTCTTTGAAGCAGACTGGCGCGAAAAGGGGACGCTGATGGCATATCCGTTGTTTTGGCAGAAAAGAATAACCGGAACCTGAAAAACCCCCGCAAAATTGCAAGCTTCATGGAAGTCGCCCTCAGAAGTCGCCCCGTCTCCAAAATAGGCAACGGCGACTCCATCCTCTTTTTTCAGTTTAAAACCCCAGGCCGCTCCAACTGCGTGCGGGATTTGGGTGGCAATCGGTACGGAGGGGGGGAAAATTCGCACTCCCTCCGGCGCCTTGCACCCTTCGACCCTCCCCATCCAATACAGCAAAATTTGCGATAAAGGCATTCCGGCAATCATGGCAACTCCGTGTTCGCGATAGCTGGGAAAAATCCAGTCTTTTCTCTGGAGAGCCAAGGCACTCCCCACCTGTGCCGCTTCCTGCCCTTCCAGTGGAGCATAAGTCCCGATTCTTCCTTGCCTTTGCAGCAAAATCATCCGCCGGTCAAAGTGGCGAACGAGGGTCATCCATTGAAAAAAGTTTTTTTTCCTGTCTCTGTCCAAGCGATTCCATATTTCCTTTCCGGTTTCAGTCAGGGTGCCATCTGGTGAAAGATGACGGATACAGTCCCTTCTCAACTGCTCGATCATGGTTTCACCGCCTCCCCGGCCTGTTATGGTCATCCCCCAATAAAATACAGCGAAGACCAGCCACTTTATCCAGCCGTTCAATCACCAACCGGTCCGCCGCCCGGCAAGTGGAAATATTCTCACTTTTTGCCCTCCGGTAAATTGCCAATAACATCTCATAAATCGCCCTGGTTTTGGCAAGCACCCTTTCTTCGTGATATCCTTCCAACTCACCGGCTACCTGAATAACTCCTCCTGCATTGACCAGATAATCCGGTGCATACAGAATGCCTCTTTCATGCAACAGATCGCCATGCCGGTCATCCGCCAGCTGATTGTTGGCTGAACCCGCTATCGCCAGGCATTTCAGCTCATCAACGGTTTCATCATTGATCACACCGCCGCGGGCACACGGTGAAAAGATATCACAATCTTCCTTGTGAATGGAACCAACATCGGCTATTTGCACCTGGTCACCATATTTCATCCTGAACTTTCGGCAGCGTTCACTGTCGAGATCGGCAATGATGCAAAAAGCGCCTTCTTTAATCAACAGCCCCAGCAACCGTTCGCCTACTTTGCCAATCCCCTGAATGGCAACGGTACGGCCGGCAAGCTGATCGGTGTCCCATAAAAAACGGGCGGTTGCCCGCATCCCCTGCAATAAGCCAAAAGCAGTCGGAATGGATGTATCCCCGGTTCCTCCATGGGATTTGGGCAAACCGACAAAAGAATCCGACTCTCGTGCCGCATGGATAAAATCTTCCGGCTGGGTGCCCATATCGGTTCCCGTATAAAAACGGCCGTTTAATCCGCCCACAAAACGGCCAATGGCCCGAAACAATTCCGGAGATTTGTCTTTTTGGGGATCCCCGATCACAACCATTTTTCCCCCGCCAAAATCTGTATCTGCCAGGGTATTTTTGTAAGTCATGCCTCGCGATAATCGCAAGGCATCTTCCAAAGCTTCATCCGTCGAAGAGTAAGGAAGCATCCGGCACCCCCCCAAAGCCGGCCCCATGGTCGTATCATGGATGGCAACAATCGCTTTCAGACCGGTTTGGGGATTGCGGCAAAAAATAACCTGTTCATGCCCATACTGATCCATCATTTCAAATACATCACGCATATGCACTTCTTTCTGATCATCAGACCTTCTCATCTGATCGATTTTCATGCTTCCCATCCATATCATCTCCACTTTTTCCGTGTTGACTGACAAGCCTGAAAATCTCTTCAACTTATCATATGCCTGATCATACCAGTGTGAGCTTATTTTCCCCGGAAGTTCGGTTTCCTTTTTTCTATAAAAGCCTGTACTCCTTCCCGAAAATCCCGGGTTTTTCCGGCTGTTTCCTGGGCGTTCGCCTCATTTTCAAGTGCTTCCGAAAGCGTACTTTCCATTCCTTTATATACCGACTGCCTGATTAATCCGAGCGCTGCGGTGGGGCCTTTTGCCAGATTCCGGGCAAAGGCGAAAGCTTCTTCCTGCAGCCTGTCCGCTTCAACAATCCGGTTGGCCAAGCCAATTTGGAGGGCTTCTTCGGCACCCACTTCCCGCCCGGTCATGGCAATCTCCAGCGCTTTTCCCAAACCGACAAGGCGAGGCAGAAAATAGCTGGAACCGCTGTCCAAGGTAAGCCCGATTCTGGCAAATGCTTCAATAAAACGGGTTCCGGGGGTAATGATACGAAAATCGCAGGCCAGAGCGATACTGCAACCGGCTCCCGCCGCCACGCCATTTACGGCGGCAACAACCGGTTTTTTCATTTCGGCAATCGCCAGGATCATCGGGTTATAACGGGTCCGAACACTTTCGCCCAGCGATAATGGTTCCTCCTGTTCCTGTACAACCGTACGGTCATTCAGATCCTGTCCCGAACAAAATGCTTTTCCTTCCCCCGTCAGGATCACTGCCCGCACCTCCGGGTTTTTCCCGGTTTCCTCCAATGCCTCGATCAGTTCCCGGCTCATCTGATTATTCATCGCGTTATAGACTTGCGGGCGGTTTAATCGAATAATCCCGACATTTTCCTTTATTGCCAGCTTTACTGCTGGTTCATCCATTTTGCTGCCTCCCGATGTTTTTATTTCCCGCGAAACCGGGGTGTTCTCTTTTCCAAAAATGCCTGCATCCCCTCTTGCTGATCCTCAGAGGAAAACAGCAAGTAAAAAGCGTTTTGTTCAAAATTGAGCCCATGATCCAACGGAAGCTCCTGCGCCTTGTTGATGGCCTGTTTTGCCAGTCGCACGGCAACCGGAGGCTTGGCGGCAATCTCATGGGCCAGCTTGAGCGCTTCATTTTCCACCTCATCCGGAGCCGTAACACGATTAATCAATCCCCACGCCAATGCTTCTGCTGCTGAAAAGGTCTTTCCGGTCAATACCATTTCCATCGCTTTTGCCCGGCCAATTGCTTTAGTGAGGCGCTGGGTCCCTCCAGCCCCCGGAATAACTCCGAGCAGGATTTCCGGTTGCCCAAACTTTGCCGTTTCAGAAGCAATAATCATGTCGCAGCACATTGCCAGTTCATTTCCTCCCCCCAGGGCATACCCGTTAACAGCCGCGATCAGGGGTTTGGAAATCGTGCGAATCCGTTCCCAGTCCCGGAAAAACTGTTTCAGAACAAATTCCACCGGTTTGGTCGCAGCCAGTTCATTAATATCGGCACCTGCCGCAAACGCTTTTTCATTGCCTGTCAGGACGATTGCGCGGACATGGCTGTCCCGATCCAGTTCTTCCAGCGTATCAGCCAACTTTCTGATAATCTCCGTATTTAATGCATTCATTTTTTTGGGACGATTCAGACTAATCTTGACAACATGATCCTTTTTTTCGATAATCAGCATATTCTGATTCAATGAAACACCCTCCTCGAGAAAGCGATTACATCAGGATAAAAACTTCTTTTTTATTGATACGTTTTTATTTTATCAAACCGTCGAATGTTTGTCAGTTCCGCACGTTAAAACGTTGTTTGGCTAAAAATATTGCAACCAAAAAGAAAAGCGCCTTTTCAGGCGCTGAGGCTGTTGACAAAAGAAGGTCAACAGCCTTTTTTGTTG
>NZ_JACEOL010000025.1 GCF_013868055.1 Thermoactinomyces mirandus | reverse complement strand
TTTTTTGTTTAGCTGTCCATTTTCTCCTTCCCATTAAAACGACCCCTTTCTTCTTCCTCAATTATAACTTAAACTTTGTCTGGAAGATTATGGGGTCATTATAGGGATCCAATATAATCAAGCACAGCAACATACGGACTTTCTAAAACATCAGAAGAGTTCCAAGGTAAAAGTGTAACCACCACTGCAATAGAACCCACGTAAAAAACGAAAATGCGCCATGTAACGGAGTTGGTGGCTTGTGTAATAGCCTTCTTCGGTTTCCCCGGCTGCAATCGCCACAATCTCTGTTCCCATAAAAGAAAAAATAACGATGACAACACCCATTAATACTGCCCCAAATCCATTTGGCATAAATCCACCTTGCCCGATCAAATTTGTAAAACCGACAGGATCAAAGTTCGGTGTAATTCCAAAAATAATGGCAATGCCAATCACGAAAAACAAAATGATACTGACCACTTTTATCAAGGAAAACCAATATTCAAATTCTCCAAATGATTTAACCGATATAATATTGGTTAATGTCAATAAAACGGTTAATATTAAACTCATCAGCCATACCGGAATTCCACTATACCAATATTGAATAATGGCAGCTCCGGCTGTTGCTTCAAGGGCTACCGCGATCACCCAAAAAAACCAATACAGCCATCCAATCATAAATCCAGCCCAAGGTCAGATTGCCTCGTATGCATAATATGCAAAAGATCCACTCGTTGGCTTCACAGCCGACATTTCTCCCAACATCCGCATAATTAAAATAAATAACATTCCCGCAAATGAATAAGAAAGTATCGAACCTGGCCCGGTAGTGTGTATCACAACACCGCTTCCTACAAACAATCCGGCACCGATGACACCCGCAATGGCAATCATAGTCATATGACGTCTTTTCAACCCTTTTTGCAATTGGTTATCAGATGTATTCATTGATCAGCTTCCTTTCATAATGGATTCCATCACAATGGTTTAACCTGTTATTTAAAGCTTGACAAAGTAAGCAGATTACCGTTGGAATAGTATTAATTTTTAAATTATTTTAACCAAACTGATTCATACCCTTTGAAATCTCTTTGCCATTTGGGAAAGTTTTGGGAAAATATAGTCGAGGACTAATGTTAAGCATCACTTTACATTAGTCCATTTGGAATTTTTAATTGGCAGCAGTCTCTTTTTAAAATAATCAGAAAACAACTGATTTATTTTAATAAATTTATCGCTTCATAAAGTGTTTGAATCATAAATGAAATATCCTCTTCCGGAATATTTAGTGGCGGCGAAAGGGTTAAAACATTATTGTATCCAGCAACAGTTGCTCCATTTTTCCCAATAATTAAGCCTTTTTGCTTACAAGTTTCAATTACCTTGTTAACACGCTGTACATCTAATGGTTCCTTTGTTTTCTTGTCTTTTACCAGCTCGATTCCAATTAATAATCCTTTCCCCCTTACATCCCCAACATGCGGATGATTTTGCAGCATATTTTGCAATTGATGAATCACATAATTGCCCATATCCCGGGAACGATCAAATAAATTTTCTCTTTCCATAATTTCCAAATTTTTCAAAGCCACTGCACAAGCCGCCGGTGAACCACCGAAGGTATTGACATGACGGAAATATTCATATTCTTCCGTTCCTTTAAAAGCTTCATAGATTTCCCTTCGAACAGCAGTCGCTGATAACGGAAGATACGCACTAGTCATTCCTTTTGCCATTGTAATGATATCCGGCTTGACTCCGTAATTCATGAATCCAAAAGGTTTTCCTGTTCGTCCAAATCCACAAATGACTTCATCTACAATGAGAAGTGCACCATGTTGCTCACAAACTTCTTTGATCCCTTTCATATATCCAACCGGAGGAATTAACACTCCGCCACCTGTGATAATCGGTTCCATAATCATTCCTGCAATTGTTTCACTTAATTCCCAGGTCATAACCCGATCAACTTCTTTTACAGATTCCAATTCCAGCGGGTTTAATTGATGATCTTCATTGCAACGGTACGAATCCGGCGGGGCAACATGGATGAAACCTGGTGCAAGTGGTTCATATTTATATTTTCTCTCAGCTTGACCTGTCGCTGCCAATGACCCCATGGAATTTCCATGGTAAGCCCGGTATCTTGAAATAAATTTATATCGCGAATGCTCTCCTCTTTGTTGGTGATATTGTCTTACAATCTTAAAGGCGGTTTCATTGGCCTCTGATCCACTATTGGAAAAAAAGATTACATATTCATCTCCAAGTAATTCATTTAATTTCTCTCCAAGTTTAATAGCCGGAAGGTGACTCTGAGATAATGGAAAATAAGCATTTTCCTTTAATTGTTTATAGGCGGCTTCTGCCAGTTCTTCACGTCCGTATCCAACATTGACACACCACAGACCAGCCATGGCATCCAAAAACTTGTTTCCATCTATATCCGTTACCCATGAACCCTCCGATTTTGCCACGACTAAAATAGTTGCCGGGTTATAGGGTTTCATCGAATGCCAAATATATTTTTCATCTTTTGAAAGGATATCTTTGTTTTGATCGATTTGAGCTATTTGCATTCACTCCTTTGGTTTTCATTTTTTATGATGAAACAAGTGAAAAACGGCTCCATTCCTAAAATTTAAAAATCAAATCTTGATGTGATCATTTTCTTTCTTGTATAGAAATTCACCCCGTCTTTTCCGTTTACATGCAAATCTCCATAAAAACTATCTTTCCAACCCGAAAACGGAAAGAATGCCAATTGTTGCAGGAACCCCTACATTAATGCCCAACATTCCGGCCTCTGCCTCCTCACGGAATCTCCGCACCGCCCTTGGATCTTTTGTATATATCGTGGCTCCATTTCCATATCTTGATCCCCTGATATATTCCAATGCCTCATCGAGATCACTTGCCCTTAGTAAACTTAAAACCGGCGCAAATATTTCTTCTTTTGCAATCGTCATATTTGGAGAAACATGGTCAAAAATCGTGGGCCCAAGAAAATTTCCTTCATCGAATTGATCCATATCTTTACGACCGTCACGGATTAATTCAGCACCTTCCTTAATTCCCTTTTCAATATAACCTAATACTTTTTCTCTGTGATATTGTCGAATAACAGGAGTGAGGAACACCTCTTCATCCATTCCATTCCCAATAATCAGTTGATCCACTTGTTCTTTTAAGGATTTTACAAATTCATTATTATTTCCAACCACTACCACTGTACTACAAGCCATAAAACGTTGTCCCGCACTTCCAAAAGAAGAACTGATAATCTGGTTGACCGCTTTTTTCATATCAGTATCAGGCATCACCACATGATGGTTTTTATTGGTTTTTAGCACCCGATAAAGCTTGAACTCTCTTTCCTCTTGCAGCCGCTTGTTCGTAAACGTATTTAGCAACAGGCTGTGATCCTACAAAAGAAATGGCTTTTACATCCGGATTTTCGATTAAGCCATTCACCACATCATGAGCTCCATGGACAATATTTAACACTCCATCAGGAGCGCCAGCCTCTGTAAATAATTCAGCCAGCCTGTTGGCAAGAAGAGGTGTTCGTTCAGATGGCTTTAATACGAATGTATTTCCACATGCAGTGGCAAGAGGGAACATCCATAAAGGAACCATCATTGGAACATTGAATGGTGTGATCCCGCCTATTACTCCAAGTGGATAACGGACCATCTCAGAATTTATTTCATTTGCTACTCCAGAAAGTGATTCTCCCATCATCAAGGTAGGTGCACCCGAAGCAAATTCTACACATTCTATCCTGCGTTGTACTTCTCCATAAGCTTCTTTGTAAGCCTTTCCGTTTTCTTGAACAATCAATTTCGCTAACTCTTCGTGTTGCTCTGATAGTAATGAATGATATTTGAAGAGGATTCTTGCTCGTTTTGGCACAGGGTTTTTTTTCCACGTTTTAAATGCTTCCTTTGCTGCATTTACAGCCATTTCAACATCTTCCTTTGGAGAAATGGGAACTTTCGCCAGTATTTCATTTGTCGCCGGATTGATTACTTCTAATGTTTTATCCGTATTTGCTTCCATCCATTCACCATTAATAAAGTTTTTTAAAATATTTAGATTATTGTTAATATTCGATATTCAAATCCTCCTGTTCATTTATAAAATCATTTCTTTATATAAATTATGTCTGATTATTAAAGGGTTTTCACTAGACAAAATGTAACATTAGATAATTATGACCGTTAACAAAGTGACTATTCTATAAATATTCCGCCTATGGAAGTGAGTTAAACATTTCATCTAACTCATTCCAATGGTCTGTTATCCAGAGGATCTCATGAGCAAAACGTATAGCAGAGCCCGGACGCTCTTCCATCTCCGGCCTAATCCATTTGGCTGATTCGTGACACCAGAGAAGTTTCAACGACCTAGCCAACTCATTTCCCTGAAATACAAGGTATTCGTTGTAACCCTTTAAAAAGGCAGAAACCGCATCAAACCTTATTTTGTTATCTCTCAATGCGCATGAAAGAATCGCCCGTGAAAGATCTAGTTCAGGATAGATAATGGTGATTCGATCAAAATCAAGAATAGCCGAGACACGATCAGGAAAAAAAAGCAAATTGTCTACGAATAAATCCCAATGAGTCCAACCTGCCGGACAGTCATGAAAAATATCTAAATTAAGCTGATCTATGATGGTTCTCTGGCTTTCGATTGCTTGAAGCACACGATCTGAACGTTTCTCTAAACGCGCCCTATCCCAATTTCTGCTCCATGCCTCGTAAATCTTTTCATAATTTGGCTTCCACTCAGGCGGCTGTGTAGGAAGGAATTGAAGTTTTTTGTGCATTTGCCCTATCACTTTTCCTAGATGATAAATTTGATCCACAATCACTTCACCCGGTTTCACCAGTTCTCCTTCACAGTAAGGAGTCAAACAATAATACACATTAGAAGCGGTTTTGATCAAATGGGACTCTTCGTGTATGAAGGGTTCTGGGCAGGGAATGCCATTCTCAGCAAGGTACGCTTGGATACGAAGTGCTTCGCGTACTCGATCTAATTTCTCGGCAGGATACCTTTTAGGATGATAATGTTTGACAAAAATCGAACCTTCGTTAGTTTCGATTTTCCATTTGAGATTGCGCCAACCGCAGTGAATTTGCTGATCTGATAGTATCTTCAAGTCAAAGTTTTCCTCAATGCTTTTGAATATCGCTTCTTTTACTTTGTCTACATCCATCTGTGCTACACTCCTTCCACATTAGGATCCCATATGATTTTATGAAGTTGCATGTTAATTTTCACATGAGTAAGTCGATCATTTAGAATACGTTCAACAAGAGTAGAGGGGGACATTTGCCCCCATGCCGGACTAGACTAGGGAAGAAATCCACATACTGCTGGAAGCAGCAAAAAGCAAATATTTCTATGAGGCTGTACTTGCCGGCCATTAACACAGGATTAAGGCGTGGGGAAATTTACGGATTAAGGTGGACCGATATTGATTTTAACAACAAGACCATTAACATCAGTCAAACTTTACAGCGTTTAAAAGGAAAAGGATTGGTCTTTCGGAAAACCACCAAAACGGATGGCAGCCGCCGCTCAATTGCTGTTACGGATGCCACTTTGGACATCTTGAAAAAAATCAAAGCAAGACAAGCCAGACAAAAACTCAAATTTGGCCCACTTTACCAAGACAGGGCTTCCCGGCATCTCCGCCGTCAAAAAACACATTTTCAGCGGGCGGCAAATTGCCAGAAACCCCTGTATTCAAGCCATTTTTCAGACGCTTATTTGTTTTTCACATTTGTCATCAACATTACGCACTCCACGTGCCCTGTTTGCGGGAACATGTCTACCGGTTGCACTTCCCGAACCCTGTATCCCAACTCCGCAAGATACTTTGCATCACGGGCAAGGGTGGAGGAATTGCAGGAGACATAGACGATCCGACCGGGTTGCATGGAGGCGACGGTATCCAAAAGCAATGGGTCACAACCTTTACGCGGGGGGTCGACCACTACCACATCAGGCCGGATTCCTTCCTGGTACCAGCGTGGCATAATCTCTTCGGCTGCTCCTGCTTCAAAGGTAACATGATCCATCCGGTTTATTTCGGCATTCCGCTTGGCATCTTTAATGGCGGCAGGAACGATTTCCACGCCATAGACCCGTTTGGCATGGCGAGCGAGATAAAGGGCAATGGTTCCGATTCCGCAGTAGGCGTCAATCACGGTTTCTCCTCCGGTCAGAGCGGCATATTTTGCCACCTGATCGTACAAGACCCTGGTCTGTACCGGATTGATCTGAAAAAAGGAGTGGGGGGAGATGGCAAAAGTAACATCTCCGATCCGGTCATAGACGACTTCCCGGCCCCATAACACCTGATTTTCCGGCCCCAGGACAACATTTGACCGTCTGTGGTGGATATTTTGCATGAGGGATTTCAGCTGGGGAAATTCCCTGCGCAATTCTTCGATCCATTTTTGCCGGTACGGGAGTTTTCTCCCGTTGGTCACCAGGACGATCATGCATTCCCCTGTGGAGTATCCTGTCCGTACCATGACATGGCGCAAAATCCCGCGGTGCTTCTGTTCATCATAGATAGGCGTTTTCAGGCGCTGGGCCAGTTGCTTTACTTTCCGGATCACTTGGTCGTTTAACTCATGCTGGATCAGGCAGGCATCCATGTTGACAATCTGGTGTGTTCCGGGGGCATAAAAACCGGCTGCCACCTTTCCTTTTTGCACGCCAAAAGGAACCTGGGCCTTGTTGCGGTACCGCCACGGATCATTCATTCCGAGGACGGGATGAACAGGTACCTCCATTCCGCCGATGCGGGTGAAATGATCCATCACTTGCTGCCGTTTATGTTCCAGTTGCGCCTCATAGCTGATGTGCTGAATTTGGCAACCCCCGCAAATTTCGTAAACAGGGCACTGCGGTTCGGTCCGGTGCGGGTGTGTCTTCAGGATCTCCAGACAGCTTGCTTTTCCATACGTTTTTTTCACAACGGTTAACCGGGTGCGAACTTTCTCTCCGGGAACGGTTTGCGGCACAAAGACGGTAAAGCCCTCATATTTGCCGACACCGGCTCCGTCATGGGCAAATCCGGTAATTTCCAGTTCAATGATATCGCCCTTATTCGCTGGTGGTTTTTGCTTCATCTTTTCTGCGGCTCCTTTATAAAAAACGTCTATCGGACGGGATGAACATCCAGCTTGTTGACAAAATTGGAAGAAGCGATTTTTAGAAACGAAGTGACTTCGGAGCCGCTACAAAGCGAAAGCAAACACTTCCAGGAAAAACGGGCGAAACTGTTTGAGCGTAGCGAGTTTTGCAGCCCGCCTGGAAGTGTTTGCTGGAGCGCCCTTACTGCTTCCTTGCAAGGCGGAGACGGAACGGAGTTCTAAAAATCGTCTTCCTGTATATGTTTACTACAGTCTGAACATTCACCAGTAAGGGATGAACGTCAACTATGGGCAAAATATCTCCAAATGTTGGGGTACAATTTTTACGCTTCCCTTCAATTCACCCCCCCATTCTCCATCCAGATTCAATTTTAACGACAGGGGTGTTTCAATATCCAGTTGTTCTGTTTGAAAATAAATAATGCGGGAATCACGGATATGCTGTCCTTTGAGGGCTAAAGCCGCCAGTTGCAACAGGTCGGAAATGTTTGCCTTGGGAACAATCAACACATCCATCAGTCCGTCGCTTAAGTCCGCCGCAGGGGCCAACCGTTCAAATCCCCCTACGGAAACACTGTTGGCAATCACAATCAGCCATATTTCGGATTCCCACTCGCCATACGGAGTTTTCAACTTTACGGGGAAGGGCTGGTGCAGGCTGCCAAGCTTTTCTATCGCCTTGGCATAATAGGCAAAGGGTCCCATCATGGTCTTCAAACGGCTGGGTGCTTCATAGGTAACTTCAGTCAGGCGGCCGGCAGCTGCAACATTGATAAAATATTTGTCGCCAAACATCCCTGTATCCGCCAACATGGTTTTGCCCCGGGCAATCACTTTGCAGGCTTCGCCAAGATCGCGGGGAATTTTCAGCGCCCGGGCCAGATCATTGGTCGTCCCTCCCGGCAAAATCCCCAACCGGGGCCGGTCGGGACAACCGGCAATTCCGTTGACTACTTCATGGATGGTTCCGTCTCCGCCAGCTGCAACCACCACGTCATATCCCTGTTCGGCGGCAAGTCTGGCTTCTCTCATGGCACATCCCGGACCCCGGGTGGCATGGCAAGATGTATGGAAACCGGCCTGCTCCAGTTCATCCAGTAAGAAGGACAATTTTTTCTGGATCAGTTCCCTTCCCGCTGTAGGATTATAAATCAGTCGCGCTTGCTTCATTGAGCCAGCTCCTTTGGCTTCATCAATAATTTCCGGGCTTTTCGCTTATGAATGATTTATTCGCCATTTTTTAAAACCTAATTATAAGTTTACCCTTCACATTGATTCTCTTCAAAGCCCTATTTTCCATGAAAGCCGGCAAATACACAGATGAAAACAAAAAAAGGCCCATGGATGCCGTCCATGAAGCCTGATTCCGCCCGGATCAATGGGGCATGTATACCAACTGGAAGAAGAACAGAACCGCAAACAGGTAAACGAGCCAGTGCACTTCTTTCCATTTTCCCCTGAAAATTTTCATTAATGGATAAATAAGAAATCCGAGTGCAATTCCGGTAGCGATGCTGGAAGTAAGCGGCATGCTCAGGATGACAATAAACGCCGGAAAGGCTTCGTCGATTTCATCCCATTTGATGGAACTGACCTGGCTCATCATTAACGAACCCACAACAATGAGTGCCGGAGCCGTGATCGCTGCAATCCCCGATACCGCGCTGACCAGCGGGCTGAAAAACGCGGACAGAACAAACAGGATGGCCACCACAACCGCAGTCAGACCGGTTCTCCCGCCTGCAGCCACCCCTGAGGAGGACTCGATGTATGCGGAGGTGGGACTGGTTCCAAACAGGGAACCCACCAGCGTAGCGACGGAATCGGCAACCAGGGCCCGTCCCCCGCGGGGGAGGTGATCCCCTTTCATCAGTCCGGCCTGCCTGGCAACACCCAAAACGGTTCCGGTGGTGTCAAACAGGGTGACAAGCAGGAAGGAAAAGACGACGGCATACAATCCATAATCAAAGACTGCCTGAAACGCATGAACCGGATTATCGATCACCAGTTGGTCAGGAATGGCCGGCAAGGAGACAACGCCGTTGTCAAAAGACAGCTGCCCGGTAAAATAGGCGATGATTCCGGTTCCCAGCATCCCAATAAACAAGGCTCCATTCAGATTGAGAGCCATACAGACCAGAGTGATGGCAAGACCGGCCAACGTCAACAGTGAGGAAGGAGAATGAAGGTTTCCAAGCGCCACCAGGTTGGAAGGATGATCAGTAATCAGACCGGACATGCGCAATCCGATAAAAGCGATAAACAGACCGATTCCGGCCGTAATCGCACTTTTCAGATTGGAGGGAATCACTTCAATCAATTTTGTCCTGAGCGGTGTCAACGACAACAGCACAAACAGGAGCCCCGCCACAAAAACCGCGGCAAACGCTTCTTCATATCCCAATCCCTGATGGGCTCTGACAACAGAGTAGGCAAAGTAGGCGTTCAATCCCATGGCAGGCGCAATCGCAATGGGATAATTGGCGTACAATCCCATCATTAACGTACCGACAACCGTGGCAATAATGGTCGCAAAAAAACTTAACGAAAAAGGTACTCCCGCATCGGACAGAATAATGGGATTAACCACCATAATATATGACATGGTAAAAAAGGTAGTAAGTCCGGCTATAATTTCTTTTTGAACTGACGACCCCTTTTTTTGCAATTGAAACATGATATTATTCCTCCAAACACGAATAATAATTAGATCATACATATATATTATTCGTTTTTAGAATAAAATGCAAGAAAACCCCCTGAAGAAAGAATCTCCAGGGGGAAATCCTTTTATTCTTTTTCTGTCCACTCTGTATGGAATACACCTTCCCGGTCAATCCGCTGATAAGTATGAGCCCCGAAATAATCGCGCTGTGCCTGGAGGAGATTGGCCGGGAGCGTTTCGGAGCGATAGCTGTCATAGTAGTTGATGGCACTGGCAAAGGCCGGAACCGGGATGCCGTTTAATACGGCGGTCGCCACCACTTCACGCAAAGCCTGCTGATATTGCTCCATAATTCCCTGGAAATAGGGGTCCAACAACAGATTGCTCAAGTTGGGGTTGCGATCATAGGCATCTTTGATGTTTTGCAGGAATCGGGCCCGGATAATGCAGCCGCCGCGGAATATCATGGCGATTTCGCCAGGTTTCAGGTTCCAGCCAAACGTATCGGAAGCGGCCTTCATCTGTGCAAAGCCCTGGGCATAGGAACAGATTTTGCTTGCGTACAAGGCTTGCCGGACTGATTCAATGAAAGCGCCTCGTTCCCGGATCAAGGTGCGGTTGCCTGTTTTCGGCCCGTTTAACACCTTGCTTGCCTGTACCCGTTCTTCTTTCATTGCCGACACGAACCGGGAATATACCGATTGGGTGATAATGGAAAGCGGAACCCCGAGGTCAAGGGAACTCTGGCTGGTCCATTTTCCTGTCCCTTTTTGCCCCGCGGTGTCCAGAATAACTTCAACCAGCGGTTTGCCGGTATCCCGGTCCATCTTCGTAAAGATATCCGCCGTAATCTCGATCAGGTAACTGTCCAGTTCTCCCTGATTCCATTCCTGGAAAACCTCGTGCAATTCGCCGGCTTCCATGTCCAGCAGATGTTTCAGCAAGTGGTAGGCTTCGCTGATCAGTTGCATATCCCCGTATTCGATGCCATTATGGACCATTTTCACATAATGACCGGCACCATCCGGGCCAATGTACGTACAACAGGGATCGCCGTCTACTTTGGCGGAAATGGCCGTCAGGATTTCACTGACCTGGTCATATGCCTCTTTTGGGCCTCCCGGCATAATGGCCGGACCCTTGAGAGCACCTTCTTCCCCTCCGGAAACACCGGTCCCGATAAAATGAATGCCACTTTTCTCCAGTTCCCTGCCGCGACGGATCGTATCCTCATAATAGGCATTTCCCCCGTCAATAATGACATCACCGGGCTTCAGATATTTTTTCAGCTGCCGGATCATGTCATCCGTGGGCTGGCCTGCTTTTACCATCAGCATGACTCGCCTGGGCTTTTCCAGGGAAGTAACAAATTCTTCCATGGTATATGTATCCACCAGATTCAAATCACGATGTTCCGCAATCAGCTTTTTGGTTCGTTCAGGAGAACGGTTAAACACGGAAACCGTATAACCTTTGCTCTCCATGTTGAGCGCCAGGTTTCTTCCCATGACAGCGAGTCCGATGACACCAATATGACTTTTTGCCACTACCAACACATCCTTCTATTTTTGTAAGGTTTTATTTCTAATTGATAATTTATTATATCAAAAATACCATTTGCACTATCCGGTCATTACTGTATTCTGCTTCATAATGGAAAAAAAGGAATTTCCAGCTCAAAAACCCGCTCAACAAACCAGAAAATCCCGAACAAGGCAATGATCCCGGATACCCCCTGTACCAGCCAGCGTCCCTGTACCAGCCGCTTCAGCAGCAGCGATACGGGGATCAGGCACAGAAAAATAACGATTTGTCCAAGTTCCACCCCCAAGTTAAACGAAAACAGGGCTGCCAGAAAGCTGTCTTTGGGCAGCTGGATTTCCGACAGAGAACCGGCAAACCCCAGGCCGTGAATCAAACCAAAGAAAAACGTGACCGTGGGACGGTGTTCAGGGGAACGAAACCACTGGTTTTCAACAGCGACATAAACAATTGTCAAAGCGATCAGGGCTTCTACCCACTTTGACGGGACAGCGACAATATCCATTACCGCCAGAAACAGGGTAATGGAATGGGCAATGGTAAAGGAAGTGATGACCTTTAACAAATGTTTCCAGCCTCCGCCGGCCACAAACAGTGCCGCCAGAAAAGCCAGATGGTCAAATCCGAACCAGATATGCTCCATCCCGATCTGGATAAACTGCCTGACGGTCAGCCAAATCGACAGACGGCTCTCTTTTGTAAAAGAGAGATGCCTTTCGGAGTCATGGAAAACAAAACGGCTTTCTTTTCCATCATCGTGAATGGTTACAATATTTTGATGCCTGCTTTTATCAATCTCAAAAAACATCGAATAGAACAGATCTACTTTTTCCACTTTCTGTTGGGAAGTAAACCTGATTTTTACCCGCACGTGGGACAAATCGGGTCTGGCAATTTCTTCAATCCTTCCTGTCATCGGACGACCGTTGTTTTTGACGACGAATCCTTTTTTAATATAGTTTCCGATTTCCTGTTTTTTCTTTCCCGACAGCCCATTTTCCACGGACAAATCTTCTCCCGGCACCTTTTTCAATAAAGCGTCATTGATCAAAAGCGACATTTCGATCTCGTTTTCCCCAACTTTCAGGTCAGTGGCTACGCTAAAAAGCGGGTGGGCCTGTACAACGGGGGCCGTCAGGAAAACACCAAAAAAAATGACGAAAACCAAGCCCCACCATTTGGCTCTCTTCATTCCGATCCTCCCCAATGATTATCTTTCGAATTGCATCAACCAGGCTTTTCCGTATGTATGATCCAAGAAAGCGTCCTTCAGACCAAACCAACGAACTGGCCTGGCCTTTGGCAAATCTTCCCGCTTAAATCCATTGCCGGTTTGTTTACTTCAAGGTAGTGAAAAACCGGTTTGCTCTGAAACTCTTGAATCTGACATTGCTTGTGTCCAAAACACGTGCATGGCCTGAAAAACAACTGCCGGTCACTGCCCACACCTCTTATTCGGAATGGCCTGCCAATCTTTGCATGGACTTCCAGGTCAAAAATGCAAAGAAAAAACTGATCATCCCGTTGATCAAGCCTTCTGAGTAGACAAAGATCTGGACAATACCGTTTAAGGCAAGCAGAAAAGCGGTAATCCCGTAAACGGGCTTTTTGAATGAACGCCCTGTCCGTTCATAATACGTAACCAAAAAATAGAGCGCAAAAATCAGGAAAGTGACGGCTTCGACCGGGACAGGAATCACAAACAGAAAATAGACTCCCGCTCCCAATAAAAAGCCGATAATCATCAGATGAAATAACTGCACGACGAAGCCTCCTTCATAGATGAAAGAAGCCCGCCTCAAACAGGCGAGCTCCATCCCCGATCGATTACTGGTTAATCTGTTCCAGGATCAGTTGATTTACCAATTTGGGATTCGCCTTACCCCGGGTTGCTTTCATGACCTGGCCAACAAGGAAACCAAGTGCCCGGTCTTTTCCGTTTTTAAAATCTTCAACGGATTGCCGGTTGGCTGCCAGTACTTTGGCTATTTCCTCTTTTAACTGCCCCTCGTCACTGATTTGAACCCATCCTTTTTCTTCAACGATTTTTTGCGGATTTTTACCTGTATTCAATATTTCCTTAAATACCTTTTTGGCAATCTTGCTGCTGATTGTTCCATTTTGGATTAACCGGATCATTTCTGCCAGGTGGGCAGGTTCCATTTTAATTTCATTAAGTTCCTTGTCTTCCTGGTTAAGATAGCCAAGCAATTCGGTCACAATCCAGTTGGCTGCCAGTTTCGGATCTGCTTTTTTCATTACCGTTTCTTCATAAAAATCAGCGACAGCCTTGGAACTGATCAAAATTGAGGCGTCGTAATGATTCAGGCCAAATTCTTTCTGGTAACGGGCCATTCTTGCATCCGGCAATTCAGGAATGCTGGCGCGGACTTTTTCTTTCCAGGCCTCATCAATATAAAGGGTTACCAAATCCGGCTCAGGGAAATAACGATAGTCATGCGCTTCTTCCTTGCTCCGCATCGTCTTGGTGCGATTTTCCTGTTCCAGCCAGCGCAGGGTTTGCTGAACCACAACATCGCCGCGGTCCAGTATTTCCTTTTGCCGCTTTTGTTCATATTCCAGCGCTTTTTCCACATTCCTGAACGAGTTCAGGTTTTTCATCTCCGTCTTGGTTCCAAATTCCTTTTGCCCCACCGGACGCAAGCTGATATTGGCATCACAACGCAAGGAACCCTCTTCCATCTTCACATCGGATACGCCTGTATACTGGATGATCATTTTCAATTTTTCCAGATAGGCACGGGCTTCTGCCGGTGAACGGAGATCCGGTTCGGACACGATTTCAATCAGCGGTACGCCGACACGGTTAAAATCTACCAGGGAGCCGTCTCCATGTTCACTGTGGTTCAATTTCCCGGCATCTTCTTCCAGATGGAGACGGGTAATCCCGATCCGTTTCTTTTCCCCGTCTACTTCAATTTCAATCCAGCCGTTCTTGCCAATCGGCTGGTCATACTGGGAAATCTGATAGGCTTTGGGCAAATCCGGGTAAAAATAGTTTTTCCGGTCAAACTTGCTGTATTCAGCAATCTCACAATTCAGAGCCATCGCCGCTTTCATTGCATAATTGACAGCTTGCCTGTTCAATACGGGAAGGACTCCCGGATGGCCGAGACAGACTGGACACGTATGCGTGTTGGGAGGCGCGCCAAACTCTGTCGAACAGCCGCAAAAGATTTTTGTCTTTGTGAATAATTCCACGTGAACTTCCAATCCGATCACTGTTTCATACTGGCTCATTCTGTTTTCCCTCCCACCATCGGAGCCGGCATCGGCCCGGTTTCTTGCTCATAGGCATGGGCAACACGCAATACCGTTGACTCGTCAAAAGGCTTGCCAATAATTTGCAGGCCAACAGGCATTCCCTCCGCAAGTCCGCACGGGATGCTGATCGCCGGCAAACCGGCCAGGTTTACGGGAATGGTCAAAATATCGTTCATGTACATCGTCAACGGATCATTTACGATTTCACCGATTCCAAACGCTGTGGTCGGTGTCGTCGGTCCCACAATGACATCAAACTGTTCAAACACCTTGTCAAAATCCTGGCGAATCAGGGTTCTCACTTTTTGTGCTTTCAGATAATACGCATCATAATAACCAGAACTGAGCGCATAAGTCCCGAGCATAATCCGCCGTTTCACTTCCGGGCCGAATCCCTGGCTGCGCGTTTCCAGGTACATGTCAACCAGATTTTTGCCTTCTTTGCGAACTCCATACCGAACGCCGTCATAGCGGGCCAGATTTGATGAAGCTTCAGCAGGTGCAATCAAATAATAAGCAGGCACGGCATATTCCGTGTGCGGAAGGGAGACTTCTTCCACATAAGCACCCATTTGTTCCAGTTTCACAATCGCTTCTTGTACGCGTTCGCGCACGGACGGATCGATGCCTTCACCCATCATCTCTTTGGCTACTGCAATCCTCATCCCTTTGATTTCTCCGGTTAAAGCGGACAAATAGTCAGGCACCTCTACATTGGCAGAAGTGGAGTCACAGGCATCGTGGCCGGAAATCACCTGCAAGACATAAGCCGTATCTTCCACATTTTTGGTCAGGGGCCCGATCTGGTCCAGCGAGGAAGCAAACGCAACCAGGCCATAGCGGGAAACGCGGCCATAAGTCGGTTTCAGTCCAACTACTCCGCAAAAGGCTGCCGGCTGGCGAATCGATCCTCCCGTATCGGAACCAAGCGAGAAGTAGACTTCCCGAGCAGCCACAGAAGCGGCCGACCCTCCGCTGGAACCTCCGGGAACCTTTTCCGGATTCCATGGATTACGGGTCGGATGGTAAGAGGAATTTTCTGTAGATGATCCCATTGCAAATTCGTCCATATTCAGCTTGCCCATCGTAATCGCTTCTGCCTGCGCCAGTTTGTGCATAACCGTGGCACTGTAGATCGGCTCATAATTGGACAGCAGCTGGCTGCCGCATGTCGTCGTCATCCCTTCAATACAAATATTGTCCTTGATTCCTGCCGGCAATGCGGCCAGAAATCCTCTTTCCGCCCCGCTTGCCAACTTCTCGTCCAATTCCCTGGCGCGCTGTCTGGCCCCTTCTTCATCCACTTTGATAAAGGCCTTGATGTGACTGTCAACCTCCACAATCCGGCGCAAGGATTCATTCACCAAATCGCTGGCTGTAATTTCCCGTTTGGCTAACCGTTTATGTAACCCCTTCAATGAGTCATTGAACAGCGACATTTTTCTCCTCCTCACTCAAAAACTGCTGGTACATAAAACATGTGATCCTGTTGTTCGGGAGCGTTTTTCAACGCTTTATCCCGGTCGGTCGAGGAGCGGACTTCATCCTCCCGGAACACGTTGTGGATCGGCAAAACATGGCTGGTCGGTTGTACGTTTTCAGTATCCAATTCGTTCAGTTTATTGGCAAACTCCAAAATATCATTAAGCTGGCTGGTAAACTGGTCAGCCTCTTGTTCGCTCAATTTCAAACGTGCGAGTGCAGCTACTTTATAAACTTCTGCTTTGGAAATGGCCAATTTTTTCACCTCCACTGAATAAACATTGCCATCTGTATCATTTTTGCCCTTTAACTTCTCACAGTATAGCATAAAACCGTTAAATTTCATTAGGAATTCTTCGTTTGACCACTCCCGATGCGTAAACGATTGCGGGAAAGCTGGTACTACCCCCAAATAGGGAGATTTTTTGCATTATGGAGCCACTACGGGGGTAACCCCCCGGGGATTCAGATTGAGTGGAGGAGCGTTTGCGAGTGATCACGTTATGGGAATCTGCCGCTAATATCGTCATCGTTTTTCGTCAGCAGGGTAAATCGGGAATACCTGTCAAAGGTTATTTTAACAGTTGCCAGCAGCTTTTCGTGAGTTTCTTTTTCTGCAGAGCGGAGTTTTGCAGCAATCTTTGTTTGCTCAATATACAAACTTCGTTTATATAATATCGTTATTATCGAGTATGCTTCGATTATCAGGATTGTCGTCAAAGGTAGTTTCAAACAGTTTCCGGCGGCTCTTTGAGAGTTTTTTCAAACATCTTGAAGTTAATAATAATCCCGGTTTACCGGCAGTTTCTCCCTATTAGAAAGCAAATTGGAAAAACAGAGGCAAATTTGTCTGTTTTTTCTGTGGATCAAACTTTTTTCAATAATCTTTGTTTAACCAATAGACAAACTTTCTTCCGAAGTGATATACTATTGATAGACAATGTAAAAATTCGTTGATGCCTTCCAGATGCAAATGTATCCGCTCACATTTAGCCCGGGAAGGAGATGACAGTCCGATGTTCACAGAATATGACACAGGATAAGTTATGCACTGCAAGGAGAAACAACCGAAATATAGTGTGCAGGCAAGGTAACGACAAATCAAGGTAACGACAAATAAATTTAATTCAGGAGGCAAATTATGTTCAGGTTCAACAAGAAAATCCTGATGGTGTTTGTTGCAGCCGTGATGAGTTTGGGCCTGTTTGCAGAAACCGCAAGTGCGAACACCTATTGGCAAAATTGGACTGATGGCGGCGGGACAGTAAATGCTGTCAATGGACCAGGCGGCAATTACAGTGTTACATGGACAAATTGCGGGAATTTTGTTGTCGGTAAAGGCTGGGCTACCGGATCACCATCCAGGACAATAAACTACAATGCCGGCATCTGGGAACCGTCTGGCAATGCGTATTTGACTCTCTATGGGTGGACGAGAAACTCACTCATAGAATATTACGTCGTTGATAGCTGGGGCACTTACAGGCCTACAGGAACATATAAAGGTACCGTGACCAGTGATGGGGGCACATATGACATCTATACGACGATGCGATACAACGCACCTTCCATTGACGGCACACAAACCTTCCAACAGTTCTGGAGTGTTCGACAGTCGAAGAGGCCGACCGGAAACAACGCCACTATCACTTTCAGCAACCACGTTAACGCATGGAAGAGTAAAGGAATGAATCTGGGGAGCAGTTGGGCTTACCAGGTGTTGGCAACAGAGGGATATCAAAGTAGTGGGAGATCTAACGTAACGGTATGGTAGCAAGGCAACTGACAGGTAAAATTTCCAGAAAATTGGAAAACTCCTTTTGCCATTGATATTGCTGAGGCCTGCCGGTCTTACAGCCGGCGGCCTTAGGTATGTGCGCCCGGCATGGGCATGATCTGTACTATTAGCTTCAAGGGAGCCACCACGAGATGGAATCTGGTTATCAGGTATTCCTGCTGTGCCTGATCGCTTCATTCAACAGGCAATTGCTCAAATTCTGACTTCCCCGTCCAAGTAGTGATGGTTTTCGCTCCAAGAGACCAATGAGCAGTGATGGCCTGTAACTCTTCCTATCAGTTTAAAGGGGATATATCCATGAGAAAGCTATCCGTTTTCCTTATAATGGCAATGCTGATTGTTGTCAGCGCCTGTTCGCAAGAAAAGGCGGAAAAGAATGAGAGCTTTGTATTAGTCAAAGGCGGGACTTTTACGAACACAAAGTCCAACTACTATGGGAAAAGTGTAACAATATCGGATTTTTATATCAGTAAATACGAGGTAACTCAGAAAGAGTGGATTGAGGTAATGGGAAAGAATCCCTCACAATTCAAAGGCGACAATTTGCCGGTAGAAATGGTAAGCTGGTACGACGCTGTTGAGTACTGTAATAAAAGGAGTATTAAAGAAGGCTTGCAACCGTATTACAAGATAGACAAGAATAAAATAGACCCGAATAATAAAAGTGAATACGATAATATAAAATGGACAGTAACGATCAATGCGGGAGCGAACGGTTACCGATTGCCGACAGAAGCAGAGTGGGAATATGCTGCGAGTGGAGGTCAGATGAGCAAGAGTTACACATACAGCGGAAGCAATAATGCAGATGAAGTAGCATGGTATTGGAGAAACGCCGGAGATAAATACTTAACAGGAAACTGGAACTGGTCAATTATAGAAAACAACAGGAATAAAACAAAACCTGTCGGTGTCAAGAAACCCAACGAGTTAGGACTTTACGATATGTCAGGGAATGTCAGGGAATGGTGCTGGAACTGGTACGGAGACCTGGATAGTAACAGCGGTTCTTTCCGGATTGTGAAGGGCGGCGGTTGGATCGGCGACATCAGCAACAACGAGATATCTTTTCGGGGAAAGTTCGAGGCGAGTGGCATTGGTCCCGATCAAGGTTTTCGTGTGATTCGCGGCGAGTAAACGGGAACAACACATACCAAGCATAATTGAAAAAATCTACTGATAAGAAAAGGATGGGCATCAGAAGTCAAGTCCGTAAATTTTGTAAAATGGTCGACACAAGTGGCTAAATTGCTGGAATCCGTTTTGAATCAGATCCTGAAAGTACAGGAAACCTGAACACATATCTGCGCAGCCATACGGGCGAACGGAGGAACGTCAGGGCTACCGGAAAGTTATTGGTTTAATGTCAGGAGACAGTGAGTCAGAAACCAGCTGACGTGAGGTTTTTCCACTGGTTATAAAGTCGCAGGCTTTATGGGATGGATCTGGTGGCCTCGGATCACCATGCCGGCTTGATTCGTGCGATTTGCCAATATTTTTATGTGTGTTACCCCGTTCACAGGCTTTTTCCTTAGGAATTCCTAAGGTAATAAGCCTTTTTACTTTGTTTTTTAGTTTCTTCCATTGCTTCCAAAGACGTATTCCAATCCTTCTGCGAAACCATTCATTCAATTGCTGAAATGGAGTTTGGTTGTCTGCGTGAGAGAAACAGTTCCTCCATCCAACCAAAGATCAAGTGGAAACCATTGAACAAACCCTTGATTTATGTCGATGGCTTTACAATTCGATGTTGGAACAGAGAAAGCAACGCTGTTTCATACCGCTGAACTATAAGAGCAAACCTTAAGGAATATATAAAATATCGTAAGATACGTACAATCCAGCTGTGCCAGCTTCACATAGCAAACAATAAAAGGCATAAGAAGGTGAGATTTTGTGAACCTTTTAACATGATGATCCAATTTCACTAGTCCCGACAATTGGATTTTATTCCGAAAAAGACTTCTCCATATATAAAATAATCTTTCGGTAATTATTCTTTACCCCACCAGGGCTGCCTTTTAAACTATACAGATAGTTTATAAAAAGACTCCGCTATTTCAAGTTCAACCTCCCCCAAAAACAAAGATTTTCATGGTCTTAATCAGATGTCTTTATTGAAATAAAAAAAATATTCAGTATAATGGTTATAATTACCGCATATTTTCGATTCATAAAAAAACATATTAATAGAATTGATCTTCATCGGCAATTCCATTTGTTCCAATCTTTTGACATTGGAGGAGTTCTGAATTGACAAAAAAACTGTTATCGATTCTCATCTGGGGAGCAGTATCGGCAACGGGCACCGCCGGCTTTGCCATCCTGGCGTTAAACCGCGGCGAATCGGTCAACGCTTTTTGGCTGCTTGTTGCCGCTGTCTGCACCTACGCCGTCGGTTACCGTTTTTACAGCCGTTTTATGGCACGAAAAGTTTTTGAATTGGATGACAACCGGAAAACTCCGGCAGAAATCCATAACGACGGAAAAGATTTTGTTCCCACCAACAAATGGGTCCTGTTCGGGCACCATTTTGCGGCCATTGCCGGAGCCGGCCCGCTGGTAGGCCCGATTCTGGCCGCACAAATGGGTTACTTGCCGGGGACCATCTGGATTATTGTCGGGGTTGTTCTCGGCGGGGCGGTACAGGACTTTATCATTTTATTCGGTTCCATGCGCCGGAACGGAAAATCATTAGGCGATATCGCCCGGGAGGAAATCGGGCCGGTTGGCGGATTTACAGCAGCCATTGCGATCCTCGGCATCATGATCATCCTGCTTGCCGTCCTGGGGCTGGTTGTCGTAAAGGCGCTCTCTAACAGCCCCTGGGGCATGTTTACGATTGCCATGACCATTCCTATCGCCATTTTCATGGGAATTTACATGCGGTATATACGGCCGGGGAAAATTCTGGAAGCTTCCCTCATCGGCTTTGCCCTGCTGCTGTTGTCCCTTTATGGCGGGCAAATTGTGTCAACCCATCCCACCTGGGCCGCCTGCTTTACCTTTGATGGGCCAGCCCTGGCCTGGATGATGATCATTTACGGTTTTGTCGCTTCCGTTTTGCCGGTGTGGCTGCTTTTGGCCCCCCGCGACTACCTGAGTACATTTTTAAAGGTGGGGACCATCCTGGCGCTGGCCCTGGGAATTATCCTGGTCCTGCCGGATTTGAAAATGCCGGCCCTGACCCAATTTGTTGACGGAACGGGACCTGTTTTCTCCGGGGATCTGTTCCCGTTTGTATTTATTACCATTGCCTGCGGAGCCATCTCCGGGTTCCATGCCCTTGTTTCATCCGGTACCACGCCAAAGATGATTGCCCGCGAATCCCATGCCACCATGATCGGATACGGCGGCATGCTGACCGAATCATTTGTGGCCATTATGGCATTGATTGCCGCATGTATCTTAACTCCGGGAGTTTATTTTGCCATGAACAGCCCGGCTGCGGTCATCGGAACGGATGTGGTTGCAGCAGCCAGGGCGGTTACGGAAATGGGCTTTACGGTAACACCGCAGGATTTGACACAGTTGGCCAACGCCATCGGCGAAAACACAATCCTGTCCCGGACAGGCGGAGCCCCGACCCTGGCTGTCGGCATGGCAACCATTTTTTCCAACCTGCTTGGCGGCGAGGCCATGATGGCTTTCTGGTATCATTTTGCCATTTTGTTTGAAGCGGTCTTTATTCTCACAACGATTGATGCCGGTACACGGGTAGGCCGCTTTATTCTTCAGGATCTGATGGGCAGGGCCATCCCCAAACTGGGAGATACAAAGTACTATCCCGCCAATATGCTTGCCAGCGGGCTCATGGTTGCCGGATGGGGATATTTCCTGTATCAGGGAGTAGTTGATCCACTGGGCGGCATTAACACCTTGTGGCCGCTGTTTGGAATCGCCAACCAAATGCTGGCTGTCGTTGCGCTTGTTGTCGGGACAACGATTCTGGTCAAAATGGGCAAATGGGTTTATTCCTGGATCACCCTGCTTCCCCTGACCTGGCTGACCATTGTCACCATGACGGCCAGTTGGCAAAAGCTGTTCCACAGTGATCCATCAATCGGCTTTTTAAAAGCAGCGGAACAGTACTCACAGGCCATTGAGGCAGGGCAACTGATGGGACCGGCCAAATCCATCGAAGAAATGCAACGGATTGTTTTCAACAACCAGATTGATGCCGTCTTGACAGCTTTATTTGCCATCTTTGTTGTGATTATCATTGCCGATGCTGCCCGGGTCTGGTACAGGGTTTTGGTAAAGCAGGAACAATTGCCGCTCAGGGAGTCTCCCTTTGTCCCGCGGAAACCAAACACGATTGAAGGGTGAGGTTTCATGAAGGTGTTAAAAAAGATTTGCCAGGCTGGAAAAGCGTTCACCGGCTTTCTGAATGAGATCGCAGGAGTTCCCAATTACGAACGGTATCTGGAACACTTCCGCACACACCATCCCGGCGAAGTTCCGCTGAGCGAAGCGGAATTTCACCGCCGGTCAATTGATGAAAGATACGGAAGCGGAGATATCCGCCGCTGTTGCTGATCCAGACAACAGAAAGAGCCCAACCCTGACATCCTACAGGCTGGGCTCTTTTACTTGCTCCTGAACAGCTTTGTTTTCCTTGGTTTCGGTCTCTTTTGACGGTTCATGATCAGTCTGACCGGTTTTCTTCATTTCCACCTGAACGGTTTTATTTTCTTTGTCTTCTGTCTCTTTTGGTTTGTTTTCAGTCTGACTTGTTTTCTTTACTTCCTCCTGACCGGTCTTGCTCTCTTTGGGTTCTGCCTCTTTTTCGTTATCATTCAGCAAACCGTTTGTTGCCTTTTTAAATTCCCGAAGCGATTTTCCGACTGCTTTCCCCAGTTCGGGCAGTTTTTTGGGACCGAACAGGATCAGGGCCACTACAAAAATAAGCAGCCATTCCACCCCGTTGATGCTCATATTTTTCCTCCTTCCGTCCAGGAACATATAATCTATTCCATTATAACACCGATTCAATTTTCCGACATCATTGTACAAAAATAAAAAACCCAAACCTTTGTCTGGGTTACCCAACGTGTTTGTCAATGAACTTTTTCAAGGCATCCTTCTTTTCCTGGGAACACAAAGCCAAAGCCTGTGTAATTTGGGCCTGCCAGTCCTCCTCCTGCACCAGTGCCTGATCCAGCCTGTCCTTGAAGCGCTGAAAAAAAACCCATTCTTCCTGCATCGTGCCAACAACCTGGTTCATTCCGCCCACATGGGATTCGATCTGTTCCATTTTCTTCTCCATCTGTTCCAGCCGGGTCTGCATTTTGGAAACATCAGTCCTGATCTGTTCTATATTGGCAGACTGCACATCAAGCCGCTCCATCACCGCGTGCAGTAATGATTTCATTTCTTCCATGCCAATCAGCTCCAACTGTTTGCGTTTCTTCCATTATATAGAAATAATGAGAACAAATTTTAACATATTTGTGACAATTATTTGAACAAATTATGAACAAAAATTATATAGTAAGTACTGGCAGAAAATGTAGAAATCATACACTAAGCAAATTTCAACACAAAAAAAGCCGAAATTCTTTACTCTCAGAAATCGGCTGTAATATCAGCTGATCTTTATTTCCTTCCAATAAATTTAAGTCGGCTTTTCTATCTAAGATTCAGTTCTAGACGATCTGTTTTTTAGATAGAACCATTTACTTGGGACTAAGGTATAGTGTAACCAAATTATGAATAGTGATGTCATACCAATTTCTTGATTCCTTTTTTAAAAG
This sequence comes from Thermoactinomyces mirandus, assembly GCF_013868055.1. GTDB lineage: Bacteria > Bacillota > Bacilli > Thermoactinomycetales > Thermoactinomycetaceae > Thermoactinomyces > Thermoactinomyces mirandus. The sequence continues at coordinate 116,155 of NZ_JACEOL010000025.1, read as the reverse complement.
GCCAAGTAACAAAAATCCCGATTTTCAACTACCCTAAGCAATTGATTATCGGGATAACTTGGACATCTCACATTTTTAATAGGTCTCAACCGGATATTCATCATACGTTCTATTGTCTAATTCTCTTCCATATCGATGCTTCTGAACCCCACCCCATTGTTTAAAGAAAAAAGCTACATTCCGTTTACAACACTGATCACGTATTGATCGAACCCAATCTGCTTTCATAGGTCTTGCACCTGGTCCAGACTCCCCCCCAACTATAACCCAATGAATTCCCTCTAAATTAAGGTTCTCAAGAGGACCCAATAGAGGCTCGCAGGACAAGAATCTTATATGGGCAGGAATTTGTTGTAAAAGATTAATCCTGTGAATAACTTTTCTATTTTCAACACTTGTTCCCATCCAAATGTTGTGAGTAAAGAGTAAATGGTTCGAAAGTTCTAACGCTCTTTCAGGTCGTTTAGTTAGGATTTGATACGAGTGTTGAGGTGTTTCATTCATGGTTTTAAAAACTTGTTGTATGAATTCAATAGGTACCTTTTCATGAAATAAATCTGACATAGAATTCACGAAAATCTTTCGTGGTTTTATCCATTTTTTCGGTACATCTAATAAATCTGGATGTAGTGTTACATCAAATCCATTTTTATACCGAGGGTTACCCATTGCAAGAAGTCTCTTAGCCATTCTCTCAGCATAACAGTGTTTGCAACCATCAGATACCTTATTACAACCAGTAATAGGATTCCAAGTGGCTTCTGTCCACTCAATACTTGAATTACCAGCCATATTATCCCTCCTAGGCGTATTATATAATAAAATACACTTTCAGGAGGAACATCCGTTCTGATTCAGGAAAGTAATTTTAACTGTATCTCCCATTGTTCTTACCCCTTTCCTCAATCGTCTTTTTTCAGATGGTGGATCAGCCAAAATAAGTCCATCTTCTTCTAACCTGCGAAGTGCCTCTTTATAATTAGCTAAAGTAAATGGTTTCCAAATATGGTGCATATCAAATATTTCTTTTACTGTTAACGTCTTACCTTTAAATTCATCTATTAACTCTTTACCTAAAGCGTCCAATGGCCTCTCATATAATGACAAAAGAGATAATTGAACATTCATATATTTTTCCCTATGTTTTACTGGTATATATGAGAAGTTGGCAACACCGTCATCTGTTATGGTGCTTTGTTTTGCCATAATTTCCTTCATAATAGTATATCCAAGAGAATGTTTGGAGACAAAGATAAGATAATGACTTGTTTTATCTTTTTGCTCATCAAGAAATCGAAAAGGTAAAACATAATTTTTACGATTATCTGATAAAGATTCAGCAAGTTCATTAACTATAAATAATTCTTTTTCTTCTTGTTCCATCTTTTTTATGGTCAATCGCAATTGATTTGCCCTTTTTTCTCCGAAGAGAGCATTCATATGCTCTTTTACTATTGGGTTATTAATACCCATATTAATTCTGTTATAGTTGAAGAAAAAAATACAGTCTGAACCAAAATCTTTTATAAGTGCTTTTATTAAGTTGGTTGTTAATCCTTTATATCCCCAGGGATCTATAAAAGCCAAAGTCGGTATTAAACTTATTTTTGAAAAGATTTTCGCAACTTCATCTCCAACTTCTTTATTCATGATTTTAGGCTTATATTTTAATAAATTTATATTTGGCAATGCCTCAATATTTTCTTTGAGCTTCTGACAAAATTTTGGATTCGCATCATTGAAGACGGTTACTATCTGTTTTCGTAATTTTTCATTATTAATACATTTCTCTAAGATAAGAAGTGGCGTTGATTTGTTTCCATCTTCATATTTCCCTGGTCCACTAAATAAATCTATATAACCTAATCTTTTATAGCGTGATCGTGGAATCATAACTTTTGACCAAGCATCAAAGTATTTCATCAAAATTGCAGTTTTTACTTTAGATTGCTCTCTTTGCTCAGAAAAAACTTATTTTCCATAGTGTACTCCCCCTTAAATATAATTAATATTTAGTACCCCTTAATTATATAATTATTCGTAAACAACTTAATATTTAAGTACCATCAAAAAATCTGTTATCTCTATTTTAACAAAATTTTGTCTAGGTCTAGAAGATTATGGATCATTAAAAACGAACTTTCTCTTGTTTTACAAAATAAAAAAACAGGGAAATATTTTTCCCTGTTTCAAGAGAGATAAAGTCTATTCGGTATCGTCATCGTCACCCATCATTTAATCCTGGTCATCGTCGTCACCAACAAGACAGGAAGGGATAGGCAATGTGCTAAATTTCATAAATCTCAACCTCGCTTTTCAGGTGGAGTTCTTTTTCCAGATGGAATTTTCTTTCCAGGCAGTCGCGAAATTTTTCTTTCTCGTCCAGATTATCAAAACAGTCGGCTAATTTCAATAAGGCTGTATATTGCCGTTGCTTGTACCTGTATTTTTCAGAAAGATGGACTGCTTTTTGGTAATAGGACAAGGCTTTGGAGTACTGCCTTTGCAGGTGATGGACATTTCCCCTGACAATAAGCAGTTTCGTCAATCGGAAAGGATCTGGATGTTCCCGTTCAATTTTCATTGCTTTATCCAAATAGGTAGAGGCTTGTTGCCAGTCCTGCCTTGAGTTGAATAAGATACCCAGGTACGTATAAGCCTCGACATGCCTGCGGGGAGAGCGAAAATCGGGGTCTGAATCAATTGTTAATTGAAAGCGGTCATAAGCTTTTTGAAACTCTTTTTGCATTAAAAAAATGCTCCCGGCAATAATGAGAAAATCAAGATAACGTCCAATATTGCTGCTCCAGCGGCTTTTGGCAATCCGCCGGCCTTCGTTGCAATAATGTAAGGCCTCAGTAAACAAGTTCTGATCCCGTAAAATAATGGATCGGAACTTGTACAGATTCAACACCGGATAATCTACATAACTGTGATCCAGTTTTTCCACTTCCGGCCAGACTATGTCCAACAGGCGGGCAGCCTGATCTTCCTGGGAAGATCTCAGCAAGTACAAAATTTTATTTCCCAGCAGTCTGTACTTAACCCCTTTTTTCCGTTTTGTTTCATCATAACGATCCAAACCCAGGTTTACCAATTGAATTGCCTGATCCACATGTTCCCGAGAATACTTGCAGCGGGCCAATTCAGCATAACAGGCAGCCACGATATTGTCCTTCGGGCGGAAGCGGTAATGATGGCAAAGCTTGATTGCATGGTAAAAATGGTCTTCCGCCTGGTCATACTGCTTTTCTTCATAGCAAATCTTGCCTTGCAAGTAGCATATGTAAGGAGTCAAGGGATAATAATCGGCAAATTGGAACTTTTGCAACTGTTTTTTAGCGGTTGGAAGATAACTGCGATCGATGATGGTTTCAATAATTTCCAGTTGGTCATAATATTCGCTCATTTCTTTGGTGGCTTCGTTTGCCAGGTTGACGACTTCATCTTCGGTCAAGCCCAGTTTCTCCAGGTAGATTTCAATCATTTTGGGTGTGACTTTTCCTTTTGCCTTCTCAATATTGCTGATTGTTCCTTTGGAGATAAGATGATCTTGCAAATCATCCATGCTTTTATTCAGTTCCTTCCTTCTTTTTCGCAAGACATAACGAATCGCATCATCTTTCAGGTCAATCTCCATTCACATCCCACCTTGAATCAGCTTACTGTTTTTCATATTACCATTTATTTAGAAAAATCGGATTGTTTATTGTTCATCTTAAACAAATTTGTTTATACCTATGAAATCAAAAGGAAAAGCAAGGTATGATAAATGGATTTAAGCATTTGTATAAACCTGACATTAAACAACGAGAATATTGAATCTTCTTTAAAAATTAACCTATAATTTGGGTACGAAATTCAGAAAATGCAAAACGATGCTTTGCAGCTGTGGATAAAATTATAGAAGGAGGATAAGAAATTGAAACTCTCTGTCCAGGGACAAGCCGATGAAGTTGAGCCATTTATGGATGAACTGAAGCAGCATCCGTATATCGATTTCCATCATGAAGAAGTACAGGAAGTAAGCCAGCATCAGGTTTGTATCACATGCGACATAGACCTTAAGCCATTGCGCAGGGTAAAGATCGTAGAGCTTCTGAAAGACGGGGAAGTCATTGTCAAGATGCCGTTAATTGATGTGGTTCATGGAGAGATTGAGGAAGGAAAGATTATCATTGCCGGAAAGTCGTTTGATATTTTTGCGGGATAAAAAAAAGCCAACAATGCGGCTCAGCAAAAAAACAAGGTAATCAATATTATAACACGGTTTTTTCTGAATCAAAGTCAGAGGTGAAGATCGTGGAGGAGAAGGAACTTTCTTTTTGGTGGAATGATACCACCAAGACGCTGCATGTCTTGGTGCGCATCGGTACGGACAAGCTGGAAAAAAAGCAGAAAGATAAAATCAGGAGTTGTTTTTATGGAACATTTTGAAATCACTCATCTAGATTCATTTTTTCAAGATATTATCCGAAAATTTCCAGCCCAATACCGTTTTAGCAGTTTTTTAATTACACACCTATTACCGGAACGTCCCTCTTTTGTGAGGGCTGTTGCAGAGCAAACCGAACTGATAGCTGTATTACCAAAACCAAAAAGTATTAATGAAGATGCACTTCAAGAAGTTCGTAAAATAACAAAAGTCGACACTTTAAGTAGACAACTATTCTCTAAAATAGACTTAGCCTTGGATTATTTAGAAAAGCGAGCAAAAGGTCAAGATATCATCTTACTTGATGTTGGAGGTTATTATGCAGGGGTTTTAAATGAGTTGGCAGAAGTTTTTTCAGGACGCATTATAGGTGTAGTTGAAGATACCGAAAATGGTTATAAACGTTATTTAGAGTTAGATAACTTGCCTTGTCCTATTTTCAGTGTTGCCCGAAGCAGACTTAAAGTTCCTGAAGACTATCTTGTTGGGCAGTCAATAGCTTTTTCTGTTGAGATGCTTGTACGAGGTCGTGGAGACGTTCTCGCCGGGATGGAAGCTTGTGTCATTGGCTATGGTAAACTAGGTAGTTCCATTGCCCAGATGCTTTATACAAGAAATATGAGAGTTACTGTTTTTGATAAGGATCCAGTTCGAATGACACAGGCCAAAGCAGCTGGTTATCACGTGGTGCGAGAAAAAAAGCATGCATTATCTCGTGCTGGAGTTATTATTTGTGCAACAGGTAATCACTCTCTACTCAAGGAAGACTTTGCAAATATCAAAAATGGTGCTTATGTAGCTTCTGTAACATCATCAGAAGATGAACTGGAACTAGCCGGGCTTACTTCAGTTTATCAAATAACTCCAGTCGCACCGCATGTTAGTCGTTATTCAACGGTAGGGCACTATTTTTATGTTCTTGCGGATGGAAATGCGGTTAACTTTTTACATGGAGCTGTTGTAGGGCCATACATCTATCTGGTACAAGCTGAAATTCTTGTTGCTATCTCAAAAATCACCGAAGATTTAGCTCCGGGATTGTATACTGTAGCTGATGCTGACAGAAAGATTATTGCTGATACCTGGCTGGCTTATTTCAACCGCTAAAGGAGGTGACAAATCAATCCAATGAGTATTCCACTTTCAGAGATCACTCAGGCAATTGCAGCGTACTCTGAGAAGTTTACCCGTTCCGACATGCAATTTCTCCAACCTCTATTAAAAGCAATGAATACTTCTCATAATATTACGTCACGTTCCAATTTACCTGGTCATGTAACGACGAGTGCCGTGATTATGAATGGAGACAATAGGGTTCTGCATGTCAGGCACAAGATTTTGAACACCTGGCTTCTTCCCGGAGGGCATTGTGAAGATGCGGATGATTCACTGATTGCTGCCAGTATGCGAGAAGCATTCGAGGAAACAGGCATTCAATCAAATTGTCTCAAACTGATCTTGCCAGCGAATGTACCTATTGATATTGATTTGCACGATATACCGGAAAACCCGCAAAAAGGAGAGCCCAAACACTGGCATGCCGATGTTCGGTTTGCCTTCCGTTTGGTTTCTGCTGAAAAGGTAGTCTTACAGGAAGAGGAAGTAACCGATTATGCATGGCTGATGCTGAATCAAATGCCAATGCGCAGACTGGCTGGTAAATTATATGATTTTGCCAGAATCAAGGGCTGAACCTGTCTCCTTACTATGAGAAAGTCTTGAATCATCTTTGTACGAAATTTCTCGTTTTGTACGTTCCATTCACCCCTTTCCGGTGAAATGACAAGTTCAAAGAAGGAACCGGCTTCCATCCGGTTCCTTTTCTTTGCTTTCCTTATAACTGTTCAGACACGGCCTGTGCCTGGGTGAAAAGGAGGAGATAATCACGACCGCCAGCTTTGGAATCGGTACCCGACATGTTGAATCCGCCAAACGGATGAACTCCGACAAGGGCACCTGTACATTTGCGGTTGAAGTACAGATTTCCGACAAAAAACTCTTTGCGCGCTTTTTCCAGATGACAGCGGTTACGGCTGATGACAGATCCGGTAAGGCCATATACGGTATTGTTGGCAATTTGCAGGGCTTCATCAAAATCTTTTGCTTTAATGAAAGCAACCACAGGGCCGAAGATTTCTTCCTGGGCAATGCGGGCATTCGGATCTACGTCGGCAATAACCGTCGGCTGGATAAAATACCCGTTGCCTTCCGCCTTGCCGCCGCCTGCCATGAGGCGCCCTTCTCCTTTGCCGATTTCAATATAGTCCAGAATTTTCTTGTACGCCTTGTCGTCTACCACCGGTCCCAGATCGATCCCCGGGGTTTGTGCTTCGCCCACTTTCAATTCCCTGGTTCTGGCAACAACTTTTTCCAACAGTTCGTCATAGATTTTTTCATGGGCGATTACACGGGAGCAAGCCGAACATTTTTGTCCCGAGAAGCCAAAGGCCGATTTTACAATTGCATCAACCGCCAGCTCAAGGTCACAATCATCATCAACAACGATCGCGTCTTTTCCGCCCATTTCAGCCACGACGCGTTTGATCCATTTTTGGCCCGGCACCATTTTTGCCGCCAGTTCATTGATTCGCAAGCCTACTTCTTTTGAACCGGTAAAGGAAATAAAGCGGGTCAATGGATGGGTGACAAGATACTCCCCGACAACACTTCCCGATCCTGGCAAATAGTTTACAACGCCATCAGGCAATCCTGCTTCTTTCAAAACTTCCATAAATTTGGCCGCAATCACATTGGTCGGAGAAGCCGGTTTCAATACCACCGTGTTTCCGGCAACAACCGCGGCTGTCGTCATTCCTGCCATGATCGCAAGCGGGAAGTTCCATGGCGGAATAATGGCGCCAACTCCCAACGGAATATAGTAAAGATTATTGATTTCCCCCGGAATCCGGGCAAGCGGCTGACGTTGGCTCAAACGAATCATTTCCCGTCCGTAAAACTCCATGAAATCAATCGCTTCGGCAGTGTCGGCATCGGCTTCAGGCCAGCTTTTTCCTGCTTCAAGCACCATCCAGGATGAGAATTCATGTTTTCTGCGTCTCAAAACAGCCGCTGCCTTGAACAGGACGCTGGCCCGCGCTTCGGGAGATACCCTTTTCCAGGTTTCGAAAGTTTTGGCTGCCGTCTGCATTGCTTTTTCGGCAAGCTCTTCATCAGCATGGGAGATGATCCCGATAACTTCATCCACGCTGGACGGATTGATTGATTGAACTTTTCTGTCTGTTTTAATATGTTCTCCGCCAATGATTATGTCATACTCTTTACCAAGCTCAGACCTTACTTTCTTTAAAGCGCTTTCAAAAACGGTGCGGTTTTCCTCTTTGGAAAAATCGGTGAACGGCTCGTTTCTGTATTCGATCATTGATAAACCCCTCCTCAACGAATAAGTGCCTTGTTAATAATTGTAACCTACAAACCTTTTTACATCAATTCCTAAATAGCAAACTATTGTTTAATTTCATTATAAACTCTATAATGAAAGTGATTTTCCCTGTTTAATGTTAATTAATTAATAAATTTTTAAAAGAAAGTTGGTGACCACATTGTCTTTGTCAAGAAAATTGGTTTTGGGTTTGGCCGGAAATAAAGCGGTTACATCGGTAGTGTCCCGTTACGGCATGAAATGGGGAGCGGCCCGCTTTGTGGCTGCGGAAAGCCTGCCAAAAACAGTGGAAGTTGTGGAAGGCCTGAACAAGGAAGGTCTTGTCGTCGCGTTGGATCATTTGGGGGAAAGCGTGGAAAGCCGGGAAGAGGCCACCACTGCAACACAGGCATCCATTGATATTCTGGATGCCATCCAATCGTCCGGGGTTGACTCCAATGTTTCCGTAAAGTTGACACAATTGGGGCTTGATATTGATGAAGAATTCTGTCTTGAAAATGTTGACAAAATTGCCAGAAAAGCCAAAGAAACCAATAACTTTCTGCGCATTGACATGGAAGATTCACCACGCGTAGACGTAACATTGCGCATTTTCAATACATTGCTCGACCGGTACGGAAAAGAACACGTTGGGTTGGTGATCCAGACATACCTTTACCGTTCGGAACAGGATGTACTGGAGCTTGGTAAAAAGAACACAAACCTGCGCATTGTTAAAGGAGCCTATAAAGAACCGGCAAGGGTTGCCTTCCCCAATAAAAAAGACGTGGATGACAACTTTATCAGACTGGTAAAACTGCATTTGCAAAATGGAAATTATACAGCAATTGCAACACATGATGAAGCGATTATCAATCATTTGAAGAAATGGCTGAAGGAAAAAAATATTCCGGATGATCTATATGAGTTCCAGATGTTGTTCGGTGTCCGCAACGGATTGCAGCGGGAATTGGTTAAAGAAGGGTATAAAGTGCGCGTCTACACTCCCTACGGGAAAGACTGGTATCCCTATTTTACACGGCGGCTGGCCGAACGCCCTGCCAATGTCTTTTTCATTTTGAAAAATATGTTTCGCAATTGACCTCTTAATCACCTTTTTGTATGCGCTTTCAAGCGGTTTGTCACTACCAGGGGACAGCCGCTTTTTTGTTTGTCCGGGAGAGGGGAAGCCGGTTTTTGATTCTTATTTCTCTTCTGTTATAATGATTTCAATATTTAAAAACCAATTTATAGCGAGGAAGTGTTTAATGAATTGTTCCCTACAACAAGAAGTCCTTTCTTTACTTAATGAGAATGCCAAGTTATCCGCAGACAAAATCGCAATTATGCTGGGAGAAAGCAAGGATACCATTGAAACACTGATTTCGGAACTGGAGGAAACGGGGACTCTTCTAAAGTACAAGGCAGTGGTCAACTGGCAGAAAGCCGGGATCCAGAAGGTTTCCGCACTGATTGACGTGAAGGTGACTCCCCAACAAGGCTTCGGTTTTGACGCGCTGGCCAGGCGGATTTACCAGTTCCCCGAAGTGCGCAGTGTCTATCTGATGTCGGGGGCTTACGACCTGTCTGTCGCCATCGAAGTGGACACCCTGGAAAGCGTGGGGCGTTTTGTCTCACAAAAGCTGGCTCCACTTGATTCCGTCGTTGGCACCACAACCCATTTCGTCATGAAAAAATACAAGGAAGACGGGATTATCCTTGACGATCCCGAACAAGATCAACGGTTGGTGATTACTCCATGAACCTCGATGATAAATTGTCTCCTGTGGTAAAAAATCTTGCGCCGTCCGGAATACGCCGTTTTTTTGATCTGGTCAGCCAGAACCCGAATGCGATTTCCCTTGGCGTCGGGGAGCCTGATTTCACAACCCCCTGGCACGTCCGCGACACAGCGATCACTTCTCTGGAAACAGGACAGACTTCATACACTTCCAACCAGGGCATGCCGGAACTTATTTCACAAATTTGCCGCTATCTGGCTGATCGGTATGAACTCTCTTATACGAATAACGAGATTATGGTCACTTTTGGCGCCAGTGAAGCCATCGATCTCGCTTTCCGGGCCATTCTAGCTCCCGGTGATGAAGTTCTGGTACCGGAACCCTGTTATGTTTCCTACACTCCTTGTGTCGAACTGGCAGGCGGAAAATCGGTTCCTGTCCCGACTCATGCCCGTCACGGATTCAAGCTGAACGTCGATGAACTGAAAAAACGGGTAACCCCCCGGACCAAAGCGCTGATTGTCAATTATCCAAACAATCCGACAGGCGCGATCATGACCAGGGAAGACTGGCTGCCCATTGCCAAATGGGTAAAACAAAGAGGCATCCTGATCATTTCGGATGAAGTCTACAGCGAATTGACCTATAAGGGCCATCACGTTTCAATCGCTTCCCTGCCGGACATGAAAGAACAGGTTATTCTCATTAACGGCTTTTCAAAAGCCTTTGCCATGACCGGCTGGCGAATCGGCTATGCGGCCGCGCCCGGACCCTTGTTGCAAGGGATGCTGAAAATCCATCAGTATACGGCTCTGTGCGCCCCCATCACGAGCCAGATTGCTGCTTTGGAAGCACTCAGAAACGGATTGACTGAATGTGAGGCCATGGTTTCCCAATATGACCGCCGGCGCCGTCTGGTGGTAAAAGCTTTTCAGGATTTGGGGCTTCCATGCCACGAACCGAAGGGGGCATTTTATGTCTTTCCTTCAATTTCGGTGACTGGCATGGATGCTCAAACCTTTGCCGAACGACTGCTGATCGAGGAAGAAGTGGCGGTTGTCCCCGGGGATGTATTTGGTTCAAATGGCGCCGGCCATATCCGGTGTTCTTACGCAACATCGATCGAAAAACTGGAAAAAGCTTTTTCCCGCATGGAACGTTTCCTCAAACGTCACCGCAAGGCAGGTTCAACCGGCACTGCCATCCAAACGCACGGTGCCTGACCTCCGATAGCCAGCTTTCAGCCGGGAAGCTGGCTTTTTTCATACTTTTCCTCTGCGGCGCTCAAAATAAAACAAATACTTGAAGGAGGAAAAGGAAACATGCCATTTTTCAAACATAACGGAACCTGCATTTATTATGAAGATGAAGGGACAGGCCCGGCGATCGTCCTGATCCACCCCCCGCTTGTCCCCAGTCGCATTTTTGATTACCAAATGGAACAACTCAAAAGCCGTTACCGGGTCATTCGCTTTGACATCCGGGGCCACGGTCTGAGTGATCCCTCTTTCCAACCGCTCACCTATTGGCTGGTGGTACAGGATTTGCTCCATCTCCTTGACCGGCTTGACATCAAACAAGCTTACCTGGCCGGATATTCCACCGGCGGAAGCATTGTATTGGAAGCACTGCTCCAGGAACCGGATCGCTTTTCAGGCGGGATTCTGATCTGTGCCATGTCAGAAGTGTCTGATCCCCTCCTGAAAACGGGACTGAATCTGGCTGTTTCCCTGTGCAACTCCACCGGCTTCCCCTTTTTGGCCCGAGTCATCTGCTGGGCCAACGCCGATTGCCTGAGTATGTTCCGCCATCTCCTGCAAACCGCCCGTTTGGGCAATACGGAAAATATCCGGCAATATTTTACGTATAGCAAAATTTATAACTGCACCCGGCAATTAGCTTCCATTTCCCACCCTGTTCTGATCCTGTTTGGCACCAAAAACAAACAATATGAAAAATACACCCAATTACTCAAAACCCATTTGCCAAACTCCTTCTATTCTCCTGTGGCAAACAAACCGCATCATCTGCCGACAAAAGCTCCACAGGAAGTCAACTGGCGGATTCAGCAATGGATTGAGTCACTGCAACGATAAACAAGGCAAAATGACAGGCCCTGTTGTGATGACTGTAAACGCAATTTTCGCAATGTTGGGATTGGGTTTCAAATTGTTTGTGAAAATTATACAAAACCTCTTTTATTTTTTTATCCATTCATATAATCTTTTCTCAGACAGTTAAAAAAATAACTAAAAAACCAATTTTTCCCTAAAAATGCATTTTTTAGGGAAAACTGAAAGGAGAAACCATGGAAAAGCGCCGACTGGAGACAAGAAAAAGATTCAGGAAGAAAACGGCTATCATCTCCGCAATTGCTGGTGCTCTTGTCCTGGCGGGAGCAAGCGCCTATTTTTTTATTCATTCTTCAGATGCCAAATCCGGTCAAAATACACCAACAGCCAAAGAATCATCAGAAGAGACGCTGTATGCCGAGGAAAGTGCCCCGGTGGAAGATCCGGAAACAACCGGTTTTGTATCGGCTGATCCCGCCGAGTCCGCGGATCAGCCCACCCGGACAGAAGCCCGGTACATAGACGAAATCATACTCAAGCATAATAACCAGAAACCGGCGGCCCATGGAAACAATCCATCTTCACCGGCCGATTCCGGTAAAGCAACCGGGCCCAAGGACACACCCGGTTCCAACAAGGAGACGCCTGGTACTCCGGAAATTTCTCCTCCTGAAAAAGAACCGGATCTGGATACGCCAGTACCGCTTCCGCAGCCGGAACCCAATATTCCACCTGAACAGGACACACCCCAACCGGAAGAACCGGTCGAAAAAGGGTTTGAAACAACCGTCTGGTATCCCTTCTGGGGCGGAAATGCGGCTTATCAGGTTTTAAAGGAACAATCGATTGATTCCATCAACCTGTTCTGGTTTGAGCTTGCTCCGGATGGAAAGATCAAACGGATGAAATACGCCAAACCGGTCAGTGATGATATCATTCAAACTGCTCGCAACAAAGGAACCCGGATCATCGCAACTGTCGCCAACACAGATGGATGGAGCGATTACGAAAAAGGGGCACAAGCCCTGCACCAACTGATCGCTACCAAAGCCAAACAGGAACAACTGGCCGATCGTCTGGTTCAATTCGCGGTGGCCAATAAAATGGATGGTCTGGATATCAACTTTGAAGTGATTCAAGGAAGCGACCGGGAAAACTTCTCGCAATTCATGGAGATCCTTTCCCGCAAATTGCACCAGCATGACAAAATATTATCTGTCTCCGCATATCCCAAAACAACCGACGGCGGATGGGAAGGTCCCCAGGCCCAGGATTGGAAACGGCTTGGACAGGCTGTAGACGAATTTAAAATCATGACCTATAACTACCATACATCCAGCCCTGGACCCGGTGCACCGCTTCATTGGCTGGATCAGGTGATCCGATACGGAGAAAGCCAAATGTCTGCTCACAAGCTGTATGTCGGGTTGCCTGCTTTCGGTTATCAATGGGCGGAAAACGGCAGCCGTTCCACCGTGACTTATGAAAAAGCGCAAGCCCTGATTAAAAAACACAAGCCTTCGGTCAAACGGGATGTAAACGGAGAACCCAGCTTTACCTACATCGAAAACGGGAAAACATATACGGTCTATTTCCAGGATCGTACCAGCCTGCAGAAGAAAATGGACCTGCTTGCCAAAAAACATCCCAAAATCGGCGGGATCACCGAATGGTATCTGGGTGCGGAAGACCCGGCAGCATGGGCCGTCCTGAAATCTTCGCCGAAATAAACGATAAGAAAAACCCGGTTGAAGCATGACGACAAAGGATAAAAGAGCGATTTTTAGAGTTAGGTCATGTCAATGTCGCAGCAAACATTTCACGAGGATGGATCGTAAATAACCGGAGAGCCAACCCGGAAGTGTTTGCCGGAGCACCCCCCTTGCAGGAAGGCAATGGGGGTGACGGGACAGTTTCTAAAAATCGTCTTCCTGTATATGATTTGATAAACGCTGAAACCCGGCCTGTTCACTCAGGCCGGGTTTTTTTATGTATAGGCAAATTCCGGCAGTGGCAAAATATACAAAAACCGGAAAGGAGCCCTCCCTTTGAACCATACGTATCAGATTTTGATCAAATTTCTGTACATCACTTTCCTTCTGTATATCATTTTGGGGGTGATTTATGACGTTGACTATTCATCGATCTTATTTGTCAGTATTACACTTACCCTGATCGGCTATGCGGGCGACCTGTTGCTGTTGCCCAGAATCGGAAACCTGTTTACCACGTTGTCGGATACATTTCTCAGTTACATCATTGTGTGGTTTATTGGCACCTACTTTTTTGACATCGATATCGGCCTGCAAAATTACAAAGCCAATCATGTACCCCTGTTCCAGATCTCACTTGTCGTCAGCCTGGCCTACTCCATCGTTGAATGGTTTTACCATCGCTGGTTTTTCAAAACTCTCGGCAAAAAGGAAGTCCTCGACAAATAATCGCTTAAGGGAAACAGGTTCTATTGGCTCTGCTTGTCCAGGTGCCTGATCATATTGCCCGAAATCTTCCTCAACCTTGGGAACATCAAAACTCCCGCCGGCATTGCCTTCCACCGGAAGTACCATTCCGATGAACATTAAAAGAATAATGGTCATAAGTGGTCTGAAATAGCGGCTCATAGCCACGCGTTTCCCATAACGGGATGAACCTCCCTGCAAATTATGAATTACGTGAAAAAATAACCACAACCAATACAGGATTTTGCAGACATAAATAAAGTCAGCCCGTCTGTTTGGCGAACTGGCTTTGGTTTGTTTATTTTCCTCACAGGTACGATCCAAACCCCAAAAAGAACTGCTATGAAGCCATTCATAAATCAGTCAAAATCCCTCTTCACAGATTAATTTTTGACTCAAAAAGTGGAAATCCAGCTATAACGCTACTTCCAAGGGTTTATGCCAGAATATTATGTGTCATCGTTCCCCGGGGACCTCCTCGATTCACTTTTACTGCCCTGCCATCAAAGCGGACACTGTCACTACAATTTTCTATTCTCTTGCCTTTTTATAAATCTTGTTGAATTTCTTTACTGCAACCTCCAACAATTCCGTATCATGAGAAGATATTCCCATTTCCCACAAACTGTAAAGCAACGGATTATACTTTTTTGCACACTCTAAACATACGGGTTTATCTGTTCCTTCTTCAAAAAAACCTATACAGAACTCAGACATTTCCACATGAACTTCATTACAGATTGCACAAGGTTTCATCAACAGATTTGTATCATATTGCAATGATACTAAACCTTTATCTGCTTTTAAGACAATACAGCTGCCTCGCTCCATACCAACACCTTCTATACATTGAAATCTATTTTATCAGTGTACCATAAGTTTTATGATATTGAATTTGAGTTGCATTTAATCTCCAGGCACTTACAAATTCACCATTTAAGTCAGTATATACAGCTAAATTGCCTTTAAGATAAACGTAAATTTCAGGTGGATTCCTGTATTTTGATTTATAAATGGTATCAGCAGTTTGTACGTGTTGCTCAATCACTTGTTTAAAACGTTCTGCATTTTGGGGATTGTAATTCTGAGGCAACCCAAAATCAATCGCATGCTTGTATTTCTTTTGTAATTTTTTTGAATCTATTTTCAAACTGGGAAGCAAAATATCTTTAACAACAATCCCCGTTTCTTTTCCATCATTTGAAGCAAACCTCTGCAACCACTGCCCGAACCCTGTATCTCCAATCGTCTTGGGAGCAGAAACGGTTCCATCGGAGAAAACTTCCGTCACACAGGAAATATTCACATGGTTGATCTTTTGGATGATGTCCTCCGAATGGCTTCCTATGTATTCTCCGCCAAAAACAAGGACAAATCCCAACCCTGTGGCAATGATGGTTTTCTTCCAATTGATTTTGCCTTCTTTCAGAAGATCCGTCACACTTTGATCTGTCCCGCCTGCTACACCACCGCCAACCATCTTGGAAAAAGCTCTTCTGAGCCAGGGAATTTTTAAACCGATCCAGGCTGTCAGGCTGGAACCGGCCGTCCCCGCTCCTACTGCCCAGCCAAAGAGAGCGGCAATGCCTCCGGCGATCCCGCCGATCAGGATATCAAAAAGCATCTCGTCACCAAACAATTCATTTCCGGCAAGCCATGAAAAGAGCCCGCCAATAAGTTCTCCTGCCAGGATCGCAATCCCGGCGAAGGCGACCACGGAAATTCCAGCAACCACTCCAACAGCAACCGCAATCACACCAAGGATACTTAGGATCAGTACAATAATCCCTTTATGCTCCAGAATCCAATCCCATGCGGCGGAAAGGGCATCGACGATTACTTCGGCGATTTTTGCAATGATTCTCACAATTACATCCCAAAAGGCAGAAGCTGTTTCATTTGTCCAGTTCCAGGCGGCAGAAACTTTTTCTTTGCTCCATTCCCACACACTGGAGGCGGATTCGGTAAGACGATCCCAGAGACCACCTTCTCCCTGAACGTCAGGGGAAACAGGTTCTATTGGCTCTGCTTGTCCAGGTGCCTGATCATATTGCCCGAAATCTTCCTCAACCTTGGGAACATCAAAACTCCCGCCGGCATTGCCTTCCACCGGAAGTACCATTCCGATGAACATTAAAAGAATAATGGTCATAAGTGGTCTGAAATAGCGGCTCATAGCCACGCGTTTCCCATAACGGGATGAACCTCCCTTTAAGTTATGAATCACGGAAAAGAATAACCACAACCAATACAGGATTTTGCACACATAAATAAAGTCAGCCCGTCTGTTTGGCGAACTGGCTTTGGTTTGTTTATTTTCCTCACAGGTACGATCTAAACTTTCGCTATAGACATGACTGTCTACTAACTCCTCCTGGTTTCAATTCCTCATAGGTACGATCTAAACCGGTTTCGTTTAATGTACGGGCAATTCTCAAGGCAACATAGTTTCAATTCCTCATAGGTACGATCTAAACCGTTTTGCGACATCTACCGCATCCTTTCCCCAGGTCATCAGTTTCAATTCCTCATAGGTACGATCTAAACCGCTTATTCCGGAAATGTTCCGGCACGCAGTCGAAGTTTCAATTCCTCATAGGTACGATCTAAACCCGCTGGAGCATTCGGGCCGATATTCACATCAACAGTTTCAATTCCTCATAGGTACGATCTAAACCTTGTGCCAGGCAGTCGATCCATGGTTGGGTATTTTTGTTTCAATTCCTCATAGGTACGATCTAAACTTATGGACTTGCTCTGCTAGTGATAGTCATATTGTTCCGTTTCAATTCCTCATAGGTACGATCTAAACCCTGCTGCTGCCGAGTACTACGACATGCATAATTTCGCGTTTCAATTCCTCATAGGTACGATCTAAACGTGGTATCAAAGCGGCGGCCTTTTTGCTGGCCCAAGTGGTTTCAATTCCTCATAGGTACGATCTAAACTACGAAAAAGGTGGGTTTATTACCCTCCTTTCTTTTTGTTTCAATTCCTCATAGGTACGATCTAAACCCCAAAAAATACCGGTATTAAGCCATTCTATAAATTAATCGAAATCCCTCTTTATAAATTGATTTTTGACTCAAAAACAAAAAATCCAGCTATGATGCTGTTTTTGAGAAATAATATCAGAATATTCCGTGTCGTCGATCCCCGGGGTTTACTCCTCTACTGGAGGTCGACGACAAATTAATACTAAACATACAGCACAGCCAAGGAAGAGATAGAATAAATTCTGAAAATCTCTCTCCTCCTTTATACATTTCATAAAGTTGACTTAATCACCAGGCGGATCGCCTGCACTATGACGTTTTACTGCATTAACCATGCTGTCGTCACCCCCTTTTAAAGCTTCCAGTTGGGAATAAAGTAAATCCATAGCCACATTTTGCAATCGAGGGTTTTCCAGTTGAATGAAGCACTGGGCCAGAAAAAGAAGCAGTTCTGTTTTCTTGTCATCCAATTGGTGCTTCTTAGCCATATCCAGCGCTTTTTGAAAATAGTTCATGGCTTTATTCGCATCATATGAAAGCGAACATTTCCCCAAGCCAATTAAAGATTCCACTTCCCAAAAGATGTCAACTTTTTTGCTATACTCTAATGCTTGCGAAAATTCTTTTTCCGCTTTTTCTATCACCTTTTGTTTATAGTATAGCCTGCCCAGATAAACGTGTACATAGGCAAGCAAATATAATCGTTTTATTCGATTCCTGAATCTAAGCGCTGTTTGAAAACAGATTTCCGCCAAATGGGATTTATCCATCTCTAAATAGATTCCACCTAAAGTTGTCCATAATTCAAAAGAACGTTCAATGTTCCGGTCGATTCGAGCCAGTTCGATTCCTTGAAGACCTATTTCAATTGCTTGCGGGAATTGTTGTGATTTTGCAAGCAGTTTTGCCTTCATCTCAAAAACATTCAGTGTTGCTTCTTTTGAGTAGCTTAAAAAGGGATAATCCTCCGAACCAAACTCGTCCAAAAGTGCATTCGCTTCTCCAATACGGTTCAACTTCTCAAGGTAGATTGCCTGGCTTACCAGAATCAAGCCTTTGTAGTATTTTCTTTCTCCTTTCGGATTAAAGTTCATAAGTGCTTTTTTTGAATATTGGACCGCCATCTGAAAACGGTTTTGCAGGTATTCGATTCTACTCAACTGATGAAGACACGCACTTTCCAAATTGCTGGAACGTAATTGCTGGTTTTGTCTTAAGAGTTGCAGACCCTGCAAAAAGTGATTTTGAGCCTTTTCCCACTTTTGCCGGGAATAATATAATTTCCCTTTAAGATACTCTACCCAAGCTTGAAAAGAATGTCCTGATGGCAGATTAACTGAACGCAAAATCTCTGTACCAAGATTGACTTCCAGAGAAATCAGGCATTCAACAGCATTCAGCCGCAATATCCATTCTTCAATGACTGCGTCTTCTTCCCTGTCATCCACAATCATAAATTTTTCGAGAATCTCATCCGGATCTAACGCAAGGCGATTTAACAAGTACACGATTTTGTCAATACTGGCACTTTGCCCGGTCTCGATATAACTGATTATAGACTGGGACAGTATATCATCAACCAATTCACTTTGGTTTAAGCGTTTTTCTCGCCTCGCATTTTTAATAAATTCACCTAAGGCTGTCCGATCCAAGTGTTTAGTTTTCATTTTTGCCCACCTGCACAAAAAATTTTTCCCTATTACTCCTATTACTGATTGTATTTCAATAATTTTTTCTATCGTTAACCAATAAAACTGACTAACATAATGCCATAGTTTTGATCAAAGGCATTTTATCAATTGATATTTATAAATATCACATAATAATCAGTAAATTTGTTCAATTTTGTTTTATATTATAAACTTCGGATAAAAGATTGTTCAAGAGTTATATAAAAAAATTACCTTGGAGGTAAACAAAATATGAATACTTATAAACCGACTGCTCCCGCCTGCAAAATAGTATCTATTGACTTGGCAGGAAAAAAACAAGTGGAAAACACAGATTGATTATTATTAAATCTGTAAATAACAAGCAGCTGTAGCAATCGATGATGACAACTGTCCGCCAAGAATTAAAACTTAAGATAATCCCTGCATAAAAAAGACAAGTAGGTTCGAATATAATGCCTGCTTGTCTTTCTTGGCTTCACAGAGTAGTTTTATGGAGATAATTAATTCTTATCATCGGGCACTTATTAATTACAAAATAAAAATAAAGCTGATTTATTCCTCATAGGTACGATCTAAACCCAAAAAATACCGGTATTAAGCCATTCTATAAATTAATCGAAATCCCTCTTTACAAATTGATTTTTGACTTAAAAACTAAAAATCCAGCTATGACACCACTTTTAAAAGTGTGTGTCAGAATATTCCGTGTCGTCGATCCCCGGGTTACCTCCTCTACTCACGGTCGACGACAAATTAATACTAAACATACAGCCAGACGCTGGAACACCTTGGCTGTTTGTTTGCAAGCAGTAGATAGAAGAACCCTGAAAATCTCTTACCTTCTATATAACTCTCTGTAAAGATTTCATAAATCTGACTCAATTGTTTGTACCATGATGTTTTACCGCATAAACGAATGCTCGTCATCCCCCGCTTCCAGGTGAGAACGGGTCAATCCATCTCTTACAAAAAAGTAATATTTCAGTTCCTGAAAATAATCAAAATTGAATCAAAATAAGCCTCAAAAAATTCCTGCTTCCCGAATATAGATATAGAAGCGTTCTTCCATATCACTCCCTGAATATAAAAGCTACCCTTTACATTTGGGTAGCATTTTTTATGCAAATTTTGCGTGATAAACAAAGAATCCCGCAACAATTTTATTTTCAGCTATGAATTTCCCGAATATTGCGTGTCCTCGATCTTATCACCTTTAGTGACAAAGAAAGGAGGAATTAATGGACTTGCCAATCTTTCCGCATCTCCTATGTGAAAAATTACTCCGGTCCCAACAAGAAACCGGATTATCCCGTCATACCATCATCTGTTCCGGAAGGTCGGACGTCAAAACGGATATCTTGGAGGAAATCTGCAAAGCCTATAGCTTGCGGGCGAAGCAGGTCTGTCATTATCGCCTGATTCATAAAAAAACCGGGAAACCCCGGCTATTTTATTTGCCGCCGTCGTCACGAGATGTCGAAAAAATATCACAGGAGTATCCGGCAAGAATGATTTTTCCCGACATAATTTTTTTAAAATTTTGGTTTTTTACATTTTATTGTACAATAATGCAGTAAAACTAAATCTAGACCAGAGGAGGTGGAAAAAAGGATGACCGATCCACCTGGAGGGAACTGCAAGACTGCCCAGCCGCTGTTCTGCCTGTTGGAGCACTGGAACAACATGGACACCATTTGCCTCTTGGAACTGATACCATCATTGCTTCGGCCATTGCGCAAAGGCTCGTCCATCAGTTCCCCTCCTTTTATCTGCTGCCCGTTCTCCCGTTTTCCCAGTCTTTTGAACATGTAAAGTTTCCCGGGGCTGTTTCCCTGCGAACCTCCACGCTTCTTTCCGTATTAGGGGACATAGTAAGCTCGCTGGAACACTCGGGGATCCAAAAACTGATTATCGTGAACGGGCATGGGGGGAACCATTTTCTCTGGAACTTTGTCCAGGAGCAAAACGCTGATTGTTCCAAAGTCTTTGTCGCTCCATCTCGGAAAGACTGGGACTTTGCCTATAAGCAAGCGAATCTCAGCGTAAACTTGAGCGATGATATGCACGCCGGGGAAGGGGAAACGTCGATCTTGCTGTTTCTGGGGGAGAACGTGAGAAAGGAAGAAGCTGTCGATGTTCCATCTACTCCCCGTACTTTGCTGCAAGTGAAGGGCATGCGTGCTTATACGAAAACAGGAAACATTGGTTATCCCACCCGGGCTTCTGAAGAAAAGGGGAAAATCTTGCTCGATTCATTAGTAGAACACATCACCCCTTCTGTAAAGGAGTTTGTCTATGAGTAAATGGAAAGAAATCTATCAAATTTTGAAAAAGGAGATTGAAGATAAGGTCTATCCGCCCGGTTCCGAGTTTCCAACCAACTTGGACCTGATGAAACGATTCAATGTCCACACTTCAACTATCCAAAATGCCATCCGGCGACTGATTGAAGAAGGACTGATTATCTCAGAAGGCAATCGGACGAAACGGAAAGTGCGGATTATTCCAACCCTTTCGCATCGAAAAGGCGGATTCTCCGACGAGCATGGCGAAAAAGCAAAAAAGAATGTACTGGAAATCCGCAAGATTTCAAGCACAGACGAAATGCCCGAATTTTGCAGGGAGGATGTGTCCTTTCCGGCGCTGTACTACCTGAACGAACAATTCATTGACGGGATTCAGGCCGGCGTGTCCTGTTCCATCATTCCAAATATCGTATCAATTGACGAATTGGAGAAGTTGCTCAAACAGGAAAACGCCAGTCTTTACCGTTCCTTGGAAGAATTGGGGCACAAGCCTGTATCCTGCGAAGAATCCTTTATCGTCGATCTGCCATCCGAACAAGACCGAGAAGACCTACACCTGCCAAAGAATAGTAATATCCCGGTCATTCGGATGGTGCGCAAAACCTTTGCCCCCCAAGGAAACCTTGTAGAGATTTGCCATTTGCTGTGTCGTGCCGATTGCTACGAATTCCACTATAAATTTGATTTCTGAGGAGAGAGGACTATGACCGATCAGGAATACATGTGGGAAGCGGTACTGGAGGGAAGAAAAGCACAAGGCAAAACAGGAACCAATCCACCCGTTGGCGCCATTATCGTAAAGGATGGGAAAATCATTGGCAGAGGGCATACCTCCGAATTAGGCGGCCCCCATGCGGAAGTGAACGCCCTGAGAGATGCCGGGGACGAGGCGGAAGGCTCTACCGTCTATTGCACACTGGAGCCATGCAGTCACTGGGGAAGAACGGGTCCTTGCTGCGTTGCCTTGACCGATGCCAAAATTGCCAAAATCTTTGTCGGCATCCAGGACCCCTCCCCCCGGGTCAGTGGCAAAGGCATTCAGCACTTGAGAGATCATGGGGTGGAAGTCGTCGTCGGTGGCATGTATGAAGAAGAAATTCGGCAAGATTTGAAAGAGTTCCTCGACCGGGTCGCAGCCGGAACGCAAGAATAAGAAAAAAAGAAGCAAGGCGCCTTTTCTGTCCGTCAACGATATTCCCGGGATTCTATCCGGAATTTGCGGCCAATCTGCCAGGACGGTTCAATTTCCGTAACAAAACGCTTGATTTCCTTTTGAAATATAAATCAAAAAAACAAGGTTGACTTATGATCATCCACACTGAATGGTATTAAGCGGCAATCAGCTTGTACTGCAAGAGATATTAATGAAAAATAAACTTAGCGAAAACGAAGAGGAAGTATTTATTCTATCACCAAGTTGGTAATAAGCTATCCGTCTCATAAAATTCCGTTTCATCAAAGTAGTAAATAAAACGGAAAAAGTGTTACTCCCGATCAAACAAATTATCAAAACTGCACTAAAATAAACCCCAAAAAACTGGTTCTTTCCGAATAAAGATATAGAAGCGCTTACTCCATATCATCATTGGTTAGAAAAAGCTACCCTGAATATTCGGGTAGCACTTTTTTATGCCAAAAACAAAAATCGGGAAAATATTTATTTCGATGATAACCCCCCTTCTGAAAACACCCGGAAGGGGGTTTTTTCGATCAGACGATGTACTTTTCGGCATCAATAATCCGTTTGGCCATGCGGCGTTTCAAGGCAACTTCGTTTACAGGGGCAATGCGGGTCAGTTTTTTCAACATGGACAAGACTGTCCGGAGTTCGTCTCCTTCTTCCATGGCAGCAAGGGCGTGGCGGGCAAGGGCGTCCACTTTTTGCATGGCGTCGTAAATGAAAGCTTGCGTGTAGTCGATCTTGGCCTGTTCTTTTTCTTCCCCATTTTTGCCGATCGCCTTCTTTGTCCTGAGCAGGGCGCTTTCCATGGCAAATGTTTCAATGGCGATATCGGACAGATCACGCAGGATTTCCTGTTCAGTCTGGATTTTGTCGCCCAGCTTTTGTGTTGCCAGTCCGGCAATCATCAGGAAAATTTTCCTGGCGTTTTCTACGTAGTTTTCTTCCGCTTCCAACACAGGCGCTTCCTCGTCGGGCATATATGGCATCATCGTCAGCAGTTCTTCCTGCAGGTCCCGGGCAGCCTGGAAGAAAGGCAATTCCCCTCTCATCGCCTTGCGCATCAACGTTGCGGGGATGATCAGGCGGTTGATTTCGTTAGTTCCCTCGAAGATGCGATTAATCCGGGAGTCACGATACATGTTTTCAATTTCGTACTCGTTCATGAAGCCGTAACCGCCATGGATCTGCACGCCTTCATCCACCACATAATCAAGCACTTCAGAACCAAACACCTTGGAAATGGAACACTCAATTGCCAACTCGCCAATCGCGTCTGCAACCATCTTCCCTTCCGCTTCTTCCGTACCTTCCAGTCCGGCTTCCATCATTCCGGCAATCCGGTAACAGACACTTTCCAGGGCATAGGTTTTCTGGGCCATGGTGGCCAGTTTTTCGCGAATGAGACCGAATTTTGCAATCGGGACCTTGAACTGTTTCCGCTCGTTGGCGTATTTGGCCGATATTTCAATGGCTCGTTTGGCTGATCCCACGGTTCCCACAGCCAGCTTATAGCGCCCGATATTCAGAATATTGAAGGCGATTTTATGGCCCTTGCCCAACTCGCCTAACAGGTTTTCCACCGGAACCTTTGCCTCATCCAGAATCAGGGTACGAGTGGAGGAGCCTTTGATCCCCATTTTCTTTTCCTCGGCCCCGACAGAGACGCCCGGGAAGCTTTTCTCCACGATAAAGGCCGTAAACTTGTCGCCGTCCACTTTGGCATAAACGATAAAAACATCAGCAAAACCGGAATTGGTAATCCACTGTTTCTCCCCGTTCAGGATGTAATGTTTTCCGCCATCGCTCAATCGGGCCGTTGTTTTGGCGCCAAGGGCGTCAGAACCGGAACCGGGTTCGGTCAGTGCATAGGCAGCAAATTTCCTGCCGGTTGCAAGATCCGGCAAGTACTTTTTCTTTTGCTGATCATTTCCGAAAAAGACAATTGGCAATGTGCCAATTCCCACATGGGCCCCGTGCGACAGGGCAAAGGAGCGGGCGATAGCAATTTTTTCGGTGATCAGACTGGAACTGACCTTATCCAGACCCAGTCCGTCGTATTTCTCCGGAACATCTGCCCCAAGCAGGCCCAATTCTCCCGCTTCTCTCAACAAGCGTACCGTATGTTCAAATTGATGTTCCTCAATCTCCGGCAAAACGGGCCAAACCTGGTCCTTCACAAAGTCCTCGGTCATTTTGGCCATCATTTTCTGTTCGTCCGTGAATTCTTCCGGTGTAAAGACGGCCGATGGCTCGGTTTGCTCCAACAAAAAGGCTCCGCTTTTCACTTTTTGGTTTGCCAATTGATCTTCCCCCCGTTGAAATGAGCTTGGATTAATTGATCCGTTCAAACAGGCCGGCTGCACCCATGCCGCCGCCAATACACATGGTAACGAGTCCGTAACGCTGGTTGCGCCGTGCCAATTCTCCCAGGATGGTCACAGTCAGTTTGGCTCCGGAGCACCCCAGTGGATGTCCGAGGGCAATCGCGCCTCCGTTTACATTCACTTTCTCGGGGTCCAGGCCCAACTCCCTGATTACCGCAACCGATTGGGAAGCAAACGCTTCATTTAACTCAATCAGGTCAATATCCTGCAAACGGACACCGGCTTTCTCCAGCAATTTGGGAACAGCGGCCACCGGACCGATCCCCATCACATTCGGATCGACGCCTCCCAGCATAAAACCGCGGAAAACAGCCAGCGGCTTTACTCCCAATTGCTCCGCTTTTTCCCGTGACATCAGCATCACTGCCGCCGCGCCGTCACTGGTTTGCGAAGAGTTTCCGGCGGTGACGGTTCCATTCACATGGAAAACCGGGCGCAATTTGCCAAGCGCCTCCAGACTGGTATCCGGCCGGACTCCCTCATCAATGTCAAAGATGCGTTCCGTAGTAACCTGGGGTTTCCCGTTTTCATCAAAAGTCTGCTCTTTCACCTTCAGCGGGACAATTTCTTCCTTGAATTTCCCCAGCCTGATCGCCTCCGTTGCCTTCTGGTGACTGTCCAGGGCGAAACGGTCCTGGTCTTCCCGCGTCACATGGTAGCGCTTGGCCACTTCTTCGGCCGTATGTCCCATCGACATGTACGTCTCCGGAAGATGATCCATCAAATAAGGGTTGGGAGCCGGCTTATAGCCACCCATCGGCACCATGCTCATGCTCTCCACTCCCCCGGCAATCATGATATCCGCAAAGCCGCACATGATTTTTTCCGCGGCAATCGCAATTGTTTGCAGGCCGGAAGAACAGAAGCGATTGACGGTCATCCCCGGCACATCAGTCGGAAGCCCGGCTCTCAGAGCGACAATTCTGGCCAAATTCATGCCCTGTTCTCCTTCAGGAAACGCACATCCAAGCACGACATCCTCAATCTGTTTCGGATCTGCTTCAGGAACACGGCGCAACAAATCGGCCACAACGCTAGCGGCCAGTTCATCGGGACGAACATGGCGCAAACTTCCCCTCCCGGCTTTTCCCACCGCGGTACGGGCACCAGCCACAATCACTGCTTCGCGCATAGTTTTCTCCTCCTTTTTTCCAGTCATCAATTGCGGAGCGGTTTCCCCTTGGCCAGCATGTATTGCATCCGTTGCTGGGTTTTTGGTTCACCGATCAAACTTAAAAATGCTTCCCGTTCCAGATCCAGCAAATATTGTTCGCTTACCAGGGTTCCTTCCGGCACATTGCCTCCAGCCAGAACAAACGCCAGTTTGCAGGCAATTTTGAAATCATGCTCGCTGATATAACCGGATTTCAGCATTCCGTAAGCTCCCAGTTTCAGCACGTTATATCCCGTTTCACCGACAACCGGAATCTTGCGCGGCCGCGGCGCTTTATATCCGGCCCTGTAAAGCCCCAAAGCCGTCTGCTTGGCCTCATAAAGCAAATGATCCCGATTGATGGTGATTCCGTCATACGAGCGAACAAACCTGTAATCCCGGGCCTCCTCACCGCTTGTGGACACCCTGGCCTGCCCGATCGTCATAAAGACCTGATTGACAAGCGGCTGCAAACTGGCGCGATCTTTCGGATCAACACCTTCCGTAACCCTCAGCAGCATTTCCTTGTTTCCTCCGCCGCCCGGAATCAGTCCAACTCCGACTTCCACCAGTCCCATATAAGTTTCTCCGGCCGCCTGAATACGGTCGCAAGGCAGACAAACCTCGACTCCGCCGCCAAGGGTCATGCCATAAGGAGCGGCCACAACAGGACGGTCCACAGTGCGCAATGCTCCCATAGTCTGCTGGAACTGGCGTACCAGCAGGTCAATTTCCGGCCAATTGCCATCCTGTGCTTCCATCAGCATCAGCATCAGGTTGGCACCGACACAGAAATTGGGCGCTTCCGCACTGATGACCATACCCCGGTAATTGGCGCTCAGTTCCTTAATCGCCTTGTTCATCATCATAATGATGTCGGGGCCGATGGCCTGTTTGGGGGAATGAAACTCCAGACAAACAATATCATCGCCCAGATCAATGAGACTGGCCCCGCGATTGCCCGCGATTTTCTTTCCCTGTTCTTTCAGGCGGGCCAGAGAGATCTCTTTCTCATGCCCGTTTACTTCGCCGTATTTTCCGCCAATCGAAAAAACGTGTGTTTTTCCATCCTGCTTCTGGTAGAAGGAATTTTTCCCGGAAGCGAGGAGGTCCTGTACCCAGTCTGGTACCGCTTCTCCTTCTTCAAGCATGCGGCGGACAGACTTTTCCAGCCCGATCGCATCCCACATTTCAAACGGGCCCAAATCCCAGTTGAAACCCCATTTCATGGCCCGGTCCACACTGACGATGTCGTCGGCAATCTCATGCAGGCGGCGGGCGGAATAGATCAGGACTTTTTTGGTTATCTGCCAGGCCAATTTTCCGGCCGGATCATCAGCGTATACCAGAGTCTGCAACTTTTCCGGCAAACTTTGGGCCCGTCTGGCGGCATCCAGCGAGGGAACTTTCAGTTTTTGGCGCGGCTCATATGAAAGCGTCCCGGGGTCAAGCGCCAGGATTTCCTTGCCTTTCTCCGTTTTCACCCGTTTATAAAACCCCTGTCCGCTCTTTTCGCCAAGCCATCCGTTCCTGACCATCTCTGCAAGCAGCGGGGAAACCTGAAACGCTTCCTTTTCCTCGGGGTCATTCACATTTTCCCGCACATTATCCGCCACATGGATATAGGTATCCAGTCCAACCAGATCCAATGTGCGGAAAGTGGCACTTTTGGGGCGGCCCATCGCACGGCCGGTAACCGTGTCTACTTCAGCAGGGCTCAGTCCCATTTCTTCCATCGCCTGCAAGGTAACCTGCAAGCCATATGTTCCAATGCGGTTGGCAATGAAATTGGGCGTATCCTTGCAAACGACAACTCCCTTGCCCAGGGTTTCCTCCGCAAAGGCTTTCATTTCATTCAGGATATCGGGATCAGTCTTTTCATTGGGGATCATTTCCAACAGCTTCATGTAACGGGGCGGATTGAAGAAATGGGTCCCCAAAAAATGTTTGCGAAACGCTTCTGAACAGCCTTCCGCCATTTTGTTAATGGAGATCCCGGAAGTGTTTGAACTGACAACGATTCCCGGTTTCCACACTTTTTCCAGTCGCTGGAACAGAGCCTGCTTGATTTGCAGATTTTCCACAACCACCTCAATCACCCAGTCCACATCTGCCAGACGATGAAAATCGTCTTCCATGTTGCCAACTTCAATCAGTTCAGCTGCCCTCTTTACATACAGAGGAGCTGGCTTCTCCCTGAACAAACGGCCTTTTCCGGACCGGGCCAGTCGGTTTCTGACCACCCGGTCCTGAAGGGTCAGTCCCGCCTTTTTTTCCTTTTCCGTCAAGTCCCGCGGCACAATGTCCAACAACAGGGTTTTAATGCCCACATTGGCGAGATGTCCGGCAATCGCTGCCCCCATGACCCCCGCGCCCAATACAGCCGCTTTTTGAATACGTCGCAAAAGTGGTTCCTCCTCCCGTGAAACTTGTCTGAATGAATGATCATTCACTTGAGAGTGAGAAAAAAACCTATCCTGCAGGATTGGCTTTTCACACAAGACAATGGTTATCTAATCTTCAAAAGATAGCGAATTTTATTTTGTTTGAAATTAATTTCAATAATATTATTTATCTGTTTTTTATTTACGTCAAGGGTTTTGTTAGACTTTTTTGTTCTTTCTGAAAGAATGCTTTTCCCGGCAAAAAAAGTTGCTCCGAGCGTCCCTTAAATGGGACTGGCGAGCAACCAGACGTAAAACAATTTATCAATGATTGCTGACCCGTGCCATATGCTTCCTTAATGCCGGTGTTTGCGGAATGTACTTCTTGACCAGAGAAGCAGCACAGAATAACCACCACAAATAATTAACCAGCATAAATACGGTTACTTTTAGCCAGAATATTTTCAGATCAATTAAATCGAAAGACAGGACATAAGCCGGCAAAATGGACCATTGCCCCTGGTTTCCCAAACTTTCAGCCATTTTCCAGTAATACACTTCTTCCACTCTTTTCAGCTTGTCGCGAAAATACCATTTCAGGAACGGCCGCACGCCGGAATAATGGAAAAAGCCGGGAATCCCCAGCAACTGGCGATTAAGAGCTATTAGCAAATAAGTCAACACAAGAAGCAGTATGTATATCACAGACAACCCCTCTTCAAAAATCAATCAGATTTTATCCCGGTTGAAAAAATTCAACAAATGCATATAATATATATATTTAACTGTTTTTATAAATATATTATTTCACCAGAACCCCCATTTCAAGTCAGACCTTAAAGCAACACGGAATGCATGAACCTGCCAGCAGGGGAGACAAGGATAGAGTAATATTTTATTTATAATTATATGTTATTATATAATGCTTTAATCCTATTATAAAGACAATTTCCCTTTTTTCTAACCTTTATATTAATTTTGTCTTTAATCAGCAACTTTACATCCATTCATTTATTTTGCATTCCTGTCTTTAAGCAGGTAAAACCCCCTCAACCAGATATTGAGGGGGCTCTTTGGGATTAACCGCCAATAAGTCCTGCTGAATTTTTCATAATAAAGTTTTGCAAGGTTTCGGCTGCTTTTTCCACGGTAGCCAGCTCTTGCGCACTGAAATAAAATTTCCCTTTCCTTTCATCCAGATCCAATTCATCAGCAATCCTGCCGATCAGGCCGGATGTTTTCTTGTCCAGTTCAAAATATCCCCTGATGCTGTTTTCGGTTTCTGTTGTTTTGTAAGTAAACACGATCTCGTCATATTTGCCGCGCAGCCAAGCCGTGGGATGAAACTGGATGGTCTGGAAGCTGCCATCTCTACGCCCTGTATATTCTTCGCCGTAATGGACAAGGCCCAGTTTGGCAAAACCGTCCAGGAAGTTTTTCAACAGTCCGGATGGTTCTACACTGATGAAATCACGGTCTTCGGCGTCAATGCCTGAACTGATTTCCAGATCTGTTTTGAAAAAATAGCGGGTATTGATTGAGGAAACGGGCAACCCGACCGGACACTTGAAGTAAAAATCATATTCTTTCTTTTCTCCGGGATCTATGACAAACTCTTCATGGTCAATCGGGATCGTTACAATGGTTTCATTCACATTTTGGATACGATCCCCTTTTTTGTACGACGAAGCCAGGCAGAAGTGGACATTCAGCTTCTCAATCAGCTGTTCCGCTTCTCCTCCTTCGAGGAAAATCTTTCCGGAGACCGGTTCCCCCATGGTCAGGGTACTCGATTCCAGAACCAAATCAATCTTTGCTGCACCAAAACCAAGTGACGCGAGAAAGTTCCTGAGCAAGTATCCTCCATCCTTTCATCATGAACTGATTTCATCATATCAGAATGGATTTTTATATTGAAACGGTTTTTATTAAAACATTTTAATATTTTTTACCATTTCCTGCCTGAGCCTTCTCCTTTCCAGCCATACAAATAGAGCAGATGGTATGTGGCAACGACTCCCCCATCAGTTTTAAACATCTGGTCATAGATTCTCATCATATCTTGCAATAACTTCCGTTCTTTTGTCAGAGAATGGCCGGATTCGCTGTAGTTTGCTCCTGTTGCCTTGATCGAACGCAAAAAGGTACGGCAGTTTTCATAAACGAACGGACGCAGCTGTTCGTCCAGCTTCCGGACATGAAATCCCCCCGCGGTCAAGATTTGCTGCCATTCCTGTTTCGTTTTCATTGAAAGTGCATGTCGTGACGGGGGGAGATGATGGTTGGATTCTGTCACAGCAAAGGCTTTACGCAACTCCCTGAATGTATGTGATCCAAACGTCGAGGCGATGAACCACCCTTCCGGTTTGAGCAGGTGATGCCATCGTGATACGGTCAGTTCGGGAAAGGCGAGCCACTGGATGGTTGCGTTGGAAATAATCAGGTCAACCGGTCCCACCTGTTGGAGGACCTCATTCGCTTCCGCGTCTCCTACCAGAAACCGGATTCGGGGGCAATCATTCAGTTTCCTGGCTTCGGCGACCATTTTTTCCGCTATATCAACCGCTATGATTTCCGCTGACTGATAATGTCCAGCCAGCAGCCCGGTCAAATAACCGGTGCCGCAGCCAACTTCCAGAATACGACCGATCCTCTGGCCGGGAGGCAGGTTTGCCACCAGACGGGCAGCCATCTCCTTTTGCACCGATGCGTATTGTTGATAGGTAGACACTGAGTGGTTAAACCTCCTGGCGACCAATTTTTTATTCATATTGATCCACTCCTGACCGCAGCCACCCCTTAAACAGGTCCGGTCGGGTAAAGAAGGGAGCGTGTCCGGTGTTTTCCCAGACAGAAAAGTAGACTTGGCGGAACGCTTCCATCCATTGCTGCTGGCCTTCCGGGGGACAAATCCTGTCTTCTTTCCCAAATAACAGGCACACGGGTACTTTTTTTGAATCCTCGGTTGGCGAAAAACGGTATTCCCGCAAAAACTGCAGCCCCGCTTCCAATGCTTCCAGTGAGGGCAAAGACGGTGCAGTCTGTCTCCACATGCCGGCAATTCCCGCAACATGCTCCTGCCCTGAAAACAGGTTACGGTCAAACCGGGCCACTACTTTTTCCGGTTCTTTTTTCAACTGCCGGATCATTTGTCTCAGAACACGGTCATCCCATCCGCAATCCTCTCTGCGACTCCGCACAAACTGCATTGCGCCCCCGATCAGGTATGCCTGCCTTACCCGGGGAGCAGCCGATTCCATCCACTTCAGGGCCACCATGGCTCCCAGCGACCAGCCGATAACCGTGACAGGCCCGTTTACTCGGCTTACAGCATGATACAGTTCTTTCATCAACTCACCGGGAGAGGAACATGACAAAAAATCCACAAGTAAATGGTCCTGATCTGGGAAAACCTCCAGAAAAGGCATCCAGATTTCTTTTGCCGCCGACCAGCCGCTAATCCAGACACAGGTTGGATGATTCATTCTGTCACCTCCGCATTGTTTTGTTTACCTGTTCGATGTACCCGAGTGTCTGCTCCAGTTGCTCCCATGAATGATTGGCCATAAGCGAAAAACGAAGTCGCGCGGTATGGACAGGGACGGTCGGCGGTCGGATTGCCAACGCGAAAACCCCTCTCTGCCGCAATGATTCACTAAAGGCAAGCGCCCGAGCGTTTTCCCCCAGATAAAGCGGAATGATTTGCGTGGAGGAGTTGCCGACTGCAAAACCTTTTTGCATCAACTGCTTCCGAAACCACACCGTTTTTTCTTTCAATTCCCCGCGCCGTTGATCCGCCTGTGTTACCAGGCGAAGCGCCATCCGGTTGGCTGACACGATGGCAGGAGGCAGTGCGGTCGTGTATATCAGGGAGCGGGCACGGTTGACCAACAGGGAGATCCATTCTTTCTTTCCAGCCACATAAGCTCCATAAACGCCGAACGCTTTGCTGAATGTTCCCATGTGCAGGTCAATTTCT
Organism: Thermoactinomyces mirandus; assembly: GCF_013868055.1. Lineage (GTDB taxonomy): Bacteria > Bacillota > Bacilli > Thermoactinomycetales > Thermoactinomycetaceae > Thermoactinomyces > Thermoactinomyces mirandus. The sequence continues at coordinate 84,010 of NZ_JACEOL010000025.1, read as the reverse complement.
TCATGTACCCCCAACTCATGCGCCATCCCTTGTCCCCGGGGACCGAACACACCGGCACCATGCGCCTCATCGATCACTAAGGCTGCCCCGTATTTCTCTTTGATCCGGACCAGTTCTCTCAATGGGGCAACATCCCCATCCATGCTAAAGACCGAATCCGTGATGATCAGCTTGTGACGGACTCCCTTCTGATCGGCGGATTTCAAGCGTTTCTCCAGATGGTTCAGATCCAGATGGCGATAGCGGAACAGACGCGCACCACTCAGCCGGATTCCGTCAACTATGCTGGCGTGGTTGTACTGATCGCTGAAAACGGCGTCTTTGGAAGTTACCAGGGCTGTTAGCATTCCGACATTGGCCATGTAGCCGTTTGGAAACAGGAGTGCTTTTTCCGTTTTTTTAAACCGGGCGATTTCCCGTTCCAACAATTCCGTTTCTTCACTGTGTCCGATAATGAGGCGGGAAGCGACACCCCCGCTTCCCGCCACTGTTCCCCGGCAGATAGCTTCTTTCAGTTTGGGATGGGCAGCCAGACCCAGATAATTGTTCGAAGAGAAATTGAACATTTTCTTTCCGTTCCAGGACAGCACCGGCAATTGGGCATTCCTGACGGGCATGCATTCCCGCTTTAACTGCAAAACGTCCAGTTCATGCAATTCTTCCCCGATCCAATCATTCCAGCTACTCATGGGTTGCCTCTTCCACCTCAAAGCCCATGTCTTCAATCATCTGAAGATCGAGATTGGATTCCTGCCCCTCTGTGGTCAGATAGTCCCCAACAAAAAGCGAGTTGGCCGGGTACAACGACAAGGGTTGCAGCTGGCGCAAATTGACTTCTCTTCCTCCGGATACGCGAATTTCTTTTTGTGCACAGATAAAACGGAACAACGCGAGTACTTTCAAACAGTAACGCGGATTCAGTTCCTTCATTCCTTGCAGTGGAGTGCCGGGAATGGCATTCAGAAAATTAACCGGAATCGAATCGGCATCCAGTTCCCGCAGGGAATAAGCCATTTCCACCACTTGCTCTTTCGTTTCGCCCATGCCGATGATGCAGCCGGAGCAGGGAGAGATGCCGGCGATTTTTACCGTTTGCACGGTGTCTACCCGATCCTGGTAAGTATGAGTAGTGGCTATGTTTCCATAATTGGTGGCGCTGGTATTCAGGTTGTGGTTGTAGCGGTCCACCCCTGCCTCCTTGAGCTGTTTTGCCTGCTCGTCTGACACAATCCCCAGGCAGGTGCAAATTTTCAGCGGATATTTTTCCTTGATTTCCTTAACGGCATCAATCACTTCATTCAACTCGCGCCTGGTCGGCCCGCGCCCGCTGGCAACAATGCAATATGTACCGGCTTTTCTTGCCCTGGCCGTTTTGGCGCCTTCAATCAGGTCCTCTTTTCTCAGCAGGCTGTATTTTTCAACCGGAGCCTCGGAAACGGCAGATTGCGAACAGTAACCGCAGTCTTCCGAACAGAGACCGCTTTTGGCATTGATGATCATGTTCAATTTTACTTTTTTTCCAAAATAATGATATCTGACCCGAAAGCTGGCATGTAACAAAAGAAGCAACTCCTCATCCGGCGCATTCAGGACCGACAGTCCTTCCTCCATGCTTAATTTTTCTCCTGCCAGCGCCTTGTCCGCCAACTTTTCCCATTTCAACTGATTTGCCAGTGTCATGTCAAACCTCCTGTTTTCAAATAATGAACCAACATTTCTCGGTCAATATACCTGCTTACGGCTTCCCGGACCGTTTCCCCGCTGATTTCTTCCAGCCACGGCACCGTTCCCCACACCGGAACTCCGGTCAATTTTTCGATCCATTGCCTGTTTTCTTTCATGCTCGGGTCGTCCCTGGTTTCCGTCCGGCCGTTTAAAATAACACCAGCCGGGATACATCCGGCTTCCCGTATGGCCATCGCTGTCAGTGCCGTATGATTTACCGTTCCCAAACAGGGACTGGCGACAATAAGGACAGGCCAGCCGATCTGTTTGGCCAGATCCCCCACGGTCCAGTCCTCTCCCAGCGGAACCACCCAACCTCCGGCACCCTCGACCAGAACGACATCATAACGTTGTTTTAACCGGTCCAGATCAGCCAGGATTTTTTCCGGCCGGATCTCCCTCTTTTCCCATATGGCGGCAACGCCTGGTGCAACCGGGGGCAAGAAATGGTAAGATACGATTTCTTCAATGGGGTCCCGGCTGCCGGACCACGTTTTCAGACGCATTCCGTCGCTTTCCGGATCATGAAGCCTGTGTCCGCTTTGGACCGGCTTCATCACGCCTGTCTGATAGCCCATTTGTTTGAGAAGCCCCGCCAGGCCGGCGGTAACCACGGTTTTTCCCACTTCCGTACCGGTGGCTGTAATAAAAAATCCATGTCCCATTGCGATTATTCCATCCCTTCCTGAATCGCTTCAGTCAAAATATTGGCCATTTTCCTGAGATCGGAAAGCGGGGTCGCCAGAGGCGGCATAAAAGTGATCACATGGTCTAACGGACGGGTAATCAGGCCTTTTTCCCTCGCAACCCGGCAAACACGTGCTCCAACTGCCATTTCCCAAGGATAAAGCTCTTTGGTCTGTTTATCCTTTACGAGTTCAATCCCCACCATTAAACCCAACTGGCGGACTTCCCCCACATGAGGCAAGGATTTCATGGCTTCCAGCTCATTTTTCAAAACTTCGCTTGCCTGCTCTATATGGTGAAGCAGGTTTTCTTCTTCATAAAGATCCAGGTTGGCCAGTGCCACCGCACATCCCAACTGGTTTCCGGTATAGGAGTGCCCGTGGAAAAAGGTTTTGGCTTCTGCCTGATCCGCATAAAAGGCATCATAAATTTCATCTGAAGTTAATGTGGCTGCCACCGGCAAATAGCCTCCCGTCAGTTTTTTGCCAACCGTCATGATATCCGGCTGAACGCCTTCAAATTCACTGGCAAACATCTTTCCGGTCCGCCCAAACCCTGTCGCCACTTCATCCAGCAAAAGCAAAACATTGTATTTACGGCACAATCTTTCCACTTCGGCAAGATAACCGGGCGGCATCATGATCATGCCTCCTGCTCCCTGAACCATCGGTTCCACAATCAGCCCGGCTATTTTATCAGCCTGTGCCGCCAGCACTGCTTTGAGTTCATCCAGGCAGGCCTGCTTGCATTCCTCCGCCGTTCCGGGATAACGGTACGGATAAGGATAGGAAACCTTGATCGTATCAAACAGAAGACGGTCAAAAACCGAATGGAACAGATCCATCCCGCCGACACTTACCGCCCCTACCGTATCGCCGTGGTACGCATTCCTCATGCTGATAAATGCCTGTTTTTCGGGACAGCCAATGTTTTTCCAGTACTGGTACGCCATCTTGATCCCGATTTCCACAGCTGTGGCGCCGCTGTCAGAGTAAAAGACTTTCTGCACACGTTTTGGTGTCAGCCTGACCAGCCGTTCCGCCAGCAAAATGGCAGGTATATTCCCCATTCCCAACAACGCGGAGTGGGCCACTTTTTCCAATTGGTTCCGTATCGCCTCATTCAGGCGGGGTTGGTTATGCCCGTGCACATTCAGCCAGACAGATGAATTCCCGTCATAATACTCACGTCCGCGTACATCGATCAGCTTGACCCCTTCCGCCCGTTCAACAATAACGGGCTCCTCTTCCAGGTAGGTTTTCATCTGCGTAAACGGATTCCACAAATAGCGCCGGTTTTTTTCCAAAAGTTCCTGATATCGCCGGGCCGTCATCTTTCTCCCCCCTATTGTAAACTAAAATTTTATTTAGGTTTACATTAACAATAAGAGTATACCATAGTCCTTCTTTTTCGTGATAATAAAAAAACAAAATCCCTTTAGCAGAAGAGATTTTGCCTTTCAATAAGGTATGTTTATTTCCAGCTCAACCGATAATTTTTCTGGAACGGCATCTGACGTTGTTTCCCCCGATCGATTGCCAGACGCGTTGTCTTCGGGTTAAAAGCAGGCTGCCACTATTAGCAATCAGTCATTGTCAGGTACTTCCAAATCCCCAACGGATTATACAGGAGTTACCGCTTACTGTACCCATTCGCCTAATGACCGTAGTAATTTGCTCAATCCTCTTATCATCGACAGTGACAAAACGGAGTCCGAAGTTTTTTTGCCAAATATCATCTAGATAAATATAAATTATAGTATTTTTTCCTTAAATATTCCATATATGGTTCAATCGCAAGCGAAGATCCGGTTGCCCGCTCAACAATTTCGGCAGCCGTATATTTGCTGCCATGCTGGTAAATGTTTTCCTTAAGCCATGCATGCAAGGGAACAAAATTCCCGTGAACAATCTGTTCGGGAATCTCGGGACAGGCCTTTAAGGCGGCCTGGTAAAACTGGCTGCTCAGTATGTTTCCCAGCGTATACCCCTGGAACACCCCGCCGATAAAATCAAAATACCAGTGGATGTCCTGCAGGACCCCATCCCTGTCATTGGGCGGAACAAGCCCCAGATCCGTTTTGTAACGCTCGTTCCAGGCTTCGGGCAAATCCCTGATTTGAAGTTTTCCTTCCAGCAGGGCCAGTTCCAGATCAAAACGGATAATGACATGGAGGTTGTACGTCAGTTCATCGGCGTCGGTGCGAATCAGGGAACGCTCTACATGATTGATGGCGCGATAAAAATCATCCAGAGACACATTTCCCAACTGGGATGGAAACCGGGCCTGCAATTTTGGATAAAAATAACTCCAAAACTCCCGGCTCCTGCCAATGATATTTTCCCACAGGCGAGACTGGCTTTCATGAACACCGCATGAAATTCCGTTGTGCAACGGCGTTCCCTCATAGGCCGGATTGATTCCCATTTCATAGATCGCATGGCCTGCTTCATGGATCGTACTGAACAGCACTTCACTTAAATCCTGTTCTTTCACCCGGGTCGTGATCCGAATATCTCCGGCAGCAAATCCAATCATGAATGGATGCATGGCCAGATCCAGCCGTCCCCGTCGGAAATCGAATCCCATTTTGGCAATTACTTCTTTGCAAAAATCAAGCTGTTTCTGAACCGGATAAGCCTGCAACAGGCAAGAGCGATCCGATGCGGGCTGCTGCGTAATCTCATCAACAAACGGAACGAGCTGCCGGCGCAACTGGTGAAAAAGTTCCTGAATGTCTGACGCTTTCATGCCGTAATCCGACCGATTGATCAGTGGGTCGGCAATATGCTCCGATTCCGGAAAAAAGCTGGCATACTCCCGGCTCAGGTCCAACGTCTTTTCCAAACAGGGGGCCACCTTGCCAAAATCATTGGATTCACGCGCTTCCATCCAGATCTGGTTCGTTTTTGCAATATGTTCATAAAAACGGGAAATAAACCCGGTCGAAACTTTTTGCGCTTCCAAATACTGGCGTTTTGCCACACGAACGATAGAGGCCTGATCCGAATCATACGATAAAAAAGGCGGTTCGCTTTCCACCGCCTCCAGTAACTCTCCCAGTTCCGGCGCTGTTTTTTTCTGGTGGGCCAGTTCTCCCAGGACGGAAAGCTGTTTTCCCCTTGCTTCCGCGCCACCTGGAGGCATATGTGTATTCTGGTCCCAGGTCAAGACCGCAATCACAGACTCCAGATCATAAATTTCGCGCAACCTCTTTTTTAAACATTGCCACTTTTTATACAAAATTTTTCCCCCTATCTGAATAAAAATTTTTCCAATTCCATTGGATCGGCAGAGGTTATTTCCCACGATAAAGGCGTAATTCCATGGATTATTGTATCAAAATTCTTTTATACTAGCGATAGTATCTATATTAATATAATAAAATTATTTCCTGAAAAAGTTGACAAACAGTGTGCAAAGTGTGTATGATACAAGGAGAACATAAAAAGAGGCGGTATGATGAAAAAGCTAGATTGGATCGAGCAGGTATTTCACAGTTTAATTGAACAGAACCCGAAAGGAGTCACAGCCCGGCAGATCGGATCAGAACTTGGCCTCGACCGTTCCACGGCCAGCCGCTATTTAAACGATCTGGTAAGGCTCGGTCGAGCTGACAAACGGACAGGACGTCCGGTGCGATATTTGCCAAAAACCGGTTCAAAAGGCGGTTCCTGCTTGCCGAAACCGGCGACTGCGGAAAGCCAGGACTTGCTGGAAGATGCGTTGGCCGCACTGTTATATCCGCCAACGGGACTGCCGATTCTGTTTACAGGCGAAACCGGAGTGGGGAAAACATATTTGGCCAAAAAACTGGTAGAAGTGGCCATTAAAGAAAACTATTTCCCGCAGGATACCCCCTTTGTCGCTTTTAACTGTGCAGAATATGCCCAGAATCCGGAACTGCTTTTGGCCCAGCTTTTTGGTGTCAAAAAAGGGGCTTATACCGGCGCATTGGAGAACCGGGCCGGACTGGTGGAGCGCGCAAATGGAGGCATTCTGTTTCTGGACGAAATCCATCGCCTTCCGCCCTCAGGGCAAGAAATGCTCTTTTACCTGATTGATCAGGGAACCTATCGGCGGCTGGGAGAAACCTCCGTGGAGCATCCGGTGCAGATCCGCCTGATCGGTGCAACGACCGAAGCTCCGAAAAAGGTGTTGCTGCCTGCCCTTTCACGCCGTTTCTCCGTGCAGATCGAAATTCCTCCCCTGAGAAAACGCCCGCTTGCGGTACGCGAACGGCTGGTGGAAACCTTTTTTACCGAAGAGGCAAAACAGACAAAAATCCCAATCACGGTATCAGCAGAATGCCGGACCCGGCTTCTGACTTACCCCTGCCCCGGCAATATCGGCCAGTTGAAAAGCGATATCCAAATTGCCTGTGCCCGGGCTTTCCTGCGCCATATGAACCGGAATGACCGTCAGATTCACATTCAGCTGCAGGATTTGCCGGCCCATTTGCGCAACCAGGGCTGGGTCTCCGCCACCGTCGAATCGCAAATGGAAGAAAACTCAGCTCCGCAGATAGAACATGAAAACCATCATGCCGAAAGTATATACAGCCAATTGCTGGCTACCAAAGAACAACTGGAAAAACAGGACGTTTCCGCTTCTGAACTCAACCGGCGGCTGCAAGAAACAGTAAATAAATATATCTGCCGGCTGATGAGCTCAGCCAAAAAAAACGAGACGTTGAAGTTCAAGGATACCAATCTGTTTCAAACGATCCTGCAAATCATCAGGCAAAACGTTCGGGAATGGGAACACCCCTGTGCCCGATCCGTTACAGATACACAGATAAAGGCATTGGCCCTGCATATCCACGCCTTTTTAAGTCAGTCAAACCCCCGACCCAAAAAAGCATTGAACCACCTGGAAGCAGAACCGGTTTACCGGAAGCTGGCCCAAAAGATCGCAACAGCTCTTGATAAAAAATTGCACGCCCAGCTGCCGCAGGAGGAACTGGACCTGATTTCCCTCTTCTTTTCCCTGCAACAGCCCCGGCAGGCAGAAAAACCCCGGGTCATCGTGACCATTTGTCTGACCGGAGAAGGGGCGGCTGTCTCACTGGAACTGTGGCTAAAACAACATCTGCCCAACCTGGATCAGGATTTGCTCATCCGTTCCGTGCAAATCGATCCGGTCAGCCGCGAGTCGGCAGAACTGGACCGGCTGGCCGAATCTTACCATCTTGTTGCTGTTGTAGGAACGGTTCCGCCAAAAATAAAAAATGTCCCCTACATTCCGGCGTGGGAACTGTATCAACCAAATGGTCTTGAAAAACTGAAACAGTTGTTGACCGATTCCCACCCTCCAGCCCAAGAAAGCATTCCTGAGCGTGATGAGATTTTCCCATTGATGGAACAGGGGTTAAGGGAGACAGTCATCCATTTCAATCCCAAAAAATATATTGAACTGATCCGGAACCACCGGGCACCGCTTTCTGAAGCCTTCCACTGGACAACGGAACACGAACTGGGAATCTGGATGCACCTGGCGATCTACACCGATCAATTGCTGAAAAAACAGCTGTCCCACATTCCAGCCGGGCAGAAGCGAAGCGGAGAACATCCTTCTTCAGACCAGCCCATCTACTTGTGGCAAGATCTCCTGTTTCAACTGGAAAATGTTTTTTCCGTAAATTATCCTTCCATGACCGCCCGGGAAATGACCCGGCTGTCATCCACCTGAATACCAGTAAAATCCGATTTTCTATCAGCCATGATTTTGTGCATTGTGTGCAATTTTATTTGCACACAGTATTTTTTCTTTTTTCTACTTCCCGGCGTCATCATTCTTTTTCCTTTCCTGAATGATTTGGCATGTTTCTTGCTTCTAGATTTTGTGTGGTATTCATTTTTTCTTTTTAAGAATCAAGGCGGAAAGAAATGGGTTAAGATAAAGGATAAAGATCCATGCCTGAGCGGAAAACGAAAACAGACGGCCTTTTGTTTCTGAATTTGCCGGTGACATGGGAAAAAGAATTAGAGAAAAACAGGCGCAAACGATTCAGATGCTATCTCTTCCCGGATATAACGGAAATTCCTTTTCTCTCCACCTTGTGCACTTGCTTATCAGATCTTAATTCATAAACAGAAAGGAAAATGTACCATGGCAAAAAAGAAAGTAACCATTTCCAATCCAAGCGGTTTGCATGCTCGTCCGGCGGCACTTTTGGTAAAGGAAGCAGGGAAATTTAAAAGTACTGTTAAATTGGTAAAAAACGAGAAGGAAGTGGACGCCAAAAGCTTATTGGGAGTCATGTCGCTGGCCGCAAAGCAAAATGACGAAATTATTGTCCGCGCTGAGGGAGAAGATGCAGAAGAAGCAGTAAGCCATCTCACTACTTTCATTGAGCAACTCAAGGCTTAAGGAGGGGTCATGTTGGGCCAATTAATCAAAGGAGTCGCAGCTGCGCCAGGAATCAACATCGGTCATGCAATCTGGTGGCGCAAAGAAAAACCTGTCTTTGAAACACGCTCTATCCAGGATCCCGGCGCTGAAACAGAAAAGCTTGACAAAGCCATTGAAAAAGCAAAAGAACAAATCGAGCATTTACGCAATATTGCTGCTGAACGGATGAGTGAAGAAGAGGCTCTCGTGTTTGACGCCCACCTCGCATTCCTTGATGATCCCAGTTATACCGGGGAAATGAAAAACCGTATCAATAGCAAAAAGCAAAACGCAGAGGCCATTTGCCAGGAAGTTACTGAAGAAATGAGCCAATTGATGGCTTCCCTCGATGATGAATACATGCAGGCACGTGCCGATGATATTCGGGACGTGGGTTTTCGACTGCTAGTGATTCTGACAGGCAAGCAGCCTTTTGACCCGTCTCTTTTAAAACGTGGACATGTTGTTGTGGCAGAAGAGTTGACGCCATCGGATACCGCCCAGTTTCCCGAAGGAATCTCCGGCATGGTTACGGCACGGGGAAGCAAGACAGCACATGCAGCCATCATGGCCCGCACCCTTGGAATTCCTGCAGTATTGGGATTGGGGAAAAATATTGACCAGATCAAGGATGGAGACGTCATTGTTCTGGACGGAGACAAGGGAACCATCCGGATCAATCCCGACAAGGAAACGGAAGAAAAGATCCGCCAACAAATTGCCATCCAGAACAAAGCCCGTGAACAGGCATTGAAAGAAGCGAAAGCGGACGCCAAAACGGCTGATGGCAAACGGATTCAGGTTTTCGCCAATATCGGAAGTCTGGGCGACATCGATCTCGCATTGAAAAACCATGCTGAAGGAGTCGGCTTATTCCGGACTGAATTTCTCTACCTTGAAAATGACCATTGGCCGACAGAACAGGAGCAGGCTGATGCTTACGCCAAAGCATTAAAAGCCTTTCAGGGCCGCCCGGTAGTCATTCGTACGCTTGACATTGGCGGAGACAAGGAATTGCCGTATGCAGAACTGCCGAAAGAAGACAATCCATTCCTGGGTCATCGCGCCATCCGCTTTTGCCTGGCAAACCCGGATCTGTTTAAAACCCAGTTGCGTGCCCTGCTCCGTGCAAGCGTTCACGGAAACCTGTGGATCATGTTCCCGATGATTGAAAACTTTACTGAAATCAGACAGGCCAAACAGTTGCTGGAAAAATGCAAAACTGAATTGCAAAAAGAGGGTACTCCGTTTGCTGAAGAAATCCCCGTCGGAATGATGGTGGAAATCCCGGCTGCTGCCATTACTGCCGATTTGCTGGCACAGGAAGTGGATTTCATGAGCATCGGCACCAATGATCTTACCCAATATACCCTTGCCGCAGACCGTGGCAACGAACTGGTGGCTGATCTGTATGATGCGGCCCACCCGGCAGTATTGCGGTTAATCAAAATGACCTGTGATGCGGCAGAAAAAGCCGGAATCCTTGCGGGAATGTGCGGAGAGCTGGCCGGAGATCCCGCAATGACCAAAGCTCTGATCGGTCTTGGTCTTCATGAATTATCGATGAGTGCAGGAACCATTCCGGAAGTGAAACAGAATGTACGCCAGGTCGATTCACAAAAAGCAAAATCGCTGGCAAACGAACTGCTTGGAAAATCGGACGGGGAAGAAGTACGCAAAGTGATTCAGCAGCGCGGTTAAAAAAAGACCCGGGGTTTTTACAAAACCCCGGGTCTTTTCCGTACATAAAAAGGAATCCGAACTCTGTTCTGGATTCCTCACCATTTATATATTTAAACGGACACTTCTCTTACCTTTTGAATTGCTTCTGGTTGGACAACCTCAATGGGCCCAACACCTCTCCGAAGTACTTTATGAAAGGTTTGGGTCGGTTGTAGTACATTGAGCATGTACTCAATGGCAATCATGGGATTGATGGTATGACCGCAGGTATAACAGTCCAAAGCGGCAAACCCTTTTTCCGGATACGTATGAATCGAGATATGACTCTCCGAAAGCATCACCAACACAGTGGCTCCCTGAGGATCAAACTTGTGTGATTGGGCTGACAAGACTGTTGCTCCACACGCTTTTGCTGCTTCTTTCAAATGAACTTCCAAACGCCGAGCATCATTCAATAAGTCAAAATCTACACCCCATGCATCCATGGCTACATGCCTTCCGAAAGTAGAAAAACTCATTTCTTTCGGCCCCCTTCCTAGCAAAAAGTTGGTGTGAGCCAAATTCCGCTAGGATCTGCTTGTTCACCACGGGGGAAGGTTAGTCCAGTGAGGTCCCAACCCTTTAAGTGAATCCTGGATCCTACTAGCTCAATGTCACAATGATTAAATTAACACAATCTTTATCCATCTGCAATAGTTATTTCCCTGCAATACCAACCTGATATTGGCTGTATTTCATACAGAAGTCGGGTTTTTAGACCTTCAAAATGAAAATAGAACAAAAAATTGAACAAATTTTATTTACCGTTTTAAAAAAATTTGGCAAAACCAGATTCTTACGCTTGGCTGAAGGCTTGCCAACAAAGTGGAAAGTTGCGATTTTCAGAAGCAAAGTGATGCCTAAACCGCCACAAAGGAAACGACTTAATAAATTCCCTGCAGGGCTTGAGACAGAACAGAGTCCCAAAAATCGTCTTCCTACAAATATTTTCTAAATTTGCAACTCATCTGTTTGAATCTTCAATCAAATTTTTCGCCCAAATGTTCATATCTTCAAATTGCCCCGCAATGTGACTGTTTTGAATCAACCGCCCTTTATATTCAAATCCCCGCCTGGCAATAACCATATTCATCCCGGTAGAGACAGCCCGGGTCAGAGAGAACAGATAGGGTATTCCCAACTCTCTCATCCGTTGTTCCAAATCATAAATAATGGCACTTAACATTCCTTTTCCACGATAATCCGGATGGGTGGCACAATCGGTAATTTCCGCGCTCTGGTAACGGGAAAAAACGTCCGCGGAAGCTGAACTGACTATTTGCCCCCGGTCAGTAACGACAGTAAAATAGACGTCCTGATCCATGCACTGGCGGATAAACTCAGAATCATGGATTGGTGTGGGATACGTTTTGAATACCAACTTGTATAATTCTGCCAGTTGTTCTGCATCTTCCTTGTCAGCATGCCGCAATTGATACCTGGAATCCAGGGCGGGACGCTCAGCCACCGGATCTGCCTGTTCTGCCATCTCGACAATTTGATCCTTTTTCTGTTCGTCTTTCTGAACAGCGCGCTCATCCTCCAGAAAACGGGACAGGATGCAGGCTGGCTCCCCCTGGAAGAAACCGCTGATTTCCCCTTCCCTTTGAAAACCCAGTTTCTCAAAAAAAGAAACATCTTCCGGATTTGCATAAATCATCACTTTTCCAATATCCTTTTCCTTGGCCAGTTCTTCCAAATGAGCCAGGAGCGCTTCCACATAATCCTTGTTATAGTGCATCAGCTTGATCCGGCTATTGAATTCGTCTACCTCATAAGAAATATTATGCGGAATGGGTTGTGTTGTTTTCATTCCATTCTCCTCCATGCTGTTTTTAACAAGTCCATCCGGCAATTTGTTTTTGGCATTTACCGAATGCCCGAATATAATCATCAATACTTATACCCTGACTCTGAGAATAAAAACATGTTTTATCAGTAAAATTGGACTATTCGATAATAAATAAACAATGAAAAAGGAACAAACTGTGGTGTAAACTTTATTTAAAATGGGTAGGATATAATTTAGATGTCATATTAACCCTGCATCCCTAGGGGGCCTATTATGTACTTGACACCCAGAGAGCGTGGACTCGTTATCCTTGCTCTTACCAAAGTTTTGGAAACAGAACCTCCTTATGCCAGAGCAGATGAATATAAAAAACTGTTAGACCGTTTAAAAAACGAACATGATTGGGAAGAAGATGATTTCCATACACATCAATTTCTGTAAAACATGGATGGCAGTTAAAAAACGGATAACTCCCCCCCTTTCTGTCTGGCATACCAGTCGGGAAAGAGGGGGAGTTTTTATATGTTTTCTATTTCACTTGACAACCACAACTTTACCAGCCGGCCTGCGGATGTCTCTTTAACGTAACATTTCGAAACAGAAAGCACGGGTTCAGATCTTTCTCTGACAACAGTCGGGCGGTCACCAGCAAATTGAAAGGCTGGTAACCCCGTTTGTCTTTCAGCAGCAATCCGGCATGTTCCTTTGCAAACGCAATGGAATATTCCCGATCTTCATCCAGCCGGAAACAAAACAGATAGGCATCATTGCTTCGGTCATACAGCCATACATACTCATGGCCTTCCTCTGACTGATCCAGCTTTTCTGACCATTCCGGAACAGACAAAACCAGGGCAGCTGTGTCATCTTCGCCAAGCTGTGCCCAACCTCCATCTTCCGGAATGACTGCTTCCCGGACTTGCGGTATATATCGTGAACTCATAATCACCGATCCTTTGCCTTTATTTTTTTATATCTTGCTACAATTTTGTGCAACAGGGGGACAATGCATGTTAAATCCCATTGATCCGTCTCCACTTCCCGAATCGCATCCACGTCCCCAACCACCAGTGTGGGAACAGGATTTTTGGTGTGGGTTTTTACCCGCAAATCCTCGCTGTTCCCGTGATCACTGACCAGGACAATTGTATCCGACGGTTTTTTCAAACGGACAAGTTCTCCCAAAAATCGGTCATAATGGTGAGTCACATATTGAACCAACCAGGGAGCCTGCTTGTGCCCCGCCAGATCACTCAGGAAAAATTCATAAACAACCAGATCATAGTCCTCGGCAATGGACCACAGATGGGATGCCGCCTCTTCGGAGGTAACCTCTGTCAAATCCATCCCCTTCTTTTTCAGTGTCAGACGGGTAATATCATGATAAACCGCTTTTCCCGCCAGCAATTCAGGAAAAAAACGCAACGGTTCCCGGCTTGATTGAATTGTTGCCGTAGTTACGGATACCCAGCCACGTTTTGTTGCCGGCCGTTCAAAATATTCCCTGGTGTAGGCATTGGCAAAGGTTGCCTTCCAGCCCATCCGCTCAAATTGCAGGTAGATATTGTCAGCCTGAATCCATTTGCACATTTTTCGAAACGGCAGACCGCTTATATGTCTTCCCATTAATTTCGGTGCATTTTTCCCGGTAAAGATCGCTGCCTGGCCTGTGGCGCTCTGCGGGGTGCCTTCAACTCCCAATGACGGATCTGTCTTCAACAGACACAGATGGGAATCATGCCGGCCAACCGCATCTTTTACGAGCGGCATTCCTCCCAGCAACCGGCGTATGTGAGGGGTTGGCTGTGTAACCCATGGATTATAATCCGCCACTTCCCCCAAACCTACTCCATCAACAAATAACAAAACGACCGAAATCGTTGTCACCTCCATAACATAGCACACGATTGGCCTCAGATCCATTGTAACAAAATCAGGAAATCAGTTTTCAGACAAAACCGAAAATCTGAAGAACCTAAAAAAATTGCATCCATCTGCAAGCTTTTTAAAAAGAGCATGTTGGGAGATTTGTTTTTTTCCGCCTTCCTTGTACAATAAGGAAAGAAGGTAGAGGTGGAATTGATGCAAAGATTCAGCCAAATGTCAAAAAAGGATCTCCAGTTGGAAATCGAACACCTGACCCGGAAAATTGAAGAAGCAGAACTTAAAGGAATGGATCATGAATTGCCCGTCCTGGAACAAAAGAGAAATATCGCCCGTTCCTTTCTGATCGATCCGGCAGCAATCCAAAGCGATTGCTGGTATACCGTTGAAGGGCAAAACACTCATTTTTATGTTGAATATGTAAACGGTATAATGGCATGGGGAACACGGGAGAATTCCCCGGTCAAAGTTGCCATTCCCCTTGCTTTGCTGGCAAAGAAAATATCCAAATCATAATGGGAAAATGTCGGAGTGTCAGACAGATTTGTCTTCACTCCCTCTTTTTTTAAAATCACGGGTTAAATTTTGTTTTTTTGTACATACTACAACTAGGAGGTGTGTTCAAAACATGTATTACGTCATACGTGATTCGGAAAAATTACCACCATCAATCATTCATGAAGATAATTATTTTGCCTGGTATAATCCGCTTAAAAAGGACCATCGGGTTGAGTTTCGCGGCACGATGAACCAGTGCTATGATTTTATGGCAACCCGCTACGAAAACAAATAACAGCTATTGAGCCGCCGAATTGACTGAATTGTGCAAACAAACGAGTCAAAAAATAACCGGACACGTTCCCTGTTCCGGTTATTTTTCGTTATTATTTTTTCCTGTCTCTTACAGGAGGCAGGATTTTGTTCATATTTACTTTCTGTTCCCTGTTCCACGTACCTGGATCATTTTCGTCAAACTGCTCCAGAAACTGAATCACTTCACGAGTAATCGGCGTAGGTGTAGATGCACCTGCCGTAACTCCCACAATTTTCTTGCCTTTTAGCCACTCCAGGTCAATTTCTGTCACATCCGCAATCCGGTATGCATCAACACCAGCCACTTCTCTGGCCACTTGAGCCAACCGGTTGGAGTTGTTGCTGCGAGGATCGCCCACAACAATGACCAAATCGGTTCCCTTGGCCTGTTCGGCTACCGCTTCTTGCCGCTGCTGGGTCGCAAGGCAAATCTCATTATGGATTTCAACTGTCGGGAAACGCTCCTGCACTTTATCCATCAGATGCGAAATATCCCACTGGCTCATGGTCGTCTGATTGGTCACCAACAGTTTATCCGTGTCAAAATGCAATTTGTCGATATCTCTTTCTTTTTCTATCAAATGGACATGTCCAGGCGCAACGCCCATTGCTCCCTCCGGTTCGGGATGCCCGTGTTTACCAATATAAATTACCTCATATCCTTCGGCCACCTTTTCCCGGATCAATTCATGGGTCCGGGTAACATCCGGACAAGTAGCATCAACCAATGTCAGGCCTTTTTCCCGAGCACGGCGGCGTACTTCCTCGGATACTCCATGAGCAGTGAAAATCACCGTACCTTTGTCAATTTTCTCCAGAATCTCCAACCGATTAGGGCCATCCAGGGTAATAATCCCATCATTTTTAAACGCTTCAACCACATGGCTGTTATGGACGATCATTCCCAATATATAGATCGGACGTGGCAGATCCGGGTTTTTCGCCGCCTGGCGGGCCAAAACCATCGCATCCACCACTCCGTAACAATATCCGCGGGGTGTGATTTTAATTACTTGCACCAGTTTAACCTCCTGCCCCATTAAATAAATTGAGGGCTGTCAGCCCATCCCATTATATCCTATTCCAAACCTGTGGTAAACCAAAATGGACACTTGGATAAATCCCGCAAAAAAATTATGGCTCGTTTTCTGGAACATTCATCCCTGGTCATTCATAAGATACACTGTCATCATGAACAGAAGGATGTGAAGTTGGCTTATGGAAAGACCAGTGACACCTGCTCCCATGCCGCAGCCGCCGAAAATGCCGAAAATGCCGGAAATGCCCATGCCGCAGATGCCGGAACATATGATGCCCTGCATGCCATGTATGCCTATGTATGAGCTCCCGTGTGACCCGAGAATGCTCCGCCATATGTATCAGCATCTCAAAATTTGCCACAAATATGAACTGGAGATGCTGAAGTGGTACATGAGATATTGTTCCGGCCATCACGGTGATTGCCGGCGGCCCTGTTCTGACAACCCGCGTCGCTACCGTTACTATGAATCTCCTTATGATTCCCCATCCCGCCGCAGATGGGAAAGCCCCGACAATTATTGTTAAGACAAGGCCATCCTTCCTTTCAAACGCTGGAAGGAAGGATGGCCTTGAAATAATAAATCCCCGCAAAAGACACGAGTTTACGAGGTTCGCTTGAAATTATTGACAATTTTTTCTTCTTTCACGTACATAAAGTGTTGCCAAAATAAACGAGATAAACAATAGAAAGATGATGACAATCGATGATGAATCCAGAAAATTCCCATTCATGAGTACAGAACCTCCTGTATCTTGTCCACCCAATAATAATATATACTATATATTAGTATACATGTACAGAATAGGAATATTACAATCCCTTGAATGATAAACCTTGAACAATCCGCAAAAACAGCAATTATTCACTTCCTGTCAATGGTTTTTCCTCTGATTCATCGAACGGCAACACACCGCTGATAATCCGCATGATCGCATAGGTCCTCGCCTTGAAATCAAGTGCCCGCTCTGATTTTGAAACCGTCAGATTCAACTTGTCAATGCAATGCAGACAAACTGCAAACTCGTCATAAATTTGCTCCGGATCTTTGGTAATTCTCAATTCGGTTCTCTTTTTCTTCTTGTAGCAAATGGAACAGTGCAAATACATTTCTGTGTAATAGGGTTGTGGACCGCATTCCCGAATCGCATTCAATATTTCCTGTTCAATCTGGTCGACCAGGCGATCAAAATTTTTTCTTTTTGTGTGATCCCGCATCATTCATCCCTCTTCACTTTCCGGAAAATCCAATTAATCAACCCACGATCTTGTTTATGTTGAAAATAGTTTTATTTATTTTTTAATTATACATGCCTTGTTTTATTATTTGTTTGCTTTTGTAATTCTACAAGCACGCTTGAATTTCCTCTGCAAACAAGAATTAAAATTTGCATCCCGTAAAATCACCCTCACTTTTTCTGCTTAATTTTATGATATAAAATAAAATTTAATCAAGTCAACGATAATTTGCCTTTATCTGTTCTTTGTCGTAATATGTGAATATTTGAATTTTTTTGTCGTATGGAAGGAATAGATCAGACAGAGTGTCTAATAATTTTAAAAAGGAGGGGGCGAATATGGTCGTACGTAATCAATCAAAGTCTTTTCATGACCAGCGTTTGGGATACAAGTATCGCATACAGCACAAACGGGTACGCCCGGCTGTAAAAAGAACATTTCTCAAAATGGCAAAGGAAATGTTTCTCGACCATATTTCCAAGGATATTCCTTTCAGAAAATATGAATAGGACAAACCAGGCATTCTCCGTGGTCATGTTTTGAGCCAGCCCGGATTCGTTTCCTCTCCGAGTATTGAATCATTCCCCTCGATGGTCATTCGTTCGTTTACTTTTCCATTGTCATTGGTTTTGGGTATTCATGATTGGACCCTCCTGACCGGAACAGGAGGGTCTCTTTTTGGGATTGTGGGGAACGGTTTTTAAAGTGGCAGCAATCATTGAAGAAAAAGAGATTGAGAAATTGTTGGGAATATTGGCCGACAATGAGCGGCAACATTTTTCCCCAATCACGGGAGCCTATTCATTTTTCTTTTTCTCATCCAGGATCTCCACGTATCCGTTGGTCCCGTCCACACGGACGTATTGACCGTCTTTCAAAATTTGCGTTGCATTTTCTACACTGACAACAGCAGGAATTCCGTACTCACGGGCAACGACGGAACCGTGGGTCATCATCCCCCCGATTTCTGTGACCAGGGCTTTGGCCGAATGAAACAAGGGCGTCCAACCGGGATCTGTGCAGGGTGCGACCAGGATATCCCCTTTGTTCAGTTTTCCTTCTTCCAAGCGGCGAACAACTTTGACATAGCCTTCCGCAACACCCGAAGATACAGGAATACCGGTCAAAGCGCCGGGCGGTGCCTGCCCGTTGCTGATGCCCCCCGAGAATGTTTCCCCTTCGCTGGTGATGACCAGGGGAGGGGTCAGTTTTCGGTAAACCTCTTCCTTTGCCTTGCAAGAACGGATCCGTTCCTTGACCTCTTCCTTTTTCAGGCGGTTTTCCAGAAGCAGAACCAATTCGTCCAGCGTCAAATAAAAGACGTCTTCCTTCTGCCTGAGCATCCCTTCTTTATAAAGGGTTTGTGCTTCTTCCAAAATCGCTTCCCGGTAAAGGCTGAAATAACGAATAATGATATATTTGGGCAGTTCCCGGATTCCCACGGTATTTCGATAAAGAGCAATGAGCCGGGCCAGTTTTTTGGCTTTCCGGGCCCCGCCGCGCGTAGCTTTGACCCGCGCAAGCAAAGACTGGATCGCTTCCCGGGCTTCCTGTTCCCCTTGTTTGAATTTTTTCCGGTGCTCCTGCGGCGCATTGCTTCTCATATGGCTGAGAATGGACGGAACGAGCATGGTGGGCGCTTCTTTGTAGCGGACCCGTGTGATGTCGATTTCACCGGGTGCCCGGATCCCGAATTTTTCCATGAACCGGTCCAATTCAGCCCGAAATGTGTTGCCGCCTTCCACCTGGTTCAATCCTTCGTAAAACGTACGGTCTTCCGCCTGTTCCAGATAGCGGGCTACTTCGGGACAGGGTCTGGCCGCATCCGCCAAATCCCCGATCATCAACCCCATTTCGCTGGTGATATTGCCGGGAGGGGATTTTTGAATAGAGGGGTTCCATTCTTCTCCCAACCATTTTTTTATTTTTCTTTTGATCACCGGCAAGGTGATAAATCCGGCATAGGTGTAGGCCATGGGATCGACGATGGTCTCAAAAATAGCATGTTCCCGGATAAACCGGATTCGTTCCGCGCCGGAGCGTTTGGACAATGCCTGTTTGAATTGGGCCAAATCCTGTTCAAAAGTGGCAAAGGCCTGTTTCACAGCAAGCCCCGGATCTTCCCAATACCAGATCTGGATCAAGCGGGGAATAATCTTCCGGTAAAGGGCCAACATGAATTTCGCTGAGCGGAATGCTTTTCGCACCACGCCCCGCTTCGGTGCCAGCCGCTTGAAATCTTCGCTTTGCACCACTTTTTTCAGCGCTGACAGATTATCGTCCACGATTGTACTTTTGAGAATTTTGCGCTGGACGAGCTTCAGAAACAGAAAACTGGAACAATCCCAGTAGAGCCGGCCGCCTGCTTCAACGAACGAAAACGAATCATCATCAAAGGGAACGAATGATTGAAAAACCGAGCGTCCGAGAGGTTTCATATAGTCGGTCATCATTTGTGAGTGGCCAATCGAAAGATAGACCCGGTATTCGTCATTTTTGGCGGAAGGGACGGGATAAAGGGAAGTGATGGGCCGGCTCTGGAGAATATAGATGTTATCCCCGTCCAAACACCACTCAATATCCTGTTCGGAACCGTAATGTTTTTTGATCCTTTGCCCCAATTCCGCCAATTCCAGGATTTTCCGATCCGGGAGCGCCTGTTTCCGGAGAAGTTCGGGCGGCAGTTCCCTGACTTCTGTTCCGCCCTTACTGGCAGGGAAAACCCCTTTTTCCTTTTTCGCGATTTGTTTCTGGATGATTTCATGGTCACGCACTTTGTACAAATCGGCGGTCACAATGCCGGAAACCAGCGCTTCTCCCAGTCCGAACCCGGCATCGATGGAAACCGTGCGCCGATGTCCCGTCACCGGGTCTGCGGTAAACAGAATCCCGGACACTTCGGGAAAAACCATCCGTTGCACCACGACAGACAAGGAAACGGACTTGTGATCAAACCCGTTCCTGATGCGGTAAACGATGGCCCGATCTGTGAACAGGGATGCCCAGCATTTTTTGACCGCTTCAAGGAGCTGTTCTTCCCCTCTGACGTTCAGACAGGTTTCTTGCTGACCCGCGAAAGAAGCGGTTGGCAAATCTTCGGCGGTCGCGCTGGATCGGACCGCGTACGCATCATCTTTTCCCAATCTGGCCCAGGCCTCGATGATCGATGCTTTGATCGGGTTCGGAAGTGTGAGTGACAGGATGTGGTCACGGACTTTTTGTCCACATGCACGAATCTTGTCCAGCTGTTCCGGTTTCAACCGGTTCAAGTGGTTCAGCCATCGATCTGTCTCATCCAGTTCATCCATTACATGTCGATAAGCCGTTGTAGTGATGCAAAAACCGGGAGGGACTGGAAAGCCCGCTTTGGACATTTCTCCCAGATTGGCGCCTTTTCCACCCACGATCGGCAAGCAGTGACAATCAATTTCCTCAAAATGCATTACATATTTCACAACACTTCACTTCCCTTTCAAAAAAAATGAAGCCAGACTGTTGACCCGATGCCCAACCACCTTGCCAAATCGAAAAAGCCACGAGAAGGGAGTCTTCTCGCGGCTTTTTTGGCACCACAAAACAAACCATGGCACAGGACAACGATACTCCTCCTCTCATAACGCTTACGAGGTTAGCTGTCGGATTCGGGTGCTGAGAGTCACCCTACCCGGTGCTTGCCGGGATTCACCCCATGTAGCCCATGAACGAAGACATTGCTATGCGTGGTTCCCCCCTCCCAAAAACGGGATTCAGCGATTGGAATGGAGATTTTTTCAGTTTGAGATTATCTTACTCCCTGTCCGTTTGGGTGTAAAGCGGTATGGAAGGTGAAGCAGGTCAAAGTTCAGCGACATTTAGTGATCAATTCTTAACATGCTTTCTTTTTTTCGTGGATGATTTCGTAGTTTTAGAAGAAGATACCAGACAGACAACATGCTGAAATTACTTGGATGCCTGAATTTGGGTCACAGGTTTCAGACTTGATTTCCAGGTCATGCCCCTCCAGAGACTGGTTTCAGCGTACCAATGGATCATGGACACAGTGCCACGGCAACGGGGGTGCTGTTTTGTCATCAGTTTTTGATCCCAAGCCCCGAATTTCCTGGAATCATGCCCAAATACGAAGAGATCATCCTTTCCCTGATGGGTGAAGCCGGAACAGGTCCCGCCACCTGGTTCCTTTCAGGCATGATGGTAATGTTCAAGCAGTTGCCGGTCATGCTCGCGGACAAAACGGGTCAATTCTTCGGTCATATGCCAGTTTGAAAAAGGGGTAATCAGATAAATTCCGGCAAATTTCTCCATCGCCACTTTCAAAAGTTCCTTGGCAACCTGCATACCTTCTCTTTGTCCGGACAGTCTGTCCGTGGTTTTCTCCATCCGTTTCAACACCTGATCCGGTATTTTGATCCCTGGCACTTCATGATGCAAAAACAGGGCATTGCGGTAGCCGGTAAGCGGCATGATTCCGATAAATACAGGAACCGGGAGGGATTTGGTGACTTCATGAACCTCTAACATTCCATCCGGATCATAAACCGGTTGCGTCATGACAAAATCAGCGCCTGCTTCGATTTTTTTCTCCAATCGTTTCAAAGCCGCATCCAGCTTGCGCACATGCGGGTTAAAAGCGGTTCCGACCACAAATCCGGCTTTCTGTTTCAACTCGCGTCCGGAAAACGAGATTCCTTCATTGAACTGTTTGACCATCCGGGTCAGCTCAATCGAAGTCACATCATATATGGAGCTTGCTCCCGGAAGATCTCCCATGCGCGATGGATCTCCGGTTATCACCAGGATCTGGTCTATCCCCAGGGCATGGAGGCCCATGAGATGGGACTGCTGTCCCAGCAGATTGCGATCCCGGCAGGCAACATGCGCCAGGGGCTCAATGCCATATTTCTTTAAAATCGCTCCCAGGGCCAGGTTGCTCATTCTGGCGGTTGCCAGGGAATTATCCGCCAGCGTAATCGCGTCAACTCCCGCCTGCTGCAACCGCCTTGCTCCCTCCAAATAGCGGGAGATATCCAAATCCCTTGGAGGATCCAATTCGCAAATAATGGTCCGTTTTTTCCGAACTTGTTCAACCACCGTCGGCTTTTTCCGTTTTTGCACAACAATCGTTTCAACAGGCGGGATCTTCCACCCGTCGGAAGATGGATTTTCCCGTTCAACCGGAGTCATGTCTCTCAAAACCATGGCAATCCGGGCAATATGTTCAGGAGTCGTTCCGCAGCATCCGCCCAGCAGCCTGACCCCCTGCCTGACCAGAAGTTCTGCTGTTTCTTCAAAATAATCTGGCGTTGATTTGTAATGCAATTCCCCGTTGCTCATCCCCAACCGTCCGGCATTGGGATAAGCGGTAATGATCAAATCCCCGGGAACGATCGTTTTCTCCAAAGTGCGCAACACTTCCACCGGACCCAGGCGGCAGTTGATCCCTACACCGTTGACACCTTTTTCAGCCAGTTGGGCAAATGCTTCAGACAGGGTAAAAGCGTCTCTCGTCCTGCCAAGTTCGATCATGGATAACTGCGCAAAGATCGGCAGCGGCGTTAATGGGCGAATCACCTCAACAGCCAGCAGAATCTCTTTCAGGTCCAGGAAGGTTTCCAGCAATATTCCATCCACTCCGGCGTGTAGCAGGGCAATCGCCTGCTCTTCATACATCCCCCGGTATTCCTCTTTATCATAAACCGGTACTCTTCCGGCACAAATCGAACCGATCGCTCCCACCACATAAGCATCGCTGCCAACCGACTCCCTTGCGATGCGAACAGCTTCCCGGTTCAGGCGCGTCACCCTGGTTTCCAGTCCGTATCGCGTTAACCGTTCCCGGTTTGCACCATACGTATGTGTTTCTATCACACGGGCACCCGCTTCATAATAGGCCTGATGGACATCACTGACCAGAGACGGGTTGCTTAAAACAAGTTCTTCGGAACAATGCCCGACCGAAACGCCTTGCTGGTACAAATACGTGGAAATTGCACCATCCCCGACAAGCAGTGAATCCTGCAGGCGATGAAGCAATTCTGGCTTGCTCATAGATATCCCTCCCTATTTTGCATTAAAATATCTGGCTTCCGGATGGGCAAATACCATTGCCGATACTGAAGCCTCAGGCTCCATCATGAAACCGTCAGTCAAACCAATTCCAATCTCCTCCGGGGAAATGAGGCGAAACAATTTCTGCTGGTCCTCTAGGTTCGGGCAGGCCGGGTATCCAAAAGAGACACGAATTCCCTGATACTTCGCGCCAAACCGTTCTTTTATGGTCATATCCGCCGGATCGGGAAATCCCCATCGGTTTCTCATAATCTGATGCATCTGTTCGGCGCATGCTTCAGCAGTCTCCAAAGAGGCAGCCTGCAACATATGGGAATGGAGATAGTCTCCTTTTTCTTTCCATACTTGTGCCGCTTCACGAATGCGGATTCCCGCAGTGACTGCCAGAAAACCGACATAATCCATTTCGCCGGACTCAACCGGGCGAACAAAATCAGCCAGGCACAAATAGGGATCCCCTGACTGGCGGGGAAATGAAAAACGCTCCAGTACCCTGCCCGGATTATCCGGATCATAGATCAGAATGTCATTTCCTTTCGCCTGTGCTGGAAAAAACTGATACATCCCTTGCGGAGACAATATTTGTTCCTGTTTGGCCTGTTCCATCACCTGATCAAACGTCTGTTTCAATTCCAGCGCTTTCGGATTCCCCCTGGCAATCAAATCTTCCACATTTCCCTTTAAACCCAGGTGTTTGCCAAAAAGCATCTGCAAATTGATGTAAGGCTTTAGCAAGTCCAGAGGGTAATCGCGATAAATGTGTCTTTTTAAATCCGGAGGAACAAAAACAGGTACCTTCCGGTTTACCTTGCTTTTTGCTGGAGTAACCACCGCCGTCGTCACATTTCGTCCATGCGACGGACCGGAATCTTCCGCCTCTTCGGTCTTTTGCCATTTTTTCAACCCGATCTTGCCGCACTGTCCGGGATTCATCAGCTGATTTGCCAATTCCAGCCCGTTCATCGCATCTTTGGCATATAACACGGGCCCGTTATACCGGCTGGCAATTTGCGTATCCGTAAATTTTCTGGTTAATGCGGCGCCTCCGACCAAAACCGGGATCTCAATACCGGCATCTTTCAGGTCCTGCACTGTCACCGCCATTTGCCGGGCAGACTTGACCAGGAGACCCGACAAGCCGATTAAATCGGGTTTTTCCTTGCGGACAGCCTCAATCAATTGTTCCGGTGGAACCTTGATTCCCAGATTGACTACTTCATATCCATTGTTGGACAGGATCATCTCAACCAGATTCTTGCCAATATCATGAACGTCCCCTTTCACCGTGGCCAAAAGCACTTTTCCCCGCGCATGGCTGCCGGTGCTGTCCATGTGCGGTTCCAGATAAGCAACTGCCGCTTTCATCACTTCCGCACTTTGCAACACTTCAGCAACAATCAGCTGGTTTTCATTAAACAAGCGTCCTACTTCATCCATACCGGCCAAAAGCGGCCCATTGATAATATCAAGCGGCGCATGGCGGGCGAGCGCTTCATCCAGATCCGCAAACAAACCATCCTTGCTTCCTTCGATCACATGACCGGCCAGTCTTTCCTCCAGTGTCATCCGGATCTTTTCCTGTTTCCGGACTGCTTTTTTGTCCCGGTAGAAGGAGGTAAACCGTGCCAGTACATCATCATAGTTGCCACGGTTTGTCCCAAACAGTAACGTTTCAGCCAGTTTCCGTTCTTCCTCCGGAATCGAGGCATAACGCTCCAGTCTTTCCGCATTGACAATGGCATAATCCAGTCCGGCTTTGATGCAGGCGTAAAGATATACGGCATTTAGCACTTCCCGCCCGGCAATCGGCAGACCAAACGAAACGTTGGAAACCCCCAGAATGGTTGCTGTCCCGGGCAAGGCCTTCTTGATCCGGCGAATCCCTTCAACGGTCTCACCGGCTGACCGGATATATTGCCCATCGCCGGTACCTGCCGGGAAAACGAGCGGATCAAAAATGATATCTTTCTCGGGAATTCCATATTTGTTAACCAGCAAATCATGGCTTCTCAAGGCTATTTCCAATTTTCGTTCTGCCGTGACAGCCATTCCCCGCTCATCGATGGTCCCCACTACAACGGCCGCCCCGAATTGCCGGACTAATGGGAGAATTTCAGCAAAACGTTTCTCTCCTTCTTCCAGATTGATGGAATTGATGACTGCCTTTCCCTGGGAATATTGAAGTGCCTTTTCAATAACCCTTGCATTGGTGGAGTCGATCATGAGAGGAACCTTGACCATTTTGGTGACATGCCGCAAAAAAGCTTCCATATCCGCCATTTCATCACGATCCGGATCTGCCAGGCACACATCAATAATCTGGGCTCCGCCTTTTACCTGTCTGCGGGCAATCTCAGCCGCTTCTTCATATTTTCCTTCCCGAACCAGTCTTTTGAACTTGCGGGAGCCAATTACATTTGTCCGTTCCCCAACCAGCAGCGGGCGGTTATCCTGCTCCAGGAATACCGGTTCAATTCCGGATACGCCCGGCAAGTGATCTTCTGCCGGCCGGCGCGGTTTTTTCCCGGCCAAGGCCCGGGAAACGGCCTGAATGTGTTCCGGAGTCGTTCCACAACAGCCGCCCGCCAGATTTAACCAGCCCTTATCCGCAAAGTCGGCAATTTTTCGGGCAAACGCTTCCGGAGTTTCGAGATAATTTCCGTTTTCATCCGGCAATCCCGCATTTGGATAACAACTGACATAACAACGGGCCATGCCGGATAAAGTGCGAATGTGGTCAGTCATAAACTCCGGCCCGGTTGCGCAATTAAGGCCGACTGCGATTGGACGCAGGTGTTCAATCGACAGGTAAAATGCGTCAATGTTTTGTCCTCCGAGCATCGTCCCCATCGGTTCAATGGTTCCGGAGATCATGACCGGCAAACGTTTCCCCGTCCTGTTAAACGCCCTTTCAATTCCGATCCCGCCTGCTTTCACATTTAAGGTGTCCTGTGCCGTTTCCAGCAGCAAAAGATCGACTCCTCCCTCGATCAAAGCCTTTGCCTGCCGGTAATATCCTTCTGCCAAAGCCTCAAACGTCGTGCCGCCTGTTACAGATAAAGTTTTCGTGGTTGGCCCCATGGCACCGGCCACATAGCGCGGATGATCATCAGTCGACCATAAGTCCCGCATTTTTACTGCCGAACGGGCGGCCGCCAGATTAATTTCCTCTGTCCTGTCCTGCAAATCATACTCAGCCAGAACCAACGGTGTCGCGCCAAAAGTATTGGTTTCCACCATGTCAGCGCCGGCCCTGTAATAAGTGTCGTGGATCTTTTCAATCAAATCCGGCCGTGTCAGGTTTAATATTTCATTGCATCCTTCAAACTTTTCTCCCCCGAAATCTTCAGCTGTCAATCCCGCTTGTTGCAGCATGGTGCCCATGGCGCCATCCAGGATCATGATTTTTTCGCGAAACCGCTCTTCAATTCGCTTTTTTTCCACAGTTGACCGCCATCCCTGTACCAAAATTCAAAACTGTCCGCAACCAGAGCATAATTAAAACACCTTTCATCTTTGAAAGATGAAAGGTGTTGCGATCTGAAACTCTCATCTTTCAGGGAGAGAACTTCTCTCTGCTGGAATTGGCACCACATTGGAAGACAAACAGTCCAACAGGTTGCCGGGCTTCATTGGGCCAGTCCCTCCGCCTCTCTGGATAAGAGAACAATTTAAATCCACTTGTTTATTTTATTAATATATAGATCATTCTAGCACTTGTCAATCGATCCGGTAGGAAATTTGTTGCTGTTCCAACTCTGCTTGTGCCTTGTACATCTGCCCCGTGGCTGATTTGAATCCTTCCGTGTCCCCCAGTGCCTCGTAACATCCCGCCAGTTCATAATAACTGTCGTACACCCTGGATTTCATTTTATTTTTGGAAGCGATCTGGGCAGCCCCTTTCAAATATTCAACCGCATCGGTAAAACGTTTCATTTGCTTCAGCAGTTTCCCCATCATGAAGAGGGACTGGTTGAGCAGTTGGGGATCATATAGTTTTTCAGCCAGTTCCAGCGCCTTCTTCAGTACATTATACGCATCGTGATTTTTTCCCTGCATGAAGTATACTTTTCCCAGATAGCAATATGCACGCGTCATCTCGGTCTGGTTTTCCACATGGTCAGCCAACTCCCGTACAAATCGGAAACAGGTCGCGGCATCATCCAGTTGGTTGATTTCAATATACGCCTGTCCCAATCCGTTCCACAACTGAAAGATTTCTTCCGTGTTTTTGCTACCGATCGACATCCGGATGCCCTCGCGCGCATAGCGAATCGAATCATGGTATAGTTTCATTCGCTTCAGCAGCCGCATGCGGGATACATACATCTTAATAATGATGTCTTTACTCTGAATTTGTGGAATTTTTGCCCACATTTCCTCCAGAAAGCGAAAAGCTTCATCGGTGCGATTCAACCCTTCCAGATAAATAATCCGGGAAATCAGCAGCATATAATAGGTCCGATTGTCACAGCCGTCATTTTTTTCCTTGTCGATCGTTTCCAGGCCGCGCTCTACATATCTCAGTGCCTGTTCATAATCCTTGTGCCGGAACCGGCAATAGGCCAGCTCGCTGTAGCCGGCAGCTTCCAGATTGCTCATTGGCGAATAGGGGTCCTGGTATGCGAGGCGTATTGCCTCACCCAACTCCCGTTCCGCTTTTCGCCAATCCCCTGTGAAAATGAATGCTTTTCCCTTCAGATAGTAAATCGTTGCCTGATGTCTGGAATGAGACTCTTCGGATATATTTGAAAGTAAAGCGAGTGCCCGCTCAGGCATCCCCATCTGGATCATCGTTTCAATCGCAGCAAACTTCACCTGCATGCTTTCCAGAGTTTCCGTATCTTTTTCTATCATTTCTGGAATCTCATTCAAGTCGAGTTCCAGTTTACTCATCAAATACAAAACTTTATCTTTATTGACATGCGACACACCGCGTTCAATATTGCTGATCGTTGCCGTAGAAATATGTTCGTCTGCCAAATCTTCCAATCTTAACCCTTTTTCTTTTCGAACTTTACGAATAAATTTGCCAATTTCACTCATTTCCAATATGTTCATAACCGATCTGTCCTTTCGGAAAAATTGTTATTTCTATATTACTTCATCTTTTTTATTTTATAAAGAAATGATTAATTAAAAATTTACATTTTATGGATTGTAATTTATACCAATTGACATATCCTTAAAAATACGCATTGAAACAACCTTTCAGGCAAAAGCCGCCAGGGTCCAGGAACCCTGGTAATACCAGGCATCTGCGCCTGCTATATAGAAATTTATAAAAATGGGGATGAACGTGAAGTTTTAATTGGATATAGATCCATTAAATATTATGTGATAGAAAATATTATTTATTTTAATAAAATATATGGTAAATAATGGCTGTTCTATCTGGATTTTTCTTTTTTCCTTCTTTTCCCTTACAAATTCATTTTTAATCATTTTTTTAGATCATTTTGGGAATCGGATCGTTCCTTCTCAGTTGTTGATTGTTTTTGATTTAAATTGATAAAAAATGATCAAATATGATTGATTATTGCTTGCTGTTTTTGTTAAAATTGATTAAAAAACTGGAGAGAGGTGATGATCAAACGCTTACACCACAAAGACACCAATTAATCTTGAAACTGTTAAAAAAACAGGGTGTTGTCAAAGTACAGGAACTCGCTCTTTCCACTGGCGCTTCCGAGTCAACCATTCGCCGTGATTTGGATCAGCTGGAACAACAACATCTTTTAAAACGGGTTCATGGCGGTGCCGCCCTGCTTCAGAGCAAAGGTGTGGAACGCCCCATTCAGGAAAAGGCGACCAGGTTTACCCAGGCCAAAAAAGAGATTGGTCTTTTTGCCGCCGGTCTGGTTGAACCCGGCGCCTGTATCTACCTGGATGCCGGCAGCACGACTCTGGAAATGATTCCGGCTCTGACAGGCAAACAGGTAACCGTCGTAACCAATGGAATGACTCATTTGGAACTGCTGGTTGAATATGAGATCGAGTCCTACGTCCTGGGCGGAAAAATGAAAACCTCTACAAGAGCGCTGATCGGGGCAATGGCTTTGGAAGGAATCCGCCATTACCGTTTTGATCAATGTTTTTTGGGAACCAACGGAATCCATCCGGATTTGGGTTATACGACTCCAGATCCCGAAGAAGCGATCCTGAAGCGGACCGCTCTCCAGCTTTCCGGCCAATCCTTCGTACTGGCTGATCCCAGTAAGCTGTCAGAAATATCCTTTGCAAAAATTGCCGATTTAAATGCGGCTTCATTAATTACTCTTCCCCTTTCTCCGGAAACAAAAGAAATATATTCCAAAAAAACTTATGTGTTTGAGGTTGATAAAGCATGATTTACACCGTTACTCTTAACCCTTCGATTGATTTTTTGGTCGAAGTGGAAAATCTGCGATTAAACCAATTAAACAGAATAAAAAACGAGAAGAAGTTTCCCGGAGGAAAAGGGATTAATGTTTCGCGTGTTCTCCATCGTCTTGGCACAGACACGACCGTGCTGGGTTTTGCAGGCGGATTTACCGGGCGGTTTATCGAAGACTGGTTAAAAAAAGAAGGGATCTCCACTCAATTCGTCTATGTCGGGGAAGATACACGGATTAATATCAAGTTGAAAAACGAAAAAGGGGAAGAAACCGAAATCAACGGACAGGGCCCCTTTATTTCACCGGACCAGTACCGGCAGTTTGAGGAAAAGCTTCTTCAGGTAAAACCGGGGGATACCGTCGTTTTGGCCGGGAGCATTCCCCGGTCGTTATCTCCTTCTTTATATGAAGAATTGACTTCCCGCTTAAGTGATCGCGGAATCCGGGTGGTTGTCGACATCGAGGGTCCGGTGCTGGCCAAAGTAGCTTCCAGGCGCCCGTTTCTGGTCAAACCCAATCATCACGAGCTGGGACAGTTATTCAATGCCAGACTGGAAACAGCAGAAGAAGTAATTCCTTACGGCCGGCGCCTGCAGCAAATGGGCGCGGAACACGTGATTGTATCCATGGCCGGCAAGGGTGCGCTCCTGTTTACCCCGAAAGCGGTTTACATGGCTGACGTGCCAAAAGGAAATGTAGTCCACTCCGTGGGTGCGGGCGATTCCATGGTGGCCGGCTTTATAGCTGCCTATGACCAGTCGGGAGATATTGTATCGGCATTTCAGACATCGGTCGCGGCAGGAAGCGCAACCGCCTTTTCCCAGGATTTGTGCCGCAAGGAACAAGTCGAACATTTCCGAAAATCGATCAGGCTTTATTCCCTTTAAGGAGGTGCCCCTTATGAAGATTACCGATTTACTGAGCAGAGAAACACTGATCATGGAGCTTGAAGGTTCCACCAAAGCAGGGGTCATTGATGAACTGGCAGAAAAACTGGACAAGGCCGGATGTCTTGAAGACAAAAAAACTTTTAAGGAAGCGATTTGGGCCCGCGAAAGTCAAGGGAGCACAGGAATTGGCGACGGGATTGCCATCCCCCACGCCAAAACCGGTGCTGTCAAAAAACCGGCTATTTGTTTTGGCCGCAGTACATCCGGGATTGAATATGACTCATTGGACGGGAAGCCTGCGCGTTTGTTTTTCATGATCGCAGCACCGGACGAGGCTGATGAAGCACATTTGGAAACGTTATCCCGTCTGTCAGTCCTGCTCATGAATGAAGATTTTCGCAAACGGTTGCTCCAGGCTGCTTCCGAAGAGGAGATTCTCAAGACAGTCCGCAATCAGGAAGTAACGGAAAATCAGGGAACCGGCCCGAAAGAAGCCAGTCAGTCTGAAACCCTTTTGCTGGCGGTAACCGCTTGTCCCACAGGGATTGCCCATACTTATATGGCCGCCGATGCCCTGAAGGCAAAAGCGGAGGAATTGGGGGTTTCCATCAAAGTTGAAACAAACGGGTCAACAGGTATAAAAAACCGGCTGACCGCAGAAGAAATCGGGCGGGCAACCGCAATCATCGTTGCCGCCGACAAACAGGTGGAAATGGACCGTTTTCATGGAAAAAGGGTAATCCAGGCCTCTGTAGCAGATGGAATCCATAAAGCGGAAGCGTTAATCACGAAAGCCCTGAAACAGGATGCCCCTGTTTATCAAAGCGGCAGAAAAACTCCGGAAACAGCAGGCACTCATCAACGTTCTTCATTCGGGATTTATAAACATTTAATGAATGGCGTCAGCAATATGTTGCCCTTTGTGGTAGGCGGAGGTATTTTTATCGCTCTCGCTTTTGCTTTCGGAGGAATTGAGGCCAAGGGCCCCATAGCGGAACTCTTCATGAAAATCGGCGGCAGTGAAGGCGCCTTTCATTTCCTGGTTCCGATTCTGGCCGGCTTTATTGCCAGCAGCATCGCAGACCGGCCCGGTTTTGCCCCGGGAGTTGTGGGCGGATTTCTCTCAGCCAATGCCGGTGCAGGATTCCTCGGAGGACTGATTGCCGGTTTTCTTGCCGGTTATATGGTGATTTTGCTTAAAAAAGTATTCTCCACTTTGCCCGACAGTCTGGAAGGAATCAAACCGGTCCTTCTCTATCCTGTTTTTGGCATTTTGATTACAGGCGTTTTAATGGTCACGGTGATCAATACACCTGTCGTTGCCTTAAACGAGTGGCTGACACAATGGCTTAATGGCATGACCGGGGCAAATGCCGTAATCCTGGGGCTGATCCTCGGGGGAATGATGGCCGTCGATATGGGCGGACCCATCAACAAGGCCGCCTTTACCTTTGGCATTGCCGCCATTGAAACAGGAAACCTGGCACCCCACGCGGCGGTTATGGCGGGTGGAATGGTTCCGCCGCTGAGCATTGCCCTGGCCACTACTTTTTTCAAGTCCAGGTTTACCGATGCGGAACGGAAATCCGGATTGACAAACTACGTCATGGGAGCTTCCTTTATTACCGAAGGCGCCATTCCATTTGCGGCAGCTGACCCGCTTCGCGTTCTCACTTCCTGCATCATTGGTTCCGCTGTCGCCGGTGCCGTCACCATGATGTTCGGGATTACCCTGCCGGCCCCGCACGGCGGCGTTTTCGTCATTCCTCTGGTAAACAGGCCGATCATGTATATTCTGGCCATATTGACAGGATCTGTGATTAGCGCAGTCTGCCTCGGATTGTGGAAAAAGAAAGTGAATAAATCCTGATTGGGAAAAGATATTGCAACAGGTGAAGATAAAAAAGCCCCCATTCAGAAGTGGATGGGGGCTTGGGCTTCATTTCAGGCAATTTCCGCTTCCGACCGTTGCACCAGTTCTGCCTGCGGAATTTTCCAAAGCTCGCTCCATTTCTTAATGGCAGCGAGCAAAATCACAACACCCAGGATCAGCATGACGATGGAAATGATTCCATTGACCATGCTGAATCCGGCGCTTCCCGGATTCAGGTAAACGTTGGCAATCATCCAGTAACCGCCAACCATCACGGTTGCAAAAATGTATGCAAGCGGGATCAGGCAGGTAAGAATGTATTTGCGTTTGTTGGCGATCTTGAGAATAACTGTCGCGCCAATGATCAAGCCTACCGAAGCCATCAACTGGTTGGAAACTCCGAAAAGCACCCAAATCGAACTGATATCTCCGGAGAACAACAGATATCCCCAGCAGAAGGAGGCAATCGCACTGGCAATAATGTTTGCCGGAATGGAATCTGTCCGTTTTAACGGTTTGATAAAGTCGCCGAGAAAGTCCTGGATCAGATAACGGGCAACCCGCGTCCCCGCGTCAATGGCCGTTAAAATGAAGACCGCCTCAAAGAGAATAATAAACTGGTAAAAATATGCCGCGATTTTCTGGAAGAAAGGAAACTCGGTAAAGATATATGTCATCCCTGCAGCCAATGTAACGGCTCCGCCTGTTCTTCCATTCAGATCCTGTTGAACCTGCTGCTCCAGCTCATTGAGATAAACGGTTTCCATACCAAGTTTATTAAACGCCTCAGGCGTTGAATTGATGGCAAAATAATCGGCCGGCTGCATGGAAATGGCTGCGATCAAAGCCATGACACCCACTACACATTCGACCAGCATCGATCCAAAGGCAACGGGCTTGATATCTCTCCAGTGATCCAACATTTTTGGCGTTGTCCCGGAACTGATAAATGCGTGAAAACCTGAAATTGCTCCACAGGCAATCGTTATCGAGATAAACGGCCAGACCGGTCCTGCCACAATAGGTCCGCCGCCATGAACAAATTCGGTGATTGCGGGGAATTGAACAGTTGGATTGACAAAGAAAACCCCAACAATCAACCCGCCAAACACCCCGATTTTCATGAAAGTGCTCAGATAATCGCGCGGTGCCAGGAGCAGCCAGACAGGCAATGCTGCGGCAAAAAAGGCATAAACAGGCAGAATAATGGCAAGAGTGCTTTTTTCAAAAGTTAACAGCTCCCCCAGCCATGTACCATTTAAATAATGTCCAATCGCCACGCAAAACATAATCAGAAGAAAACCAACGGTTGTGGCAAGCTTCAGGTTGCCTGTCTTTTTATAATATAAACCGACACCCATGGCGATCGGAATGGTCATACCGACAGCAAATGTTCCCCACGGGTTTCTCTCCAACGCTCCCAAAACGACCATTGATAACCCTGCCATCGTAATAATGATGATAAATAACATTGCCAAACCGGTAAGAAATCCGGCCACAGGACCAAGTTCATCCTTGGCTACTTCAGACAGGGATTTTCCATCTCTGCGCATGGAAGCAAACAGGACAACCATATCATGAACAGCGCCACCGATAACAGCACCCACCAACAGCCAGATCAAGCCCGGCAGATAACCGAACTGCGCCGCCAGGATCGGACCTACCAACGGACCGGCGGCAGCAATGGCTGCAAAATGGTGCCCAAAAGCCACCCATTTATTCGTTGGCACGTAGTTTTGCCCGTCTTCCAGTTTATGGGCCGGTGTCTGCCTGGATTCATCGATTTTCAAAACCTTGACGGTCATGAAAGTGCCATATAAACGATAGGCAATGGCCAGGATACAGAGTGTGCCAACCACAATTGTAACCGCATTCATCCTGCAATCCTCCTTCTTCATTGATTCACCTTAATGATAACGTTGAAATGGATGATTTTTATTTTTTCACGGTGAAATACATGAAACGGAGGATAAAAAGCAAAAATCGCAGGTTGAATTGCAATTACATTAAAAACCAATAATTCTCTTTAACTCTTTCATATAGGTCCTGCTTACGGGAACCCTGGAACTGTCCTTCATGATCAAATTGCATGTGGAGTTAAACCATGGCTGGATTTCTTCGATATGATCCAAATTGACAATATAACTGCGGTGAACACGAAGAAACTGGGCATGATTCACCTTTTTTTCCACTTCTACCAGGGCTTCGTTAATTTTGTATTCCTGTTTCAGCGTTTTGATAATGCACTTCCCTTCAAACGATTCGAAAAACAGAATTTCGTCAAAAGAGAGCAGGACAATTTTATCATTCGCTGAAACAGCGATTTTCCCATTACGGTCATTTTTCAAATAATAAGGAACTGGAACACCTTTTCCGATTTTTTGCAGATTCCTCAATTTTTCCAAGGTATGCATAATTCGTTCTTCGCCAAACGGCTTCAGGATATAATCAATCGCATTGGTGTCAAATGCCTGCAAAGCATACTCATCATAAGCGGTGGCAACAACAATGGCCGGAGTCGGATTAAGCTTCTCCAACTGTTTGGCCAGATCCAGCCCGTTCTCTTCGTCCAGTTCAATATCCAAAAAAACGATATCCGGTTTCAGCCTCGCAATGTCCCTTAAAGCACCATCCGCAAAATCACTTTCTCCCACGACTTCCACCTGTTTGCTCTGATTGAGCAGGTATTTCAATTCTTCTCTGGCCAAAGGTTCATCATCCACTATATACGCTTTCAGCTTCATGTTCAAAAACCCCCTTACTGTCGAGAGGAATGGAAATCGCTACAAGTGTGCCAACATTTTCTTCACTTTTAATGGTCAAGCTGGCCTGGCATCCATAGATTCCTTTTAAACGCTCACTGATATTGTAAAGTGCCGTTCCATTCCCTTTTGCCGAAACTACCACTTTTTTGCCAAGGTCTCTGACCTTCTCCAGAGGAATCCCTTTTCCGTCATCCTCAACATGAATATGCAATTGACCATTTTTCGAAAAAACATGAACGGTTATTTTCCCGCCGTATTTACTCCCGGGAAAACCATAATTGATCGCGTTTTCCACAATCGGCTGCAACAGGAATGGGGGGATCAGGACATTTTCCAGATGGGGTTCGATTTTGAATGAAATGAGGTATTTGTCCGGAAAGCGGGTTTGTACCAACGATAAATAGGATTTGACATTCTCCAGTTCTTTTCCCAGTGAAATCAGTTTCTGTCTGGCACCCTGGAGATTCCCCCGGAAAAAGGAACTGAGTTTTAGAAGCAGTTTGCGGGCTTTGTCCGGGTCGGTCCGGCACAGTACGGATATGGTGTTGAGACAGTTAAATAAAAAATGCGGATGAATCTGTGCCTGCAATGCCTTGATTTTCGCGTCTTTTAAAAGTTTTGTCTGCCGTTCCGCCTCGGCCAGTTCCAATTGCGTAGAAAACAGATTGGCAAGCCCTTCAGCCAATTGAACCTCTACTTTGTCCAGTTTGTCAGCCTTTGTATAATACATTTTCAGTGTCCCCACCGTTTTGGCATGAACTTTCAAAGGGAGAACGATAGCTGCTTTTAAAGGGCAATGGCTGTTCATGCAAAAGATTTCTTCCTTCGAGGTAGCAATTGAAATCTCCCCGGTTTTCAGCACTTTTTTCGTCAATCCGGTAACAGGCTTTTTCATGGGAATATGATGGTCAGAAGCAGCCCCCACATGGGCGAGGACTTTGCAGTTATTGGTGACCGCCACTGCGTCGGCACTGGTCAGTTTCAGCATGATCTCCGAGACAGCCTTGCAGGACCTGGCATTTAATCCCTGCCGGAAAAAAGGCAGGGTTTGATCGGCAATTTTGTAGGCCAGATTCGTCTGGTTGGCACGCGTACGTTCGGTATCACTCATGATGGATCTGATGATCAGCATGAAAAGCAGTGTTCCAAACCCATTCACGAAAATCATCGGAAATCCGATAATCCGGACAAGATTCCATGACTGCTCAAATGGCTTGGACAAAGCCAGAATAATGAGCATTTGGATCGTTTCCAGTGTAATCCCTGTCAAAACAGCATACAAAGGGGTAAGCTTTCTCTCCTTCATGATCCGTTTGCGGCCCAGATATCCGGATACAATCCCTGCCACGAACGTAGAGAAAGCGCATGAAAACGCCGTAAACCCGCCCAATAGCAACCGGTGAATTCCTGCAATCATCCCGGCACCAAATCCGACCAAAGGTCCGCCGACGAGTCCCCCGATCACGACCCCCATAACCCTTGTGTTTGCCAGGGCCGACTCGGGATTGAGTTCTGAATTCCATTCATGTGTATTAATGGTATATTGATAGATTTCGATTCCGGTATAGTTGCTGATAATCCCGAATACGCCAAAAAGAAGAATCAGCATGATTTTTTCATTCATTTTATGTTCATTTTGAACCAATTGCCGGAATGATTTCATCTGTGAAAGCAAAAAAGCAAGAATAAAGATGATTCCTACCTTTTCAAACATAAAAGGAACTAATGCGAACATGTTTACCATCCTTTTACAAAATGGCCTGAAAAAACCGTTCCTTTGTGCATAAAAATAGATTTCTACTTTACACATATAGTATCGTGGCAAAAAAAATGAAGCAAGGGAACCCCTCCTTGCTTCATTTCAATGTCATAGTTTATATTTCAAGATTTTTTGTCCATGATTCTTTTATATATTAAGAAATGTCAACTTATCACTGAAGGCTTTTCCGGGTTTGCCCGGTCCTTCCCCAATCAATAAGACCTGGCGGTCAGTTTAATCAACTGGATCACTTCATTCATGCTTTGTTCAGGAGAATTTTTGCTCATTTTTTCCCGATAAACGTCCTTGTTTTCCAGCAATCGGTCAATCTGTTCAAGGAATGTCTCGTCGCTCAGATCTTCTTCCATGAGAACCTGCGCGTAACCCATTTTTTCAAAGGAGCGTGCATTCAGAATCTGGTCTCCCCGGCTGGCTGCTTTCGACAGGGGAATTAACAGCATCGGTTTGTTCAGGGATAAAAATTCAAAAATTGCATTGGAACCGGCACGCGACACTACGAAATCCGCCATATTGAGAACGTCAGCCAACGGTTCCGACAAATACTCAAACTGGCAATAACCGGGTTTCTGCAGAGTGTCGTCAACCTGTCCTTTCCCGCACAGATGCACCACCTGAAACCGGGCCAAAAGGGAATCCAGATTTTTCCGGACTACCTGGTTCAGAATGCGTGATCCCAGGCTTCCGCCCATAATCAGAATCACCGGTTTCTCCCTGTTAAAACCGCATAGTGCGCGTCCCCGCTCAGCATCCCCTTTTTTCAGTTCGTCCCGGATAATGGCTCCCACATATTTGGCCTTTTCCTTATCAAAGTGTCTGGTTGTTTCCGGAAACGTGGTGCAAACCTTTGTGGCAAAAGGAATGGCTATTTTATTGGCCAGACCGGGAGTAATATCCGATTCATGAATAACGACAGGCACCCGGTTCAGCCATCCTCCCAAAACAACGGGAACAGAAACAAAGCCTCCTTTTGAAAAGATCAGATTGGGTTTATGTTTGCGAATCAGCCGGTATGCCTGGAAAATGCCTTTCAGGACCTTGAACGGATCCTTGAAGTTGTTCCAGTCAAAGTAGCGGCGCAGCTTTCCAGTTGAAACGCTGTAATAGGTTACTCCTTCCAGATCGGTAACCAGGCTTTTTTCAATGCCGTTTTCTGAACCGATATAGATGATTTCCCAGCCATCCTCCCGGAATTTGGGAATCAGCGCCAGGTTAACCATCACATGTCCGGCGGTTCCGCCGCCTGTAAACAAAATTGTCTTTCCCATCATCGCTTCCCTTTCTTACGGATATTTCAACTATCTGGAGCAACAACGTTTATTTTATCAGCTTTTTCATTTACTGTATTGAACAATATATGAAAGATCAGGATCATCCATTACCCTGCAACTCATTAACAGCTTTCTTTGGAAATCCCGTATTTCTTCATCTTGTTCAGAATGGCAGTATGGCTGACCCCCAAATGGCGTGCCGTCTTGCGGACGCTTTTATACCTTTTCAACCCCGCCTGCACCAATTGTTTTTCAACTCGTTCGACGTGCTCCTTCAGGCTCAGGCGGGAATGATCCCGGACCGGTTCCGGCTCCACGCCCAGGTAAATTTCTTTCAGCTCCGTCTCTTTGTCGGGGCAAAGGTAAACACTTCGCTCGATAACATTCTGCAATTCCCGCACATTGCCCGGCCAGCCATGTGCTTCCAGGCGTGCCAGTGCCTGCTGTGACAGAACCAGCGGGGCGCGCCCGGCCTTTGTACAATATCGCTCAATAAAATAAACGGACAGCAGGGAAATATCCTCTTTCCGTTCCCGTAAGGGAGGGATATTAATTGGAATCACATGGAGCCGGTAATACAAGTCTTCGCGAAACTGGCCACGACGTACCAGTTCTTTCAAATCCCGGTTGGTTGCCGTAATAATCCGCAGTCGAAGGGGAACCGGTCGGTTTCCGCCAACCCGCCTGAGCAAACGCTCTTCCAGCACTCTTAACAGTTTCGCCTGATGGTGAAGCGGAAGCTCACCGATTTCATCCAGAAACAATGTCCCGTCCTGGGCCATTTCAAAGAGTCCTTTTTTGCCTCCCTTTCCCGCTCCCGTAAATGCACCCGGCTCATAACCAAACAATTCGCTTTCCAGCAATGCATCGGGAATCGCCGCACAATTTACCGAAACAAACGGTCCGTTTGCGCGACGGCTTGCAAAGTGAATGACACGCGCAAACAATTCTTTCCCCGTTCCGCTTTCTCCCCATAAAAAGATGGTTGCATCCTTTTCCGCCACTCTTTTGGCAGCCTCAATACACTTTCTCATTGCTTCGCTACGGTGAATGATATCGCTGAACTGGATCATGCCATTCTGTTTTGCCGACTGAAGCAGCTGATTAATCTGTTTCATGTCCCGAATCACAACCACCAGCCCCGACTGTTTCCATTCCTCACCGGTCCGGACGGGATTATAACTGGCCATGAGCTGGATGGTTCTATGTTTCCGGTATAAAACAACGGGAACATTTAACACTTCTTTTCCAGTCTCCAGACACCCCTGGCACGATTTAATTCCACTTTCCCAAATGGAGGAAAAACTTTTCCCCTTTACTGACTCTGGAGAAAGACCGAGCATTTCAGCTGCGGCCCGGTTCATCGCCTGAATGTGCAAGTTCCTGTCAAGCAGGATCATCCCTTCTGAAACCGTTTTCAAAATTGTGTCCATCTGACCCTCACGCACTTCAGATGGCAGGAAGCAATCCAACTCCACCTGCATCACACCGTCGATCCCATTCATTTGAGCAAGCAGCTTTTTGAACAAACCGGAAGGAATGGAACCAATTTTCAGATGGATGAAGTGCGGTTTCACCTCCATCCGTACAATATCTGTATGATACGGCAACAAGCAAGAGATCACATCATGCGTAATGCCAACCCGATCTTCCGTCTTCAGCCGCAAACTGATAGTTTCCATTTCATTTCCCTCCTTCGTTCTTATCTTAGCAAAGAACAGGAAGGAGGGATGCAAACCATCTTATACAAATGCCAACGCTTCCTCCAGATCAGCCAAAATATCTTCGACATCCTCAATTCCCACCGACAGGCGAATCAATCCGTCTGTGATGCCCATCTGCCTGCGTGCTTCAGGCGGAACAACCGCATGTGTCATTGAAGCGGGATGCTGAATCAGGGTATCAACGTCGCCCAGGCTCACTGCCAGTTTACAGAGCGAAACATGATTCAGCAGCCGCAGGGCCGCCTCATATCCGCCACCAACCTCGAAACTGATCAAACCGCCAAACCCCTCCATTTGCCTTTTGGCCAGCTCATGTTGGGGAAATGAAGGCAAACCCGGATAACAGACAGACTCCACCTTTGGATGTGCTTCCAGAAACCTGGCTACCTCCAGCGCATTCGAACAATGGCGGTCCATTCTGGCTCCCAGGGTTTTCAAACCGCGAATCAGCAAATAAGCATCCATCGGAGAGAGAACAGGGCCCAAATCCTTAAGGGTCGTCATTTGAACCGTTTCAAGCAATTTGCGCGGACCCGCCGCCAATCCGGCAACGACATCGCCATGCCCTCCGATAAACTTGGTCGCGCTGTGTACAACGATATCTGCTCCCCACTCGATGGGGCGCTGCAGATAAGGAGACATAAAGGTATTGTCCACAATAACAATCAGATCATTCTTTCTGGCGACATTTACTGCCTGTTTGAGGTCAATCAGCTCCAGGGTCGGATTGATCGGGGTCTCCAGGTAGAGACACCGGGTTTCAGGCCGGATTGCCCGCCTGAACTCTTCCTCATCATTCATGTTACAAAGGGTAAATTCAATTCCAAACCGCTCCTGAAGCCACTGAAACAGACTGTATGTGCAACCATAAAGGCCCTTCGAACAAACCACATGATCCCCTGCCCTGAGAATTGCCAGCAAAACCGAAGCTACCGCTCCCATTCCGGAAGCAAAGGCCAAAGCCTTCTCCGTGCC
This sequence comes from Thermoactinomyces mirandus, assembly GCF_013868055.1. Classification (GTDB taxonomy): domain Bacteria; phylum Bacillota; class Bacilli; order Thermoactinomycetales; family Thermoactinomycetaceae; genus Thermoactinomyces; species Thermoactinomyces mirandus. Next base: position 42,998 of record NZ_JACEOL010000025.1, on the reverse strand, counting down.
TTCAAGCATTGCAATCTTTTCTTCCAGGACCCGAACCGTCGGGTTTCCCAGGCGGGAATAAATGTATCCGTCACTGTTTCCGGCAAAACGTTCCCTGCCTTCTTCGGCGGAAGGAAAGACAAATGTCGATGTTTGGAAAATCGGCGTTGCCAGCGAACCGTTCATCTGTTTATAATCCACCCCCGCGTGAATCGCCCGTGTAGAAAAGCCCCATTTCTGCTCGCCTGTTACCTTTTTCATCTCAGTTCCCCCTTATCATTGCTTTCATCTGACATTTTTGCAAAAACAATGCCAGACGTAATAACCGGTTTTTCCTGTTCTCCATATAAATAATGGCAATCAATCATTTCACAGCGGAACGTTTGATTGCCAGTTACTTGTTATATTTAACGCCAGGCAGGACATCCAGCATTCATTTGAATGTTCTCATTTTCCTCACCCGTAACATAATTTGGAGTAATGCCAATTGACAAATGATAGACGAGTCAGATAGTATGATTTTACAGAGTACTCATCAGATAATCATAAGAGGTGAAGGGTGAACGAAAATGAAAGCGATACCACAATTCAAGGTACGTAAAACATATGATGAAGTAGCAGATTACCTGAAGGAACAGATTATGAACGGAACTTACAAGCCCGGAGACCGCCTGCCTTCTCTGCGGGAACTCAGCGAACTTTTGGGGGTGGGCCAGTCAACGATTCGGGAAGCTGTCAGTTCCCTTAAAACGATGGGGCTTGTAACCATTCGCCATGGGGAAGGTACATTTGTTACCCGCTTTGATCCGGAGGAAATCATGTCTGGATTTGAGCAGATTCAGCCGGTTACCAAACAGGATATTTTGTCTCTCCTGGAAGCCCGCAAAATCATCGAGACGGGAATCGCCCGTTTGGCCGCTGAAAGACGGTCCAAAGAAAAACTGAAAAACATTGAAGAGGCGCTGAAAGAGATGGAACAGGCCGTAGCAAAAGAAGAGCTGGGTGACAAGGCCGATTTGAAATTTCATTATGAAATCGCCAGAGCCAGCCATAATCCGGTTCTGGAATTCATAATGCAGTCCATTTCCGAAACAATGGGAAAAGCATTAAAAGCCAGCCGCGAAAAAATGTTTCAAACCAAAGGATATCCGGAACAGCTTCTTGCTGAACACAGGAATATTTTTGAAGCAATTGCGGGCAAAAACCCGAAAAAGGCAGAAGAAGCCATGCTGAACCATTTGCTTGGCGTAGAAAGAGAATTGTTTGATTAACGTAAGGACGTATTATTTTTGCTACAGTCATCAGATGACATGATCACATTAATACTTTGCAAATTAATATTTTATGGTATGAAAACTCAGCCCAAGAGGTGAATCATGATGAAAGTCGCGTTATTTGCTACTTGTCTGGCAGATATGTTCCGGCCAAACGTGGGAAAAGCAACTGTGGAATTGCTGGAACATCTGGGCGTGGAGACGGAATTCCCCGATTCACAGGTTTGCTGTGGACAGCCAGCCTATAACACCGGCTATGTGAAAGAAACAAAAAAGGCCGCCAAAAACATGATTCGTGCTTTTGAAAAAGCGGAATATGTTGTAACCCCATCGGGATCTTGTGCAGCGATGTTTCAGGAATATCCGGATCTTTTCAGAGATGACCCGAAATGGCATGATCCCGCAAAAGAATTGGCCGACAAAACTTACGAACTTACACAATTTATCATTGACGTTTTAAACATTACGGATGTTGGCGCCAGACTGGAAGGAAAAGCAACCTACCATACTTCCTGCCATATGATGCGGTTGTTGGGAGTGAAAGACGCCCCGTTTACACTTTTGTCCCATGTCAGAGGACTCGAGGTCGAACCTTTGCCAAATTCCCAAAACTGCTGTGGTTTCGGGGGAACCTTTTCCGTGAAGATGCCCCGGATTTCCGAACAGATGGTGGATGAAAAAGTGGACAATGTGCTGAAAACGGGAGCCGATTACCTGATCGGGGCAGACAGCGGATGTCTCTTGAATATCGGGGGACGGTTGGAACGTTTGGGGAAAAAGGTCAAAGTCATGCACATTGCAGAAGTTCTAAACTGCCGCCAGGGAGGGAATTATCATGGCTTTGAAAATCAATGAGGAAAAGTTTGATGACCGGGTCAGTCAGGGGCTTCAGGATTCCTTCATGCGCGGCGCCGTCTCTTCCGCACAGGAACGCATGTATACGCGGCGTCTGTCTGCTGCCGAAGAACTTGGCAATTGGGAGGAATGGCGATCGCTTGGAGAACAGATCCGCCAGCACGTACTGAAAAATCTCGATTACTATTTAATGCAGCTTGGCGAAAACGTTTCCAGGCGAGGCGGCCATGTGTTTTTTGCCAAAACCGGGGCAGAGGCAGTTCAATATATCAAAGAAGTAGCCGAACAGAAACAAGCCAGGAAAATTGTCAAATCCAAATCGATGGTCACCGAAGAAATCAGCATGAATGAAGCGTTGATTGATGCCGGCTGTGAAGTAGTAGAAAGCGACCTTGGGGAATACATCCTTCAGATTGACAATGAGCCGCCATCCCATATCGTCGTGCCCGCCCTTCATAAAAACAAATCGCAAATCCGCGATGTACTCAAGAAAAAACTGGGATATGAACAATCGGATGATCCTTATGAAATGACAAAATTTGTCCGGGGGATTTTGCGAAAAAAATTCATGGAAGCCGAAATTGGAGTAACCGGATGCAATTTCGCCGTCGCCAACACCGGTTTGATTTGTCTTGTGACCAATGAGGGAAACGGCGATCTGGTGATGTCCATTCCAAAAACACAAATTGTCGTGATGGGAATGGAGCGAATTGTCCCCACCATGGAAGAACTGGACGTCCTCGTCAGTTTGCTATGCCGGAGTTCCGTCGGACAAAAGCTGACAAGCTATGTTACTGTCGCAGGTCCGGTTACGGGAGAAGAAGGCGACGGACCTGAAGAGTTTCATCTTGTCATCGTTGACAACGGACGTTCGGAAATCCTGGGATCCCGGTTCCAACCGGTATTGCAATGTATCCGGTGTGCTTCCTGCATCAATGTTTGTCCGGTTTATCGTCATATCGGCGGCTTTTCCTATGGTTCCATCTATCCGGGGCCGATCGGGGCCGTCTTAACCCCTCTGCTGAAAGGCTATGATGATTTCAGGGAACTGCCGTATGCATGCAGCTTGTGCGGAGCGTGCACGGATGCGTGTCCGGTAAAAATCCCGCTGCATGAATTAATTCTTAAACACCGTCAGGCCATTGTTGAAAAAGAAGGACACTCACCGCTGGCCGAAAAACTGGCCATGAAAATGTTTGGGATGGGAACGGCATCCCCTTCGCTGTATCAACTTGCTTCAAAGCTTGCTCCGTCCGTGGTAAGCCCGTTTACGTCCGATGGCCGGTTCGGCAAAGGAATCGGACCCCTGAACAACTGGGTAAATATTCGCGAGTTACCCGCCCCAAGCAAGGAGCGTTTCCGCGACTGGTTCATAGATCATAAGAAAAGAGGGACGACGGATGAAAGGAACCATTCATAATCGTGACTCATTTTTAAACCATATTGCCAGCCAGCTTGGCCGAGACCACAGAACAGCGGGAATAACACGTCCTGCCTGGAAACATGACGCTCCATGGGAAGTGATGAAAGATTATACAGAAGAACAGTTGCTTGAAGTTTTCAAGAAACAGTGCCGGAACATCCACACTGCTGTCATTGAAACATCGAAAACGCAATTGCCCGGAGTCCTGAAGAAACTGGTTTCCGAAAATGGCGGCGGACCTGTGATCATCCCCGAAGATTCCCGGTTTGAGGAATACGGACTTACCCGCCTGTTAAAGCAGGAGTGGCCGCAAGAAAATGTTCCTGTTTATCAATGGCAGGCCAAAAAAAGGGAAGAAAACCTGAAAGCGGCGGAAACATCCAATTTCAGCATTTTATTTAGCGACTATACATTGGCCGAATCGGGCACCGTCTGTGTAAAAGCGAAAAAAGGCCTGGGGCGCGCCCTGCACTACCTGCCGGCCAACTATATCGCCATCGTACCGCGCCATACACTGGTACCGCGTCTGACACAAGCCGTTCATGACATGAACCGTGCCATCGGAAACGGAGAACCTGCTCCTTCCAGCATTCACTTTATTTCAGGCCCAAGCAACTCTGCCGACATCGAAATGAATCTGGTGGTCGGGGTTCATGGCCCGCTGCAGGCGTTTTATGTCTTGGTATAAGCGAGACTTCATAAGTAGATATAATCAGATCTTTTAAACAGAGTATGATAATGGGCGACCTCTTTTCGTGATTAGGATAAGCGAGCGGGAATTCTCCTCATTTCAATAAGGAGATGAAAGCAGGCGTTGCTCGGTGTCCCCCTTGCAGGGGGATGCTTAGAGCAACAATTTTATTGCTGTAAATTAAACCATATGAAATTAAATAAAACCAGTAATAATAGGTCTTTTGGCTTATTTTTTATACTATATGCATGAAGAAAAGTAATCTAAAACACGCACGAACATGTGTTTACAATTTGATCGGACTAAACCAGGGAGCAATTTTATATTTCAAAAGACTATATTATTTTCCCGTTTGAGGTTGTAAATCGTGGAAATTGTATAACATTGGTTATGTCTCCTTAAAAAAGCGAGATTGATTTTGAAGAGCAACATAACCTAAATCCGATTCCTGTTGCCTTCGCAATGAAGGGATCAACTGTACACAAATCCGATTTGATTAAATCAGTTATAGCAGTTTTGCCTAGGGACATTGAGACCAACTCCATTTCATGCACACAAGCGTTTAAATATCGAATCAGGTTCAACATTCAATTGATCCGTCATTTTGCCCGTGTAAACGAGCAAACTGGCAGGTGGTTCAAAAGGGACGGACTTCACCATTTTCCAAACAGCCGGTGGAGGAGGTTCAGGAAGAACTTGGCCAATTATTCTCCCTCATTTTCAATAAAATTATATAAAAACCAAGCCTCTCTTTTTGAGAATAAACAAGGAGTATTTACAAATAATAGGACTATAACTCATAAATATGGAGATGATTTCTATGTTGAATTCAAAAAATATGCCTAGGGAAGAAGGAATAGACCATACTTTAAGCTTAATGAGAGAAGGATATATGTACATATTAAATAGACGCCGCAGTTTTAATTCTGATGTCTTTGAGACCCGATTATTTGGAAAGAAAGCAATTTGTATGGGGGGAAAAGAGGCTTCAAAAGTTTTTTATGATAATGAGAAATTCAAAAGGAACGGTGCAGCACCAAATCGGGCGATACAAACACTGTTTGGCAAGAATAGTGTTCAGGTACTGGATGGGCAAAATCATAAACACCGAAAAAAAATGTTTATGTCAATTTTGTCTCCTGACAGAATCAATAAACTGACTGACACTACAAAAAAACAATGGGAGAAAGCAATAGATAAATGGGAACATATGGATAAGGTTATTTTTTATGAAGAGGCCAAGGAAATTTTGTGTCGGACAGCTTGTGAGTGGGCAGGCGTACCCGTTCAAGAAAATGAGATCAGGAATCTGACAAATGATTTAGGAGCAATGTTCGAGTCAGCAGGTGTCATTGGACCAACTCATTGGCTGGGAAGAAAAGCACGAAATAGCGTAGAAAAGTGGATTGGAGAAATGGTTGATAAGGTTCGAAACAGAACATTAAACCCGCCTGAAAATACTGTCTTAAACAAATTTGCCATGCACCGTGATTTGGATGGGAATTTACTGGATGCCAGAACCGTTGCTGTGGAAGTAATCAATATATTGAGACCAATAGTTGCAATCGCTGTATTTTTAAATTTTATTCTGTTAACATTGTACAATTTTCCAGAAGAAAAGGGGAAAATTAAATCAGGTGGTGAAGAATATACTCAAATGTTTATTCAGGAAGTCCGTCGTTTTTATCCGTTTTTTCCGTTTATCATGGCACTAGTAAAAAAAGATTTCATTTGGAACGGATATAAATTTGAAGAAGGCACATTAACTTTATTAGATATTTATGGTACCAATCATGACCCTGAAGTTTGGGAAAATCCCGATGTATTTAATCCCAATCGGTTTGCCCAGTGGGATAGAAGCCCTTTCAACTTCATTCCGCAAGGTGGTGGTGATTATTTCATGGGTCATCGCTGTGCAGGAGAATGGGTCACTATTGAAGTCATGAAAGTTGGCCTGAATTTTCTTGTTAACCAATTAGATTATGAAGTTCCTGATCAAGATTTAAGTTACAGTATGGTTAACATGCCAAGTATTCCTCATAGTAAATTAATAATCAAAGATGTAAAGAAAAGGATATAATTTCAGTTATTTTTCAACCAGTCCCAGGCACTTTTAAATGGCCTGCTGATCTTCTTCCCGGATTCCTCTTTCTTCAGCCTGCACAGTTGGGGTAACAGGTATTTCTGTTTGCGGTCGGGAATTGTTCAAAATGTTCTTGCACTTTCGGAACGTCAAAACTTCCTCCGCCCGGGTCGCAATAGCCTGTGCCACTTCCGAAAATGCTAAGTCCTGCCACTGCGACCAAGAGGACAACCATCCATCGAATCGGAGTTTTCATGCCAACTGTACCTCCCGCCAAAAATTCGGTCTGGATTTCTGGGTCCCCTTTAGCTAATCTTTCAAAAAAGGATACCGAATGGATATTCTGTTTGCAATACAATATCAATTTTTTGAATAAAATTTGATACAAAAGACAAAAAAACGCAGATGACCTTTTTCGGCCATCTGCACTTCTTTTGCCGATTCCTAACGCAATATTTCCGGAGATACTTCGGGAACAATTCCTTCCCGGGCTGCCCGATCGAGCAGGTAATGAATAGCGTTATGCCCTTCATCGCCGAGATTGGCGGTAAAATCATTGACATAGAGCTGAATGTGTTGCCTGGCTACTTCCGGGTCCATCTCCTGGGCATGATGCATAACATATTCCCGGGATACTTTCGGATGGGCCCAGGCATATTCCACCGAAGCGCGGATCCAGCGGGCAACCTTCTCCACATCCAGCGTACGGCGGGCAATGATGGAACCGAGAGGAATGGGCAGGCCAGTATCTGCTTCCCACCATTCTCCCAGGTCGACCAGTTTATGAAGTCCATAGGAAGGATAGGTAAACCGTGCTTCATGGATCACCAAACCGGCGTCAAACTGCCCATCCCGCACCGCTGGCATGATTTTGTCAAAGGGGATGACCTCAATTTCAACACCATCCGGGACATATTTGGCTGCCCAGAAACGGAACAGCAAATATGCGGTGGATCTATCACTGGGAACAGCCACCCGTTTGCCGGTCAAATCCATCTCTTCGGCAAGATTTGCAGCCAACAAAAGCGGGCCGCAACCTCTTCCCATAGCCCCGCCGCATGGAAGAAGGGTGTAATCAGATCGTACCCAGGGCAAGGCAGCAGAAGAAATTTTCAATATGTCGGGACCGTCCGGCCGTGTTGCCAAGGTGTTGGTAATATCAATATCGGCATAAGTCACATCAAGTTCCGGGGCACCAGGGATCAGCCCGTGTACCCAGGCATGAAAAACAAATGTATCATTTGGACAAGGAGAAAAAGCAATTTTCATATTATCACCTCCATCAATCCTCCGCTGGCTTTTTCCAATACTTCCAACGCTTTATCAATACGCCATGCCGAGCGATTCCGCGGACCGACAAAATTGGAAACAGCCCGCATCTCCAGCACCGGGATTCCTTTCAGTTGTGCCGCGGTTGCTACACCAAAGCCCTCCATCCCTTCAGCTGCCGCTCCGGGAATGCGAACAGCCAACTCATCCGCCGTTTCTTTGCTGCCCGTTACAGTAGATACCGTAAGGATGGGGCCCGTTTTTACGTCTAATCCCCGCAAGCGGAGGGAACTTTCCAAGCGCTTTACCAGCGATGCATCCATATGTATGCAGACGGGTCCCAGTCCCAATTCATCCAAGCGGCAAAATCCCTCAGCCGTTTCCGCTCCCAAATCTGCCGCAACAATTTCACTTGCAAGTACAAGCGATCCCACCTCAGCCTGGCCGGGAAATCCGCCGGCGATGCCTGCACTCACCACCAAATCGTAGCTGGCGGCCGAAAGGGCCAGTGCGGTAGCAGCGGTGGCCCGCGCCACGCCTACTCCGGCAGTATGAACCTCAACCTGGTTTTTATCCCCCATTTCCCCCATTCCACGTAAAATGGCATCGCGTTCGGTATCGACGGAAGTAACCACAAGTACGCGACGTTCTTTTTCTTCCTGTTTCTGTGGGCGGTGTTCCCGGTCCATTTTCAATCTCCCTTTTTCCTGTCAAATGATCTGTCTGTTTTTTTATCATATCACAGTTATTCCTCATCAGGGTGTGTCTTCTCTGATCCGTGAACAAGAATTCCGTTCTTTATTCAAATTCTCCCTTCATTATCAATTGATATCATTGGTATCATATAAATTATTCAGTTTTAGACTAAGAGGATACCAGGAGAGAATCAACAGCCGGATGAACGCCCGGACATTGCTGGTTGCTAAAACGAAACCAGGACGAGAGCAAAAGGAAATCATGGTTGCGTAAACTGGTTAAACCGCACAAAAAGAATAGCCGGAAAACCTGAATCAGATCAAGCAGACGATGCTGAAAAAAAGAGCGGCAACAGCTATCCAAACGGCGGACTCTGCTTCTTACGTTCTCCCTGCTGCTGGCCCCGAGGCTTTCCCCTGGAGCATGCACCTATTCGTTTTAAAGACTGAATCTGCTTTTTGCATCGTTGATTCCGGACAAACACTCCCAATTTCCGCGCCAATTTAGGCATTCATCTTAATACGGGCTGGATTGGTATCACATAGGATGGTTTTGTAACCAATCCTTCAAGGAGTGATCACATGTACCATTCAGATGGAAGTTACCATCAGCGGAAATATCTGCACAAAGCCCATCACTATTGCAAAAAGGCCTGCGAGTATATTGAAAAAGCGATGAGATGCGGGCCATGTGATAATGATCGCCCGGGTTATGACCGTTACGGCGGCGGCTGTCGCTGGCCCACACGTTATGGTGAATACCGGCACAATCCCCACCATATGGACAGCTCCTCCTGTTACACCTATGCAGACAATGAAAACCTGCTTGACACATGAAGAAAAAAGCACCCGGACCCGGGTGCTTTTAAGCAGGATCATTCAAAAGAATACATCATCCATTTATCGCTGCTGACAAATCCCAGGCGTTCATAAATCCGGCCCGCAACCGGGTTTTCGTAAAACAGGCAAAGCTTCTTTCCTTCAGCCATCACATCCCGGCACAACTGATATAAACAGGCCGAAGCCATCCCCTTTTCCCGGTATGCATCCAATGTACAAACACCCACAATCATGGCAGACATCGTATTTTCCGCAGCCGTTGAAGCGGACGAAACCATTTGCCCGCCCACTTCAATATAATATACACGGGCCACTCCATTTTCCATGTCGGTCTTTTTGGCCACCGGATTGACATCAACGAATGATTGAATCTGTCTGTACAAATCCATCAACCGGTCAATATCCTGTACACCGGCAATTTTCACCTGCCAACAGGTTATCATCTCCTGCAGCCGGTCACATTTGGAATAGTAAAGTTCCCGACGGTCAATCTGTTTTCGCCTGATCCACGGGATGAGGAGAGATGTCACGTTTTTCAAACCATTTAGGCTGCGAAACTCCGGATCTTTTGAAATAACAGAGGCCAACCCCTCATGATCAAAATCGGCATCAGCGGCATAGGGGATAGTTTTTATAAAATTTTAAAAGAACAGCCCGCAAATTTCCTTTTTCATCGAAGTCACCCCACAGCTTCTGAAAATCCTGTTCATATCCATAAGCTTCAATATCCCCCAGAATAAACAGATTTTCCGCTGCTTTGGGCTTTAACAACTCCATACATTGCTCATGATCATTTATTCCAAGCCTTCGGATCACCATCATTCCTCCTGTAAAAGAGATCATGCCCCTTGCCCTTGAGAAATGCGCAGAACCATATTATAGTTGTAAATAAAACTGCGCACATGGGTGACAAAATTGGGAGAGGCTGCTATATGACTGAAAATATCCAAATCCCGTCTTGGAAAAAAAATATTGTATTCATTGGTTTTATGGGGGCCGGCAAAACGACTATCGGCCAATTGGTTGCCAAAAAACTGCACCGTGATTTTATAGATATTGATCTTGAAATTGAAAACAAATACGGGATGCCGGTCCCGGAAATTTTCCGCAAATTCGGGGAGTCCCGTTTTCGCCAACTGGAAAAGGAACTGATTCTTGATACTTGTACGAACACCTGCTTAAAAGTAATTTCACTGGGTGGCGGAGCTTATTTGCAGGAAGAGGTAAGAGAGGTTTGCCTGAACCGGTGCATCGTCTGTTTTCTGGACCTTTCCTGGGAAGCTTTTAAAAACCGCCTGCCCTTCATCGTGGATACCCGTCCGGTTCTTCAAAACAAATCCCTGGCAGAAATTAAAGAGCTTTTCAGGAAGCGCTCCGCAGCCTACTCCATGCACCACCTGAGAATCGGTATTGACGATCTCGATTTTGAAAAGTCTGCGGATCAGGTTGTGGAATTACTGCACATCGGAGCGAGTCTCCACCAGCCGCAGGATTGATATCTATCCCTGTTCATCAATCCATTCCACGATCTCGAGCCGGTTGCCAAACAGATCATGGACATAAAAGCGGTTCGCTCCTGGTAGCGGCTCATCCTCAATAACCGCAATCCCTTTTTTGGCCAGATGCTTGCAAAACACAGCAAGGTTTTGCACAAGAAACGGGATGTGCTTTGCGGGAGGGTTGAAAATCTTCCTGGACGCCAATATGCAACTGGTGCCTCCCGCACTGAAATCAGACTCCCGCACGTGCTTTCAGGTTGTGTGACTTCCGAATCTCCTGCATTTCCGGAATCTCCTCGTAAAATCGGCGGGCTTCCTCCTTAACCCTGATAAACCGCAACCTGGACATGATCCAGTTCCAAAAAGAATAGTGTTCCTTCTTTCATGCTATTCAAACAAATAATAAAATATTTTATTTTTATTTTAATATATTTTTTATGAAAATGCATTTGCGGATACAAATTTAAAATTTCCCCTTGCAAAAGTCATTTCTGGATATTATAATGTTATATGTAACTTGTTAAAAACGACATGGGGCATTAGCTCAGCTGGGAGAGCGCTACACTGGCAGTGTAGAGGTCAGCGGTTCGAGCCCGCTATGCTCCACCAAAGACAAACCGCGAGATTTCGCGGTTTTTTTTATTTCATTGTGCAAAAGAGAGATTGTGGTAAAAAAGTATTGCAAACAATTTGCAAACATATGATTTAAAAGATGTTATTTTTCCTCATCTTCAAGAAACATTTTTTCAAACCGTTCCACCGCCTCTTGTTGCATATTAGGTAATACATGACTATAGGTATCCATTGTAATGCGTATATTTGAATGACCTAACCTTTCCGATACTATTTTTGGATGCTCCCCCTGCCTTAGCATCAACGTAGCATGTGTATGACGTAAGTCATGGAATCGAAGCTTTGGAAGACCCGCACTTTTTAGTATCCGTTTAAAACTTCTCACTAGATTTCTCGGATTAACAAGCGTACCGAGCATGGTTTAGACCAGTTTGTTTTGTATGTTCTGCCCCCGTGTTACTAAACGGGGGCTTTACCATAGCGTTATTTTTTCGTATGCTAAGGTCTAGGGACATTAAATTGTCTCCTTTCGTTTTATTCGCCTTTCTGGATCGGGCCGCAAACCAATGCCGGAAAGGCGTTTATTTTTTTCTGCTCATTCTGGGGTAGTCCGTCGTCTTCACTCTGTCAAGGGTAAAGCTTCGCCGGTCGTCTTGGCCTCATTCTTCGGCCAGGACTCCCGCCCTTGACATCCTTTCGCCGACAGCCTGAAACGGGTACAAGAGGGTTCGCCGAAAGGTTCCGGTCGAACCCTCCCTTTCTTTAATGATTTCGAACCCCCGTTAATCTCGGCTTTCCTCCCCTTCTCTCCCGCTCTTTAGCTCCGATCCGGGGAGGAAGCCGCAAAACGTTTCTACACTTCCCAAAAAATTAATTCTGGTAACACGTTTTCGTCTGTCCTGGCATGGATCGCTTTTAGATCCTGTTCAAATTGATCCTGCCCATAGTTGGCATATGTGACCGTTACATTTTTAGTATAGTTCACATATAGTGATCATATCAACACCTAAAATCACTTTTTGTGAATATATTTTCATTCTCACATATCGTGATGTATTATATAAATAGGTGATGTATATGAGCACATTTAGTGATCGAATTAGAAAACTAAGGGCAAAATCAGGTTTATCCCAATCCGAACTGGCTTCTCGCATAAATATTGCTAAAAGCACTTTAGCCATGTATGAAACTGGGAAAAGAGAACCTAATTTTGATATTGTCCGACGAATCGCTGATTTCTTCGATGTTTCCGTAGACTATTTGCTGGGTCAAATTGATAATCCATTACCACTGAAACATCAAACAGACGAACTAAAAAAAAATGAAGTAAGTATTCTTGATCTTGAAAAAGCAATTGAAATGATTGAAAAGGGAAAGGCACATTTCGGAGGATACAATTTAACAGAAGAAGATCGTGATTTCATAGCAAAAATGATCCGACTTGTAATTGAAAGAAAACGCAAGGGAAATGAAAACACCTAAACTAATCTCTTTTTTTTATTTTAAAACGAAAATCATTTAATCTCTTGATTTCATTGATACTAAACCATCCTTCTTCAATGAGACAATCAATAATCATCTCTAAATTTATCCCTTCATTACTTTTTGATTCTAATACTTTTATGTCATTAAATTCGCTCATTTTCCCACCCTTCCTACAGTTCACATTTAAACATAGGAGGACAATAAGCCTAATAACATCATACTTTTTATCAATTATATTTGGAACAACCCCAATAGTTTGAAATAATCTGCCCTATTCACACTAATAGGTTTGAATGGAGGCTACAGCATGAAGTACCATTATGGAATAACAATTCGTGAGGGTAGAGAACGTTTGAAGATGACACAGGCACAGCTAGCTGAATTATGGCCACAAGCTAAAGGGGGAACAGGAGTAAGTGTAAACTATGTATCTGACGTAGAACGCGGTATAAAGAAAATCACGGATATTAAAACACTTCGGTGTTTATGTGAAATATTACATATTCCCCCGTGGAAAATGGGACTCTCAGACTACGATCCATTTAATCCAAACCAAATAGCACATAGTAAATCTAATCATTACGGTATAGTCAAGTTTACTAATTCACCTATCGATCGCATTTCAGACTATAAAAACTGTCTACTTGAAGCAAAAGGAAATTGCTTTATTTCAGGAACATCAATGATTCACTTATCCGAAGACTCTAGCGATATACTTAAAAAAAAGTTATATACAGGAAATGTATACTTGCTAATTCTTGATCCCGACTGGATTGAAATAAACCATTCCATTCTCACTTTTATTAGTAATAAGGAAGATAGGATGAACTTTCACCATGAAATCCGGAATTCTATCCGTAAACTTAACCAACTTCGAAAATCTCTACCACAAAAAATCGTTCCTAACTTCAAGATAAAGACCTACAGCACTATTTTCCCATATATTGCCACAGGTTTTGACGATGGTAATACAGGAAAGATGGTTGTAGAGATTGTTGACTACATTCCCGAAAAAAGCCGTCCTCGCTTTACATTAATTAAAAATAATGATCAGGACTCATTATTCGAGCAAGTAAAAAGTAAATTTTTTTCAATGTGGGCAAACAAATCTATTGTTAAGGAGATTTAATTTAACGATGAACAAAGAACTGTATTTCAAATATCAGTGGAAGTACAAAAAAGAGGACTTAAAATTTTGCCCTCGATGTGGACAACGTTTTTCACTTGAAGACTTACATATTCCAAACCAGCCACAGCTAATTTGCCATAATTGTCAATTTGTTTTCTACATAGATCCCAAACTTGTAGTTGTAGCGGCTGTACTGAACAAAGAGAAAAACAAAGTCTTATTGCTTCAACGAAACGAAGAACCTGGAAAAGGGTTGTGGGCTTTTCCAGGTGGGCATGTAGAACGTGGGCACGATCTTTTTGAAACAATAAAGAGTGAAGTAAAAGAAGAGACAGGGCTCTCTATAGAAGTGCTTGAGATAATTAATACAGAGTCGATAGCTTCTGAAGGGATCATCCAATTGACCTATAAAGCAATTGCCAAACACGAGAAAATCACCGTTAACATTGAAAGTCAGAAAGGTTGTTTTTTTGCTTTTGATCAAATTCCATGGGATAAACTCGCTTTTCCATCAACAGGAAAAATTTTGCGGTTAATAACGAAAAATCAATAAAGCACGATTGCAAACATATTGCAAACGTATCTTACATATGTGTGCGCATTCCTCTAAATAAAATAGGCATTTTCCTAAGACTTTTGAACAGATCAGAGGGCAAAATACATTATAAAAGCACTAATCCTACACTGGCAGTGTAGAAGTCAGCAGTTCAACCCGCTATGCCCCACCTAAAGTATTAAATGCTAATATTGTTAAGTCAGAAAATGCCAAACCACTTTTCAAGGCTGAATCAAAGGGCTGGGAAGTGGTTTGTGTGTTTGAAAATGGCATCGGGGAAATACTTGGGGAAAATGAATATTTTTTCACCCAATCCTGCAAAGTACTGCTGATTTCCTCTTGCTGAGTTCGAAAACGTTCATGCCTGAATAAGCAAATCAGCTTCTGTCAAAGCGAAAAACACTTCGTTTTATTTTGTATACGAGATAAGCCAAAAGAATGATCAGGGTAACAAGCGCTCCCAGTATGATCATTACTGCAGAATATTGGAAATACTTGAACAAGGCGTAAAAAAGGATCATTAGAAGTACATCCACAAAATTATAGATCCAGGAAGCGATTGAAAGAGCAAATGCTTTTTTATCGCTGGCGATGGACAATATATAGTTCTCTACAAAGGGCTGAGCTTCAATTTTAAGTAATGAATAGATGATAATATAGATTGGAAGAATCCATCTATTTTCCGTCACGGCTATAAAGTAGCACGCCGGAAAGAGAACAACAAGCAGTCTGGAAACAGAATGGTTTTTAAATATCCTCACCCGTGAAAATAAAATAGTAGTCAAGCTGGCTACTGCAAATAGCACTCCTCGCCAATCTTCGGTAATATGCAAATGGTCATAATACATTTGGGTGATCCAGTAGAAGTTGGCCAAAAAGCCGAGTACGATCCCGGCAAAAGTACAAGGCAAGAGGATTTTTTTTATTTCTCTTCGCGTTGGGGAGTTTGTCCTTGTATCCTGGCTGCCGGCTTCCTTGCTGCCATTCAATCCTTTGGAATATAAAAAGTAGAAAATACCGGCCAACAGATGAAATACCCCTGTTAATAACAAAATCCAGAATCCTTCTGAATCGATTATATACAGTAAGCCTCCAATGACAAAGCTGAGCAAATTTGCTGCTATAAATAAGATATGGGCCCTTTTCTGAAGTAAAAATGACTTTTCCGTGTCTCCCTCAAAAATTAAATTAAAAAAGCTGGCGCGATCCGAACCGCTAATGAGTGTAGTGAAAATCCCCAATCCCACTTGACAAGCGATAATTCCGACCAAACTGTATGTAACACTGAAAATGGAATATGTGATAAACAATCCGACCAAACCAATAAATACACTTTTGTCATGACCAAAGCGATCTGCCAACCACCCCGTTGGAACTTCAAATAAAAAAATAGACAAGTAATAGAAGCATTCAATCAAAAAAATATCCTCTAATGAAATCTCTCTTTTCAAATAAATACTCAGCAAGACAGGCATGAAAAACAGAAAGCCTGTAAAAAAGCGGTAACACATATAATATTTTATTCTTGATTCAATGTTCATCGGTTAAAGATCCTTTCGCCACATTTTCATTATTGAATAGACTATGTCATTTAAACCCGAAGTTAATTTATTCAAATCGATCATCGGTATATATGGTATATTCATTTTTTTCTCAGAGACCAGAGAGGATCTTTCCGCAGGAGCAAGGTTGTTCGCAACACTGTATAAATAAAGGTTGTGCAGATTGGCACGTGTTTTTGTGCTTACCAATTCCCAGGCAAACATGGGGATTTCGATCGTAATTATTTTCAATCCTTTTTCCCGAAAAAAGATTCCACAGGACTCTCTAGAGTTTTTTAAAGATTCAATCTTACACAATCGAAAATATTGATATATATAATCATTCAATTTTGCCGTGTACTCCGCCTCACCCAACGTTAAATTTGTATTCAAAATGCTATTATTTACACGCTTGATTGTATTATTTAATTCTTCGTTGTCTTCATTTGCATAGACATAAAAAAAGTTTCTAACCGGATCATTATGCAGTAAGATAATTAATTCTTTATTCCGGGAAATTTTGTAAAATTGAAATGCACGTTTTTCAACATCTGTTTCAGGATCCTCTGTATAAGAAAATTCCAGCTGGTTTTCAATTGGACTTAAATGATATTGAAAAAAAAAGTTTTTAAAATCAATTGGTATTGGAAAGCGATATTTTTTTTGCGGAATATCCAGATTAAGAGCAAAAGAGATTTGATCTTCAAAACCTTGTACCATGTTACAGAATGAATCGTTAAAAACAAGTGCACCTAACGGTTCATTCTCATGGGGGATCAATCCGATCAGAACCCCGTGATCATTCCCGCCGCCTAAAATTCTCAATTCATCCGGGAATTCCCTCCAATCAGTCAGACTGGTTACCATATTGTATGCCCCCGGTCAATTACAATAGCTGAGCCAGTAATAGATTCAGCAGCGTCAGAAGATAAATACGTTAACAAGTGACCTATATTTTTTTTATCCACCAGTTTTTTTGTCGGAATAAATCGGTCAATAAAGTTTTTACCGGCTTCACTGGCAAAATAGGCTTTATTATTTATTGTATCTGAATATCCCAATAACAGGGTATTTATACGAATATTGTATGGAGCAAATTCAATGGCCAAAGACTTTGTAAGTCCGATAAGTGCTGCCTTGGAGGTGGCATAATGGACAACCGTCGGAACGGGATTTTTTGCCAGAATGCTGGAAAAGTTAATAATACATCCCTGTTTTTTCTCCATCATCCCTTTTAAAAACAGCCTTGAAAGACGCACAGCTGATAAACAATTTACCTGAAACATAGTCAGCATATCCTTGTCAG
Source organism: Thermoactinomyces mirandus (assembly GCF_013868055.1). Lineage (GTDB taxonomy): Bacteria > Bacillota > Bacilli > Thermoactinomycetales > Thermoactinomycetaceae > Thermoactinomyces > Thermoactinomyces mirandus. The sequence goes on along the minus strand of NZ_JACEOL010000025.1, from coordinate 25,800 downwards.
TAATTTCCGAAAAATATTTTGAATCGCCTTCTCCAATATTGTTGAGAATAACATCAATACTTGAGGAATATTCTCTTTTTAATCTCTCCAGGAATTCATCATCCATAACATCTCCCTGAAAAAACTCATCAATATAATCCATGTTGTCGTCCTGATCAGGAGAGCGTTTATCAAAACCAATGATATAAGCACCATTTTCTTTTAAAATTCTCAAAGAGTGATTCGATATATCCCCTAAAACTCCAGAAATAATAATAGTTTTATTTTTTAATAACATATAAGCCATTCTCCTCTCTATGATTGTACAGTAAATCAACCAGCGCCGGAAACATGTTTTTATAATAAGAACACATTTCTGATGGTGAATGTAAGTTTCCAAAAACGTTATAACTTTTTTTCGGACAACCGGCATGACACATCTCTTTCCATTCACACACCTTACATTGTTCAATCTGATTTGTTTTTCTGTTATGGATCTCAGCTACAATCGGGTGTTGTTTCATATTTCTGAAACTGATGTCAAACACATTTCCCAATAAAAATTCAGGCATTCCGATCATTTCTTCACATGGATAAACTTCACCATCAACATCAAGGGCAATCATTTCATTTCCTGCCCCGCAAGATGATTTCAAGCACATATAAGTTCTGTCAAATGATTGAATTGCATTGATTTCGCCAATTACCAGATTACTGAAAATGCCCAGGGAATCCTTGTCTTTGGAATACAGCTCTTTAATAAGGCCAAAAAACTTGCTGAAATATTTTTTCCCATCCAGATAGTAATCCGAGTTTAATTCGCTTACTTTAAAGATCGGCAAAAAACGGATTCCTTGCACTCCTGTTTTGGATAAAACATGATACATTTCTTCCAGACAGTCCAGATTTTTACTGTGAACAACTGCACATGCTTCTACTTTCAGCCCCTTTTTAATCATTTTTGCAATATTATTCAAGATTATATCAAAAGTCCCTTTTCCACTATGTGTTACCCTGTAGGAATCGTGCACCTCTTTGGTCCCATCAATGGAAACACGAATTTTAAATTTGTTTTGCGTCAGAAAATCAATATGTTTATCTGTCAAACGATATGCATTTGTTTGAATGGAAAAACCAATATGATGAAACTTTGTTTTAAATTCTTCTTTCACACGATCTACAAATTGCTGGATAACTTCCATCGACATCGTGGGTTCTCCACCATGAAACTCAAAAGTAATAGACTTGCTGCCAGAATCATATATTTTTTCAGCTGCCTCAAGCATGGTTTCCAATCTGATTTTTTTCCTGGTTCCTGGTTCGGCCAAATAACAATATGCGCAGGCCAGATTGCAATAATTATGAATATGGAAAATACACAAGTTAATGTGCCTTGCAGTTGGTCTGAGAAAGCGTTCATAATTATGTTCGCTGCTTACAGTGGAGTTGAGATATTGATCAATCGATACGATTCCTCTTTTTACCAGAGTATAAATAAAGTCAATAATGAAGGTTCTGTCGAATTGCGGATTCAGAGCGATGATCTCCTCAATGCTTTTTTTCCCTTCCATTGTTCTTAAGCGGGATAACAGCCGGTAAGCAATGGAATCTTTATCTATAACGATGAGACCCCCTGTCATGGAATTAATAAAAAACATCTTTGGTGAATATTTTTCCACCTCTTCCAATGGAAAAAACTCTATTTTACTGGAAAGAGAAAACTCCACTGTCTTCAATTTATTACATCTCCTTTAATATAAGAATCAACTATCAACAATATGTCCCCTTTGAACATTGCAGTAAGGCACCTCGCTGAATTATTTTGCCAGAAAACCGATAATTCAGCGAGGGCCTTCAGGTTTCAATCAGGAAAACATTGAGTAACGAAAAAACATATTTTTTAAGTAGCTACCCAACTGGTTGGCTTTTCAGCATCCTTAACTTCAAATACCAAAACATTCTCTTTTTTCATTACAAGAGTCACCTCCTTTGAGTTTTTCGTAATAATTATATATTAACATTTCTAAATAATCAAACTATTATTATGAAAATGAATAGATTTATTATTTATTATTCGGTTCAACATCAAGATCTCTCACTTTATGTCATACAGGCAAAACTTTACCTGTTTGAAACCACTCAAGCCAGTCTTTGAATATATAGTCGATAGAAAATTGTAAATAAACAAAAAATAGCTCTTTTTCACTATTTTTTTGTTTTTTGTTCAAAGATAAACTAATGGTGGTTGATCTCTTTACAACAGGAGGAAAACAGATTGCAACCATTCATCAACAATCCGGACTTTTACTGGGAATTGGTCAGAAAGAACATTGGGGTTTACTCGAAAGAAGAACAGCAAAAGTTAAAGGAATCGAAACTGATTATTTTTGGTTTGGGCGGAGTCGGCGGGGTGCAGGCAATCCTGGCTGCGCGCATGGGAATCGGTCATGTTACGGGAATTGATCCGGACGAATTTGAAATCTCCAATATGAACCGACAGATGCTGGCCTCTGTTTCGGTATTGGGACAAGCCAAGGCAAAAGTTGCCGAGGATACGGTGAAAGATATCAATCCTTCGATCTCCGTCCGGTTTGTCCAGACGAGCGTGGATGAACACAATGCCGCTGACCTGATTAAAAACCATGATGTGGTTATTGAAGCGGTCGATGACATGCCCTCCCGGGTGATCATTCACCGGACTGCCCGTGAATTGGGCATTCCCAGTGTCGGCATGTCCGGCAGTCCTCCCCATCGGGGATTCGTTTCCTCCTTCTTTCCAGACGGGATCCATTACGAAGATATCCTGAATCTGCCGGGAAAAGGGATGAAACTGACCAACAGAGAGTTACGGAAACAGATTGCGAATATCAAAAAGAAGCGGGCCTGGTATTCCGTGGAACAGGGAGCTCCCCGTGAATGGGCAGAAGCATTTTGCTCCGGCAAAGCCGGCTGGATTATCACTCCTGTCCGGGCAATGCTCCTGGCTACCTTCAGTTTTCATGAAGCCGTCCAGATACTGACAGGCCAAATCCCCATGGCTCCCGCACCAAAAGCAATCCTGATCAATCTGGATTCTGAGCATCCGGTACAAGTCAAAACCGCCCCGGACAGCGGTTGGAATTACGCACATCTGTAAAAATCCGGCAAAAGGAGTACAACTCATGGCCAATTCAGAAAATCACTATCGGTATGAAGAAATCTTTTCCCGCAATATTGGAGTGATTTCCAGGGAAGAACAGGACAGGCTGAAGCGTGGCCGTGTTACCGTCGTCGGGGCGGGCGGAGTCGGAGGAATCGCCCTCATTCAGCTTGCCCGGATGGGGGTCGGCCAGATTCATGTCATTGAAAAAGATGTTTTTGAAGCAAGCAATTTGAACAGGCAAATGTTAAGTTTTGTCAGTCGCCTGAATAAAAGCAAGGCTGAGGCAGCCCAGGAAACATTAAAAGATATCAATCCGGAAATCGAAGTCAGAATAACCAAACAGTTCATTACCGAGGAAAACGCGAAAGAACTGCTTAAAGATACCGATGTCATCATTGATGCAACCGATCATCTGGTTGCCCGGGTAATCATCCACCGGGCAGCGGCCAAAATCGGTATTCCCTCAATCTGGATAGCGGTGACACCGCCTTTTCGGGGCGGGGTCATGTCATTTACTCCTGCCTCTTCTCCGTATGAAATCGTACTCCGTCATCCTTCTTACAAGCAGCCTTTAACGGATGAGATGAAAGAAAAAATCAACGCTTTGAAAGATCGACGGGCTCTTCATTCCGTGCAGCATGGAGCGGATGCAAAATGGGCCGGCGCCTATGTAAACAGGACAAGCCCCTGGGCCGTCATAGCTCCGGTAGCCAATATTGTCGGGCTGTTGGCCAGCTTTGAGGCATTCAAGTTTATTATTCAAAGAGAAGGACTGAAACCTGTAATTGGTCCGGATCTGATCCGGGTAAATCTGGCCAGCCGCCTAATGGTCGAAGTACAAACCCCGGCTGAAGGCAGCTGGGACAACACGCTCTTGTGAAGCGGGGGAAAATTTATGACTCCGGCATTGATTTCCCTTTTGTTGATTGCGCTGATGTCTGCAATGTTCAGGGACTATTTGCTGTCTTCAGCAGCCATCCTCCTGCTGGTTGTCCACCTGCTCCAGATCAGGCCGGTCACAACTGCTTTACAGAAGTATTCATTTGATATCGGGATCTTTTTCCTCATGATTTTTCTTTTGTTTCCACTGGCCAGCGGAAAATTTGACCCGATGGAAATGACCAAAGAATTGTTAAGCCCGGCCGGGATCATGGCCTTTCTCGCTGGGCTGACCGTTTCCTTTATCGGCGGCAAAGGGCTTGGAATCTTGCCTTCCCAGCCTGTCATCCTGTTTGGTGTCCTGGCCGGTACACTGGTCGGTGTGCTCTTTTTTCGCGGACTCCCTGCCGGTTTAATCATTGCTGCCGGAATTGTCGCTTTGTGCAAATATTTCATTTCATCGTAGATGGAGGGAATTATGAGAAGCCGCAAAAGAACATTGCTCCTTCAAATTATCGTTATTTTAAGTCTGACCTGCATCGTGGGCGGATGCCAGACCAACCTGAACCTAAGTTCTGTCGCCCAGATCAAACCGGAAAACATCGTATTGGAAGAAATCAGAATCCCCAGCACAGACGGGAACTATAAAATCTACCTGCGCCATAAGAAGCTGGCCCGCCAGGAAACTCCCAAAGCGGATGAAGTCGTACTCTTTTTGGAACCTTTCAGTATCCCGACTGCCAAAGCGTTTGATGTGCCCGGATATTCCTGGATGAATGATTTCGCCAAAAAGGGATACGACACCTGGGCCATGGATTTCCGGGGATTCGGGCAATCTGACCGTCCAAAGGAAATGAATGCTCCCCCTGGGCAAAATCCACCTGTCGTTACCCATCGGGAAGCTTTGAAAGATCTGGCCGCAGCTGTTGAAACAATCAAGAAAAACCGGAACGTGGACAGGATCAATCTGGTCGGTTGGTCATGGGGGGCTGTTGTTGCCGGGGAATATGCCGCCTTGCAACCGGAAAACGTCAATAAACTGGTCCTGTATGGCTTTATGCACGGATTCCGGCTTCCTTCCATGACCGAGCCTTTTGAAAGCAAACAAAACCCCGGGAAGTTCAATCCGCAAGCCCCGGCTTACCAGGTAGTCGATTTTGAAACGGGAATGCATCACTGGCACATGATGATGAATGGAAGACCGCTTGCCTCCAGCGAAGCAATGGAAAAAGTTGAAAACGTGTTTGCCGAATCAGACCCAACCGGCAAAAACGGGGCGAGCCGGATGATTCGCCGCCCGATGGGCCCTTTGAAAGATCTGTACTCAATCTGGACCAATCGTCCTCTTTACGACCTGTCCAAAATCACCTCGCCGGTACTCGTCATCTATGGCGATTCCGATTTTTTTGCCGAAAAAAAAGTATTGAGAAAATTAACTGGTACAAAAGAAAAGAAAGAAGTTGTCATCCCGGAAGCAACCCACTGGGTCCTGTACGAAAAAAACAGGGACATATTGCTGGAAAATACCGACCGGTTTTTAAGGCAGCATTAAAGAGAGAGGGGTGGAAGGGTTGAAAAATCTTAAAATCCTCGATTCCACACTCAGGGAAGGCGAACAATATCCCGGAGTCCGCTTCACCAGTCAGGATAAAATCCATCTCCTTCGCCTTCTTGAAGAGTTTTCGGTAGACCTTGTGGAGGTTGGCCATCCGGGCATTTCTCCGGAAGATGAGCAGATTTGCAAGGAAGTGGCAGGCAAGGCACACAAGGCGGAAATCCTGATGCATGCCCGTGCTGTTTCAAGCGAGATTCAGGCAGTATCCCGGGCAAAAGCCCATTGGGTCGGAATTTGGGCCTCAATCAATCCGGTGTCGCTGGCCTCCAAATTTCGGGGAAGAACCCGGCATGAAGTTAAGGACCAGGTCGCCAGTGCGGTCGAGGAAGCCAAGAGGCTGGGACTCCAGGTCCGGTTTACCATCGAGGATGCTTCCCGAACTTCATGGGAGGATCTTTGCTATCTGGGAAAAGCGGCCGTCGATGCGGGAGCGGACCGGATCAGCCTTGCCGACACAACCGGGATATGGGAGCCTGTGACTTGTGCAAATGTGGTGAAAAAAGCAATCAAGGAATTGCATCCGGACATTGAAATCCATCTGCACAACGATTTGGGGTTGGCACTGGCCAACGCTTTGACCGCGATTGACGCCGGCGCAACCGTCGTCGATACCTCCATTTTGGGGATTGGTGAAAGAACCGGTATTGTGGATCTGCTCCAGCTGGCTGTACTTTTGCACGAAAAGAGAGATTGCCGCAAATTTCCGCTGGAACAGATTCCCGGATTGTCACAATCGGTGCAATGGATAACCGGCTTTCGTCCGGAACCTTTAAAACCGGTGACCGGGAAAAACGCCTTTACCCATACGTCCAGATATCATGTACAGGCGGTGGGAAAAGATTCCCGCAGTTATGAACCTTATCCGCCAGTGCGGGTTGGCCGCTCCCGCACCGTTTTGCCACAGCGAGCCAGACTGGGCGTTCCCGTCTTTCCTTACAACTTGAAAATCGGAAAGCCATTTGAAAAAGGGGCTTCCGAACTAAAATATCACCGCAATGGTCCCGGAACCAGATGGGTACTCATGGACAACCGGGTTGATCCGCGTTCCACTCTGTATGTCATTCAACGTTTTTTCAACGATAATCCGCCGGAAAACCATGTCGACCTGCACACCCACCATTGCGACAGCGTCTTTCTCTTCTGGGGAGATACTCCCGACGGCACCGGTCTGATCTGCTCAGTACAAGTGGGGAACGAAGAAAAGGTAGTTCACAGCCCGGTTTCCGTATTTATCCCGGCTGGAGTTGCACATGCCTATTGCTACATTGCAGGCCGGGGAACATATACCAATATCGTCCTGGCACCGGAGTACAATCAAAGTCTGGAAGAGCCGTTTCGTCCAGCCAAACCGGATCGGGATATGGTCTGATCCTAAATCAGGAGCTGTCAGGCTCCTTTTTTCAACCAAAAAAAGATCCCTTTCCTGATTTGCGACGGGTAACCATAATAGAAAAGGAACCTGTCAGCAACAGGCCCCTGCCTTGTCTTACAAGCTGAAAACACAAAAATTGCTGCCAGGTACAAATTTCTGTTACCGGAATTCGCTGAACCGGGGCAATTTGCAGTGTCTCAAGAATGGTTTCCAAGGGCATGTGAAATAAAGAACGACCTCCCGAAATAAGAGGCCGCCAGTCTGCAAACATCGCAACATAACCTCTTATATTTCAGATATCGGGGATCTGCTGGAATTGGCACCGTTTGAACAAAATTTCAATGGTTGCCGAGGCTTCACCTGGCCAGTCCCTCCACCTCTCTGGATAAGAGTATTTACAAATTCATTGGTTGCCAATATTTTAATCATATTATTCTGAGTTATCAACTGTGTTTTATATAATTTTTTTATGATTCTCTTCAACACCCACATGAGACACACGGTTTGGTTCGCATCAAAAAGGAAAAAATGAAAACTGTGCATCCTGGATCAACAGATTTAGTTAGCCTTTTTTCATATGCCGGACCAGAAAATGGCTGTTTCCCCCAAAAAGGGATCTTTCTGATGATTTCATTTTCAGAAACCGTTTACAAAACTGTTTTTTCTTGATAGTATACTAGTATACAAGTATTCAAGTATAAAGAGGTGATCGTTTGAAAGGATTTTATCCTGAAAAAAAATTACCAGAAACCTCAATTGGACAACAGGTGGCTGCTGATTTAAGAATGAGAATTATCTCCAAGGATTTGAAAAGTGGAAGCGTTTTATCTGAAAACAAATTATCTGAAGAATACAATGTCAGCCGATCCCCGATCCGGGAAGCCTTGCGCGTGTTGGAACGGGAAGATCTGGTTCAGTTAAAACGCATGGGTGCCAAGGTAATCGGGATTACCGAAAAGGATATTGATGAAATCTATGATGTAAGGCTGATGATGGAGTCATTTGTTTTCAAACATTTGCTGGAAGAAGAAAATAACGACAGTCTGATCAAAGAGTTGAACAAAATACTGGAAATGATGAAAATCGCGGTCAAATACAAAGATGCCGATGAATTCTCTTTTCGGGATATTGAATTTCATGAAACCATCATCAGATCGATTAATCATCGTTATATCGGGATCCTTTGGTCCAATATCAAACCGGTAATGGAGTGCCTGATTTTATTGGATATGCGGCACAGAATGAAAAACAACTATGATGATTTTCAGCGGGTGCTTGTCAATCACCAGTTGCTGATCCGGTCAATTGGGGGTCCCGCCGTCAAAACGCGGATTTTCCCCGCTAAGGATGAAAATCACAAAAAAGACTAACTTTCAATACCTCTAAGGAGATAAGTTAGTCTTTTTTTGTGGACTTAATTAATATTTAGCGAACGAAGAGAATCTAACGAAGTTGGTTTGCTAGTGAATGAATATTCCCCCAGAAAGTTTATGTGTTCCCAATTAAGAGGAGAAACATGATTCAGTAGCTCTCTATCTAGGAGCCCTTGGTTCTCTAAATACTTGGCAGCTTCGTCAAGGTATATGGTATTCCATACACTAATTGCATTGATGATGATATTAAGCGCACTGGCTCTTTGGAGCTGGGCAACTAAGGATCGTTCTCTTAACTCTCCACGTTTTCCAAAGAAAACAGCTCGTGCTAAAGCGTTCATTGCCTCTCCTTTGTTTAAGCCTCTCTGAATCCGCCGTCTCAATGTTTCGTCTGTGACATAGTCAATAATGAATAGGGTCTTTTCAATTTGCCCCATATACCGAATTGTTTTAGAGACGTTATTTTCCCGATTGTATGATCCCCATTTGTTGAGTACCAAAGACGCAGCTACTTTTCCTTTGACGATAGAGTGAGCAACACGAAGAGCATGGTCATAGTTGTCAATAATGACGTCCGTCTTAATTTTCCTGAGTAAGGACTGTATTCTTTTGAATTCTTTGGGCGGATCAATAGAAAATAATTGAGCTTCACCGACATTTCTAATTCGGGGTGCAAATCGATATCCAAAAATATGACTCAAGGCAAAGACTTGATCCGTGTACCCTGCGGTATCCGTGTAATGTTCTTTAATTTGCAGGTCTGTTTCATGGTGAAGGATTTTGTCAATGGTATGGATGGCTTCACGTGCATTGGAAGGAATGACCTCCACTCCATAGGAAGACAGTTGGTCACTGACAAAGCGGTAAAAGGTGGTTCCTTTCCCATGTCCGTAATGAGGATTTGAATCTGCGTACATAGAGGAGACACCTACTTGAACGCGCATTCCATCTGAGGAAGAAGTTGTTCCGTCGCCCCAATAAAACGCTAAGGCTAAGCGATGTTGGAAATTTACGAGTGTAGCTTGAGCACGATTTAAGGCATCATCATACATTCTCCACTGAGAAGCATTAACTAACTGTTTATATGTAAACTCTGGAGTTGCCTCAGCCATTTTAGTTAAGCCAATATTCGTTCCTAATGCCATCAAAGCGGCAAGAAGTGCTTTCTTTTCCTTAGCTGTAGGTTCATGCCCAGTAGACGCATGTGTCATATGACGAGTGAAATGTGTCCAGCTATCGACTTCCAAGAGCAGATCCGTTAATTTTACTCGGGGCAATAAGGAATAGAGTTTTTTGCTGAGCTGTTCGGCTTCCTCAGGGGTCTCTTTTTCTAAACGATCTACATGGATTTTCCCATCTTCCAGACTTACACCTTCAAGAGAGTTGATGTTTTTGGAAAGCCAATATAGACGATCTGCTAATGCTCTTTTCCGATCAGCTATGTATTCCTTAGCTGTTAAAGGAACGTAGAGGCCTGTTGTTCCTTTTTCTTTAGCTTCAACCCATTCCTGTTCGGGCACAAAGTATTCTTCCAAATCTTTGTATTTCCTGCTGTCTGTAACGTGAATGTCTCCTGAACGAATGTAGTCTTTCAGTTTTGTCAGAGCAGCCAACTCATAATAGGTTTTATCAATATTTCCTTTTGAATCAAAGATATGATTTTGAAAACGCTTCGGAACAAAGTCTAACGGTGCATCATCTGGCACTTTTCTCTTGTTTGTTTCATTCATATCCTTAATTACATGTAAGGCTTGAATCAATGATTCATTGGCTTCAGTTGATTTGAACTCCAGCTTCTCTAACAAGATAGGAGTGTATTGTCGCAGATAGCGGAACCGACTTTTTAATAAATCAATATAATCGTAATTGATAGGTCTAGCTAAGTCTTGTGCTTCATCTCTTTCCTGCTTCAACTGATCCCAGGAGATATATGACTGGATCGCATGGTCCAAATCATCGCCTTTTGCCTTTGCCTCAAGCAAAACGGTTGTTAAATCAACGAATCGCAATAACTTCTGGTTTAAAGCCTTTCCGTTTTCCTTCTGCATATTCTCTTGTGCTTTCTTTCCCTTTCGAAAAAAGATATTAATGACTTTATCATTGATTTCAATCGCTTGATCGGTTAAATCTTGAATGAGATTGATTAAGTAAGCAACAAGAATCCCATATCGTTGCTCTTCCTTAAAACGTCGAAAGGATCGTGCTTCATAACGAGCACCTATACGTGCAAGTTGACGTAAACGCCGTGGATGAATCGAAGATACATCCACTTTGAGTTGAAGGTTCCTCAAATACTCCAATCGATCTAATACCCTTTTAAACGAATCGGGCGAAGGTTGTCCTGGATCTTGGCGAAGCCAAGCAAGAGTAGAAATGGTTTTGTCAGTAGCTACTTCTAGCATCTCATCTATTTGTTTCTTCTGTTCATCGGTTAAAGCTTGAGTAAGTATCCGATAAATCCGTCTCTCAGCTATCATTTTTGCGAACCATACCATGCGTTCAATGGTGGTCATTGCGGGCAAAATCACTTTATTCTGCTTTAGATTTGACAGAGTCTCATGAATTAAATACATGGTATCGCTATTTTCTAAAGCACGGTTCATTAAGTATTTGATCCCTTTCCTGTATTCTTTAGGAGAGAAAGAGATATATCCGTACTCTTCTCTGATTTCTCCTAAGTGTTCATAAAGGGTATTTTCTCTTTGGCCGTATTTGGAAAAAACGCTTGAATCCACTTGAAGTTGGCGAGCAACGTACTCAATCACTTTGTCTGGAATTACTTTGATGTTGGGGAGTGACCAACCTAAATGACGGAGGACACAAATTTGAATAGCTGTTCCAAGCCGGTTAACGTCTCTTCTTCTACTCTTAATAAACATTAAATCCTGTGAGGTAAGCGTATAATAAATGCCTAAATCTCTTTCATCAATGTCCATAGGAACCTGCATCAATTCAAGTCTTTGCTCAGGTGTTAGAAGTTCCTTTCCTCTCAATGTTTCCTTCTCTCCTTCTAGGATGGATTAATCCCAACTAATCATTTCCATTGCATCAGCTTTTTCTTCTTCTCCAGGTTTGATATAACGTAAAGTCATATCAATATTAGGCGTACCATCTGCTTTCAAATGACCAGCGATCTCCGCAACGGTTGAAAGAGGGACTCCAGCCTTTACAAGATTGTGTAAACAGGTATGCCGTAATGCATGACAAGTGAGATTTGACATATTGAGTCGTTTGGCGTAATTTTCGACGATATACTGAACCGCCCTAGTGGTCACTTGACCTGACCGTTGTGAATCAAAGAGATATCCACTTTTTAAGCTACCTTCATACTCGTTTAAATATTGTGTCAATAATTTGCGGATGGATTTGTTTAGGTCTACTTTGCGCTGCTTGTTGTCTTTTCCATATAAGTAAACCCAGCCAGATCTCTCATTGATTTGAATGTCGACCAATTTAATATTGCATAATTCTTCTACTCGCGCGCTGGTGAAATACATCAGTGCGATCATGGCATATTCACGAATCACTTTCCGATACTGTTTCGGATTGCCTAGGAGTAACCGTAATTCTGCAAATAATTTGCGCTCCTGTTGTTCTGTGATCCATTTTGTCTTTAATCGATCCTCTGGGATATACTTGATTTCCTGGGCTGGATTATCTGGAACCAGCTTATTTGCTAACATCCATGAGAAGCACTGCTTTAAATGACGAATGGTAAGGTTGATAGTTCCTGCTTTTAATTTCAGATCTTTTCCTGCTGTTTTTTTGAACAGTTGGATATGTTTTTGAAACGCCTTTTGCAAGGCAGTCAGCCCTCCATCTGCCATTTCGTGAGCCTCTTTCTGTTCCAACCAAGCAACGAAACGGTTGATGGATGATCTATAAGTTGCGACAGTCGATTTACTCAATCCTTTCTTCTCCAAATAGGCATAATAATCGGTCAGTGTGATTTGTTTGCTCATTCTACAAGCACCCTCCATCCACTCATGTAGAACATGACGAGATTCAATGCAGTTAAATATCCCAAAAAACAGCGTTGGATATCTTCATCATACCGAAACTCGTCATATTCTGATAGCGAACATGATGAGTATTCTGAGCTATCTAGATCCCTCCTAGAGTTTGGTATAAACCTAAGTGCCTTAGGAAACAATCAAATAATGATTTGACTATGATATTATCATTCGATTACACTATAATCAAATAAATATTTGATTGTTAGAGTGAGGTGTCTATCATTGAGTGAAGAACGCTGTGAAATATATTGTTATGACGAAGAAAAGGTCAAGCGAGTTCAAACTTCCTTAGAAACGGTTGATCCTGTAGATACAGCCCAACTGTTTAAAGCACTCGCAGATCCAACTCGTTTAAAAATTGCATATGCCTTAGTACAAGAGGATGAGCTTTGTGTCTGTGACGTAGCGAATATCATTGATTCCACGTTGGCTACGGCTTCCCATCATTTACGTTTGCTACGAAATATGGGATTGGCAAAGTATCGGAAAGAAGGGAAATTAGTCTTTTATTCCCTTGATGATGATCATGTAAGGCAATTTGTTCAGTTGGCGTTTGAACATCAGAAGGAGATGACTAGCAATGGAGCAAGCACAAGATAAAAAAGTATATCGGGTTCAAGGTTTTACTTGTGCGAACTGTGCAGCGCAGTTTGAGAAAAACGTAAAAGACATACCCGGTGTGACAGATGCAAAGGTCAACTTTGGAGCCTCTAAAATCTCGGTATATGGGGCTGAACCCACGATTGAGCAATTAGAGAAAGCAGGGTCTTTTGAGAATCTGAAAGTCGTTCCTGAGAATCAAGAAATCCAAGTGGAACGTGTTCCTTTCTGGAAAAACCAAGAGAACATCCGACTCCTTTTTTCCCTTGCTTTTCTGTTAGCAGGTTGGGGAGCCAGCGAGTTTTATGGCGAAGAGGGCTTACTTACGATTCTTCTTTATGCTTCCTCGATTCTCATTGGTGGATACCGACTTTTTATCAAAGGAATCCAAAACTTATTCCGTCTCCAGTTTGATATGGGTACGTTGATGACGATTGCCATTATAGGAGCAGCGGCGATTGGTGAATGGGGAGAAGGAGCCACCGTTGTCATCCTGTTTGCCATTAGTGAAGCCTTAGAACGATATTCGATGGACAAAGCCCGTCAATCCATTCGCTCTCTGATGGACATTGCTCCTAAACAAGCTCTGATCCGACGTGGAGACGAAGAATTAACGGTTCCAGTGGACGAGATTCAAATTGGGGATATCATGATCGTCAAGCCTGGGCAGAAGTTAGCTATGGATGGGGTTGTGGTGAAAGGAACCTCTTCCATCAATCAGGCAGCCATTACAGGTGAGTCGATCCCCGTTGCCAAAACAGTTGATGATGAGGTTTTTGCCGGAACGTTGAATGAAGAAGGTCTATTGGAAGTGAAAGTAACGAAGCGGGTTGAGGATACTACGATCGCAAAGATCATTCATTTGGTTGAAGAAGCACAAGCGGAACGGGCTCCTTCTCAAGCGTTTGTGGATCGATTTGCGAAAATCTATACTCCTGCGATCTTAGTGGCTGGTTTGCTACTAGCGGTTGTCCCGCCTCTTCTCTTCAATGCAGATTGGAGTGATTGGATTTATCGTGGGCTAGCTCTGCTAGTGGTTGGATGTCCTTGTGCCTTAGTCATTTCAACACCTGTTTCGATTGTGACAGCGATTGGAAATGCGGCTCGAAATGGAGTTCTCATTAAAGGTGGGATTCATTTAGAAGAGGCAGGAGCACTCTCTGCCATCGCCTTCGATAAGACAGGAACCTTAACGAAAGGTGTCCCTGCGGTAACAGACATCGTGGCATTTGTGAAAGAAAAAGAGGATGAATACTTAGCGATTACAGCTGCCATCGAGAAAAACTCCCAACATCCTCTTGCTTCCGCGATTGTTCGAAAAGCAGAAGAAAAAGGAATGGATATTCAATCATTGGCAGTAGAAGACTTTACCTCCATTACGGGTAAAGGGGTTCAAGCCAAAGTCCAAGGAACCCTTTATTATGTGGGAAGTCCAGCTTTGTTCAATGAGTTATTACCTAACGGGTTGTCTGAGGATCAGTCTGACTTGATTCTTCAACTCCAAACTCAAGGAAAAACGGTCATGGTTTTGGGAACTGAAATGGAGGCTCTTGCTCTGATTGCGGTGGCAGATGAAGTTCGTGAAAGCAGTAAAGACGTGATTCAACAACTTCACCAATTAGGAATTAAGAAAACCGTGATGTTGACGGGTGATAACGAAGCAACTGCAAAGGCGATTGGGGAGCGTTTAGGAGTCGGAGAAATTCAAGCTGATCTTCTTCCGCATCAAAAGTTAGAGTTTATCAAGCAACTTCGCTCAGATGGTTCCAGAGTTGCGATGGTCGGTGACGGAGTCAATGATGCTCCAGCTCTCGCATCATCAACCGTAGGAATTGCCATGGGTGGAGCTGGTACAGACACTGCCTTGGAAACAGCGGATATCGCTCTCATGGCAGATGATCTACGAAAACTACCATTTACCATCAAATTAAGCCGTCAAGCGCTACGCATTATTAAGCAAAACATTACATTCTCTTTAGCGATTAAAGCAGTAGCCCTATTACTCATTGTTCCAGGGTGGCTCACTCTCTGGATGGCGATCTTCGCTGATATGGGAGCGACCTTGATTGTAACCTTAAATGGACTGAGATTGTTAAAGGTGAAGGAGTAAAACTGAAAACAGCCGATTTCCAGAAATAAAAGGCAATCGGCTGTTTTCACCCTCAGATCACTTACTGACAATGGAGTTTTAACAGAAGAGAGATGGAGGATACCACGATGGAGAATCTTACACCGTTGAAAACGGCTATAGATATCTGGAGGATGAAGAGTGGCAAACCAGAAGACATTCTTTCCCGACAACAATCTCGTTTGGCTGACCTCATCCGTTTTGCGAGATTGAACTCCCGATATTATGCAAAAAAATACAGAGAGTTACCAGAAAACATCACCAACTTACAGCAAACCCCTACCGTCACCAAATCAGAACTCATGGCCCATTTTAATGAATGGGTGACGGACCCGGCTGTAACCATAGAAAGTGTAAAAGAATTCGTGTCAGATATGTCGTTAATCGGACAGCTTTATTTAGGACGCTATATGGTTTCGACCACTTCGGGGTCAACTGGAGTGCCTGGGATCTTTATTCAAGATAAAGGTTCAGATACGATTATGAAAATATTGATGGCTATTCGCGGAACAACAAAATTGAAATGGAGTGACTTGTGGAAATAGGGGTTAAAGGCGGACGAAATGCGGCAGTATGTTCGACAGCGGGACATTTCACAGCATACAGCACGGCTGAACGCATGCGCTTAAAACAGCCTTCAAATGAGAAAATCAGAGTTTTTTCGATTCAATCCCCTCTTTCCACACTGGTCAAAGAACTGAATGAATACCAACCGACTGTGATGGGAGGTTATCCAACCGTGATGGATATATTAGCAGAAGAACAAAAAGCAGGTCGGTTGAATATTCATCCCGTGGCGATCCTTTGTGGTGGAGAACAGTTATAGGGATTTTATATTACTTGATCGCTTAGCGGGGAAAATCCGCGTTTTGACGGCGGAACCCCAATTGAGAAAAAAGACCTCAAATTGGTGGATGAGGCTTTTTACAGAAACTTTAATGATGTAAAGAAACAATCGGACGGATTATGGACAAACCCGGACTCTTTAAAGAAGGCGAATGACTATCATGGATAAAAACAGGTATATGCTTGGTGTTGATTTGGGGACAACCAGCACCAAAGCAGTATTGTTCCGCGAGAACGGAGAAATTGTTGCATCTGAAAATAACGGATATGAATTGTACACTCCGGACATTTATACTGCCGAGCAAGATCCGGAAGACATCTTTCAGGCGGTTCTCCTGTCTATTGGCAATGTAATGAAAAAATCAGGCATCGATCCCAAAGACCTGTCGTTTGTTTCATTCAGCAGCGCCATGCACAGCGTGATTGCTGTCGATGAAGACAACCGGCCTCTGACACGCTGTATTACATGGGCGGATAACCGCAGTGCCAAATGGACGGACAAAATAAAACAAGGGCTTCATGGACATGACATTTACACCAGGACGGGCACACCGATCCATCCCATGTCTCCTTTATGCAAAATTGCCTGGCTGGAGCATGATGTTCCGGAGATTGCCTCCAAAACAAAAAAATATATCGGAATCAAGGAGTATGTGTTCTACAAACTTTTCCATAAATATGCAGTGGATTATTCAATTGCATCCTGTACCGGACTGATGAACCTGGCATCCCTGGACTGGGATCAGGGAGCATTGGAAGTTGCCGGAATCACAGAAGATAAATTGTCCCCAATTGTATCCACCAAAGAGGTATTTACCGGCTGCAATCAAACCTGGGCCGGGCAGATGGGAATCTTGCCGGAGACGCCATTTGTCATTGGGGCAAGTGATGGCGTCCTGTCCAATGTCGGTGTCGGAGCGGTAAAAAAAGGCGAAATCGCCGTAACGATCGGAACCAGCGGGGCGATCCGGACGGTGATCCCCAAACCGCAAACCGATCCGAAAAGCCGGATTTTCTGTTACGCGTTGACCGAAGACTGCTGGGTCATTGGCGGTCCGGTCAATAACGGCGGCATTGTATTTCGCTGGATTCGGGATGAACTGGCAGCGAGTGAAACGGAAACAGCCAAACGGCTGGGAATGAATCCTTATGATGTACTGACCAAAATTGCCAGCCTGATCAAACCGGGTGCGGATGGATTGCTGTTTCTCCCCTATCTGTCCGGAGAAAGAGCACCTTTCTGGAATGCGGATGTTCGCGGATCCTTTATCGGACTGACTTTGAGTCACAAACGGGAACATCTCATCCGGGCCGCCCTGGAAGGGGTTATTTACAATCTGTATTCCGTATTTCTGGCATTGGTCGAAGTAATGGATCATCCCGTCACTTCCATAAAAGCAACTGGCGGCTTTGCCAGATCAGAGTTATGGCGGCAGATGCTGGCCGATATTTTTGACCAGGAAGTAATTGTTCCGGAAAGTTACGAGTCTTCCTGCCTGGGAGCCTGTCTGTTGGGGCTTTTGGCCTTTGGGAAAATTGATTCCTTCGATGTTGTGGAAGACTTGATTGGAGAAACACACAAACACAAGCCAGAACCCTCCAATGTCAAGGAGTATCGCAAACTGGTGCCGATTTTTATCCGTCTTTCGCGGACCTTGGAAAAAGAATATGAACAGATCGCCCAATACCAGTCAGAGTTGACAAAGTAAAGCCTGCAATAGGCAATTAAAACATGATTGGAGTGAAAACAATGGAACATATTTTGCCGCTATTGATCGTTGCTGCCGGAATCGGTGTTTTATTGTTTCTGATCACGAAAATAGAGCTGAACACGTTTATTTCACTTATTGTTACGGCCTTTTTGATTGCTCTGGCATTAGGCATGCCGCTGGACAAAATTGTCGAATCGATTGAGGGCGGAATGGGCGCTACACTCGGCAGTATTGCATTAATCTTCGGATTTGGCGCCATCCTTGGCAGGCTGGTTGCAGACGCTGGCGGGGCGCAGCGAATTGCTGTTACGTTAATTGATAAATTTGGACAAAAAAACATTCAATGGGCAGTTGTGATCTCTTCCTTTATCATCGGCATCGCCCTGTTTTTTGAAGTAGGCCTTGTATTATTGGTTCCAATTGTCTATCAAATCGCCAAACAGTCAAAAGTTTCCGTTTTGTATCTGGGTATCCCAATGGCTACGGCATTATCGGTTACCCACGGATTCCTGCCTCCGCATCCCGGTCCAACTGTTATTGCCCAACAGTATGAAGCAAATATTGGAATGGTATTAATCTATGGAATCATTCTTGCTATTCCGGCTGTAATTATCGCCGGTCCATTATTCACCAAACTGGTCAAAAAAATCAGTTCTGAATCATTTCATAAAACCGCTTCCGGGGACTTTGATGCGATCAGCACGACCAAATCTTTTAAACTGGAGGATACTCCAGGGTTTGGGATCAGTGTTTTCACTTCCCTGTTGCCGGTAATTCTGATGGCTGTCACAACCATTGTCGACTTGATCCAGGATCTGGGCAATGTGCCGGACAACTTTCTTTTCAACGTAATTCATCTGATTGGGGAACCAACAACGGCCCTGCTCATTTCTGTATTGCTTGCGGTCTATACAATGGGTGTAAAACAGAATATCCCTATCAAACAGGTGATGAAATCCGCGGAAGAATCCATCCGTGCCATTGGGATGATGCTGCTCATTATCGGCGGCGGAGGAGTCCTGAAACAGGTGCTGATCGATGGCGGTGTCGGCGACTCCGTATCCGCACTGTTTGCAGGCAGCCAAATGTCCCCGCTGTTATTGGCATGGCTGATTGCAGCAATCTTGCGAATCGCACTTGGTTCGGCAACCGTTGCCGCACTGACAACAGCCGGTCTGGTTATCCCGCTGATGCAGGGAACCAATGTCGATCCGGCCCTGATGGTTCTGGCAACCGGTGCCGGCAGCCTGATCGCTTCCCATGTCAATGATGCAGGCTTCTGGATGTTTAAGGAATTCTTTGGCCTCAGCCTGAAAGAAACTTTTTCAACATGGACCTTATTGGAAACGATTATTTCCGTTGTTGGCCTGGCCGGGGTCCTGATCCTCAATTTGTTTGTTTAAAGGGTGGCATACATTGAAAAATTCGATCGGTTCTATGGTTTAGGGGTAATAGGGTCCAATCTGGCAAGAAATATGGCAGGCAAAGGCGAAAAGGTCGCTGTCTGTAACTATAGCCTGATCTGACCCAAAAATTTTCCAGCCAATACTCCAATCGTCAGATTGACCCCCACTATGAACTGAAAAGCTTTATTTACTCACTGGAAAGCCCGCGCAAAATATTTTTGATGGTGGCGGCGGAAGCAGCAGATTCCGTTATCCAATTACTCATTCCTTTGCTGGAGCCGGGAGATATCATCATGGATGGCGGCAACTCCGACTTCCATGATTCCAACAGAAGGATTCGGGAATTGCGGGAACATGGAATCCGGTTTCTTGGTGTTGGTGTATCCGGCGGGGAAAAAGGTGCTTTAAACAGTCCGGCGTTAATGCCAGGCGGAGATTTGGAAGCATACCGGCTAGTCGCCCCGATTCTGGAAAAGATCGCCGCACATGTCGATGGGAAACCGTGCTGCACCTATATCGGCCCTGCGGGATCGGGACATTATGTAAAGATGGTTCACAACGGAATTGAATATGCGGATATGCAACTGATTTCAGAAGCCTATCAGTTTCTCAAGGAACAAAATGGCTTATCAGTGCAGGAACTCTCTCATGTGTTCAATTCCTGGAATGAAACAGAATTGAAAAGCTATCTCGTGGAGATTACCGCAAATATCCTTTCCAAAACGGATCA
The DNA here is from genome assembly GCF_013868055.1 of Thermoactinomyces mirandus. Classification (GTDB taxonomy): domain Bacteria; phylum Bacillota; class Bacilli; order Thermoactinomycetales; family Thermoactinomycetaceae; genus Thermoactinomyces; species Thermoactinomyces mirandus. The sequence continues at coordinate 6,002 of NZ_JACEOL010000025.1, read as the reverse complement.
GGAAACCGGAAAACCGATGATGGAAGTGATTCTGGATAAAGCCGGGCAAAAGGGAACGGGAAAATGGTCCAGCCAGGAAGCCCTGGATCTTGGGGTACCTTCCACAATTATCACGGAAGCAGTTTACGCCAGGTATCTTTCTTCCATGAAATCGGAAAGGATCTGTGCGGAAAAACTTCTAGCAGGCTCTTCCCCTGCCAAAGAGAAAATGGATAAGGAATACTGGGTGAATCTCGTGAAGGAAGCTCTGTATATGGGCAAACTTTGTACTTACGCCCAGGGATTTTATCAATACCAGGGAGCTTCCGCAAAATATGGCTGGTCTCTTGATCTGGGAGAAATTGCTCTGATTTTCCGTGGCGGATGCATTATCCGGGCAGATTTCCTGAATAAGATCTACCGTGCCTTCAAGGAAAACAGGGACCTGGCCAATCTGCTGCTGGCACCCTGTTTCCTGGAGAAAACAAACCGTTATCAGGCTTCGTTGCGAAAGGTTGTAATGAAAGGAATGGAAAGCGGTTTGTCGTTACCGTGTTTCAGTTCTGCACTGTCATTCTGCGATGGCTGCCGCTCCTCCCGAACAGGAGTCAACCTGATCCAGGCGCAGCGGGACTATTTTGGGGCACACAAATATGAACGTATTGATCAGGAAGGCACATTTCATACCAATTGGCTGGAGCCCGGCGCAATAAAGTCATCTTTGAAAACAGACATTTAAATATTTCATAAAAACCCGAACGGAACTCCAAGACCGTTCGGGTTTAACCATTGCAAAGGGGCAGCATTGAAAATGCCTTCCTGTATATGTTTTTTATACATACTGAAAACGGGGTTTGCCTAACCTTTCTTCTGCCCCATACAAAATCCCCTGTCTGACGAAAAGACAGGGAATCGGCCGAAAAATATCATTTTTTTGAGGTTGCCATAAACTTGTCTATAATTAAGGCGAGCGCGCCGTCGCCCGTTACATTGGTTGCGGTTCCAAAGCTGTCCTGCGCCATGTAAAGGGCAATCATCAGCCCAATGGCCTCTTTATCAAAACCGAGCATGGAGGCAAGAATACCCGTTGCTGCCATAACCGCCCCACCCGGAACACCCGGTGCAGCAATCATGACCACTCCCAGCATCAGAATGAAAGGCAGCATCTGGGAAAAACCAGGGATACTATAGCCATCCAGGACCGCCATTACCGCGATCGAACAACTGGTAATTGTAATCGTGCTTCCCGAAAGGTGGATAGTTGCATTCAAGGGAATGCTGAAGTTGGCAATTTCCTCCCGCACGCCGTTTTCTTTTGTTTGCCTTAACGTAACAGGTATTGTTGCCGCACTGCTCATGGTACCAAGTGCGGTAAAAAATGCCGGCAACATTGTTTTTAGCAAGGAAAACGGATTTCTTTTGTTATAGGTTCCGGCAATGGTATACAGAATGAACAGCCACACCCAATGGGTAAGCACGGCAACAACAAGTACGATCCCAAAGACCTTCAGTGTATTGAAGACCGTTCCGGCTGCAGCAAGTTCCGCGAAAATACCAGCGATGTAAAAAGGAAGCAATGGAATGATGATTTTAACAATAACCAGTTCAATAATTGACTTTCCTTCATCAAAAACTTTCATGAGAAACTGGCTGTTCAACTTGGCAATACCTACCCCAAACACAAAAGCCAGAACCAATGCGGTAATAACACCCATGAGCGGTTCAATTTCAAAAGTAAGGAAACCTTCAAGCCCTTTTCCTTCTTCTGGTACCGCACCTCCTGAAGCGATAAAAGGCATAATGAACGTCGCGACAAAAAAAGCACCAATCCCGGCGATCAAAGTAGAAGTATATGCCGCGCCCAGGGATATGCCTAATAACTTTCCGGATTCATTGCCCAGTTTGGAAATTCCGGAAGCAATGAAAAATAAAATAATTAAAGGAATAACGAAATTAATAAATTCACCAAAAACATCCTTAAATGTAATAGCCAGGCGAGTAATCCAGTCGATTCCAGCCAGGCCAATAAAAATACCTGCAATGATCCCTGCGACCAACTTTGCGATTAACTTCACCATCATCCCACCTTTTAGTAAGATTTTTTTAAGAGGAGTATTGTTTTTAATATAAATATATGTTTAAATATATCTTACAATTATATAATGTATTATTTTATATACTAAATCAAGATTATGATTAAAAATCGAAATAGTAGCTTTATTGAGTTTTTTGCTTTTTCAACCCTTCAATTATCTGAAAAGCCAATCATCCTCCCTGAACCCGATTTAACTGAAACTTTCCGCGAAATAAAAAAATAGCAGCAAATTCATGTGTCTTCAAAGTGACTTCCTACTTGTATGCCTCATCTTTTACCTCTGTTTACTTGAAGCAACCCCTAGTCTTTCAACCTCCAGGTTTATCCATCCTAAAGAATTTCGGTTTGTCAGGATTCACCTCTTTGTTATCTCGAAAATCATTTTTTGAGCCTTGAGTTTAAGCTCTGCTTTCATATGATATTTGAAGCTAAGGTCCATCCTGGAAAACAAGGAAAGTATATACAGGGTCACCCCAATTATCAAAAGGGAAAAAGTATCTTTACAGGTAACGCCCAAAGACTTTTGGATGAATATGCAGGAACAGGTCAAAAAATTGGTAGTAATAAAGAACGAGTAAATTTTAAACAAATTATTGGGAAATGGGTAGATCTTAATACAGGAGAGGCCTTTAATACTACTAAAGGTATTATTATTCGAAAAATGGTGCTCATATTGTCCCGAGACCTTAGTGAGGGAGAAAAAATGAATGTTGATGAATTTATTAAGGCGTTACTCCGGTATCCAAATGGTACGAAAATGATATTGGAATGGAAAAATGGTTTGCGAATTCAAGGCTTGATAGACACAAGTTATGAAACGGACAATGGATTAGAGTTGGAAGATGAAGGTTATGAGGAATACTATGCTTTAGCTGTCAAAATTCTTTCCGTTGAAAAAATCCATCTGTGAAGCCTTAAAAGAAAATACTTTATTTGAACTATCCAAGCTCAATAAACCTCATAAAATTTTTTTGGAGAATGGTGTGTTGATTTGACAGGAAAGGTAAATTGAATTACAAGGATTTGAATTACTGAGTAAAATATTTGTTACAGGAGCTTGTGACTTGACTGCAAATGAATGGGTCAAGTGCTTTTTTATTTGTAATAAAATTGGTCTTTTAAATTAATAAGGGGCAGGCCTGACAGACACTGTCCCTTGCAAGAATATTTTTTGGAAAACCAACTATTTTATAAACTTTATCTGCTCACCATTTTCCTCTTTCAAAATCTTCATTTTCCAGTTCTTTTACGTATACTGCAATCCATAATACTGAATGTTCAACAGGATCAGTTTCAATAAATACACCTTTCGGACTGCAATATACCTCTTCAAAATCATCATAGATAAAGCTGGGTTCGTGTTGTAATACCTCATCGATATGCATTCCAATACGGATTTTATCAAATAACTTTCCTTTATAATTTTTCAAGGCTGTTATCTTAAACAACTTGCCATTCATTATATTAAACCACAAATCGACTGAATCTTTTATTTCGTATCTTATTAAAAACTTTCCTAAAAGTACAGGCTCACTCTTTGAGTGTACGATGAGATCATAAAATTGACTAATGTGACTATATAGTCTAATCCCACCCATTCCTTTCCAAGGAAGAATAGGTGCATCCAGTTTTATCAATTTCACTTCCTCCCTGTAAAAATAATTTTGGCAGTTTCTTTTCCATCAGTTTTATAATTACTCTCCAGACCATCAACAATTTTAATAATCCCTTGATCGTTAGTACTTATTTTTACATAAGGACTTGATCCATGTCTTCCTCCACCAGGTGAAACCTGAACTTGAGTAATATTCTTGCCAGCGCCTGGATTGTTAATTTTAATAATCTGTGCTCCTGAACGTGATTTAGTTGAAGCTTTAATTGTTACATCATATCCAGCTTCCCTCAACATATTCGCGATATCGTTGGCAGATTTTCCACTAAATAAATGAGGATTATCTTCTATGTCTTTAATGGATATTCTTCCATTCTTAAATATGGTCCCCCAGCTACCCCCGCTCCCATCCATCCGATCAACCTGAGGTTTTCGAGGAATGTCCGGGGGGCTGCCGGCTGGCTGTAATCGGGGACCTAACCCCAACCGCTCTGCCAGATCATCGATATGGATACCGAATCTCTTCAACAATTTCTTTCCGCCATTAAAAAGTCCTTTCAGTTTGGATCAGATTGATCAGAAACAATAAAGATCCAAAAACCCCTCCGAACGGTCTTTGCACTAGCGGGAGGGGTTATTTTTCTCTGATCATTTTTTATTCTCTATTCTCTCCAATACGCTTTTGGACGCTTTGCGTTAAAAAATAAACTATAAAGTAAACTCATCATTCGATATCTGCTCTAAAATCTTTTCAATATATGCAACAATTTCATCCAGGTCATCTGAGTCATATTGCTTAACAGGCTGCTCCTAATTAAAATCCCTAGCAACTTGTAATTTAAAGTTTCCTTTCACAGACAATCAGGATACCATCCCAAATCAATCAAAACCGATTTATTGGAAATAAATCTTGGGTAAAATGTAACCATCAAATATCCCTTCATCTAAAGATTTGAGATTTATTTCCGGTAAAGTATGATATTCCACCAACCAACCTTTAGGTATTTTTTAAAGTCTGAAGTTTACTTTCGGGCAATTTTCAATTTCTCTCATGGTAAACTCCAACAGTAAATATTTGATCCAAAACAAATCAAATACCCTTAATTATTCTTTCAAATACTTTTTCTAAACAAATCTCTTGATTGTTTAGTTCAATCAATTTGGTATCTTGGTCCTCCGCAGGTTCGTAACCAATGATTATTTTACCTATTTCATATCTGTTTCTCAGCTTAATAAGATCATCGAGTATTTTTTTTACTTTTAATTTTATCTCCTTTACTCCACCCGTAAAAATTTCATTTTCAGGAAAGTTGATTACAATATCCCCATTTTCCTCATCAAAAGAAAAAACCATCACCACATTGTGCAATTCTATCCCCATCAGGATTTTCTCCAAAACAACATAACCAGTTCCTTTTGGCGACAAAATCTTTTTCATATTTTTCACTTGGGCAAATTCAAGATCTCTTTCTGATTGATGATCATAAAAATGGGATGACTTAATCGTTAAAGCAGGCAACCTCAATTCTTCATAAATAAATGAATTGATATTCTCTTTCCTGAAATCTTTTATCACGATTTCTATATTGTCCATATTCCTTTTAACCTCGCTTACTGATCAATAAAACCTTTGAAAGTTCCGTCCATATTCAAACGCACTCCTCTTCCATCAGGAAGTTTCTTTTCAAGAAACTCAATCCCTCTAGCATTTTTAACTTTTATAAATTCACCTGGCCCATTCAATATTTCTCGAAGATGATTTAAAGCCATTTGATTAATTTGATCTGGACCTCCTTTTACTTTCCCCCAAATATGAGGATTCCTGCCAGCATGTTTCTGTAATGCATGGCCTACAACCATTTCTCCACCTTTTTTAGGTTTCATGGCTGTTTGGATTATTTTATTTTCATCAACCTTTATGAATCCACCTTTTCTGTTATCTCCAGAGCCACTACCCCCTCCCCCGTTTGTCCCTTCTAACTTATTCACCTGAGATTTTTCGGGAATATGCGAAGGGCCACCAGCAGGCTGCAGTCTGGGGCCTAACCCCAACCGCTCTGCCAGATCATCGATATGGATACCGAATCTCTTCAAGAATTTCTTTCCTCCATTAAAAAATCCTTTCAGAGCACCACCTAGTTTTTTACCTGGGCCGGAGGCGATCCCTATGACTGTGATTACTTTATCGACAGGGTCCAGTTTGTCTCCGGAAATCGAGTCTTTCCCGGAAGTTAAATCGATATAATTTTTGATGTTTGAAATAACCGGAATACAATCGACAACAGCACTTGACTTCGGGCACCTCAAAGCTGCCTG
>NZ_JACEOL010000024.1 GCF_013868055.1 Thermoactinomyces mirandus | reverse complement strand
TCCTTTAAATGTTTGCAACAACTTCTGCTTTTCTTCCGGAGTAACCAGTTCCATTTCACCGAGACGCAGATCCGGATTTTCCACTACCTGATTGACAAGATAAATATAATCCCGAATCATTTTCCGGATGGTTTCGGTTTTGTACAAATGGGTTGCGTATTCCACAATCCCATTGATTTTCTCGTCCTCAACCATCATCCAGCTCATGTCAAACTTGGCTTTCTTCCATTCCCACTCTTCTGCCAGTTCAATGGAGAACCCGGGGAAATTAAAAGAAGACTGATCATTATTCTGCATGCTGAACATGGTGTCAAAGAGCGGGTTGCGACTCAGATCCCGTTTGATATCCAGTTTCTCCACCAGTTCTTCAAACGGATAATCCTGATGCTCCGCCATACGCAGGATATGCTCTTTCACTTGCCCGACAAACCGGGCAAAGGTGAGATCCGGATCCAGTTTGCTCCGGACGGCCAGGGTATTGGCAAACATGCCCACAATTGATTGGAGATCCGCATGCGGCCGGCCGGCAATCGGAGAACCGACTATCAGGTCTTTTTGCCCCGAATATTTTGCCAGCAACCAATTGTATGCCGCCATCAACACCATGTACAGCGTGGCTTTTTGTTTATCGCAAAACCGTTTCAACTTTTCGGACAGCACAGAATCGAATTCGAAAGTGAGATGGTCTCCTTCAAACTGTTGCACAGAAGGGCGCGGATAATCGGTCGGCAAATCCAGCACAGGCAGTTCTCCGGAAAGCTCGTTCAGCCAGTATTTCTCATGCCGGGCCCATTCCTCCTTTTGCTGCACATTTTGCTGCCAGACAGCATAATCCTTGTACTGCAAAGCCAGCGGCGACAGTTTTTCCCCTTTCATCAAGCTTATTAAATCCTGGAACAGAATCCGGATGGAGACCCCGTCTGCCACGATATGATGAAAATCCATCAACAAAAAGCGTTCTTCAGAGTCGATCCTGTGTAGCAACCCGACGCGCATTAACGGGGCCTGCTCCAGATCAAACGGACGGATAAATTGACGAATCACCTGTTTTCCATGAGACTCGTCTTCCGCCTGATAATGCTCAATGGTTATGGTGGCATCCGGGTGAATTTTTTGCTTTAATTCCCCTTCAATCAGATGAAAGGATGTCCTTAATGATTCGTGTCTCACAATCAATGATTGCAGTGCATTCTCCAGCCGCTTGACCGGCAGGGAGCCATGGACGCGAAAAACATAAGGCATATTGTAGCCGGTTCCCATTCCTTCCAATTGCCCAACCATGTATAGCCGTTTCTGGGCTGAAGAAACGGGATAAAACTCCATTGCTGGCGCAGGGGGAATTTCCGCATACTCTTTTTGATGACACATCTGGATATAGGCTGCCTGTTTCTGAACGGTCGGGCGGGAAAAAATTTCTCTTAACGGCAAATCCACATTGAACTGTTTATTGACTTGCGAAGAGAGAACCATCGCTTTTAACGAATGGCCGCCCGATTCAAAAAAGTCATCATGAATGCTGATTTGATCCACACCCAATACGCCTTGCCAGATTTCCACCAGTTTTTCTTCTACCGGATTTGCCGGCGCCACAAATTCCCGTTCGCTTTTTCTCGCTTCCGACGGTTTGGGAAGTGCTTTCCGGTCCACTTTTCCATTTGGCGTAAGCGGAAGTTGGTCCATTTTCACGAAGTAATCCGGCACCATGTAATCCGGCAGCGTTTCAGACATGTAATCACGCAATTCAAGATGGGAAACATCCTGTTCCGGAACAACGTACGCACCTAAATAAGAATGTCCATTCTCATCCTTGTCCGCCACGACTACCGCATGAAGTACTTTTGGATGGGACAGGAGCCTCAACTCCACTTCGCCAATTTCAATCCGGTTGCCGCGAATCTTGACCTGGTCATCCATCCGCTCAATGTATTCTATATTTCCATCTGGCAGCCATCGTACCAAATCTCCGGTTTTATACATGTGATTCCCCGGATTGAACGGATCTTCGACAAACCGTTCTCTGGTCAGGTCCGGCCGGTTCAGATATCCTTTGGCCACACCATCCCCGCTGATGCAAAGTTCGCCGGGAACACCAACAGGCTGCAGCTGCCCCCATCCATTCAGCACATACAGTCTGGTATTGTTTAATGGCTTGCCGATCGGGACACGCCCTGTGGCAAGCACCGAATTGTCAATCGAACAGGTTGTGGCAAATACGGTCGTTTCTGTCGGCCCGTATCCATTGATCAGCCGGTGTTCGCCCAGTTCCCTGACAGCCTTTTGCACATGTTTGACGGAAGCCTTTTCCCCGCCAAACAAAATTTTGCGCAGATTCCCCAAGCAATCCAGATCCAGGTCAACGATGGTATTGAACAGGGAAGTGGTCATAAACGCGACCGTAATCTTTTCTTCCCGGATCAATTGTGACAGCCGGGTAAAATCGATTCCGATCTCATTGGGAACCAACACCAGTGTGGCTCCATTTAACAAAGCGTTATATATGTCAAACGTAGATCCGTCAAAACAGTAATTGGACAATTGGAGCAGTCGGTCATTCTCATGGATCTCTATGTAACCATTATTGATGACCGTGCGGATCACATTGCGATGGGAAGTCAGATTTCCTTTGGGCTTCCCGGTCGATCCTGAGGTGTAGATCACGTAAAGAAGGTCATCAGCCTGGTTCACTCCACTTAAGTTCGATCTGTCTTCATTCGTCCAGATTTCAGGAAGCAAGTGGATGATCTCGCTTTGATAAGACGAAGGAACATTCAAACCTGGCTGCAGTAAAAGAACAGACGCCGCTGAATCTTGCAGCATAAATTCTTTTCGGTCCGGCGGATATTCCGGATCAATTGGCATATAAGCCCCTCCGGCTTTCACAATTGCCAGCATCCCGATCATCATTTCAAGCGACCGTTTGGTCACCAGACCAACAATTTGTCCGCGCCGGACGCCATTTTTGCGCAAAACACGCGCCAGCTGGTTGGCCTGTTCATTCAAATCCTTGTAGGTTAGTGCTTCTTCACCAATTTTTATCGCGATTTGCTGTGGATATTTCTCCACCTGTTCCTCAAAGATTTCCTGAATCGTTTTTTCCCGGGGATAATCGGCATCTGTTTGATTAAAACCGATCAACAGCTGCTCTTTCTCCGTTTCCGTCACCAGCTCAATCTCTTTTAACAATTTCTCCGGCTGTTGAATCACTTGCTCCGCGATATGCCTGAAGTGGCCAAACAGCTTTTCGACATAGGCTTTCGAACAGGCCAGCTCGTTATATTGGAACAGAATGGTCAGTTTTTCATTCGGAAGCACAATCACGTTGAAGTCATAGTTGGTTTTGTCAAATGTGCTTCTGGCATCGGTCACCGTAAAGCCCACCTGGTAGCTGTATTTGTCAAATACACCGGGGTCAAACGCGTAATTTTCGAAAACCACGATATGATCAAACAACTGATTCCCAGCCTGCGTATATTCCTGTGTATCGGCCAGGGATACGTAATCGTACGGTTCAGAAGCCAGTGCCGACCGTTGTACACGTTTCGCCAGATCGATAAACCGTTCTTCGCCAGATCCCCGTACACGCACCGGAATGGTATTGATAAACAAGCCAACCATCTTTTCAATATCGCGGATCAGTTTGTTCCGACCGGAAACGACAGACCCGAAGACAACGTCTTCTGTATTGTTGTATCGTTGCAGCAATACGCCCCAGATCGTCTGAAATACATTATTCAGAGTAAGATGATGCCTGCGGGCCATCTTATTTAATTCCCTGGTCAGTTCTTCGTCCAATGACAGGGTGAGTTCTCCCAATTGATACTCCCCGTCTGCAACTGGTTGCATACCGGGAACTTTAACGGGCTCTTCATATCCTGACAGATATTGTTTCCAATATTCCATGGCCTCTGATTGATTCTGCTGTTCCAGCCATCGGATAAATTCACGATATTGCGTCACTTTCCCGGCCGGTACCGGTTCATTGTGTTTGAGCTTCCCGTATATCTCAAACAAATCTTCAAAAACAATCCCCATGCACCATCCATCCATGAGAATATGGTGGGTGCTGAAGATGACCTGATACCGTCTGGTTTCTGTTTTCAGTACTGTAACACGCAGCAAAACATCTTTAAGCAGATCAAAAGGTTCTGTCTGATCCTGCCTGATCCACGCTCTGATTTTCTTTTCCTTTTCTTCATCCGTTAAATGGGAAAAATCCTCATACCGGATTTTGGTTTTACGCTCCTTTAAAATCACCTGACGTGGCTTTTGCACCTTTTTATACAGAAACACCGTCCGAAATATTTCATATCGGTCAATCAGCATGTTTAAGCTTTTTTCAAACAATTGCGGGCTAAAATCCCCCTCTATTTTCAACACCAATTGTTTGAAATAAGAGTTTCCTTTATCAAAAAGGGAGTGAAATAACATCGCTTCCTGCATCGGGGACAAAGAAAGAATGTCCTGTTGTTTTATTCCCATAATCAATCTCCTCAACATTACCTGAATTCATAATAAGCCAGGGGGCTTCCCGCTTTCACACCCCTGGCTTATAGCTTATAAATCAGAAAGCAAGTCGGAAATATCCTCCAACTCCTCAAAGGTCAGATCGCTGGAGCCAAAGTCGCTGGGTGTCCACTCTTCTTCTTTGGAAGAACAATGTTCAATAATCAGCCTCAACTTGCTCATAAATTCCTCCGCCACCCTGGTTATGGTTTCCGCCCGGTGGATTTTCTGATTGTAATCAAAATGCATTTCCAGGCGATGGTGCATCACCAACCCGTAAATATTCAACAAATACGGGCTGGATGATAACGGGCTGACTTCGTCACCCTTCGGCATCACCGACGGGCCAAAGAGTTCATGGTCAAAATCGCGATCAAATTGCCCCAAATAGTTAAAGCTGATCTCCGGTTGAACGCGGAAACCGATTCCTTCTTTTTGTTGTGGAGAAGTCAGGTATTTCAAAATCCCGTACCCAATCCCTTTATTGGGAATTTTTCGCAGTTGTTCTTTTATTTGCTTGATGGCTTCACCCACATCTGTTTTCTCCAGGTGCAATACAACCGGGTAAGATGAGGTAAACCAGCCGACGGTTCTGCTTATGTCAAGTTCGTTCATGATCTCTTCCCGGCCATGTCCTTCCAGATTAATCACTGCCTTGTTTTCACCCGTCCATTTTTGCAAGGCCAAAAGCAGTGCTGTCAGCAGAAGATCATTGATTTCGGTATGATAGGCATGATGTACCCCGGTGAGCAGTTTTTTGGTTTCTTCTTCCGTAAGTTGTACCGTTACTGTTTCGTGATCAAGGAGAACCCTTTGTTTCGGCGGCGCATAATCTTTCGGCAATGACGGGACCGCCGCTTCCTCCACTTGTTTCCAGTAAGAGAGTTCCGCCAGGGCATCCGGTGTATTCGCATATTCAGCCAGTCTTTTGCTCCATCTCTGATACGAGCTTGTTTTGTTTGGCAAGACCAGTTCCTGGCTGGCGGATGCCTGCTGATAAACTTTAGCAAAATCTTCGAGCAAAATACGCCACGATATTCCATCAATCAGCAAATGGTGTATGACAATGAGCAGATGATCTCCCTGATTTGTCCTGAACAAACCTAACTGAACCAATCTTCCTTGAAACAGATCGTTGCTCCGTTGCAATTCGTCAGCAACTTTTCTGATTTTTGGCGCAGGGTCCGTTTCATGCCGGAAATCGAATTCATGGAAAGTGAAAAATTCACCTTCTTCCAGTCCCCGAATTCTTTGCACCCACTTCTGTCCTTCAGGTTCAAAGACCATCCTTAAGGCATCATGATGCTCAACCAGCTTTAAAAAGGCCTGTTTGACCAAATGAGAGTCGAAACCATCTGGGTGGAATAGCATCATTGATTGATTCCAGTGATGCAAATTGGCAAAGTTTTGTTCAAAGAACCAATGTTGGATGGGGGTAAGCGGCACTTCTCCTTCGACATGATCCTGATCAGCCTCAGCTTCCGCCAATTCGATACAAGGTGCCAATTCGCAGATGGTGGGATTGTCGAACAAATCGTTGATTTTCAGTTTAAAATCCAGTTGGTGCAATCGCGATATGATCTGGATGGCTTTGATCGAATCCCCGCCCAGTTCAAAGAAGTCATCATGAATTCCAACGCTTTCCAACCCCAGAACTTCTTCCCAAATTTGCACCAATTTTTCTTCCACTTCATTTGTTGGTGAAGCCGGTTCCGTATTGGCCTGAACAGAATAAGTTGGTTCGGGCAATGCTTTTTTGTCGATTTTTCCATTGGGAGTCAGCGGGATGCGTTCCAACTCCACAAAGTAAGACGGGATCATATATTCCGGCAATTCTTTTATCAAATGCTGACGTAATTTCGTCACCGACCAGTCGCCCTCTGCAGTAAAATACGCGCATAAATAGACTTGTTCCATATGACCCTCGTGGGCGACAACCGTGGCTTCTTTGATGCTTGGATATTTGATTAATTGATTGGTAATTTCCCCCAATTCTACCCGATACCCTCGAATTTTGACCTGATCATCGACTCTACCCAGATACTCGATATTTCCATCCGGCAACCAGCATGCCAAATCCCCTGTCCTGTACATTTTGGTACCCGGAACAAAGGGATTGTCCACAAATTTATCCGCTGTTAAATCGGGCAGGTTCCAGTAGCCCCGGGCTAATCCCGCTCCACTGATACACAGTTCACCAGGCACTCCAATCGGCTGCAACTGATGATGCTTGTTCACGATATATACTTGTTGGTTAAAAAATGGTTTTCCAATCGAAGTTTCGGAAACAGAATCGTGATATTTGGCAATCGTTGCACATACGGTTGCTTCGGTTGGCCCGTATGCATTGATAAATGTACGCCCTGCTCCCCATTTGTTCACCAGGTCAGGTGAACATGTTTCCCCTGCACTGATAATGGTTTTTAAGTCAGGAAGTTCGCCGTATGAAACGGATTTAAGAACAGACGGAGGTAACGTCACATTGCTGATCCTCTTTTCTCTCAGATATTGAACGAGTTGATTCAGCAACACCATTTTTTCTTCCAGATACAAGGTCGCACCTGTAACAAGGGTGGGAAATACCTCTGCTACTGAAGCATCAAAGCTGACTGATGCAAATTGTAAAACACGGGTGTTTTCGTGAATTCCGTAAGGTTTGGCAATTAAAACCAGATTGCACAGATTCCGATGCTCAACCATGACTCCTTTTGGTTTGCCTGTTGATCCCGAAGTATAAATCAAATAGGCAAGGTCGGTCGGTTGGTTGACGACCGGCAAATTGGACGGGTCTCCCTGCAGCAATGACTCGTTTACGATAAGCACATTTTCCCGATAGTTGGCCGGAACTTGAAGTCCCGGTTGAACCAGCAGCAGTTTCACCTGACTGTCATCCAACATGTACTGAATCCGCTTGGCCGGGTATTCCGGATCAATTGGAAGATAAGCGCCACCTGCCTTTAAAATCGCCAAAATCGAAATGATGAATTCTGGTGACCGCTTCATCATAATTCCAACGATCTGTTCCCGGTCAATTTTGTTGTTTCTAAGAATCCGTGCCAGCTGATTGGCTCGTGTGTTCAACTCCTTGTAAGTCCATTCTTTTTCTTTATAAACCAATGCGATATTTTGGGGAGTTTTTTCAACTTGCTTTTCAAACAATTGATGAATCGCAACATTTCTGGCATAATCCGCTTTTGTGCAATTAAAGTCGACCAGTAATCGTTGCTTCTCTTCATGCGGAATAATCTCCAGCTGATGAACAGGAGTCTCCGGATTTGCCAGAATTTGCTCCATTAATGTTTGTAAATGGTCTATCACTTGCTTCATCTGATATTCAGTATAGATTTCTGTGTCATACTTCAATTTTACGAGCCATTCATCTCCCGGATATACAATCAGACCGACTCCATAACTGTCCTGTTCAAATGCATCCAGACCGGAAATCGAGAAGCCGGGTTCTTCTTTCCTGTTTTTAAACCGGTTGAGATCCAAAGGATAGTTTTCAAAAGCCATAATGTGATCAAATAACTTGTTAAATAACGGCGTGCCGGATTGAATCTCCGCCAACGAAGCATAGTGAACTTTTTCCGCTTCCAAAATTTCATGCTGCACTCTTTGTAACAGAGTCGCAAAGGTGTCATACTCCTTACTGCGAATCCGGATTGGAACCGTATTGATGAAAAGCCCGACCATTTTTTCCACTTGCGGCAATTCTGATGGCCTTCCCGAAACAACGGTACCAAAGACGACATCGTCAGTATCGTTGTATTTCTGTAGCAAAATGCCCCAGATGGTTTGAAAGAAAGTGCTTGGTGTGACGTGATACTGCTGTGCCAGCGATGTCAACCGTTCAGTCAATTTTTGCGGCAGGATGAAATCCGTTTCCTTTTTCTCCAGCTCATAATCCGTCTTTTTCCTGATTCCCCGGTTCAAAACACTTGCCGTCTGTTCATAACCACGCAAATAATCTTTCCAGAATGCTTTTGCTTCTTCATGATCCTGTTCTTCCAACCAGCGAATATATTCGCGGTATGGAGTAACCCGTTCCAGTTGCATCGAGGTTCCCTGCAAAAGAGCCTGATACATGGACAGCCAGTCTTCGAGCAAAAGGGAAATACACCAGCCGTCAAACAATATGTGATGGAAACTCCACACAAAATGGAATCGGTCATCAGCCAGTTTGAACAGGGCAAAACGAAGCAGTGGTTCGTGCAATGCAGGAAAGCCTTTTTTTCGGTCTTCCCGCTTGAATTTTTGCAAGAATGCCTGCTGCTTTGTTTCAGACAGGCTGCTTAAATCTTCATACAGGATCGGCACTTCGACCTTTTTCAGCACAACCTGCACCGGTTGGGCCAGATTTTGAAACATGAATACCGTTCTGAGCACATCATGTTTCTGCACCAGTTTTTCCAGGCTTTGCTTAAATGCGGCAAAATCAACCGCTCCGTCCAAATCGATGTAAAACTGCTCAAAATACTGGATCCGCGTCTGGATGGCATGGAACAGGATCCCTTTCTGCAAGGAAGAGAGCGAATAGATATCCTGGATACGATCAGCCGGCAACACGGAATATATGTGTTCCAGCTCAGCCATGGACAAATCTTTTGTGTTGAAATCACTCGGCGTATAGGTGGTATTCTCTTTTTCCAGACAATGCTCGATACATTCCGCCAAATGTTTGATAAAACTGCGGGCCACCGACTCAACCGTCTGTCTTTTGAACATCCGGGTATTGTAGCCTACACGAATTTTTAGTCTGCCGCCTGTCACCATACTGTTGAAAGCAAGCGCATGCGGCTCAGGCGTAAGCGGGCTGAACCAGTCTCCGGTCGGAATCTCATTTGACCCCAATCCTTCTTCTTCGAACTGTCCGAGATAGTTAAAGCTGATTTCCGGTTCCAGATCAAACGACAGATCCTGTTTTTGTTCAGGAGCAGTCAAATAGCGTAAGATTCCGTAGCCAATTCCTTTATTGGGAATATGGCGCAATATCTCCTTGATGGCCGGAATCACCCGTGACAGCCGGGAATCCTGAAGTTCAAAAACGACAGGATACATCGATGTAAACCAGCCGACGGTCCGGTTCAGGTCTACACCTCCAATAATTTCCTCACGCCCATGCCCTTCCAGATTCAGGGCAATTTTCGATTGTCCGGTCCACTCATTGATAGCCAGTGCCAATCCCGCCAGCAACAGATCATTCACTTCGGTGTGATAGGCATGATGCACCTGGGTCAACAATTGTCCGGTTTGAACCTCATCCAGTGTCAACTCAAATTCATCGATATCCCTGTGAAGTTTTTCTCCAGTCCAGGCAAAGTCTTTTGGCAGGGCTTCTATTTTGCCTGAGCAGAGCTGTTGCCAGTAGCTCTTTTCTTGCATCATTTTATTGCTGTCTGCATATTGGCGCAGCTGCTTTGCCCATGTTCTGAAAGAGCTGGTTTTTTGAGGCAGAATAATTTTTTGCCCATTGGCCGCCTGGTGGTACGCCGTTTTAAAGTCCTCCAGGATAATTCGCCAAGAGACCCCATCAACAACCAAATGATGAATGACAATCAACAGATAATCTCCGTCATCGTTATGGAAAATCCCCGCACGGACAAGCGGTCCGGTCTCCAGGTTGAGGCTTTGCTGCAAACGGTTGGCGTGTTCTTCCAAACTTTTCGAGCCGGGTTCCTTCAAATCCAGCCGCTCTACCGTAAATGCCCGGTGTTCTTCAGGCTGATTGAACTGCTTTACTTCGCCACCCGTAAAATCATATGTCATTCTTAAAGCATCATGATGCTTTGTTAACGTCTGAAATGCCTCCTTCACCCATGGCAGGTTCCATCCGTCAGCAGAATACAGCATCATTGCCTGATTAAAATGATTCGGTTTTTTGGACTGAAGTGAGAAGAACCATTGTTGAATCGGGGTTAAATGAACAGCACCCGTAATTTCACCCTCTTCTTCCAGCCTGTTCAGTCCGCTTTTTACATTTGGAGCCAGTTCTGCAATTGTTGGATAACGGAACAAGGTTTTTGTCTCCAGCTTTATTTGCTGCTGATTCAGGCGTGCCGCAATTCGAATAGCCTTGATCGAGTCTCCGCCCAGTTCAAAGAAATTGTCGTGAATGCCTACTCTTTCAATCCCCAACACTTCCTGCCATACCCGGACCAGAATTGCTTCCGTTTCTGTAGTCGGTTCGGCGTAATTTTCCGATGTCTGGTCTGTAAAATCAGGTTTGGGAAGTGACCGTTTATCCACTTTCCCGTTGGCAGTTAACGGAATGGAATCCAATTCTACAAAATAGCTGGGCATCATGTAATCAGGCAGCTTTTGCCGCAGTCTCTTGCGCAGGGAAGCTGTTTCTATTTCCGTGTCAGCCACAAAATAGGCACACAAGTAAGATCCCTGTTCGTCTTCATCCTTGATCACAACTGCATCGCGCACCTCTTTTTCTTCCATCAGATGGCGCTCGATTTCTCCCAGTTCGATCCGATGCCCGCGGATTTTCACCTGCATGTCCATACGACCCAGATATTCAATCGTACCGTCTTCCAACCACCGTACCAAATCTCCGGTTTTATACATGCGATTTCCCGGATTGAACGGATCTTCGACAAACCGTTCTCTGGTCAGGTCCGGCCGGTTCAGGTATCCTTTGGCCACACCATCCCCACTGATGCAAAGTTCGCCGGAAACACCAACAGGCTGCAGCTGTCCCCACCCATTCAGCACATACAGTCTGGTATTGTTTAATGGCTTGCCGATCGGAACACACCCTGTGGCAAGCACCGAATTGTCAATCGAACAGGTTGTGGCAAATACGGTCGTTTCCGTCGGCCCGTATCCATTGATCAGCCGGTGTTCGCCCAATTCCCTGACAGCCTTTTGCACATGTTTGACGGAAGCCTTTTCCCCGCCAAACAGGATTTTTCTCATATTGGCCAAACTGGATAAATCAAAATCGACCAGCATATTAAACAAAGCGGTTGTAATAAAGGATACAGTGATTTTTTCTTCCCGGATCAAACGGGTCAACTTATTCAAATCCAATAGGGTTTCCTTAGGTACCAACACAAGTTGAGCACCATGGAGCAATGACATGTAAATGTCAAAGGTAGATCCGTCAAAAGCATAATTGGACAATTGCAAAACACGGTCCGACTCATCCACCTCGACATACCCGTTGTTAACAATCGTCCGGACCACATTATAGTGCATGGTTGTAATCCCTTTGGGAGTTCCCGTTGATCCGGAGGTGTAAATAATATATAAAATATCCTCCGGTAAATTAATATTCGGCAAATTGCCGGAATATTGGTCTTCCCATATTTTTGGGGACAATTCCACCAACCTTCCGGTATACGCTTCCGGAACAGGAAGACCGGGTTGCACCAGCAGGGTGTTTGCCTGGCTGTCTTCCAACATGAAACGGATTCGTTCTTCCGGATAGCCCGGATCTATAGGCAAATACGTCCCACCCGCTTTGACAATGGCGAGCAAACCGATAATCATGACCGGTGAACGTTCCACCAACAGGCCAACAACATCGCCCCTTTTAATCCCTTTGCCGCGCAACAATCTGGCCAGTTGGTTGGTCTGTTCATTCAGTTCCTGATAAGTCAGGGTTTCCTCGCCCATTCTGATCGCCACATGGTCGGGAGTCTTCAATACCTGTTCCTCAAACAACTGCTGAATCGTTTTTCCCCGCGGGTAAGGCACATCTGTCCGGTTGAATTCCACCAACACTTTCTTTTTTTCCTCAGGCGGAAGCAATTCAATTTTGGCAATGGTACAAGCCGGATTATGGGTAATCTGCTCCAAAATGGTCAGGTAGGATTTGATAAACCGTTGAATCGTGGAACGTTTGAACAGCCGCGTGCAATATTCCACCGAGAACTCGATCGTTTCGGCTTCTTCCTTGGCTTCCCAGGTCATGTCAAACATCGATTGCTTCCACGGGATCTCCTTCATGTCAAGTACAGACACACCTGGAAGATTAATCGTTTCCGTGTCCATGTTTTGCAACACAAATGCTGTATCAAACAAAGGATTCCGGCTGCGGTCACGGTTGATCTTCAACTGCTCGACCACTTCTTCCAGCGGATAATCCCCATGCTCGTAAGCCTCCAGGATTCGTTTCCTGACTTGCTTCAGATAATCAGAAAAAGACAAATCCATACAGGGCTGAGAACGTAAAGGCAGAGTATTGACAAACATGCCGAAAACCGATTCCAAACGGGGCTGTCCGCGGCCTGCAACAGGAAACCCTGCA
This sequence comes from Thermoactinomyces mirandus, assembly GCF_013868055.1. Lineage (GTDB taxonomy): Bacteria > Bacillota > Bacilli > Thermoactinomycetales > Thermoactinomycetaceae > Thermoactinomyces > Thermoactinomyces mirandus. Next base: position 28,242 of record NZ_JACEOL010000024.1, on the reverse strand, counting down.
ATGATATCTTCCTGTCCGGACAATTTTGCCAATAAAACCTTGTATGCCGCAAACAGCATCATGAACAATGTAGAATTTTCTTGTTTGGCAATCCGTTTCAAACGTTCAGTCAACGATGCGCCTACAGAAAATCGAACTTTGTCGCCAGCAAATTCCTGGACGAAGGGCCTCTGATAATCCGTCGGCAATTCAAGCACAGGAATGGAACCTGACAAGCGGTTTAACCAGTATTCCTTCTGCTTGCGGCATTCCTCCGACTTCAGCCACTCCTGCTGCCAAGCTGCATAATCCTTGTACTGGAGATCCGGGACAGGCAACACTTCCCCTTTGTAAAGCGCACCCAGTTCACGATACAGAATCTCTTCTACGGAAATACCGTCAGAAACAATATGATGCATATCAATGACCAAATAGTGCCTCTGATCCGGATGGTGAATAAGAGCAACACGGAACAAAGGCGCTTTTCCCAGATCAAATGGAGAAATAAAGGTTTCGGCAATCTGTTTTACTTCATCCATGGAACTGGCACGATAAACCTTCCACGGCAGCTCAACTTCAGATTGGACTTTTTGCACCACTTCACCATCAGCCAGATGGAAAGAAGTACGCAATGCCTCATGACGCTGCACAAAGTTTTCAAAAGCTGACTGCAATCGTTTTTCGTCAAGTTCTCCGCGCAGTTCCAGCATGACGGGGGTATGATATGTGGTCCCGATATTTTCCAATTGCTCTACTGCATATATCCTTTTTTGCACGGAAGAAGTCGGATAGGTTTCCCCCGGTCGGGATGTCTTGAATACATCATTTTGCAAAATTGTTTCAGCTTTCCAGATCGATGTAGCCATATCTCTCAAAACCGGCCGTTCATACAAGTCATGGATTGAAATCCGGACCTGAAACTCTTTCCTGATTCTTGACAGTAAACGCATTAATTTAAGGGAATCTCCGCCCAAATCAAAAAAGTTGTCAGCCGCACCAACCTGACCGGCATCAAAGATCTCCTTCCAGATTCGGATCAGACGGCGCTCGGTTTCACTGGTGCCAGGCATGGAGCGATTGGTTTTACCTTTTGTTTCCGGAACTGGCAGCGCTTTCTTGTCTACTTTTCCGTTGGGTGTCAAAGGGAACCGGTCCATGTGAATCAGATGCGCCGGAACCATGTAATACGGCAGTTCCTGTTCCAGATGCTGCCGAATCGATTGCTTCGTCCAACCTTCCCTGGCAGTAAAATAGGCACACAGATAGTTTCGTCCCTGTGCATCAGATCGTGTCAGCACCAATGCATCCTGAATATGCGGGTGTTGCAACAGACAGTGGGCGATTTCACCAAGCTCAATCCGAAAGCCCCTGATTTTCACCTGATCGTCAATCCGCCCCAAAAATTCCAGGCGCCCGTCGGGAAGCCATCGCACGATATCTCCTGTTTTGTACATCCGTTCTCCGGGTTCAAACGGATTTTCCACAAATTTTTCCGCGGTCAGTTCAGGACGATGTAGATAGCCCCGGGCCAAACCTGCTCCGCTGATGCACAGCTCTCCAGGGGCACCAACCGGCTGCAATTGTTGCTGGCGACTGAGTACATATACCCGATTGTTGGCGATTGGCCGACCAATAAAAATCGGTTCATCAGGATAAACCGGTCCGCTTGTCGTAACAACGGTATTTTCTGTCGGGCCATAGTTGTTGACAATCTTGTAAGTCTGCGGAACGACCTGTTTCAGACGGTCCCCTCCGACAAGGAGAATTCTCAGGCTGCGATTCTCCAGATGCATGAATTGCTCCGCAACCTGTGTTGGCAAAAAGCTGACCGTAACTCCTTTTTCATCCATATACCGGTTCAGCTCTTCCAAATCATACCGCAGTTCTTCATCGATGATTTGGAGCGTGGCTCCGGCCAAAAGAGTTGGAAAAATTTCCCATACAGATGCGTCAAAACTAAACCCGGCGTACTTTGTACAACAGTCATATTCCGAGATTTTAAATTCGTCAACGTGCCAGAAGGCCAGGTTTACAAGAGACGAATGCTCTATCATCACACCCTTGGGTTTCCCGGTTGAGCCGGAAGTATAGATCACGTATGCCGGATCATGAACTTGCACCATGGGATCAGGGCGGCTTGCCGCTTCTTTTGTCCAATCCACCATTTTCAGATCCAACCGGTCCAAATGAGTTCCGATATCATTTGAATCATTTCCGTAAGTTAAAAGCATTTGTGTCTTACTGTCTTTTAACATATAAGAAATCCGTTCCGACGGGTAATTGGGATCAATCGGCAAATAGGCTGCTCCTGCCTTGAGAATCCCCAGTACACCAATGATCATTTCAAGGGAAGGAGGCACCATGACCGCAACAATATCCCCTTTTTTTACGTTGCGATCCTGCAAAATTGCCGCTAACAAGTCAGCGCGCCGATTCAGTTCCCGATAAGTCAACCGGGTATCCAGAAATTCAACGGCTGTCTGGTCCGGCGACTGTCTTGCTCTGGACTCAATCAACTGATGAATGGTTTCCTTGTCTGGATAATGTTGTCTGGTTTGATTAAATGTATGCAGTTTTTTCTTTTCCTCGGCGGTGATCAGATCAAACTCGGAAATGGACAAGTGAGGCTGGTCAATGATGCTTTCAATCATTTTTTTGAGATGATGCCCCATCCGCCTGATCAGTTCACTGTAATACCGGTTTGGCTCATAATTAATTTGTATGGTTAAATATTTGGCAGGGACAAATGTAACAACCAGTTGAATGTGAGGATCCAGTTTTCTTATTTCATTGACTTGATTTTTGCACTTATTGGTATATTTTTGGTATTCAAACTCCTTTTGATTCAGTAAATGATTTGCTATGACAACAAGGTGATCGATGGCTTTTTCATCAATTCCGGTTGCTTCGCATAATTTGGATAACGGAAACCGTGGATAATCCGTTTTCGACAAAGCGTGAAACAGTTGGTTAAATGTGAAATGCTGGTCTCTTATACGAGCCAGCTGCACTTCCGGTTCATTCTCAAAAAAAGATTTACAGGCAGAATGCGAAATGGCAAACAGAACATCCGTTTCACCGCTGTATTTCAGCAGCAAACTTCCCCAAAGCCCTTGAAACAAGGAAGACAGGGAACCTGGATACTGTTTTGCCAATGCATAAAGACTTTCTGAAGTGGAACGACTCAGGCGTATTTCAAACTGCTCAAAGGCTTCCTGTTCACAATCGCCTTTGATACGGCTTTTCCTAGCTGGAATAAACACACTTCCTTCATAATCACTCAACCACTGATCATAAAGCTCTCTGTGTTTACTCCATCTTTCTTTCACCTTTGTCATGATTAACCTCCAGTATATATAAAACTTATATCGAATTTTATTTGTGAAAAAATTACAGTTACCATCTTATCCAAGTTTCCAGCCGCTGTCAATATCCTATTGGTTAAGATAAAAGTTTCTGCATGAAATTATTTTAACAAAAAATATTTAACAAAACAAACGATAGAAACACTGTGATCCGAGTGATTCTATCGTTTGTTTTCAAATGTTAATATTGCTATGATTGTATAGACGGCAGGTTCCATTTGGCAAATTATGAAATGTCATACTATTTATTTTCCATCAGTTATTTATTTCCTGCTGTAAAAACAATATTTCATTCTATTACTCCACCAATTTTTTCAAGAAAATATTGTTCTTTGCAAAAAAATTGCTATTATTATAGTTAATAAAAAAATTGGTAAAATCAATGAATAATGAAATTTCGATCGATTGCAAGGAGGAAATGATTGTGGCATGGATTTATTTATTCATTGCAGGAATATTTGAAGTTGTCTGGGCGATCAGCCTTAAGTATACACATGGTTTTACCCGTTTTTATCCATCCCTTCTTACTTTGGCCGGAATGGTCGTCAGTTTTTATTTTTTATCGCAGGCTACCAAACAATTGCCCATCGGCACAGCCTATGCGGTCTGGACCGGAATCGGCGTTTTGGGCACCGCCATCCTGGGAATCATCCTGTTTCATGAATCCCGCCATTGGCTTCGTTTATTATTTCTATGTATGATTTTGACCGGTATTGCCGGATTGAAATTGGCCTCCGCAAGCCAATAATGGAAAAAAGTCTGCTTGATCTGACTTTTTTCCATTATTTTGATATTTTAATGAATTTTACTTGCAACAAATTGGTATAAGCCCTACAATCGGGCAATTGGAGCTGCTCGTTTCAGAACCGCTTTGATCTATCCAAAATTATTTGCTTCAGTGACGAACCTTTTTACGACGAAAAGCTGCAACTCTTGACTATCCAAGAGCTGCAGCATTTTTGTGCGGTTCCATTTTCATTAAACTTCCATAATGATAGGTAAAATCATGGGGCGACGACGGATCCGCTCAAACAAGAATTTGCTCAGTGCTTCTCGAATGCTTGTTTTGAGGGAAGCCCATTCGCTCACATGTTCTTTCATGCATTTTTCCATTGTTAATGCCACAATCCGATTAGCTTCATCCAGCAATTGTTCGGATTCACGGACATAGACAAAACCTCTTGAAATAATGTCTGGTCCCGATACAATCGTACCATTTGCTTTACTGAGGGTGAGAACAACAACCAAAATTCCATCTTGCGAAAGCAATTTGCGATCTCTTAATACAATATTTCCAACATCTCCAACACCCAAACCATCGACGAGCACTTTTCCGGTTTGGATTTTTGGACCGTATCTTGCCCTGCCACCTGTGAATTCAACCGTGTCACCATTGTCACAAATAAAAATGTTTTCGGGGCGTACCCCCACTGATTCGGCAAGTTGGGCGTGAGTGCGCAGCATGCGATACTCACCGTGAATCGGAATGAAGAATTTGGGTTTAATCAGGTTAAGCATCAGTTTCAGATCTTCCTGAGAACCATGCCCTGAGACGTGTACATGGGAAGTTTTGCTGTAGACAACATCCGCACCAATACGGAATAATTGGTCTACGGTACGGCCAATCAGTTTCTCATTGCCAGGAATCGGCGTAGCAGAGATGATCACGGTATCCCCTGGCAGGATTTCAACCTTGCGATGGGATGCATTTGCCATCCGCGTCAACGCAGACATGGATTCCCCCTGGCTTCCGGTTGATATGACTGCCACCCGATTGGCAGGCAACCGGTTGATTTCATCCGTATCAATGATCAGATCTGAAGGCACATGCAAATAACCCAGTTCCGAAGCAATATTTACGACATTTACCATACTCCGTCCCACCACAGCCAGCTTTCTGCCGTACAATTGGCACGCGTTCACCACTTGCTGGATGCGATGAATATTGGAAGCAAATGTTGCCACAATCACCCGTTGCTTTGCTTTGCGAAAAACTTCGTTAATCCCTTCACCCACTGTGCTTTCAGATCCGGTAAACCCGGTCCGTTCAGCATTGGTGCTGTCAGACAATAAACATAAAACCCCTTTTTTCCCAAGTTCAGCCATTTTATGCAAATCGGCAACCTGTCCATTAACAGGAGTCATGTCAAATTTAAAATCTCCTGTATGAACGACAGCTCCTTCAGGCGTATCTATACAAACTCCCACAGAATCAGGAATGCTATGGTTGGTATAGAAAAAAGAAGCTTTCAATGTTGAACCTAACCTGATCTCCGATTTGTTATTGATAACGTACCGTCTCGTGTCGCTTAAAATATTGGCTTCGCGCAGTTTATGCTCAATCAGCCCCATGGTCAGCTTGGTCGCATAGATGGGAATATCAAGCTGACGCAAAATATATGGCAATCCACCAATATGATCCTCATGACCATGAGTCAATATAATCCCACGTACCTTATCCTTATTCTCAACCAGATATGTGATGTCGGGTATGACTATATCAATCCCCAGCATTTCCTCCTCAGGGAACATTAAGCCCGAATCAATTACTACAATGTCATTCCCGTACTGCACCACATACATGTTTTTCCCGATTTCATCCAACCCACCGAGTGCAAAGATAGATAATTTGCCTCGTTGGTCTTTTGTCAACTACTACCCTCCTATTAAGTTGTTATCACCCTAAACCGCACAAATTTCACTTGGTTTCATTATATACGATTAAAAGATCAATATGCAACTAAATCTTTACCCGGAAAATTTCCAGCAAGCAAAAAGACCTGGCCGCACATAAGCGGACAGGCCTTTTTTCTCTCTTTTTACAGGAGTTTTTCGATCCACTCGTCAGTTTTCTTTTTTTCTTCCTCCGTCAGTTCGACAATCGGCAAACGCACATATGGCTCAGACCAGCCTTTTTTGTACATAGCATATTTAAGCGGAGCCGGGCTGGTCGTAATAAAGACGCCATGGAAAACGGGCAGCAGTCGGATATGCAGTTCCCGGGCTTTTTTGATATCTCCCGCAAAATACGCATCAATCATTTCCTTGATTTCCCGGCTCACCAGATGACTGGCCACACTGACAACTCCGGCTCCGCCTACGGACAAGACAGGCAAAGTCAACCCGTCATCGCCGCTGTATACAGCCACATTCTCCGGAAGTGCAGCAATCAGGCTTGAAATCTGATTCAGATTTCCACTCGCTTCCTTGATGGCTGCAACATTTTCCAGCTGCGCCAGCCGGGTCATGGTTTCCACGGACATGTTGACGCTTGTGCGCCCTGGTACATTGTAAAGCATCACCGGCAGTTTGGTGACTTCCGCAATCGATTTGAAATGCTGGTACAAACCTTCCTGAGATGGTTTATTATAGTATGGAGCAACGATCATGACTCCGTCTGCCCCGATTTCATCGGCTTTTTTCGTCAGTTGAATGCTTTGTGCAGTATTGTTGCTGCCGGTACCGGCGATTACTTTGATGCGTCCGTTTACTTTTTCAAGCGCGAACCGGAAAAGCTCGATTTTTTCCTCTTGTGTCAAGGTCGGAGACTCGGCGGTTGTGCCTGAAACGACGATGGCATCATTCCCATTCTCGATCAGACGTTCAATTGTTTCTCCCAATCGTGGCCAGTCAATCTCACGTTCTTTTGTAAACGGGGTATACAAAGCCGTAATCAATCTGCCAAAACCCATTATGCTTCCCCCTTATGAATAGTGAAGTTGATGCAAATGAAACTTCTGATGCAATGCACGAATCGCCTTGGCCATATCCTGTCCGTGTACCAGGACCCAAATGGTGGTATGGGAATCTGCCGATTGCAGGATCTGAATGTCCTCTTCTGTCAATGCTTCCGAAATTTTGGCCATAATCCCCGGAACTCCGGCAATCCCCGCACCTACCACAGAAACTTTTGCGCAACCTCTGCATAATTCCGGTTCCAATCCCATATCATACAAGATCTGTTCAGCACGTTTTGCCAGATCATCATTAACCGTATAAGCAATTTCACTGGGATTGACACTGATAAAATCCACGCTGATCCCCTGGTCAGCCATGGCCTTGAAAACTTGCATTTGGGTATTGTATTGCCCCTGTCTCAACCGGATTTTGATCTGGGTTACCTCAGGCATTTGTGTAATTCCGATGATGGTTCTTTCTCTTACCTCACTCTCCTGTCGGTCAATTTCAGTCATATGGGTGACCAGTGTCCCGTCAGAATCGGACATCGTTGAACGAACCCGGATCGGGATACTGGATTGCATGGCAATCTCCACTGCCCGGGGATGGATCACTTTGGCGCCTTGAAAAGCAAGATTGCACATTTCCGTGTACGTGACTCTTTCCAGTTGCGTTGCATTCTCCACAATTCTTGGATCAGCCGTCATGATTCCTTCTACATCAGTAAAAATGTCTACAAAAGAGGCAAGAAGAGCCGCTCCCAATGCCGTTGCAGTTGTGTCACTTCCGCCCCGCCCCAAGGTAGTAATTTCTCCGTCTGTCGTCTGGCCCTGGAATCCTGCCACAATAACCACCTGATTTTTTTCCAGTTCCTGCAGGATCCGTTTGGGGTTGACCGTAATGATCTGCGCATTGGTATGTTGATTATTCGTAATGATTCCCGCTTGTCCACCAGTCAATACACAGCAGCGGATTTCCGCCTGATTCAGCATGCTGGAGATCGTGGAAGCAGAGATGATCTCCCCGCAGCTCATCAACAAATCTCTTTCACGAGGACGAATTTGATTGCCGTATTGATTCAGCAGGCTGAGCAAGGTGTCTGTGGCATATGGTTCGCCCTTTCTTCCCATTGCCGAGACCACAACAACAAGCTGATGCCCTTCTGCCAGCGCCTTGCGGATATGGTGCAGGACCCGTTGGCGTTGCTCAGGGGTAGCTACTGAAGTACCCCCAAATTTTTGCACGATGATACTCATTGCTTATCCCTTCTCTATTTGTCTTTTCCAATCAATGCTTCAGCAATCTGGATTGTATTTGTAGCTGCTCCTTTCAGGAGATTATCCGAAACAACCCACATATTCAATGCGCGCGGGTTATTCAGATCACGGCGCAGACGGCCTACAAACACTTCTGTCCGATCCTCTGCATTGATCGGCATGGGATAAACCTGTTCCCCGATGGCATCCTGAACCACTACTCCCGGTACTTCGCCCAGCTGCTTTCGCACTTCTTCCAGATCAAAGTCTGATTTCAATTCAACGTAGACCGATTCGCTGTGACCGCGCATCACCGGTACACGCACACAAGTTGCAGTAACGTCAATCGAATCATCTCCAAAAATCTTTTTCGTTTCACGGATCATTTTCATTTCCTCAAGGGTAAACCCGTTTTCTTCCGCCACGTCCACTTGTGGAATCACGTTGAATGCCTGCTGGTAATGTTTGTTAAGCCTGCCGACAGGAAGTACGTGTGCCGAAACCTCTTTTCCTTCCAGAACGGCCTTGCTCTGTTCTTCCAATTCATTAATCGCCTGCCACCCGGCTCCTGATACAGCCTGATAGGTGGATACAATCACTTTTTCGATTCCATAGTGATCATACAATGGTTTCAAGGCAACAACCATTTGGATCGTTGAGCAGTTAGGATTGGCAATGATTCCTTTATGATGGTTCAATGCTTCAGGATTAACCTCTGGAACAACCAACGGAACTTCCGGATCCATCCGAAAAGCGTTGGTATTGTCAATCACAACAGTCCCCCGTTTTACGGCTTCCTTGGCCAATGCTTTACTTACACTCCCGCCTGCACTGAAAAGGGCAAAATCGACACCGGCAAACGATTCCGGCAATGCTTCCTGAACCGTTACTTCATTGCCACGGAACATGACTTTTTGTCCGGCAGAACGTTTGGAAGCAAGCGGACGCAGTTCCTTTACCGGGAAATCTCTCTTTTCCAGATATTTTAACATTTGTTGTCCGACAGCACCTGTTGCTCCAACAACTGCAACGACAAATTCATTTGCACTCATGGAGTACCCTCCCATTAAACATATGAAGTTAGTCCCCGCTTATTTGTTTGAAAATTGGGGACCCCGGATATTTCACTATCAAAATCTCTTTTCTATTATGAAGTCAAGTCGCGATATTTTTCAACTATTATTGGCTGCAACTGTTTTCCTTCGATCGCTTTCAGACAGGTTTCCGGAATCAATTCCATGCGTGCAACCATTGATTTAGGCTTCTTTTCGGGTGCATCCTGTCCAAACGGCACAAAATATATATCTTTTGTGGACAACAATTTTGCCAGATTGACAGCATTTATTCCCAGTGCATCATTGGTGGAAACGGCCAGTACTACCGGCCGGTGATTCCGCATTTGCGCTTTGGCCGCCATCAGGACAGGACTGTCAGTAATGGCGTTGGCCAGCTTTGCCAGCGAATTGCCGGTACAGGGAGCAATAACAAAACAATCCAGTGTTTTTTGGGGGCCAAAAGGTTCCACTTCCGGAATCGTCATTAAAGGTGACCGGCCGGTAATTTCCACTATCTTCCGTTTCCAGTCCCCTGCAGTGCCAAACCGGCTGTCTACCGTAGCCACGGTATGCGAAATCACCGGTATGACATTGGCCCCCAATTTGATCAGCCGTTCCATTTGGGGAAGCACTTCATCATGTGTACAATGGGATCCCGTCAGACCAAAGCCTATCGTTAAATCATGCCAATTCATCAGACGGATTCCTCCCTGAACAACTCTTTTGTCATTAAACGGGTGATTGTCCGTGCCAGAATCTGACCAGCTGTCTTTGGAGCAACGATTCCCGGCAAACTTGGAGCCAATATCGCCTTAATACCCCGTTTTTCGGCAAAGGGATAATCGACTCCGCCAGGCTTGGAGGCAAGATCGATAATGACAACATCATGAGGGACCAGCGCCAACACCGAGGCGTCGACAATCAGAGCCGGAACCGTATTGAAAATCAGGTCGGCTGTTCTTACATAATCTTTCAGTTCCGAAACATCAAACGATTCCATCCCCATTTCAAACGCCCTGGCCCTGTGCACGGTATTTCTTACGCCAACCTTGACCCTGGCGCCGATGGCATGAAGGGTGCGTGCCAGAGACAAACCGCATCTGCCCATCCCAAGCACGATACATTCTGATCCATGAATCGTAATATCCGTATGCTGAATGGCCATCATCAGGGCGCCTTCTACAGTTGGGATGGAATTGTAAATGGCCACATCGTCCCGTTTTAACAGTTCATATAATTGAATTCCATTCTGACGGCACTGCTCCCGTACATAATCCTTGGCCATTCCGACGAAAACCAGGCAGTTTTCAGGCAATGACTGAAAATGTTCTTCCGTCAGGACCAGCTTTTTTGAAGTAAAAACACTGCTTACCTTCCCTTTTTCATCCGTGCCGATAATGGGAAGCACTAATACATCTGCCATGCTTAACACTTCTGTTGTCAACTCTTTCAATGACGCACCGCTAAGCGGGCTTTGCAGGTTGTCAAATCCGATCAGTGAAACCTTGGCATCCATTTGGATACAGCTTTTGATCACTTCCAATTGCCGTGCATCTCCACCGAGGAAGACAACATGTTTGCCTGTCAGCACTATTTCATACTCCTTTCCTCGGAAGGCTCTCCCCTTTTTTCTTTGTATGCTGATGATTAATTCTTGATGCATCATATGAAAAAAACCGGGATTCGGTTCCCATTTATTCAAATTGTTTTTTGGAAGCTTTTCTGTCTGCAGAATCGACAATAACCATCTCCGGTCCCACTTTTCGGATCATGCTCCACTTCAGTTCCAGGGAGTGCTGGTTTCTTTTCAACCAGGACGAATGGGTCGGCAAAAGAATAAACTGAATCTTTCCGGTTTGCGGGTCGAAAGCAAGATCGGCATGCATAAAATCCCCCAATCGTTTCCCATTTACCAGATCAATGCATTCCTTTGCAGCAAATTCACTCCAGCGCAAATTCAGTCCCTCCTCTTTCTCGTCAAGCATCTCATTCTATCCTTATGCAGGATTTTTGCAAAAATAAAAAAGCCCGGTATGAAAACCGAGGCTTGAATCTCTTAAAAACTCAGCATTTCTAAAGACAATGTTCCAGTTGGATTCGTTGCATTTCCACAATCAATACATCCAGCTGTTCTGACAATGGCAACACATGAGCATCCATTAATCGTTCGGGTTCTCCATTCACCGACTGATACAGTTCATTACGGAGACGTTCCATTTCTTTCTGTAACCTTCTGATCCGATGATTCCGTTCGGACATGAAGATCACCTCTCCTATTTACCCGTATGACCAAAGCCTCCTGAACCACGTGAAGTTTCATCCAACGACTCCACAACTTTCAGCGAAACAGCAGGTATCTGCACAAAAACCAACTGTGCAATGCGGTCTCCCCGCTGGATCCGAAACGACTCCTCACCGGCATTGAGCAAGATGACTCCAATCTCCCCGCGGTAATCGGAATCAATGGTGCCTGGTGCATTTAGCACCGTAATCCCATGCTTCAAGGCGAGACCGCTTCTGGGGCGGACCTGTGCCTCCAGTTCTGCCGGCATGGATAATGCAATACCAGTAGGAATCAACTTCCACTGGCCTGGTTTTAATTCCACTGGCTCAACAACTGCGGCATGGAGATCAAAACCACTGGAACCCGTCGACATTTTTACTGGAAGAGGTAGATCTTCGTTTCCTGGCATGTGAATCATTTTGACATCAAGCAATTGAGTTCCTCCTAAAACTGGCCGGTATTTTTCCATCAGGGGAAATTAGCGCCAACGACATGGGAGACGAAAAGGTTTTTTGCGCCAATCGGTTCACATCTTCCAAAGTAATGCTTTCTATCTGCTCGATAATTTCATCCAATGTAAAATTTCGGTTAAGCAACAGTTCATCCCGTCCCAGCCGGCTCATCCGGTTATTGGTACTTTCCAGCCCCAGCATGATACTTCCTTTCAGCTGCTCTTTCGCTTTTTGCAATTCGTTCTCGCTTAATCCGCCGTTAAGTATATCGTCAAAAACCTGATAAATGCAGGAAAAGACCTCATCTTCCTGACCGTGTTTTGTTCCGGCATATACGGCAAACAGTCCTGTATCCCGATGGGAAGAATGATAAGAATATACCGAATATGCCAGTCCCCGTTCTTCGCGAATTTCCTGAAAAAGTCGTGAGCTCATATTGCCGCCTAGGACATTGTTCAATAATACCAGGGTATAAAGGTCATCATGGCCAACTGGCAAGCCAGGCAGTCCGAGGCAAATATGCGTCTGTTCCGTATCCTTTTTCCTGACTTTGAGCCGGGGTGTAAATACGGGAACTTCCTTGTTTACAGGCGGTGTTTTTCCCTGATGGTGGCTGAATGCCTCATCGATCAGTTCCAGGTACCCGTCCGGAAGGTTTCCCGCCACAGCGATAACGACATTGGACGGCACATAGAACTGATTTTTATATTGGAACAGGTCTTCTCGCTTAAAGCTTTGGACCGTTTCTGCATTTCCCAGGACCGGATATCCCAGCGCATGGTCCCCGATCGATACTTCCGACAGCAGGTCATGTACCAAATCATCGGGCGTATCTTCCACCATATATATCTCTTCCAATACAACTTTCTTTTCTTTTTCTATTTCATTTTCGGCAAAAATTGACTCAAAAAACATGTCAGCCAACACATCCAATGCCGTCGCAAAGTGCTCATCAAGTACCTTGAAATAATAACAGGTGATCTCTTTTGAAGTAAATGCATTCACATGGCCGCCAATGGCATCAAAAGCTTCTGCCACTTCCCGCGCTGTCCTGTTTTTGGTTCCTTTAAACATCATGTGTTCAATAAAATGGGAAATTCCGTTATTTGCCGGTGTTTCATTTTCTGAACCCGTACCAACCCATATACCCAGGGCTACCGAGCGAACATGAGGAATTTTCTCCGCTACGATGCGCACGCCATTATTCAACGTATATTTAACGATCAAATAAGATCCTCCTTATTCATTCGATAAGCTGTCCAAAAAGCAATCTTACTATATCAAATCTAATATTTTTGCTCAATCTACTTAACCCTTTTCGATGATAACAGATTGCTGACCGTCATCCATTTCAAACCTTTGTTCTTTCCCGCACGGATGATTTGCGGCAACGCCTTTACCGTCCGGTCGGTCGGATGGGTGAGCAGCAAGGTACCTGGAACAATTTCCTTTTCCACCTTGCCTACCATCATTTCCGGTGAGACTGATTTTTTCCAGTCGACGGTATCCAATGTCCATAATATGGTATTCATGTGAAATTGTGCGGCCATTTTTATCACTCGCCGGTCAAAATCCCCTGCGGGCGGAGCAAACCATTTACTTTTGACCTGCAAGTGTTTTTCAATCAGTGCTTGTGTTTTTCCAATCTCTTTTTCCATTTGCGCGGTACTGATTTGACTCATCAGCGGATGGGAATAAGCGTGGTTTCCGATTTCATGCCCCTCCCGGATGATTTGCCTGGCTGCCTCCGGATTCTTTTTCAGCCAGGAACCATCTAAAAAAAAAGTGGCTTTTATCTGCTCTTTTTTTAAAATTTTCAATATTTGCGGTATGTATTCTGTTCCCCAGGCCACGTTGACCATCAGGGCGGCGGCCGGTTTTTTTTCATTTCCCCGGTAAACCGGTTCATTTCCCAGATCCTTGAGTTGAATTTTGGGTGGAATTTCCCGATACACCCATTGAATGGACTTTCTGTCTTTTTGTTCCAAAGTGCGCCGAATCGTTTCATTCAGATTGACTTCACGACCGTTTAAACCCGGGATCGCTTTCCAGATCCGGTCAACCCGGGCATTGATGGGTTCAATATAATGCTTTGGCGCCTCTTTCCTGATTTGCCTGACGATCCTCTGTTCCGTTGAGTAGCCAAACACTGGCACGACATCATGTTTTTTTACAGAAGCAACATACGCTTCAATGGTAGGGAGTTGTACCAGTATAACAATGAAACATACTGATGAGATAAGTGCGATCACGCGAACAGGTGGTAACAAAATTCTGTCGCCTCCTTTTTCTTCCTACCATATGCATCCGGACAACTCCCTATGCCGGCCCCAAAATGTAAAAAAGAGGCAGATCGCTCTGACTCTTTTGCTTTGCCTCTTGTGGTTATAACATCTCTTTTTTCTTGTCGGCCATTTCTTTCAATACCGCCTTGCGTGAAAGATTGATCCTGCCCTGGTCATCAATTTCCGTTACTTTGACCATGATGGAATCTCCGACATTGACCACATCACTTACTTTCCCTACACGGTTAATATCCATTTGTGAGATATGTACAAGCCCTTCCTTGCCTGGGATAATCTCAACAAATGCCCCGTATTTTTCAATCCGCTTAACTGTTCCAAGGTATGTTTCCCCAACCACCACTTCGCGAACCAGATCTTCAATGATCTGTTTGGCCCGTTCATTCTGTCTTGCTTCAGAAGAGGCAATAAAAATACGGCCGTCCTGTTCAATATCGATTTTCACACCGGTTTCTTCGATGATTTTATTGATGACCCGTCCGCTCGGCCCGATCACATCGCGAATTTTATCCGGGTGAATGCGCAGGGTCAGGATCTTCGGAGCATATGGGGACAACTCTTTGCGTGGTTCCTTTATGGTTGCTTCCATATTGTCAAGGATCACCATTCTTGCCCGGTTGGCCTGCTCCAGCGCTCTTTGCAGGATATCCCGGTCAATGTCTTCAATCTTGATATCCATCTGTAGCGCAGTAACACCTTTACGCGTCCCGGCCACCTTGAAATCCATATCCCCGAGATGATCTTCCATTCCCTGAATGTCGGTCAATACCACGACATTATCCTTTTCTTTGACAAGTCCCATCGCAATTCCGGCAACCGGGTCCCTGATCGGAACACCCGCATTCATCAGTGCAAGGGTTGAAGCGCAAATACTTGCCTGTGAAGTAGATCCGTTTGATTCAAGCACTTCCGAAACCAACCGAATCGTATACGGGAAAATATCCTCTGACGGAATCACAGGTTCCAGCGCCCTTTCTCCCAATGCCCCATGACCGATTTCCCGTCGTCCTGGAGCACGAAGCGGTCTGGCTTCACCAACACTGAAGGGAGGAAAATTGTAATGATGCATAAAACGCTTTGATTCTTCCAGATCCAAACCATCCAGAATCTGTACATCGCCCAAGGCACCTAACGTACAGACACTTAAAACCTGCGTTTGTCCCCGGGTAAACAAACCGGAACCATGCGCACGCGGCAAAATATCAATTTCGCTTGAAAGCGGGCGAATTTCATCGATTTTCCGTCCGTCCGGGCGTTGTCCTTCTTCCAGAATCAAGCGGCGGACTTCCTCTTTAACAATCTGGTCCAGGACTGTATGAATATCTTTTTCTTTTTCCGCAAACTCTTCTTCGCCTAACTCATCAGCAAACTTTTCGGAAATTTGTTCCTTCACCTGATCAATGGCATCCTGGCGCGCCTGTTTGTCTATCACCTGAACGGCTTCCAGCAAAGAATCCGTTGCCAGATTCCTTACCCTTTGTTCGATGGTTTCATCAACCTGGTACAACTCCACTTCCATTTTGTCCTGTCCGATTTCTTCGACGATTTTTTCCTGGAAGGCCACAATTTCCTTAATGACTTCATGTCCGAACAGGATCGCTTCCAGCATCGTCTCCTCCGGAACTTCATCCGAACCTGCCTCTACCATGTTAATTCCTTTTTTTGTACCGGCCACTACCAGATGCATATCCGATTTTTCGGCCTGTTCTACCGTAGGATTAATGATGAACTTGCCATCCACCCGACCAACTACCACGCCTCCGATCGGCCCTTTAAACGGGATATCGGAAATGGAAAGAGCAGCAGAGGCACCAATCAGGGCAGCTATTTCCGAAGAACAATCCTGATCGACCGACATGACCATCGTCACAATTTGGACTTCATTGCGAAATCCTTCATCAAACAGGGGACGGATCGGACGGTCAATTAACCGGGAAGCTAAAATCGCCTTCTCACTAGGGCGTCCTTCACGTTTAATAAAACCTCCGGGGATTTTCCCGACCGCATAGAGACGCTCTTCATAATTCACGGTCAGCGGAAAAAAATCGGTATCCCGCGGTTCCTTGGAAGCCACAACAGTAGCCAAAACCGATGTATCACCATAACGAACCATGACGGAACCATTAGCTTGTTTGGCAAATTTTCCAACCTCAAGTATCAGTTTTCGTCCTGCAAAATCTGTTTCAAATATTGCAGATTCCATCTTCAACAATTTCCCCCTCTCAAAGACACAAATATTCCATATTTCTTCATATTTACAGTATGTTCCTTCTTCTGGTGTTTTAAAAGAACCGAAGTTAAAAAGCGGGGCAAGCTGCCCCGCTTTATCCTATCGACGTAACCCGAGTTTCTTGATCAGTTCGCGATAACGAGTGATATCCTTCTTCTTCAGGTAGTTTAGCAAGTTACGGCGTTGACCTACCATTTTCAGAAGACCACGGCGAGAATGATGGTCTTTTTTATGATCTTTCAAGTGGTCATTTAACTCGTTGATCCGATAAGTTAAAATCGCGATTTGCACCTCTGGGGAACCCGTATCACCATCGTGTGTTTTAAATTCATTGATGATTTCTCGTTTGCGTTCATTAGATAATGCCATAGATGATCCTCCTTAATTTTAAACCCCTGTAACCCAGAACACCGTCGAGGCCTCGGTGAACCGAGCTAAGGTTACTTACAGTTGGTGACTGTTTCCAAATAATTTTACCATAAGAGAAACATAAGTACAATATTCTTATTCCACCAGTGACCTTAACCACTGATCCGCTTCCTGACGGTCTCTTTCAATCTGTTCAACCAAGGCATCCATGTTCCGGAATTTCCGTTCTTCCCGCAAAAAATGATAAAAGCAAACCCTTATTTGCTTGTCGTAAAAGTTGCCGGACCGCTCCAGCAGGTGCACTTCCAGTCTTTCGCGCGAAGCAGGGTCTGAAAACGTCGGGCGGACTCCGATATTCATCAACCCATATGATTCAGCCCCATCCACTGAGGCTTTCACAAGATATACCCCGGACCGGGGAACAAGATACGGCATTTCCAGGTCAAGATTTGCTGTGGGATATCCCATCAGCCTTCCCCGCTGATCTCCTCTAATGACTGTTCCAGCCAAAGAATAAGGGCGTCCAAGAATTTGCCACGCCGTATGCATATCCCCTTCAGCTAACGCTTGGCGCAAGCACGTGCTGCTAACCGCAACTCCATTCTGCCGGATCGGGTCGATAATTTTTGTCTTGAAATGTCCTTTTCCGAGTTCCACCAGATCCCGTGCTTTCCCTTCTGCGGCGCGGCCAAACGAAAAATTGAATCCGGTAACCACACCTTTTGCACCAAGCGGCAATAAAAATTGCGCTACAAATTCTTCCTTGGACAAGGCAGACAAGTTTTGGTCAAAACGGACAACAAACGCTTTTTTTACACCTAACCGTGCAAATTGGGCCAATTTCTCCGATAGAGGAGTCAAATAGCGCCTGATGGAATCCTTGCCCAAAACTTCACGCGGATGCGGATCAAATGTCATTACGGCCGGAGTAACACCCAGTTCCTCAGCCAGTGATACGGCTTCCTTGATTACTGCCTGATGTCCCCGATGTACGCCATCAAAAAAACCGATGGCCAGCGAAACAGATTCCGGGTTTATCGATTGGTCAAGCGGGTACATTAAGTGTATCGTTTCCATTTACTCCACATCCCGAAAAACTTTTTCAGGTTTTGCCAAATCATCAGAGATGATCCGATAAACAGCGCAAAAAACGCCTGAGCTGGCATAAACGCGAACAAGCTGATTTTCCATGAACTTTTCACCGGATTCAGGAATCTGTATCTTCCACCCGTCATAAACTTTCTGAATATCTTCATCCCCGACAACCAGGCTTGGCATGAAAGAAATGCCTTCATCCAGCCGGGTTAAATGGTCTTGCCAGGTATTTTGCTCACTGATTTGCTCCAGCTCATCCAGGGAATAACAATCTTCCAGATGAAACGGACCGCTTTGGGTTCGCACAAGGGATACCATGTGGGAAGGATATCCCAGCTTTTTCCCGATATCCACACACAATGTGCGAATATATGTTCCTTTGGAGCAAAGAACCTCAAACGCAATTTCAGGATAATCCCCCTCCGTTATTCCCCGCAACTTCAATTCATAAATATGGACGGTACGGGAAGGACGGTCTACCCCAATTCCTTTGCGTGCCAATTCATACAGGTGGCGCCCGTTGATCCTGACTGCTGAATACATTGGCGGTACCTGTTCCAATTTGCCGACAAAACCGGCCAAAACGCGTTCTGCCTGATCCGGATGGACTGGATCGACCCATTCCGCCTGCTCGACAATTTTGCCCGTCTGGTCTTCCGTTTCCGTGGAAATCCCTAACTTGAGTACCCCTTGATAACGCTTGGGCATATCCTGAAGATATTCAACAAGCCGGGTTGCCTGTCCCAAACAAACAGGTAGCACGCCTTCCACTTCCGGATCAAGCGTGCCAGTATGACCAGCCTTTTTTTGCTTTGTCAAACGGCGGACAATTGAAACAATGTCATGGGATGTAAATCCTCTTGGTTTTCGTACGGGCAAAATCCCATGGCATTTCATTACACTTCACACTCCTGCTTCAACTTCGACTGAACCAGGGATAAAACGCGATGATGCGCTTCTTGCAATGTTCCGCTGATGCTGCAGCCAGCAGCACGGGCATGTCCGCCCCCGCCAAACGATTTTGCCAGGTTCCCCACGTCTACCATTTCCCTTGACCGAAAGCTGACCTTGATCGTTCTATCATTTGTTTCATGAAATAAAATCCCTACGTCGACCCCATAAATATTTCGGGCGTAATTGACGATTCCGTCCAGGTCCTCATGTGAATTTGCAAACCGGTCAATATCCTGTTTTCTCAGATCCATCCACGCAACCAACCCGTCTTCCGACTTTTGCAGCGTTGACAAAGCCGTTTGAAGCAGTTGCAATTGTTCCATCGTAACGGTTTCCAGGACGGCATCGGCAATCTTGTGAGATTCAATTCCTGTCTCCAGCAGTTTAGCCGCCTGCGTGAACACTTTTGAAGAAGTGTTGGAATAACGAAATCCTCCCGTATCCGTCAGCAGTCCCGTATAGATGCAGGCAGCCAGTTGTCTGTCAACCGGGAAATCGGCCTCTTCGACCCAATCAAATATGATTTCCGCTGTTGCAGCGGCCTGGGGCTGAATAATATTAATAGTGCCATACCGGTCATTGGTTGCATGATGGTCAATATTTACGACAATTGCTTTTTCCCGGATCAATGAACGGCAGCTTCCCATTCTTTCAGCATCCGCACAATCCAGGGCAATCGCATACGGAAATATCTCTGAAACACTGTCTGCCAGCTTTATTTCTTCAACTCCCGGCAGAAAAGAGAATTTTTGCGGGATCGGGCTTTCATTCACCATTGTCACTTTTTTCCCCAGTTGTCTCAACACATATCCCATCGCCAACGTGGAACTGATTGCATCGCCATCCGGGTACAAATGGGCTACCACCAGGATGGGATCGGCGTTTTCCAAAAAAAGGTGAAACTGTTCAAATTGGTTCATTGTTCTTCTTTCTCCTGTTTATGAACATCATGTAACAGACGGTTAATGTTCTCACTGTATTCCAGTGATTGATCAGCCACGAAAATGAGTTCCGGCACATGACGCAATTGAATGCGATGGCCCAGTTCAGAACGAATGAAACCTTTGGCCTTTTCCAATCCCTGCCATGTCTGCTGCTTTTGTTCCGAGCTTCCAAGAATGCTGACATAGACTTTGGCAATTTGCAAATCCCCACTCATTTCAACACCTGTCACGGTAACAAATCCTATGCGGGGATCCTTGATTTCCTGCTGAATAATCCGGCTGAGCACTTTTTTGATCTGTTCTCCTACACGACTCACACGTATCCGTACCACGAATCAAACCTCCTGTCGCCAATCTCAAAATGTCACATCTGCTGCAACAACTTCCAGGCCGTCCGTATTTTCAAGCAACTGGAGTGCCTGTCTCAGTTCATTTTCAACGATTCGCCGACTACCTCCAACACCAACGACAGTAAGCGAGACAAACTGACGATTGTCCTGATCCGCAACTTCTGCCACCGACAGATTGAACCGGTTTCTGATTTTGACCTGCACACTCTGGATCACCCTGCGCTTGTCTTTCAGGGAGAAAGAGGCGATTAGGCGCCCCTTAAACTCCAAAACACCAATGTACAATTTACATCCGCTCCACTTCCTGGATAACGTAAACCTCGATTTGGTCTCCTTCTTTGATGTCATTATAGTTTTGCAAAGTGAGGCCGCATTCATACCCTTGCGCAACTTCTTTCACATCATCTTTGTAACGTTTGAGCGTATCCAGTTCTCCATCGTGAATGACAACCCCGTCGCGAATGAGTCGGGCATGCCCGTCACGAACCACCTTGCCTTCTGTCACATAACAACCGGCAATGGTACCAACACGGGATACTTTAAAGATTTGCCGAACTTCCGCCATGCCTACCACTTTTTCTTCATACTCGGGATCCAGCAGCCCTTTCATGGATGATTCGATTTCCTCAATTGCTTTATAAATGACACGATGGAGACGGATATCCACTTTTTCCTGCTCGGCAACCGACCGGGCATTGGGTTCCGGCCGTACATTAAAACCGATAATAATGGCGTTGGAGGCTGAAGCCAGAATAATGTCTGACTCGGTAATCGCACCTACTGCCGTGTGGATGATTTTTACGCGGGCCCCTTCAACATCAATTTTTTCCAGCGAGCTTTTCATCGCTTCCACCGAGCCCTGTACATCTGCTTTAATAATAACATTTAATTCCTTGACTTCGCCTTCCTGGATTTGTTTAAACAGATCATCCAGCGAAACGCGGGTATTTTCTCCACGTTCCTGCTCTTTTTGTTTTGACTGGCGTTTTTCTGCAATCGCACGACCTTTTTTCTCATCCTTGAATACCATAAATTGATCTCCGGCATTTGGCACGTGAGACAACCCGATAATCTCAACAGGTGTCGATGGAAGGGCATATTTGACACGCCGGCCCCGGTCGTTCACCATAGCACGGATTTTACCAAAATAATTCCCTGCCACAATCCCGTCGCTGACATGCAGGGTTCCATTTTGTACAAGAACGGTAGCCACGGCTCCCCGACCCTTATCCAGTTCGGCCTCAATGACAACCCCGCGCGCCCGTTTGTTGGGGTTGGCTTTCAATTCCTGCACTTCAGCGACAAGAAGAATCATCTCCAGCAAATCTTCGACTCCTTCTCCCGTCAGGGCGGATACCGGAACAAAAATGGTATCTCCTCCCCATTCTTCAGGGATGAGTCCGTATTCGGTCAGTTGCTGTTTCACATGATCGGGCCTTGCCTCCGGTTTATCTATCTTGTTGACAGCAACAATAATGGGAACATCCGCTGCTTTCGCATGATTGATCGCCTCAACCGTCTGAGGCATGACCCCGTCGTCAGCCGCAACAACCAGAATGGTGATATCGGTCACTTCTGCCCCCCGGGCACGCATTGTTGTGAAAGCGGCATGCCCCGGCGTATCCAGAAAGGTAATCTTTTTATCGTTAATCTCTACCTGATATGCTCCGATATGCTGCGTAATCCCGCCAGCTTCCCCTTCGGTCACCTTGGTATGGCGGATTTTGTCAAGTAAAGTGGTTTTTCCGTGGTCTACGTGTCCCATAATCGTAACCACCGGCGGACGCTCAACCAGATCTTCAGGAGCATCCACTTCCTCGATCTCTTCAAAGTTGCTCTCATCCACTTCTTCCTTGAAAATGAGAGTTACGTCGAATTCCTCTGCCAACACAGACATGGTTTCAACGTCAATCTCCTGATTGATCGTCGCCATGATTCCAAGAGAAATCAGTTTCTTGATGACGGCAGAAGCCTCCCTGCGCAACATTTTGGCAAATTCCCCAACCGTCATCGGCCCAGAAACGGTAATTTCCTTTGGCAAAACAGGGGCTTGCTTTTCCTTGCCTGCCTGTTTCCTGTCTCCTTTGTTTCTGCGTCCTTTACCTTTGCGGTTCATATTTGTGTCACGATTTTTGGAATGTAAGGACCTGCCTTTTTTTTCTTTTCGCTGGCGTTTCGTTTCGTGATGTTCAGATGGATCAGCGGCACCGGTCTTACGTGCCTCATCGGCATGCCCGCGGTTGGAACTGCCTTGTTGATTCTGGCGGCCTGCGCTGCCGGACGGACGTTTCTTGTTCTGGCCCGCAGGCAGCTGTTTCCTGTTGCCGTTTGACGGGGACTTCCCTTTTTTCGCCCCCTGGGACCGGACTTTCTCCTGTGAGGATTTTTCATTGTTTTGCTTTAACCTCTGATCCGCTTTCCGGATCATTTCATCATTCATCACACTCATGTGGTTATTCAGCTTGAAACCAAGATCTTGCAGGATGTGCAAGACTTCTTTACTGTTCCTGTTCACTTTTTTGGCATACTCATATACACGCATTTTGGTCAAATCCATTCACCCCCGGTTACTTACTGCCTGACTTCATCAGCAAACGGGCAAAACCTTGATCGGTTACAGCTGCAACGACACGTTCTTCTTTACCGATCGCTTTTCCAAGTTGCTCCCTGTTTCCGCATCGCATCAGGGGAACATTGTAAAAACTGCATTTGTCGGCGATCTTCTTTTTCGTGTTTCTTCCGGCGTCCACAGCCAATAAAACCAACCATGCCTTTCCCGAACGAATTTCCTTTAACACGAATTCTTCTCCTGAAACGACCCTGCCGGCCCTCATTGCAAGTCCCAGTTGTTGCAACAACTTATCCATTTTGTTGTAACTGCCTTACATGATCCCGGAGCTGATCGTACAATTCAGGCGGAACTTGTGTCTTAAGGGCACGGTCCAATACTTTTTTCTTCTGTGCCAAATCGATGTATTCCATTCGGGCGCACAAATAGGCACCACGTCCCGATTTTTTTCCCGTGGGATCAATAACCACTTCATTGTCCGGCGTTCTTACAATCCGAATAAGACTCTTTTTCGGAAACATTTCCTGGGATGCCACACATTTTCTCATTGGTATCTTTCTCTGTCTCATACTTAAGAACAACCTCCCCCCATGAAAAATGGTTATTCAACTTCTACATCCACTTTGCCCATTTCAACGGAATCATCAAAGGTTGGCTCTTCAGGTTTTTCGCTCTCTTCCTCCATCATCTCTTCAACTTCCGATTCACTTTTGATATCGATCTTCCAGTTGGTCAGCTTGGCAGCTAGGCGTGCGTTTTGGCCCTCTTTCCCGATGGCAAGGGACAACTGGTGATCCGGCACAACAACCCTCGCCATTTTCTGGTCTTCATAAATGGTGACGGAAATGACTTTGGAAGGACTCAGTGCATTTGCGATCCATTCGTCAATATTTTCCGACCAGCGAACAATATCAATTTTCTCTCCGCGCAGCTCATTGACTACTGTTTGTACCCGGGCTCCCCGATGCCCTACACAGGCGCCAACCGGGTCAACATCGGGATTGCGGGAAGAAACGGCCACTTTGGAACGATGCCCGGCTTCACGGGCAATAGCCTTGATCTCCACAACCCCATCGTAAATTTCCGGAACTTCCAATTCAAACAGACGTTTCAACAATCCCGGATGGGTGCGGGACAAATAAATTTGCGGCCCTTTTGTCGATTTTTCCACCTTGGTGATATAAGCTTTCACCCGGTCACCGTGCTTGAACCGTTCCCCGGCAATCGTTTCATTGTGGGGCAACAGAGCTTCAATCCGCCCCAGATCCACATAGTAAAACCGGCTGTCTGTCCGTTGGACAATTCCTGTAATAATGTCTTCTTCCCGGTCAATAAAATCTTTATAAATCGCCGAACGTTCCGCTTCCCGGATTCGTTGGGTAACAACCTGTTTGACTGTCTGGGCAGCAATTCGTCCAAAATCTGCCGGCGTCACTTCAATCTCCACAATATCCCCCAATTGATAATTGGGATCAATCTCACGCGCCGCATCCAGCGAAATTTCCAGACGGGAGTCGACTACCTCATCCACGACCGTTTTGCGGGCAAATACACGTACCAGGCCGGTTTGCCTGCCCACGTCAACACGTACATTTTGCGCAGAGTGAAAATTGCGTTTGTACCCGGAAATCAATGCAGCTTCAATCGCCTCAATCAATATGTCTTTACTGATCCCTTTTTCTTTTTCTAATTGATCAAGGGCCTCGATGAACTCAGCATTCATCGGCCTAATCCTCCCTTCGCGTTAAAAAACGACGCTTAATCGTGCTTTGGCCACCTTGTCGAATGGAATCTCGAACGATTTCTCTTCTTCGCCTACAGTGAGAGTCGTTCCGTCAAAATGGCGAAGAACCCCTTCAAACACTTTTTGCCCTTCGATCGGCTCAAATGTGGTAATATAAACATTCTTGCCGATCGCTTTCCGGAAATCCTTTTCTTTTTTCAGCGGTCTCTCCACCCCGGGTGAAGATACTTCCAGGATATACGCTCCCGGAATCGGGTCTGCTTCATCAAGCGCTTCACTCAATTTTTCGCTGATGCGGGTGCAATCATCCAGATCAATACCACCCTCTTCCCGGTCGATAAAAATGCGCAAAAACCAATTTTGCCCTTCTTTTTTATACTCAATGTCAACCAGCTCAAGGCCTTCTTTTTCAACAATTGGTTGGGCAACTTTCTGTACGGTTTTTGTAACTTGCCGGCTCAAAGCCAACCCTCCTTATTTGGCTAATAACATCTTTGATAAAACGCAAAGAGTGGGTGAAATAACCCACTCTTTGCCCGCACAAGATGTATCTACAATAAGTATAGCCAAAGCGATTATAACACAATCATCAAAAGAGGCGCAATTACAATTATCATCCCCGCGCTTTCTGTCAATTTTCAGCTATGGTTTCAACAAGGCAGCTTCCAGATCAAATGAAAAGAAATTATCCGACCAATTTGTATACAGGAAATGAAATCGTGTAAAATTCGGAGTAAACCGGTGCTCCAATTCCTACAATGGCAAACCGGATAACAGTATTTAAACATTGATTTCTTCATCTCAACCCGGGCAACGAGGGACTTGTCCGGAAAAATATTTCTGAATTAACAAGTACAGTAGTATACTGGAAACAAAAGGTATTAAGGAGGTAAATCCATGCCCAAACCACAATCAAACAAGAAGCTTCCTCTTCGCTCGGAAATCCCGGCTGAATTCACCTGGCGCCTGGAAGATATATTTCCCAGCGATGAGGATTGGAATAAAGAATATGACGAAATTAAAAAACTGATTCCGGGAATCGATAGATTCAGAAATGTTTTGGGACGTTCGTCTCAAGATTTGTTGAAAGGATTGCAATTTCAGGATGAATTGCTCATGCGGCTCGACAAACTTTATACATATGCCCACATGCGGTTAGATCAGGATACAACCCAGTCTTTCTACCAGGCAATGAATAACCGGGCCAGAAGCTTGTATACAGAAGCTTCCAGTGCCATGTCATTTATTGTCCCCGAAATCCTTTCCATCCCGGAAGAAAAACTGAACACCTTCCTGGCTGAAAACGAACAGCTGCAAGTTTACAGGCATGCATTGGAAGAATTAAACACCAAAAGGCCATACGTTTTGTCTCAAAAAGAAGAAAAGATCCTGGCACAGGCAAGCGACGCGCTGCAAACAGCAGCCAACACCTTTGGCATGCTGAACAACGCGGATCTGGTCTTCCCGACAATCATCGATGAAGATGGCAGCGAGGTCGAAGTTACGCACGGCCGATACATTCATTTCATGGAAAGCCGCGATCATCGCGTACGAAAAGATGCCTTTGAAGCCGTCTACTCCACGTATGGCAAATACCAGAATACCTTTGCCAGCACCTTGAACGGCGCGATCAAGAAAAACAATTTTTATGCCAATGTCCGTGGTTACAAGTCGGCCCGTCATGCGGCCCTGAGCAAAAACCAGATTCCCGAGACAGTATATGATCAATTGGTTGATACGGTTAACAGGAATTTGCCCCTTTTACATCGGTACATGTCCATTCGCAAAAAAGCATTGGGGCTTAAAGAAATGCATATGTACGACAT
This sequence comes from Thermoactinomyces mirandus, assembly GCF_013868055.1. GTDB lineage: Bacteria > Bacillota > Bacilli > Thermoactinomycetales > Thermoactinomycetaceae > Thermoactinomyces > Thermoactinomyces mirandus. The sequence continues at coordinate 1,789 of NZ_JACEOL010000024.1, read as the reverse complement.
TTATACGCCTCTGGTCAAAGATGCCTCGTTTAAAATATCCTACCCGGAAGCACAGAAAATTTTGCTCGATGCCATGAGTGTCATGGGTGAAGAGTATGTCTCCATTCTTCAGGAAGCTTATGAAAACCGCTGGGTGGATGTGTATGAAAACAAGGGGAAACGAAGTGGTGCCTATTCATCGGGAGCTTACGGAACCAGTCCCTATATTCTCCTGAACTGGCAGGACAATATTGATAATTTGTTTACCCTTGCCCATGAATTTGGCCATTCGGTCCACAGCTATTTCACCCGTAAAAACCAACCTTTTGTATACGGAAACTATTCCATTTTTGTGGCTGAGGTTGCATCAACCTGCAATGAAGCCCTGCTCAATGACTATTTGCTCAAGCAAGTGGACGACAAGCAAAAACGCTTATACCTGCTAAACCACTATTTGGACGGTTTCAGGGGCACCGTGTTCCGCCAGACCATGTTTGCCGAATTTGAACACCTGATTCATCAGAAAGCACAAGCAGGGGAAGCTTTAACTCCCCATGTCCTGACTTCCTTGTACTATGAATTGAACAAGAAATATCATGGGCAAGACATGGTAAGCGACAAGGAAATCGGCTTGGAATGGGCACGAATTCCGCATTTCTATTACAACTATTATGTATATCAGTATGCTACCGGGTTCAGTGCTGCAGCCGCTCTATCCCAAAAAATTCTGCATGAAGGAAAACTATCCGTCAACCGCTACCTTTCCTTCCTGAAGGCCGGCAGTTCTGACACACCGATCAATGTACTCAAAAAAGCGGGAGTGGATATGACTTCTTCTGCGCCTATTGAACAGGCACTGCAAACATTTAAAGACAAACTGGATGAATTTGAACAGCTGCTGTTAAAAGCCTAGCAACCTGGTCAATTTCCCTGTTTTGGAACGTATCAGGCCCCTCCCTGGTAAAGAGAGAGGCCTGACGCCTGTTTTACCATTTTTTAGACCATCTTTCCCCATCACTTCGACGAATAAATATTTTTTATTTTTGGGTGATTAAGAATTTTTGGCCAGTTTTCTTTTCACATCTGCCTGGATTTGCCTCAGAATATGCCAATCGGCGCTGGTCCAGTTTTTTGGTAGCAAAGCCTTTTTATAAAATTCTACCGTTTTGGCGGATAGCCCAATGCCTTATCCAATAAAAAATGAAACTCGGGCGATTTGGGCTGAACCTGCTGGAACTGATTGATAAAATATTGTTTTTGCTCTTCCCTTTGGAAGAAAAGATAGGTATCCGCATCATCGATCAAATTGATTCCGTTATTTTTTAAATTTAAATATGGATAATTCTGTTTTAGATAAAAAACCATGTGATCCAATAATTTTTCAAGGGTTGTCCCATATATCGCCGGCTTGTGACCAAACAGAAACATTTCCATATAGTTCATACCATCACCCTGTTTGAAAAAGTTTATCCAACCGGTTCTTCAGCAGACTACAAATTCATCCCGGTCAATTTCTTTCGCCAATGCCTGCCATAGCAAAATAATTTTCTGTCTGGCAAAAAATATGTCTCTTTTCTTCCAGACAGTTAACGGGCGTGACAATGAATTTCAGCTTTTCGGGACTGATTTTTCTGAATTGTATCCTTGCATTGTTTTATCATATTTATGTGCCAACTTGATGATGAGCCAGAAGGACCACTATCGTTAAAAAATATCATAATCTGCTTGCAACAAAAAAGGCTGTTGACAAAAGAAGGTCAACAGCCTTTTTTGCGTATTCCTTGAAAACCGAAGAGTGAACAACCGCGAC
>NZ_JACEOL010000023.1 GCF_013868055.1 Thermoactinomyces mirandus | reverse complement strand
GAAAGAGCAATGCCTCCTTATTGCCATGGCCCAAAATGTTAAAAAACTGGCTTTGCTCCTCTCGAAGAGAGGAAAAAGCCTTGTGATCCGGCTAATTAATAAATTGAATTTCCTTCATTTGTTTATCTCCCTGAAATATACAACCCCAAGCCCTTTTCTTGCGAAAAAGCTTGGGGTTTGTCATCAAGCTCAGTCCGGCATCAGCCGGACGTTTTTTTAACTTGGCAGGCTGCGGATTCCCGCCCGGATAGCCTGGACAAACCGGTTAAACAAAGGGGTCCGATTCTGCCGGCCGGCCCGGTTCATCTCCTTGAAAAAATCTTCCCGCAACCTCATTGTCAGTTCAATTTGCAACCCCTGTTTTCTCACTCCCCGATTAATGATATTCTTGGGGTTAATCCCCTGTAAATAATTGGGTAATGGTTTAACGGGAAAGGATGCCCGGGAAAGCGCTGTTTTCACTTTTCCGAGCTATGTCCGGTTTCTTCCGCTCAGATAAACGGCCTTTTCCGCTCCTTTCGCCCCGTGGATGGAAATGATGTACAAAGCATTTTCCACCATTTCAGGGCACGGGATTCGTCAAAACGGGTGGAGACGATGGTTCCCTTTTTTCTTTTTTCCCTGAAAGTCATAGAAACTCCAGTCATGATCGGAAATAGCCCGGGCCATTTCACTTGTCCCCGGTTCAATTCCCCCGCCATGTATGGCCAGCACGGCAGTTTCCGGTCTGGCAAAACGAAGGAAAATGGAATAGTCTGTTCCGATCTTTTCATGGGCAGCCAACTGCTGGTAATTTTGGTACCAATCCATCTGCAGCCTCTCTTCTTTAGCAACTCGGCATTGATTTTTTATCTTCTTAAATCGTAATATTTACGATTTACATAGTTGTTTATAGAAGTTATAATAAAAAAAGACTTTACAAAACGGAATCAATCCAATTAAGGTGATGAAAACATGAAGAAATGGGTGAAAATTGCAACAACTGCGATGCTGCTTACTCTTCTTCTATTGTCCGGCTGCTCCGGAAATCCTTCTACTGGGAGCAAAAATCCGGAGGGAAAATTGCAGGTCTATACCAGCATCTATCCGCTTTATGATTTTGCCAGGAAAATTGGCGGACCGTATGTGTCGGTGACAAATCTGATTCCTCCAGGTGCCGATCCACACCATTTTGAACTGCTGCCGCGGGATATGAGCAAACTTAGCGAAGCGGATTTGCTCGTCTATAACGGGGGGGGATTTGAACCGTGGGTGGAACGGGTGAATCAAATGCTTGATCCCGATAAAACCAGGATTGTCAATGCAACGGAATCCATTATGACAGACTGGGGACAAGTTTCCCGTAAAGCTTCCCACAACCACGGACACGGAGAAGAACATCAGGCCGAAGGTACCGATCCGCATGTATGGCTGGACCCGCAGTTGGCCAAAAAACAGGCAGTAGCGATTCGGAATGCCCTGGTTCAATTGGATGCCGAACACAAGGACGATTATCTGAAAAACTATGACCAATTGGCATCGGAACTGGATCGATTGGATCAGGAATTCAAACAAATGGTTGCCAACGCACCGAAAAAAGAATTTGCCGTTTCCCACGCTTCTTTTGCCTATCTGGCCAAACGTTACGGGTTGGAACAAATTGCGCTTTCCGGATTGAGTCCGTCTGATGAGCCGAGTCCGCAGGAACTGGAAAAAATTATTGAACATGTGAAAAAACACGATATTGATGTAATCCTGTTTGAAACATTGGTCAACAATAAGATGGCCAAGGTCGTCAAAAAAGAAGTAAACGCAGAGGCACTGGTATTGAATCCGCTTGAAGGATTGACAGAACAGGAAATGAAGCAGGGAGAGGATTATTTTTCTGTAATGCGAAAAAATAAGGAAAACCTGGCCAAAGCATTGGGGGTTACCAATCCGTGAGTGAACCAGTTGTTGAAATAAAAAATCTGTCTTACACGTATGACCAACAAAAGGTACTGGATGGGATCAATCTGACCGTAAATCAAGGAGAATTTCTCGGCATTGTCGGGCCGAACGGTTCTGGAAAGTCGACCCTGGTTAAATGCATCCTCGGTTTTTTGAAGCCGCAGCAGGGAAGCATCTCCGTTTTTGGCAAGCCGGTTGGCAAGCAGGATGGTTCGCGAATCGGGTATGTTTCCCAAAAGGCCAACAGCTTTAATTCTGGATTTCCCGCCACGGTAAAAGAAGTGGTTGCCTCAGGGCTGTATGGGAAACTGGGATTGTTCCGCCGCATGACCAAAAAGCATATGGAGCAGGTGGAACGGGCCATTGCCCAGGTTGGTTTGACATCCTACAAGGATCACAATATCGGCAAGCTGTCCGGCGGGCAGCAACAGCGGGCATTTATCGCGCGGGCGTTGGTGGCCGATCCCGATTTGCTGGTGCTGGATGAACCCACGGTAGGAATTGACGCGAAAACGACGGAACAATTTTACGGTTTGTTAAGGCGGCTTCATCAGGAAGAAGGGCTGACGCTGATCATGGTTACCCATGATATCGGGGCTGTTTCCTCTGTCGTTGATCAGGTCGCCTGTCTGAACAGACATCTGTTTTACCATGGAGATCCTGCCGGCTTTGAGCAAAGGCAGCAGGAAATCCTGACACTGGCATACGGTCACGATCTCCAGGTAGTCAGTCACTATCACTGAGAAAGAATGGGGGGAGGCGCCTGATCAGGCGCTTTTTCATATGATTGAAGTTATCATGCAGTATGAATGGATGCAGAATGCGTTTTATGCCGGTATGATTATTGGATTCATATCGCCGCTGGTGGGAGTCTATCTGGTGGTTCGCCGCATGTCGCTGATTGCGGATGCACTCTCCCATGTTACTTTATCCGGAGTGGCGGCCGGGATGCTCTTGCAAAAGGAACTTCCGCTCTTTTATGCGGTAAACCCGTTGTATGTGGGAATGGTTTTCTCTGTGACCGGTTCCCTGTTTATGGAGCAGATCCGCCGTTTATACAAAACGTTTGAAGAAATCGCAATTCCGATCATTCTGTCAGGAGGAATCGGATTGGGAGTCGTGCTGATCAGTGCCGCAGACGGGTTCAATGTGGATATTGCCGGTTACCTGTTTGGCAATATCCTGGCCGTGGGCCGCGATGAATTGTGGTTAATGGCGGCGATTGGAGTTATAGTCGTGCTGTTTGTCTGTATCTTCTATAAAGAGATGTTCGCGCTGTCTTTTGATGAAGATCATGCCGTGTTGGCGGGCATTCCCCGGAAATGGATCAATTTCCTGTTTATCGTGATGGTTGCCCTGGTCATTGCGGCATCGATTCGGGTAGTTGGCATCCTGCTGGTCTCCGCGCTCATGACCATTCCGGTTGCGGCAAGCCTGCAGTTTACAAACAGTTTTCGCCAGACTTTGATCTGGTCGGTTGTTTTTTCCCAACTGGCTGTTTTTAGCGGACTTTTTGCCGCTTATTATCTCGACTGGGCATCCGGCGGAACGATTGTCCTTGTTTCCATTCTGATTCTCTTGATCGTTTTATTTGTCAAAAAAGTGATGAGAATGATGAAACTGGGGAATTTATTATAAAATAGAAGTAAATGACCGGGGAAATTGGGAGCGAGAGGAATGGATCTGAAACAGGCATTGGATTTGCTAAAGAAACATGGATATAAATATACCAACAAACGGGAACTGATGATGGACATCTTTTTGCGGGAAAGCCGCTATCTGTCAGCCAGGGAAGTGCTGGACCAGATGCAGGAAGACTTTCCGGGACTCAGTTTTGATACGGTATACCGCAATATCTCCATTTTTGAGAAACTGGGAATTGTCGAAGGAACCGAGTGGGATGGCGAACGGCGCTACCGGTTTCACTGCAACCGCGATACTCACCATCATCATATCATCTGCACGAAATGTGGACGAACCAGGGAGATTCGGGTTTGTCCGATGAATGCAATTCTCGGGGAGCCCGACAACTTTGAGATCACCGGCCATAAATTTGAGATTTACGGGATTTGTGCAGATTGTGAAGGAGACCATGCGCCGCGTCATTAGCGTGATCGAGTAAATACTGTGTCTGCCCGAGCCAAGGATTTGGAGGAGCCGTCAAGTAATTCCCTGCAAGGTGGAGAACGAACGGAGTTCCAAAAATTGTCTTTCTTGTATTTTATTTCATAATCTGCAGGACTTGCCCGGGTAAGTCCTTTTTCTTTTCCTTGGGCAAGCTCAGCTATAATGAGGCGAGTGAGGTGCAAAACGACGTGGATTACGAAAAGTATATGAAAGAAGCTTTACGGGAAGCAAAAAAAGCACAACAGTTGGGAGAAGTGCCCATTGGCGCTGTCATTGTAAAGGACGGGCAAATTGTCGGCCGCGGATATAACAGGCGCGAACTGGACAACGATCCGACCGCCCATGCGGAGATGATCGCCATCCGTGAGGCGTCCGCTCGTCTTGACAGCTGGCGCCTGAACGACTGTGATTTGTATGTTACCCTGGAACCGTGTCCCATGTGCGCGGGTGCGATCATCCAGGCGCGGATCGATACAGTTGTATATGGAACCGAAGACCCGAAAGCGGGTTCAGCCGGAACCCTGTTGAATATCCTCCAGGATGAGCGTTTCAATCACCAGACCAACATGATAACGGGCGTATTGAAAGAGGAATGCAGTACCATACTAACGACTTTCTTTCGGGCGCTTCGGCAGAAGAAAAAGGAACAGAAACAGGATAAAACCAACGGGTAAAACGCCGGATCAAGTTATTGCTGGCGTTTTTTATTTAACCTGCCGCCCCCTTTCATAACACCTTGACATTTTCCCGTTTTTTCTGTAGAATGTACCAATGTCTGAGCATAATATTCTTCTATGGAGAGGTGTCCGAGTGGTTGAAGGAGGCGGTCTCGAAAACCGTTGTGCGGGAATTCCCCGTACCGTGGGTTCGAATCCCACCCTCTCCGCCAAAACCTAAGGGTTTCGCGATGGCGGAGCCCTTTCATTTTGCTGAAATCGGGCAAACTGCTAACAAACTGCTCTTATGTGAGTAATCAGAATTGAACTGTAAATTGGTTGTGCTTAATAAGATGTCCATGCTATTGACCACTGGCATTATATAAATGATAGATTTTTTTTATAAATAAAAAAACACCTTTCCACTATTTCCCTCTTGACTTAGTATAGAACTATATAAATCAATCTGATTTATGAAAGGTGTTTGAAAAACTTGAGAGAGAAAATAGTTCATCGGTGGATGGTCGTGCTTTTCCTTACTTTATTGATTGGCACAGGGAACTTGGGAATGAGTGGAGAAGTAGTCGCGGGTGGCACTTTTGACGTTCCGGGAGTCAATGACCATTTTGATCAGGTCAATCCAGTTCCGCAACCCCAGAAACCGGCATCTGTGACAAACCCGGACAAGGAAGAGGGCGGGACATGGGACTGGATCACAGAACCCATAACGGATGCCTGGGAATGGACGAAAGACAAAGCGTCTGCCGCTTGGAACTGGACCAAAGAAACAGCTTCCGTTTTTTGGGATGGAATTGTGGACGTGAGCTCGAAAATTGCAGAAGTGACAGTGGATTCCCTTACGGCTGCCTGGGACTGGATCCTGGAGCATAAGGGAATCGTGGTTGCAATCATAAGTATTCTTGGTGCCATTGTCACTGTGATTGGATTTGTCGTTGGGTCTTCCCTGGCGTTGTTTATAGGTGGAGGTATCCTGGCAGGTGAGCTTATCAGCGGACTCCTGTCATGGATATTAGGAAATAAGTTATTTAGTGATGAAATGTTGTTTGATATGTTGGTTGGAGGCATCGCAGGAGGAATTTCCGCCCTGTTTGGTTTGGCAGCCGGTGCAGGAGCTGCCGGGAGCAGCGTGGTTCGTTGGTTGGGTACCAGGATTCCTTGGCTGGGAAGAATCTTTCCGAAAATGTTTGGTGGAGGCGTAGCGGCAGGAGTCGATCAAAGCCTGTGGGATCTTTTGAAGAACGGGAAAATCAATTGGATGAGAACGGCCATCGCTACCGGTTTGGGTTTCGTCCTCGTCTTCGGCGGAGAAACCCTTGGCAGCCATTCGGACGATATTATCAAATCGATCAATCGCATAAATATATCGCCGGTAACTCAATACTTTGCTGATGGAACGACTACGGCTCCAAAGTTCATTGGAGATACACCACTGGGTCAGTGGTTGCAGAAGTTTGGTAATGACAGTGGTGGATCTGAAGCTCGCCAAACTGTATCAAATACGATACAAGGATATAGATTGCCTCACATTCACCCTGATGCTGGCAGAGTAAATCGAATCCTTGATGATGATGGTAATCTTGTTAGAGTGGAAATAGTTGATTGGCAAGGAAACACCAAGAGTTTACCCAGATTAGACAGAGCTAATAAAACTCTTTCTTTTCGTTATAGTGGAAAGAGTATAGACATCACTTTTGACGAGCAATTGCGGATATGCATCTTCCACGTAATTACTGGTTTGCTAAAGATAAAACAGGATTAAAATCCCAATTTGGTTATTTAAACAGACGGTTAGGTAAACAACTAGATAATAATCCAATGTTACGTCAAGAATTGGGTTTAACTGAGGAAAATGTAAAAGATTTATTAGCTGGTCGAAATATTCGTGGCTTTACATGGCATCATCATCAACAGTTTGGTAGAATGCAATTGGTTCCAACTAGCTTACATCAACAAATTGGGCATGTTGGTGGAAGGCATATATGGGGCGGAGGAGATGTATTCAGAAGTAAAGGGAAGTTAATGAACGGAGAATATGAGTATCCAAATTCAAATCCAGGTATTTTTCCAAATAATAGTCCAAGAAATTAAGTAACGATTTGTAGAGGGGAGTTTATATGGGGGATCAATTGGAATGGAGAAGATGTCAAAAACCAACAGATATTAATAGTATAAGAAAAGTAGAATCTTATTTTGGTATTCGTTTTCCTGAAAAATTTATCGAAGTTACTTTGAAATGTCATTCAGGAACAGTACTTCCCAATGCTTTTTATGTAGAAGATAGAGGCGATGTTGTCTTAAATGATTTCCTGTCTTTTGATCCTGAAGACGATTTATATATTATTCAAACATATAAGAATATAAAAGATCGTTTGATTGAAAATATTTATCCATTTGTCAATGATGCCTCAGGTGATTGCCTATGTTTCGATTACCGTGAAGGAGACATCGAGCCCAAAGTGGTCTTATGGGATCATGAAGAAGCGTTTCTGGATAAAGAAAAAGGTATCTTTCCAGTATGTGATTCTTTTGAAGAACTATTGCTGTTGTTAGAAAACGAGGGATATTAAAGGATTTTTCTTTATATAGAAGTAACATTATATTTTAAATGTAAAAAAATTACTCAGGTTTATTGCTAAAGATTGTGTCGGTACGCATAACTTACGATGGAGCTGTGGGTAGCGGCAGTTTCCTGATTGAAGCTGCCAAATATGCATATCCCAATAAAGTAGAACTGTATGGTCAGGATAGTAATCCAGATCCTTGGGCGATTTGCAAACAAAATATGATTCTTCATGGATTGTATGATACCCATATTGAGATCGGCGATACTATGAAAGATCCCAAATGGGTAGAAGATTACCAACTGAAGAAGTTTGATTATATCCTGATGAATCCTCCTTTTGGTTATCGTGTGGAAATACCGGAAACTGATCCGTATGGACGTAACAGATATGGTATTCCCAGTCTTACCAGCGGGGAACTTTCCTTTGTTCTGCATGCCCTGGCTTCATTAAAACCTGAAGGAATAGCGGCGATTGTGGTAGCGCCTGGAATTCTGTTCCGTGGAGGCCCGGATAAAAAGGTTCGCCAATCCTTGTTAAAAGAGGATTTAATTGAAGCGGTCATTGCCTTGCCGCCCAACTTGTTTACCAGTACTGCTATTCCAGTAGCTATTCTGATCTTGAATCGCAAAAAAACCCAACCAGGAAAAGTACAGTTTATCCTTGCTAACACCAGTTATGAAAAAGAAAGAGGACGAAACTGCCTGCGTGCAGAGGATATTGAAAAGATTGCAAAAGCCTGCAGGCAAACGGAAGAAGTAGCTGGTTTCAGCCGGTTGGTATCGGTTGGGGAAATTGAAGATAACGATTATATTCTGTCTGTTGAACGATACATTGAGCCGGAGGAAACAATTGAAGCCACGATCGGGATGGCAATCGTCAGACGAAATGCTTATGAACAGTCCAATCTTCCGCTGAAGGCGCTTGGCAAACTGTCCGATCCAAAACCGTTTCGGGGGATAAATCCGCCACGTGAAAGTGAAGAAGAACCAAACTATGAATTGATTAATCTGGTGGATGTACAGGATGGAAAGATCCTTTTTGACCAGCTCAAGCCGGCTTATGTGGACCCGTGCCGGGCTCTCCGGTTTGAGGTGAGAGAAGGGAATGTCCTTGTTTCAGGAAGAGGAACAGCTTTAAAAGTAGCGATAATGGGCATCTTTGGGCGGGATTGCAGGATGAAATTTTTCAGCGATGCCCGGTTGGATTTTTCAGGTGTTGACATGTTGATTACCTAATGGAAATCACACGTTTAGAGAATGTTAGTGGTTGATGGGAAATGGGTCTGGCAGATGGATATTGGGAAGGAGAAAAAAGAAGGAACTCGGCGGGGCTCCATCTTTTTTGTTTCATGTTTCCAATTAATCGACTATTTTTGAATCTTGATTACAAGAGGGCAGGGGCTTTATCATTAATCATCTCAAGCAATGCCGTGAATAGTTCTTTTTTTAAGCAAATTTTGATGTTTTGATAAATCGCTTCAATTCATTATAAAAGTTCTCCCGGGTCCCACACAGAATCACAACCACCACATTGCCATTTTCGTCCTCGTAGATCCGATAAGCAATCTCATAACTGGTCCCTTTATATTTGATATCATAACCATAGATACCAGCAAGATCACCTGTTTTTGCTTCCCAAATGTAAGGATTAGCAGATATAGACAGTATAGCTTCATGATATAATCGTTTCAGTGGTTTCTCTTTCAGTTTCTTCAGATAGTGCTCAGCCGGCGGCAGATACACAACAATATATTTTCCCACGCTAATCCTCCAAGTCTGCAAAGAGTTCCGCTGTTTTATCCTGATGATCCGTCTTTTTCAATGCTTTCTTTGCCGCTCTGTCTGCCTCGGAAATCAATTCTTCAACAGCCGGTCGAATCCGGGATTGAACATTGGCAAACTCTTCAATCAATCTTTGCCCTTCATATCCTTGAGACACCAAATCTTTCAAAATTTCAGTTGCAAAACCGTGGTCTGTACGGCCAGCCGGACGAATCACTAGCTCTCCATTTTTAACAAATACATCCACTTCATCCTGGATATTAAGCTGTTTAAAAAACTTGATCGGGATGGTGATTTGTCTTTTGTCGGACACCTTAATTCGCTTGATTTCCAACGACATGGGGATAACCTCCTGGACTACGTTTCCAGTAGTCATTATTACTCCCCTCCCTTTGACTTTATTCTTTGTTTTCTTGGTTTCTTTGATTTCCTTGTTTTATTATATCACAATTTGTTGTAGTTGATTCTGTGAAATACCTAAATAATCAATTTTATAAAAAAATATTTTACGGAATAATCTTTTGGAGTGGTTATCTGGTTCAGGTTCAACCTGTTTTTTTATAAACAAAGGTAAGGAAAGTTGGTGACAGGATAATATCCATAAAGAGAGGAAACATGAAGAGAAAAGTCTAAAAAGGAGCTATTTCTGTAATCAAATAGGGGGCTGTTTGAAAAAGAAAAGTACCTCCTGTTAACATACGAGGTGTCATCCCGTACGACCCTTAAATAGCTGAGGAGGTACCCAATATGGAGTATAAACAAAATCGTAAAATTGAGCAAATCAATGAATCAACTTTAATCGTTGGTGCAGACATTGCCAAACATAAACACTTTGCAAGGGCTGTGGACTTAGTATAGAACTATATAAATCAATCTGATTTATGAAAGGTGTTTGAAAAACTTGAGAGAGAAAATAGTTCATCGGTGGATGGTCGTGCTTCTCCTTACTTTATTGATTGGCACAGGGAACTTGGGAATGAGTGGAGAAGTAGTCGCGGGTGGCACTTTTGACGTTCCCGAAGTCAATGACCATTTTGATCAGGTCCATCCTGTTCCGCAACCCCAGAAGCCGGCATCTGTGACAAACCCGGACAAGGAAGAGGGCGGCCTGTTTTTAGTGCGAGAGCACTTTTATATAACTCAGGCTTTTTTAAAGGATAAAGCAGAGGCTTTACCGCTTATTCATCCAGAAAAAGAGTTTTTTGCTATCCATGTTTTGAACACAGTTGATGCGATTGATTATAATCATGCGGTTATCAGACAATTAAGCAGTGGACTTAGAGTAGGATTTGAGAAGTATGCATTTATTGAGGAAAAGGTTGAAGGCGAACATATTTTTCGTATTTTCTTAGATGACCGAATTCGATCTGTGTATTCGTATCTGATGAATTTAAAAAGGCTGTCGAATCTAATGGTTTGGTAGAGGGTTTCAGTTTATTGAGGTTTGGGATTAGGAATGTTAGTTGCTTAAATTAATCATAATGTGTTTTATAAAAATGGCCTCATTGCGAGGATTTTGGCTTATTTTTTACTAAATCGGGCTGCAAATAAAATTGTTAATTAACTGCGTTGTTTAGAATTATTCAGACTAACCAAGGATTGGCTGAGTTAGGTTAGGGCAGGATGGCTGGATAAAATCTTTTCAACGATGCCTGGTTGGATTACAAAGGCTGTTTCTCAAGTGTTGACATGTTGGAGAGGCACCTGGTGACTGGAGGGATTTTACACTCCAGAGAGAAACATCCAGGCATTAATTAATCAGCGTCGGACAAGGGAGAGCTATTGCCCTCTCCGCAAGTCCGACCATTTTTTGGGCTGGCTTGTTAGACAGATTGCCTTTGTCCAAACGGATTTTGCATTGTGAGCATGAAAAGGGGCTAAAGGAATAGGAATATAGTATATGATTGTGCGGTCAAGTTGACAAGTCAGTTATTGATAAACTTCTCAAACACGAAGCCAAAATCCTTGATGTGATATTTATTTTTTGCCTGGACCATCCAATCGAAAACGAATTGGTTGAGGGTTTGGAATTGATCGATGACATCATTTTCACCGCTGCGATATGTCTTCAGTAAGGAAGAAGAAACTTCGAGGCTTTGTTTGGCATAGTTCATCATGATTTCGTTATCGTGGGTAATTTCTGCCATTTTGAGTAAAGATTTATATAAGTCTTTCAGTTGTTCCAAATGCTTTTTGTGTACATCAATCGAATAGTGAACAGAGCCGATCGTGAAGTGGATTTCTACATCCAAATCAATGTTACCAGCCGTTTCAAGGGTTACGCCTTCAATTTTATTTAAATAGTAATCATAGCGGCGGAGAACACGTTTTTTGCTCGTCGCACTGGTTCCATCCAGGTGAATGAGGGCTTTATTTGTAAAGCAGTATTCATCGGATTTGGATTTGATGAGGAAATAGATTTTCTCTCCGTCTTCATGCAAGATATAATCATCGGCATCGACTTTATCGTAGTCAGCAGGGGAAATCACAGATCCAATATCACTGAGGCCTAACATATCAGAAGCTACTTTACCAAACATGAAGTTTCTCCTTTCCTTGCGTGGCGGAGAAGAAAGTAGTAAGAGGAATTGCAACTGATTCAATCCTTGTTTTATACTGTTGACTCTTTCTTCTCGTTTCTCGCATTTCCATTAGATGTTTTCTGGGATTTATCATTTTTATTATACTTGATTTTATGCGGGAAAATGGCGATAATTTTTATATTTGTTCCACTTGAAAATGTCAATAAATTATGGAAAAACGGTGCAACTAATTGTTCAGGCTATAGAATGAGAGGGCTCTCAAATAACAGGGCGAGTCTGTGACAGGAAGACGATTCCAGTTGAGCTAGACGGGCTAAATAATTATTAGAGCATTAGGGGGAGAACTTCAGAGGCTGTTAAGGTAATTAATCATATTCGCGTTAAATTGTTAAATGGTCCTTTATCACTGAATTAATATTTAGATGAAATGTTAATGGAGAATCTACCATGAAGATATGGCATTTGGAATGCTTGTTAAATAGCTTTGAATCGTTAGGATTTGCCGACTTTGACCGAGATAGTAAATTAGCTGATTTATTACTTCAGACTTCTCCTCTTATTGATAAATGGAACAATGTTGAAGTATTGACGATTGACGAAGGAAAGGATAGTGACAGTCCCCACTTTTGGGATTGTCCTGTTCCTGTCTTTAGTGAAAGAGCATATTATACAGTTCAGGACTTTTTAAGAAATAAAGCAGAGGCTTTATCGCTTAACCATCCAGAAAAAATTTTTTATGCTATTCATGTACTTAATGCGATTGATGCTGTGGACTATCAAAAGGCGATTATTAAACAGCTTGATACAGGTTTTCGTGTAGGATTTGAGAAGTATGCTTTTATTGAGGAAAAGGTTGAAGACGAACACATTTTTCGTATTTTCTTAGATGACCGAATTCGATCTGCCGTATTCGTATCTGATGAATTTAAAAAAGCTGTCGAATCTGATGGTTTGGCAGGATTTCAGTTTATGGAGGTTTGGGATTCGGGAAAATGATTTCTTCAAAGGGTGAAAGGCGTTTGCAAAACTTGGGAGGGGAAATTGTTCATCGATGGATGGTCTTTCATGAATCGGATTGGCTTATGGTTAGTTCTATACTAAGTCAACAGTTAATTGGTCGAAAGGAGTGTTTTTTGACCACTGAAATGTCAGTTATATGAAAATAGATTTTTTCATAAATATTCCACATAAGCAGTTTGTTTTTAGTAAAATAAAAAGGGCTCGCTAGTCGCGAACCCCATTGAGTTTGGCGGAAGGAGCGGGGTTCAGACCCACAGCACAGAAAATTCTCGCAATCTCAAATTGGTAGTATCTCTTAGGTTAACATAACATCTTTTTTAGTTATTGGGAAGGACCAGATAAATACGCACAATTTCCATCAAATTTTTATCCTAGTGTCAGAAATTAACGTCATCGGTCATTGCTACTCTTTTTACTGTTTACTTCATTTAAGTAATACAGTTGTAAAATCTTTTTTTATATTTTTTAATTTCCTTTCCTCAAGTAATCTAAACAAACCTGACCTCTGGGACATTATACTATAATCTATTTTCGAACAATGATCTATACAAAAGACTATCTCTTACATTCGCCAGGCAAAACACGCAAACGTCCCATTCCCAAATGCGCTTGATAACCGATATGAAACCATTCGGCCATTTTGACCCAAGGATATACAGTTGGCAGCCCTTCACCCTGTATGCGCAACAAACCATCCCATTGCAACAGCTTGGATTCTCTCCTAACGTTCATCCTTTGCTTTTTAATACGAAATGTTCCAGATACTATTTGGACCTTGTCAGCAGCATCCATAGCGTCATTCAGACAAGATTCCAACTTCTGCCGCTCCTTCATGTCAAAATACCGATTCAATGACCAAAAACGATTCGCCACTTCCTTCATGACATCAGAGAAGCGGACTGATACTGCGGATATCACGCTCGGGTCAAGAAGCCATCCTCGTAATAAAACCGACAAGCTGCCATCTTTTTGGATTGACTTATTCTCCCTTAACATGTCTACAGAAACAACCATCGAAGAAACATCAATCGGCATCAACTTCTCTTGAAACATCAGCAACCTTGTCGATTCCTCGTTCTCAGCCGGATATATCCAAATTCGGTGCAACAAGAAGGGAATCTTCTCTTTCCCTAAACCGGAAGACTGCCATTCCTTAAACGAAAGTGCTACCAGCGGAAACAGTTCAATCATCTGATCCACAAGCACGATTTCAATGCGAAAAAATTCGCCAGGCTTGTAATTTTTTCGCATATCTTCCCATCCTGAGATGATAATTCCAATCTGATTATCGAAGTCCTGCCCAGGATTAATTCCATACGTTCGGTGCGTAGATGGTGAATCCTCTTTCGCTTCCCGATGCAGAACGCCGAATAACTGAGAATATGCGCATTCGGCTGCAAAAGAACAGGCACCGCAAACAGCATAACGCTGAATACAAACCATCCGCTTGAAAGATTTCTTCAATATCGCATAGAACATGGAGCTTTTATTTGCAGGTAGCCGTCCGCCTTCTGGAAGCATAAACTCTAACGCCCATTTAGCCGCTCTCATGTTATTCTTCCTTCTCCGGCAACACAATCGGTACCGTCAAACCAAATCCGAATTGTACAACGTTCGGATGCCGAGGAGCAATTCCTTCCACAAGGCGACCGCTATAAGCGGGCATGCGGTCGCTATAGAAACACGAACCCGGCTGAAGCGTCACATGAGGATATTTAAATGGAGATTCCGTATGATGTTCACCAATTTTCCCGTATTTTGTAACGAATTTATAATATCCTTCCGTTTCATCAGTGGCAGCAGGAACGACTTGAGACAAAATCGCGTAGCCGTTCGCCCCTTCTGGAGTTGCTAAAACTTTCACCGCATCAGGATCTTTCTCGACTGAAAAGAGCCCTTTGCCGCTACTTTTTTTCGCTCCGAAACCGGTTTTTCCCAGTGAACCAAGCAACTGCTCGACAATCGGTTCGTATGTCGGATCAAAATAACGCACATAAAGTGAAACATACTCCACATAAGACTCTTCGATCTCATAAAGTCCATTCTCCTGCAGACTTTGGCCCGTAGCCCGATCAATAATAGCGTGCAATCGCGAATGTGTATGCACAAATTTTGGCGATTCTTTCTCTTCCCATTGCACAGGGCGCCCATGCTTCATATCGTTAAATTCGGTAGGCGTCAGCCAAACACGTTCTTTGTATTTCTTCCCTCTGCGCACCACTTGCAATTGCTCCAGCTTGGAGGTTGGCTGTGGCTGATTCGATGCCGGAGGCGCCATCAATTTCGGCAATTTGTCCAGCGGGAAGGCATTGGACAATACGAATGGAGGTTGATGGCGGCAAGCCTCAATCCATGTACGCAGCTTACTTTCGCCGAAATGATAAAGCATTTGCCAGGCAAGAGAGCCCATTAATGTATCGCTTTGAAATGGAGTTATAAATCCAGAACTCAGACGCAAGCGATAACAGACATTGTATCCGGCATCACTCATCTTGATCATTTCCAGTCCTGTTTTTGAAACGGTCACACATCTTATCGTCAATTGTCACGTTTTGGAACTGAATTTGCCCGTAACCGCGACCGCCGGAACTGCCCAAATAATCTTTTTGCAGCAATTCCATCCCTTCCAGTACAAAATTTATCAAGTCCTCTTCATTATCTATATCGAACACGCGGATGCTTATTTCAAACACAAATTCTGTACCAGCTGGAACACGCTCTTGCTGACGAGGTGTCGCACTACCGGATTTACGTTGGATCACATTCTCCCATTTTACTTCAGCATAATTGAAGACTTGATCTATCGGTGCTTCTGTTAGCCATTTACGTGATGCGGGACTCATTTTGGCATCACGTACAAGAACGCGTGTTGGCGCATTTGTTTCTTTTCTGGAACCAAAATATTCACATACTGGACAATGGCGCTCCACAGTATTGCAACTACATGGACCATTCTTTATTTCTTGTGAATAACGATACTCCAGCAAAGAACGCATTTTTCCTTTCAATGAAGAACCAGGTATGTACGGCTCACCCGTAATAGGATGCCGGATAATGTTGTTGTCGATTCCGCCGATGTCCACCTGGTCTTTAGAGCCTCCAATCCGAAGTCCTGTCAAACAATGAATCGTACCCCGTATGAGTATATGTTTTACCAGTTTCATATTTGTTTCCTCCCGAATCATCTTTGATGGTTGACTAGTTGTTGAATCTGTCGGCTTGTTAATTATTTTCTCCCAAACTGATGGTTCTTCCCCGATTTTCGATAGTTTTGAGATGAACGGCTTCGGCCACCACCACCGCGATGATCATCAGTGTTTTTGGAAAAAGCAATTACACATTGAAAATGTTCAAAGAAACCAAGGAAGTCCGTATGTGATTTGCGGGCATGGGCCACATTTGCTTTGATAAAACTCTCAAATGAATCCGGTATCACTTTACGTTTGACATTATAGGATACGATAGGAACGAGCTTATCGATCATCGGACGGACAACTTCAAAATCTTTCTCTATAGACATTTTTGTCTTAATCGCCATCACCTTGTTATAAAACCTGCGCAAAGAAGTACTTGTCATCCCAACCTTTTCTAACTCTTTCGCCACCCTCTGTGCGTCCTCGACAATAATTTCGCGGCGCATATTTCCTTTTTCGTCATAATAGCCGCCTGACAAATATCCTTGCCACATAATGATTTACAACTCCTTCCTGTCTTCTAATTGGAAGCACGAAACAATCGGGAGAGTCGAATGAGCGGCTCTACTTTCTCCAACGGATGATCATCTGCAAGCGTAAGGAACCGTTGCGCCCAATGTTTCGCTTCCTCATCCGACTTGTCAGTAAAATTGCGGGACAAGTCATACGCCAGTCTCGGATAAAAACGTAACCCGGATATGTCCCCTTTTTCCTTGTAACTCTTATATTGTTCAGCATATTTAAGCAATCGGAACAGAAAAGCGGATGCAATTTTGTTCTCGTTCCACATTTCTCCCAACTGCTGGGCTTCCTGCCAAAAAGACTCAAAACGTCCCCAAGTCATCGCCCAGTTGAAAATCGAGATTTGATTACGTCCATGCGGTCGTTCGATCGAAGATGATTGCTTGGCATGATCCAATTCATTTTCCGTCCATTCAGCCTGACGGACAATTGGAAGACGTGGTTTGCATACCGTAATTCCGGCAGATAATGAAAGATTGGGATTTTTTCCTACATATCGGGCAAATGACTTCCTCAGATCGATGGCCAACGGAATAATTTCATTCCATGGACCGATCAGAAAAAGATCATCCCCACCAGAAAATACTGTGTACACGTGCTGATAATTCCGCTTCATTTGTTCATTCAACCAACCGGAAAAAAACAACTCTAACATTTTACTCAGTGTAGAAATTTGCGGAAGCAGTACGGAATCGTTTTCTTTTTTCAAGCCGAATACAAACACACTCCCAAGCATATCGACGTCGGCCTTCAGGCAGGCAAGCTGCTTCTGTCCCTTGGCTTGATCCGCAATAAAGGTAAATGGAAGCGGATGTCCTGGGTCAATTTTTTCCTCGTTTATTGATAAATCCTGATCTGCAACCGGTACATAATTAGCCATGTATTTCGTTGTCACAGGCAGATTATACTTCATTTCCCGATCAAAACGGTTTAACTCATAAACAAGGTAAATATTATCGCTTTCCACAGGCTGATCTTCGAGCACATCAACGTAATAATTGTCCATCACCATAAATCCGGGTATGTCCTCCGACTTGCCAATACGGAAAACAATGTAATTAGCACTGGGTAATCGGCGGCCTAACTTCTCATCAGCAGCACAAATCCGACAGAGATCTCCATGCGGAGCTGTGAATTTCTTGCAGCATTTACAACGAGACAGTGGATTGTGCCCTTTTTGAACAAAAGCTTCTTCGTTCCATTCTCCTGCCGATTGGAATGCCCCCGCCAATTGGGACGATTTTCTCCGCTGAAGCTTACGGCTCAACCGTTCGAGTAGACGATCCGCCGTACGCAACTCTGCGGCTTCAACTTCAACATGGACCAGGTTGCATACCAATTCTCCAAGGTACTCTTCAAGCATCCATCGATCCAACTCTTGTTGGAAGGAAAGTAAAAACTGTTCCGTCTCTTTTCCCCCAGGCAACAGGATGTAAAATTTTCCGCCTGACGACAGAATCATATTGGCAAGTGGCAGATCAAAGGCATGAAGTATTTTGTGTGCGATGATATCTGATAGAACTCCGAGAAAAAAAGAACGTGCGCGTAATCGTTTCGCTACACCACCTGTACCCGTCTGTGCAATATCAAATATATACCGCTGGATGCCGGACAAATCCCCAACAACAAGCACAATCCTATTCTCTTCCGCTGCTGATGACGCAGACCATGCCGCAGTTAGCGCGCAAAGCTGCTTACAGACCTCCGCTAGTGATACCGCCTGTTGCCCATGATCACCAGCCGGTATGCACCAGGCATAATGATCGATCACACGCTGTAATCCAGTGATCAGCACGGAAGGTTGTTTTGCATTACAACACCACGCGTCCTGTAAATCAGCTGCGAATGCAGTCGCATGGCGCTGGACTTCCTCCGGTGTTTCCATCGGTTCAGGCTCCGGAAATATGTCAGTTACCGACAATGTCTGCATCGGGTAATAGAGTGATGCTTTAAACTCTTTCTCCAGTTCAATTTGAGCGAAAACAGATTCCAGCCGTTCCCTGTTTTTTGCAGCCATTTGTTCGGCACCCAACGTCTGCAATGCCTTTATCAGCAAGAAGGCCTGTCCGAGCCTTTCATCACCAATATTCATCTGATCAAAATGGTTCCTGTTACGCAAATATCGCCCGGCATCATCCATATAAGCGCATGCGCGTTCTCCGTCAATACAACCTCTATACGATCTTAAATTTCCGATCAGCTGTTGATACGATTCCGCATCCAACGATTGTTTGAACCATCTTAACAGTGGATAAACAGATGCGGCTGCAAGCAAATCATGATTCATATCTTTAACCTCTTTCTGTTTCTCTTCCGGCACCATTCCGATTACATACGATTATGCAACCAACCGTTTATGAATCCACTCCAGCAACTGCTTGTGAATTAAATCCAGCGGGTTTTCGTTAATTTGAATCTGGAATTCTCTGTTGAGCGCCTGTCTCAATAACTTCTTCCAATTGTCGCTTTCACCAAAAACGTTTTCGATATCTGACTTGGTCAAACCGCCGAACTGGTGGACGACATTATTCCGCTGTTTATAAATTTTCTCCAATTTCCTAACCCATGAATGTCTTTTGCACAACATACTCTTTGGTGCGCTGTCGGAAATAATCCGTTGGTACTCTCCTCGTTTGATGGGGTATTCCCGTTTTCCATTAAAAGAACGATTATTGAGATCGCACAACTTTTTGTGAAATTGAACTTTTTCTTCCTCAGGAGTTAGTGAAGGCTGTTTTCGATCAAACCCGAGAAGATGAGTCGCTTTGATGCGAAGCAAATTTTCATAGAAAGTCATCATCCCGATCGCCCATTCGTTGTACTCTTCCAACTGATATAAAGTCACCAATTTCCAATAATGCTCATGCAACACCTGACGAAATTCGGAACAGCTCGTCCATCCAAACTGGCGATCATCGTGAGCCTGAATCCCTTTATCCAATTTGTTAATTTGCCCAAGACACTCCTGGAAAAATGCCGTATTCTTCAATTCCGAATGTCCAATTGTCTTCAACTTCGTCAATGCTTCTGCATACCTCGTATTCCTCCTGAGCAAAAGCACATCCAGAAAAGTGAGTATATCCTTCAGAAATTCATGTATAGGCAAATTCAACTTGCTGATAAGATCTTTCACTTGTCCATAATGATAACCAGTTAATAATTCATCCAAATTTTTTACCAGCTCATTGGCTGTTAAATATGTGTCTATGCGAACCGGAACTGCAGGAGGTTGCAGTTCTCCTTTGGCAGGCCTCGGAGAATAAATGAAAGTTTTCGTAGAACGGAAATCGGTGGATTGGTGCATCGCATGCAGTAATCCTACATTGCAAGCCGGAGTTCCGCCTGCTAAAGAAACATAAACCGGTTCGTCGGATACAAGCCCGTGCTGTGCCAATTGACCAGGGAGTCCTTTAATTACCTTTTGGTAATATGTATACATGCTGTCGTAAGAATGCGGCAAATCGCAAATTTGCATTCCAATCACTATCGGCTTGTAACTGTCGAACAATTGATTTCTCTCGTTGTATAATTGTATAATTTTAAAAATAATATAGGTATCCGATTTAGAGAAATGCTCATCTTTTTGTTTTGTATAAAATAAGACGAGTGCATTTAACGTCTCATTCCTACTTTTCAGTAACTGCTCAACCGATTTTAGTATTGGAAAATTGAGCTTCCCCCAATCATAACCCCGCTTCATCTCTTGATAAATTATTTGGTTGTCTATACGTTCATCCTCCGATTGCCGAATACCGTACGGTTGAAAATCCGAATTCCCCAAATTAGATATTAGAATCGCCATTGAACCCCTTCTTTATAAATATATTTGTTTCTAATTTTAGAGTTAAAATCTATCTATTATGAGAAACAATCTTTTTAAAACAAACATCTTTTTGTTAAGTTCTTACCGTAAAGGAATAAAAGTTGAATGGATCTTAAATTGCAACAGCATGTCAGCTTCCTGTGGATCTATCTCGCTATTCCGGAGAAGTTTAAGCAAATACTTATGGAACACTCCTACGGTGCCTATATCATTCAATCAAGTGCAGAGCTAGAGAATTTAAGCTGATACCAACTTGTATCTCTATACGCTAAGGATATGTGGTTAACTAACTGCATTTCTTTATATTGGGAAAGGAGTTATTCCTCACAACATTATTCGACAACTTTATTCGACTTTCCTCCCATAATGGCTGATCGCCATAATTCCAAAAAAAAGGCTTCATTAGATTGTGTCTGGTAGCGGTTTCTGTTGCCGGAGCGCCACTCGTTGCTGCCATTGCCCAAAGAGTGCCGTGGCTGGGTAGAGCGTTGCCAAAAATGTTGGGAAGTGCTGCGGGTGGAGGTACCGATCAAAGTATAATTGACATACTTAAAGACAAGTTTAATTGGAAGAAAACGGCTGTTGCTGCCGGTTAAAAGAAGAAATTGCAAATGGTACTTTCCCATATAAATAAAAAATATTTATTAGAGGATGGTTAAAATTGAAGGTTTATAAATTGTCTTCAGACTATCAATTTAAGTCGTTGATGTAATATAGCAATAAAGATGCTGAATACTTTACATATATTTATGATAATTATTGGAACAGAGAGCCGAACCCCGATTTGGAAACCTATACGGCTAAAAGAATCTGAAATAGATAAAAATAAATCAAATCCTTTACCAGATTGCCTGGTGATTCTAGGTGATGTTCCTATTTTCAGTGAAAGAGGGAAAAGTCAAGTAGAAAGTCATTTATCAGATTACGGAGAGTTTCTTCCATTTATTAGCGAGTTTGGTAGTTTTTATGCATTTCATTTGCTTGAGCAAATCAATGCTTTAGATGAAGAAAAATCTGAAGTACTCCGGTTTAAGAGTAGCGGGAGAATAAAAAGGATTACAAACTATGTTTTTAAGCCCGATCAGATAGCAAATAGGTTATTGTTTAAAATACCACAACACCCAACAATTTTATTTGTTACTGATGAGTTTGTATCTTTGATTCATGGAAGCGGTTTACAAGGATTTGATTTTGAATTACTTTGGGGAGGATGATCATGTAATATTTAGTTATTTAAATGAAAAAGTATGTACGAATAACAGATTGTTTTATCGGGCTGCTAATGAAACTGTAAATCAACTGTATTGTTCATGGTTAACCAAGATTGGCTGAGTCTATATTAAACTAAAGATAGCGGTAGCAACTTATTTTGCAAAATATTCTACTGGTAAAACGTCAACAATTATATGTTTAGTATATACTTGGGTTAATCAATGATGAGTACTTAATTTGCCTGGATTTATTGCCAGGAGTTATATGTAATTTTGGTGGTGCACAAACTTAAAAACTGTTGCGCGGGAATTCCCCGTATAGTGGATTTGAACCCCTTCCTCTCCACCAAAGATAAAGGGTCCCGCGATGGCGGGGCCTTTTTTATTTTGCACGAAATCAGGCAAGATGCTGATATTCGTCTGCCAAAGTATATTCTTAATCCGATAATGAAAAGTAAAACATCTTATAATCTCAATTATAAAAAAAGAAAGCATGATGCTCCCGTAACAAATCCGTTATTGCGTTCAGGTTGAGCCATTGCGCAGAATGTCGCTTTTGCCGATGATTATGATTCCAGATTCCGATCCTTAGGCGGGGTAGTGAGCGTCCAGTTCTTTTAGCTCATTCTTATCCTTGTCATGATCAAGCATATGGCGGAAATTTTTTATGGATTGAACATCTCCATAACCCGATGCTTCAATCGTGTTTAACAGTCGATAGGCGCGGCTTTTCGCATGAGGCGATTTCAACAACTTGGCCTTCCGATAGAATTCTTCGCCCGCCTGTACACACTTATCAACTTCACCTAACATTAGATAGGCTCTTGCCCAATCCAGTGGAATCCACGCATCCAGCCAAATATTAGCCTCTAAGGCAATCTGGCTCTTGATTTCCTCTTTCATAGCCAAGGTTTCCTCTGGTTCTCCAATTTCCAGATAGCCATAGCTCTTTTCTGCCATTACACCACTTAAAGAGTGGAACACAAAATCGGTTCCATCACCATAATTAAAGTTTTTGATCCTTCTTGCCGTGCGTAATGCGGTTTCTATTGCTCTTTTAAACTTTCCTTTCTGTCCGGAACTGGCATAGACTCTTGCGAGATAGGCATTGGTTACGACCATGACATGTTTCGATGCGCGGAAAGACTCATCTCTGGCCAACTCGACATACTCAATCGCCTCTTCTCGTTTTCCCAATCGTTCCAGTTCCGTACCTATATTAAGGTATAACTCATGGCGAGAGTAGCCGGATGATCAATCGCTTTCGCAATCTCGTTCATCTTGCGAAATTTGTTTAGAGCTTCCTCGTATCGTTGATTTTCCACATCGATCACAGCATTGAGACGCAGTACCTGGGCGTAGAGAGTCTGAAATTTAGCGGAGAAGTAGTTGCGAGGAGCACTTTTGAGATTCCAGAGGTGAATGAACATTTTGAACAGGTTGAGCCAGGGCCGAATGGCTTCAGGAATTGGAGCCATCGTTTTTGAATGGGTAGCATCTTTGGTAGCAGGGGTCCCACTCGGAAAAGGGGTGGGCAGAGATGTTCCTAAAAAAGATCAATTGGCGATCAGCAAAATCAGGAAGTGACTAATGACCTTAAACCATGATAGTCTTTTACACCACGTATATTATTTGGTGATGCAAACAAATCCATAACCAACTCATGTAACAAAATAATTTCTTTTTCAGATAGGTATCTCGTGTGATCTGTAGGCATTAGTAGAAACTCCTATTTTTCGGCAAGCGATTGATAAACTTCTTTGTATTTAACCATTGACTTGAACATTGCCAAAAGAACATCATCAGGGAGTTGATGATACTTTTTTGGTAGAATTGCTTTGAGATTTTTAATGATTATTTCTTTCGATTGTTGGTCATTTGTGTGCTGGATTTCTTCTAAAACTTGTACCATATCTATCCCCACCTTTTTAAACTCACTCAATAAGGTAAGTAAGTTGCTACTATCATGATACCAATTTTTGTTTTTGTCTGTAAATAACTCGTTATTATTTTTTTCTGACATTTATTTTGGTTTTGCAAAAAGAGCGCTATGAGCAGACATACAACAAAAAATTCGGCTGGATCGGGCATGTTTACGCTGATCCAACCGGTCCGGCCCAAACTCAGATTTGAGACATATCTATTTTCAGAAGCGCCATTCCATCTGCCTTTACGTTTGAATTTTCTATTGTGCAAACAGGATTTTATCCCAACCCCATTATATCTATTCTTCCATTAAGTATGTGATGACGGCCACTCTCGAAATGAAAATCTGGTGTTACAATCTGGTAAAGGAATAATGGTCAAAAGGTGCAGATGATGAAGAGATGGGACTGGTCCGTCTGGAGGGTGTCCGGGAGCATGAGGGATCAGGAGCAGGGGTTTATTTCGGACTTGACTCGACGGATGCGGGCAGAAAAAATTTTAGTGAAGGACATTTCGTATATTGATAAATGTAGATGCGGAGTAGCCGGTGAGAAGAGAAATATAAAAAATTCAATTTATATTTCTTATCCAATAAAAAGCCATATGATGACAAAACCAATCCAATCATAAACCTGAAAGGGAAATAGTGTTACTTAATATTTTAGTCGATCCTTTTTTATCATTGAAACGGGGAAAAGCAGGCGTCTTATAATGTGAGCATGAATTTCAAAAACAAATGACCGGCCTTCCGTATACTGAAGGAGTAGCCGGTTTGTTTTACTCATTCTGCTGTCAGTTGCTCCTGATCATCAGACATCGTCATTTGCCGCACAGGGGAAGGAGAAATTTTCTAGAGTGGCACTTGTTTCCCTTGATGGTTCGAAAATGATTTCAATATCTTTCATGCCTAAAGCACGTAAAATCCGGTCATAGGTCTCGGAAGTGATCCCGATCGATCCGCCCTCAATCCGGGAAATGACTGACTGGTGCATGGGCTGTCCGGTTGCCTTCTGAACAAGCTGGGCAAGCTCTTTTTGCGTCAGACCCAGTTCGACCCGCCGTGCAAAAATCGCCCTGCCCATCAAACGTGAAAAACTGTAAACCGTCTCTTTGACACCAGGGACACTTTCCAGAAGCTCCATGAGCTCCTCATGATTGTTTGGATCGCTCATACCAATCCCCCATTTGAATATATTTGGTCGGGCATCGCAAAAAGTCTTTATAGATATTTGCGGCTTCTTTAACAATTTCCTCAAACCCGGGCGATGATGTTTGTCTTTTGATCATGGCATTGGTGACAAAAACATATTCCCTTCCTTGATAATAATGGGTAAACAGCACCATCCGGAAAGCATAACCGGCAGGATATGAACCGATATTTACCCGGAACTCGATCAGTGGAAAATTGTATTCCAGCCGTTTCAGCAATTCAAACTTTACCGATTTGCCGGTGGACGTTTCTATGTAAAATGGCTGTTCATTAATAAGTGTCCATGGCGGAATCCCTGTTTTTTCAATTGCCTTGATTCCGTTGGTGACCTCAATCGCCATTCGGGTAAAATCAGGGTTGCCCTGTTTCGCGACCATTGCGATATTTGCGATAAACTCCAATACCGGCCGGGTTCCGTCCTCCCGACGCACATAAATAAATTTTACCCTACCCATATTATATAACAAAACAATCATAAGTTTCCAGAAATCTTATGATTATTTTATCATATTCCCTCCTTTGCGGGAAAATAACCTCCATCCCTTTTTTGCCAGGGATCTGTTCGCCTGGCCAGAACCTTGTTTACAAACGATATTTGTCAATCCCTCCTATTCAAATTCAATTATTTAATTATTTAAATATATCTTTCGTATATCCTTCAAAAATCAGATGTCGAAAAAATGTCAATCTTGAAAACCTGCTGAAAGATTCTTGTTAAAACAGTGTACTTTACAAATTTCTTTCCCGGACTTGCGTGGATTTGTCAAAAGTCCATCAAAATTTTTGCGGGAAATCGGATATTTCTTCATGACATACTTGAAATTTTTGTGATGTAATAATAATAGGATAGATAAGTGAAGGAAACCAAAGCAATCTGTTGAAAAGTAAAAATAAAAGGGTATCAGCAAAAATGATTATGTTGCTTGGCGGTAACCGTGTTCCGATCCGATTGAATTCATATAATTGCGAAAACAGGGGAAAGGGGCAGATCTAAGTGTTTGGTACTCTTTCAAAAGGGGTATGGAAGCAGTTTGTCCAAGAAGGTGTACTTGATGATTCACGGTTAAAAAAAACGATCTCAGAATCATGGCTGCGCTGCATGAAGAAGGGGGTTAATCCGTACCTGGGAGAGGGAAAACAGGTTCTGTCCGGCGAATCGTTTTGCCGCCTGAAAGATGAAAACGCTTTACTTCTTGATGTTGCTGTTCCTTATATAGAGAAAATATTTAATTATATCAAAGGCACTCATTCCATTATTTTATTAATTGATCCGCAAGGATATGTTCTGACTGCAAAGGGGGACAAAGATATAAAACGCCTCGCCCGGAAAATCAATTTTGTTGAAGGGGTGAAATGGACGGAAGAGGAAGTGGGGACAAATGCAATCGGAACCTCGCTTGTAACGAGAGAACCGGTCGTGGTGACCGGGTCTGAGCATTATGCTTTGGCTTCCCAGCCATGGACCTGTTCCGCTGCTCCCATTCGTGATGATGAAGGGGATCTGTTGGGAGTGATCAATATTTCAAGTCCGGTACAGCATCATCAGCCGTTTACGTTTGCGACAGTGGTATCGGGCTCATATGCGATTGAAAATGAATGGAAACTTCGCAAACATAATGACAACCGGGAATTGCTCCAGAAATCATTCAATCTGGCAGAGGCAAGGATTCCTGCGGTGATATGTAACAACAGGAAACAGATCCTTTTCGCCAGCTGTTGTGTACAATCCAGGATCGGGCAATGGGAGGGGATGCACTTGCGGGAATTGAAAGAATACGGATTTTCGGAAAGGCAATGTACCCCAATATACTCTGACCGCCATGGTGGAAAACTCGGCTTTTACGTTGATCTGAAACATGCAAGACAGACGTCGGGTACAGAGAATGCAAAAAAACCATTTGTTTCTTTCTCTTTCCCTGGAGAAATGGGAACAAGCGAAGCATTTGGGCAAACCTTGCAAAACGTCATCCGGGTTGCCGGGACGAAAGCAAATGTTTTTATTTATGGGGAGAGTGGTACAGGAAAAGAGTTGATCGCCCGTGCAATCCATCAAAACAGCGACTGTAAAAATGGTCCCTTTGTTGCAGTCAACTGCGGAGCGATTCCATGTGATTTGATGGAAAGTGAATTGTTTGGTTATGCAAAAGGGGCGTTTACCGGGGCGCGAAGCCAGGGTTACCAGGGTAAATTTGAACAGGCGAACCACGGAACTATTTTTCTCGATGAAATCGGTGAGATTTCCCCGGCAATGCAGGTTGCGCTGTTACGTGTCCTGCAGGAGAAAAAAATTACACCGATTGGCAGCAAGAGAGAAATTCCCCTGAATCTCCGCGTGATTACGGCAACAAATCGCGATCTCCGTCAAATGGTACGGGAAGGGGCTTTTCGCAAAGACCTTTTTTACCGCCTCTATGTTTTTCCAATCTATGTCCCGGCCTTGCGTGAACGGAAAGAGGACATTCCCGGCCTGGTCCGTTATTATTGCCGGGAAAACGGCTGGGATGTGGAAATACCGGAGTCGATGATGAAAAAAATGGTAAACTATGAATGGCCAGGAAATATTCGCGAACTTTTCAATGTTCTGGAAAGAATTTGTATCCTTTCTGAAGGAAACTCGCCCGACCCTTTCCTTATTGAGCAGATGATTCACCAGCAGTTGTTAAATGATTCAAGGGAGGCAAAAAAAGAAAAATTACTTACCGTCCGTGAAGAAATACAGAAGCAGGAAATCCTTGAGGCTTTGAAAAAAACAGGCGGAAATGTTTCTGAGGCGGCCAGAATGTTAAACGTTCCGCGCAGTACATTCTACCGCAGGCTCAAAAAGTACGGGTTATAAACCATGTCACTTTGATTTGACGTGGTTTTTTTGTTTAAACAAAACAAGACAAAATGGGACAGATGTTTCATTTTGTCTCAATGTGCAACGGGTCTCGCATCGCAAAATCCAATAAAATCACGGGAAATGAAAGAAACCGTCTGGCATTGGATTTGCAATAAAAGTAAGTAAAGGAGCTTGAAAGCTCCGGCAATCAATGCATGTATATGATTCGGTGCCACCTTGATGCTACCGGGGGTTTTCTGAAATGTTCATTGGCAAACAGCCCGGATGAAACGAAAAATTTTCAAAGTTTAATGAAAGTCAGGGGGAATCCATGATGAAATCGGTTGATCAGAAAGATCTGTTGTTTTCCCGTGAAAAAGCGGTGTGGATGTATCAAAAAATGGTGGAGATCAGGAAATTTGAAGATCGTGTACACGAATTGTTTATGAAAGGCAAATTGCCCGGGTTTGTTCATTTATATGCCGGTGAGGAGGCAATCGCAGTTGGTGTCTGCGCCTATCTCAGCGAAAAGGATAGCATTGTCAGTACACATCGCGGACATGGCCATTGCATTGCGAAAGAGTGTGACTTGAAAGGCATGATGGCTGAAATTTACGGAAAGGCAGCCGGTTTATGCAAAGGGAAAGGCGGTTCGATGCATATTGCTGATCTGGCGAAAGGAATGCTCGGTGCAAACGGGATTGTCGGCGGAGGTTTTCCGCTGGCCGTTGGTGCTGCGCTGACAGCCAAATTAAAACAGACCGGCAATGTATCGGTTTGTTTTTTCGGAGACGGAGCCAATAATCAGGGGACGTTTCATGAAGGGATGAATCTGGCGGCCATTTGGAAATTGCCGGTCATTTTTGTAGCGGAAAATAATAATTATGCCGAAGCAACCCCGTTTTCCTATGCTTCCAGTTGCACCGATATTGCGCAAAGGGCGGCTGCCTATAACATTCCTGGCGCCATCGTTGACGGGAAAGATGTTGTCGCTGTTTATAAAGCGGCCAAAGATGCTGTGGACAGGGCAAGAAAGGGTGAAGGGCCAACTCTGATCGAGTGCAAAACCTATCGCAATTATGGCCATTTTGAAGGAGATCAGCAGAAATACAAAACAGATGAGGAGTCGCGGTATCATCGCGATGAAAAGGACTCCATCACTCTGTTTCGCAATTATTTGCTGAAAAATGGTCTCTTGACGGAAGAAAAACTCTCGGCCATCGATAGCAGCGTGGAAAATGCCATTTCGGAAGCAGTCCGGTTTGCGGAAGAAAGCCCGTTACCGTCTGAAGAAGAACTGTTGGCCGATGTTTACGTCTCTTATTAAAAAATTTTCCAAATTAACCGGTGAGGTGTGAAAAATGACCAGAGAAATCAGTTTTTCAGGTGCCATTAACGAAGCGATCAGATTGGCCATGCGCCAGGATGAAAATGTGATTCTTCTGGGGGAAGACGTAGCTGGTGGAGCGGAAATAGATCATTTGGCGAATGATGAAGCATGGGGCGGTGTGATGGGGGTAACCAAAGGACTGGTGCAGGAATTTGGCCGCGACCGTGTATTGGATACGCCAATCAGTGAAGCGGGTTTTATCGGGGCGGCAGTAGGAGCGGCTTCAACGGGACTGAGGCCGATTGCCGAATTGATGTTTAACGACTTTCTGGGTACGTGTTTGGATCAGATTCTGAATCAGGGGGCCAAGTTGCGTTATATGTTTGGCGGCAAAGCACAAGTGCCCCTGACAATCCGAACCATGCACGGAGCGGGACATCGTGCAGCCGCCCAGCATTCCCAGAGTTTGTATGCCATTTTTACCCATATTCCGGGCATTAAAGTCGTTGTTCCCTCAACTCCTGCTGATGCCAAAGGATTGCTGCTGACTTCGATTGAAGATAATGATCCGGTCATTTTCTTCGAAGACAAGACATTGTACACCATATCCGGGGAGGTGCCGGAAGATTATTACAAAATCCCGTTCGGGAAAGCGGATGTGAAACGCCAGGGAAGGGACCTCACCATTGTAGCCATCGGGAAACAGGTTCACACAGCTCTGGAGGCGGCAGAACAGCTCGCAGAAATGGGGATTCAGACGGAAGTGGTCGATCCGCGCACATTGTCACCGCTGGATGAAGAAACGATTCTTGCTTCCGTTGCCAAAACCAATCGTCTCATAGTCATTGATGAAGCAAATCCCCGTTGCAGTATGGCAACCGATATTGCAGCGATGGTGGCAGATCAAGGATTTTACTCTCTGGATGTACCCATTAAGAGAATAACAGCGCCGCACACTCCGGTTCCGTTTGCGGCCAATTTGGAGGATCTCTATCTGCCCTCTCCGAAAAAAGTGATCCAAGCTGTTTCTGAACTTCTCGGTGATGAATCAATCTCTGCGATTTAGCAAGCGATTTCAAAAATAAAAGGAGATGGTGCAGTTGCGCCTCCTGTTTGTAAAGGAGTGGAACAGTTATGGCTACTGAGGTAATTATGCCGAAACTGGGAATGGGAATGAAAGAAGGAACAGTTGTTGAATGGAAAAAAAACATCGGCGAGTTCGTTAAAAAAGGGGACACCGTCGTTGTGATCAGTTCCGATAAAATTGAAATGGATATAGAAGCTCCTGAAGACGGGGTAGTTATAGATATTACGGCGAAAAATGGGGACGTGGTTCCGGTTGGCGGGGTGATCGGTTATATTGGTGCGGAAGGGGAAAAAACAGAAAGTGCAGTGAAGCCTGGGGTTTCCTCCCCGAATGAAAACAGGCAGGCGGTCTCCAGTTCAGAATCCGCTGGTGAACCTGCCCTGAATCGCCCGGTACAAAAAAGAAAAGTGAGAATCTCGCCAGTTGCCCGCAAAATGGCGGAAGAAGCCGGACTGGATCCGGAATCGGTTGCCGGTACTGGCCCGCAAGGAAGAATTACGAAAAAGGATGTGGAAAAAGCAATCGCTGTCCGTGCAAATATTGCGCCAGCCCATGATCAGGAACAGCCTGGTTTATCCGGTGAGCAGGAAAAGGAAGAATCTGGTGAGAAGCGTATTCCTGTCAGCGGTATGCGTAAAGTGATTGCTGCAAGAATGGTTGAAAGTATGCAACAGAGCGCACAGCTGACGATAAACATGAGCGTCGATGTCAGTGACCTGCAGGCCCTTCGGAAACAGATTTTGTCCGATGTCCTGGAACGTTATGAAACCAGACTGACTGTAACCGATTTCATTGCCCGTGCAGTTGTACTGTCTCTACTTAAGCATAAACGGATGAACAGCACTTATATGGATGACTGTATATATACCTATTCCCATGTTCATTTGGGTGTTGCCGTCGCCTTGGAAAAAGGATTGGTGGTACCCGTTGTCCGCAACGCCGACCGTTATTCGCTGGTGGAATTGTCAAAAACAATCAAATCGTTGGGCAGTAAGGCCCGAACAGGTAAACTGGCCGTTGAAGAAATGAAAGGTTCAACATTTACCATCACAAACCTGGGAGCGTATGGTGTGGAACAGTTTACCCCCGTGTTGAATCCTCCGGAAGCGGGTATTCTGGGGATTGGTATGATCAAAGACAAACCTGTTTATATAGGCGATACATTGGAACGACGAAGTTTATTGCCGTTAAGCTTGACGTTTGACCATCGTGTGCTCGATGGAGCCCCCGCCGCACAATTTCTTCAAACTGTCAAAAATATTCTTGAACATCCCCATAGCATGTTGTTATAAGCGGAGAGGGAGGTGGGATATTGAGTACAGTAGCCATTATTGGAGGCGGACCGGCAGGTTATGTTGCAGCAATCATGGCCGCGCGTCTTGGCAGACAAGTAGTATTGATCGAAGAGGCGGAGCTGGGTGGAACTTGTTTAAATGAAGGTTGCATTCCGACCAAGTCGTTGTTTGGAAAGTGCAGAAATGTATGACAGGGTGAAACATGTGAATCGGTTTGGAATCAATTTGCCGCTTGACCAGGTACACCTGAACTGGAAACGAGTTCAGCAGTATAAAGATGAAGTGGTCAAAAAACTGGTGCGCGGCATTGGATATCTGGTGAAGAAGAATCAGGTACGTGTAGTTAAAGGAAGAGCTGCTTTTTTGACTGATCGCCTGATCCAGGTTCAGACAGCCGATGGGACAGAGAGAATGACAGCTGATCAGTTTATTATTGCGACAGGATCGGAACCAATCGCATTGCCTTTTGCACCGTTTGATGGAGAGTGGGTGATCCATAACCGGCACGCGATTGCCCTGCCGAAAGTTCCCGCATCACTGCTGATTGTGGGCAGCAGCATTATTGGTTGTGAATTCGCCAGTATTTACAGCCGGATGGGCAGCAGAGTAACCATCGTAGAAATGACAGATCAGATTATCCCCGGCGAAGATATAGATATAGCGGCTATTTTGCAAAAGCAACTGGAAAAAGACGGAGTTGTGATTCATACATCGACAAGTGTGCAAAAATTGGATTGCAATGAAAAATCGGCTACATTGCTAAAGAATGGGAAAAGCATGAAGATGACTGCCGATTACGTATTGGTTTCAATTGGTCGAAAACCGCGCCTGGAACGATTAGGACTGGATGGGATCGGAGTGCTCTATAGCAAACAGGGGATTCAAGTCAATGAACGCATGCAAACAAGTATACCGCATGTTTATGCATGCGGCGACGTAGTCGGGGGAATCCAATTGGCTCACTATGCTTTCCATGAAGGAAAAATCGCTGCCGCAAACGCATGCGGCAGACAAAAAGTGATAAACTCCCCAGCCGTTCCACGTTGCATTTACACGCATCCGGAAATTGGGTGCGTGGGATTGACTGAGAAAAAAGCCAGAGAGAAATATGGTGATATTCGGATCGGGGAATTTCCTTTCTCGGCAAATGGAAAAGCTTTGATTCTCAAGGAGCAAACCGGCAAGGTAAAAGTAATCGTTCATCCGGAATTTAATGAAATCATCGGTATGTCAATTATCGGACCGTCTGCTACAGAACTGATTGGACAAGGAACTATGATGTTGCATTCCGAGATGACTGCCGATGCCATGGAAAGTTTCATTGCGGCGCATCCCACATTGTCTGAAGCGTTGCAAGAAGCGGTCTTGAGCGCAACAGGCAATGCTGTACATTTATAGAAGTAGGTAAAAAATAGAAAAAGCAATGTGATAATAGTAAGCTCCTTTACACAATGATATGAGGGAGCATGTTTTTTTATAAAAAACTATTTTAATTTGATAAGCAGAATCCTTTCTTTATTTTGTAGTATTCTGAATAAGGGAGGGATTTTTATTATGGAATGGTTTGAAAGCTTGATTGGTAAAGCAGGTGTGTGGTGGTCGTCCGTCAAAAAGGCTTATCGTCGTGTGAGACGCAAAGCGATTGAATCAAAAAAGAAAGCCAAACAGACGATTCGGTGGATATTATCGCCATATCTTGCTGTCAAGTTTATCATTGAACAAGTTGCATGGGGGCATTTTCCGGTATTGGATAAGAACATGTTTATGACAGACAGTATTTTGGAACGGTGGTTATATTACGACATACGGAGTGTCTACAAAGGAAAAATATTCCCGCAATACCCGATTGGCCCCTATTGGGCCGACTTTGCCCTGCCTGATTACAGGCTGGTTATCGAACTGGATGGACATAAGTACCATAAAGACCGCAAAGACAAGGACCGACGGCGTAATGCCTATATGTATCGTCAAGGATGGAAAGTGATGCGTTTTACTTATTACGATGTGAAAAAGCGGCGGGCAAAAACCATGGAAAAAATATTGAATTACACCAATGGACTGGAGAAAAAGAGAAAAAGTGCTGCTGATAAAGCAACTCATTAACTTTAACAGATATCTGAAGTCCATTTAGACAAAATATAAACAGGGGAGAATACCTCTTCTCAACTCATATCCGATTGGGTTTGGCTGATTTTTTTAGGGGTCGTGTAATACCCACCCCACGCATTCTGTTTGATAATAAGAATGATTGGACTGATGTTGCAGTGACTGTCTTATAATTAATGCAAAGCTGTTTCGATTCCATCCCGTAAATCTTAAAATGGTTCTTCAAATCCTTACCGTAACCGCTAACGCTTCTCTTATCTGATCGTCTGCGTTAATATGATATTGAAAATATGGTTTATACATCACGATGTCAATGTCAGGGAGTTATGAATATGTTCAATCAGATCAAAGGTGCGTTATTTGGTGTCGCCGTTGGCGATGCGCTTGGAGCCGTCACGGAATTTATGAGTCAGGATGAAGTCAATGCAAACTATGGCTATTTAACAGAAATGACGGGTGGAGGATGGTTGGGAATAGAGCCTGGAGAAACCACTGATGATACGGCGATGACAATTGCGGTTGCCAAAGGTTTGCTTGCCAATCCTTCCGATCCTGTGGGCAGAATCGGAAATGAATTCAAAAAGTGGGTTGAAACCAACCCCAGGGATATTGGAAATATTATTCGCACAACTTTCGATTGCTATGAAGGGGATTGGTTTAAGGCGGCAGAAAAAGCACATAAAGTGTTAAGTGGCAGGAGTGCGGGAAATGGTTCCCTGATGCGCTGTTTGCCTGTTGCTCTGGCATATGGGGATTTGAAAAAGATAGAAGAAATTACAGTTCTCCAATCGAAAATGACCCATTACGATGATTTGGCTTCTGAAGCCTGCCTCATCTACAATCGCATTGCATATCGGGTGCTAAAAGGTGAATCCTTGAAATCGTCGATTGAAGAGGAAATCAAGGAGACGAGATATTGTGACGCGATCAAGGAGTATCCTGATGTTTCGCCGAACGGGTATGTGGTCAATACATTCATTTGGGTATTAAATATTTTATGGACCTCATCCTCTTTTGAAGAATCGGTTCAAAAAGCAGCCAATTTGGGAGGAGATTCAGATACCATCGGAGCAATTGCCGGGGGGCTTGCAGGGCTTTACCGGGGATTTGCTTCCATTCCCAAACGGTATGTAGAAGTGCTTAAGCCAAAAGATGAACTGGAAACATTGTCTGAAAAACTTTGGCAAGTCCGGGAAAACGAAACGGCAAGCGGTTCATCAGAAAGCAATTATACAACTCCGGGATCAAAACAATATTAGTAACAAAATACGAAATGCTTATTTCCTGATTACGATGATCATCCCCCTCCAGACCAGGAAATGATTAAAACCCGAGCGATCTGGTATAATCCCCTCAAAGTAGACTGTGCCAAAAGAGCCTGTTTGCTAAAATAGTTGGTTATCAGCATGTTGCAGATTATCTGGGTGTTCGTTCGAATACCCAGATTAAAAATTGGTCAAAAAATATCAAGAAGGAAAACCCTTAACAGATCATCGGGCTGGCGGACTTTATAAGAAGTCTCGCAGAACGGGGTATTCTGAAACGAAGTTCTCCAGTATGGAAGAAGAACCAGAATATGTAAAGGCAGAGGTTGCTTACTTAAAAAAAGCTGTATCCCAGTCCAAACGGGAAGGGGTAGTTCAAAAACAAGATCGCTTTTCTATTATCCATCCACTTCAAGATCGATACTCCCTCACTTGGTTATGGAATATTGCTGAGCTATCAAAAGTCGGATACTACTAATGGAGACTCAAAAAAGAAGGCAAGAAAAAGGTTGGAAGAAGAGAATCTTAAAAATCATACCACCATATGATCATTCTTATATGGTGGTATTTTTAGATCAGAAAAGTATCTGTTTTTCCGCTTAATCCTGAACGTTGAGCAGGCGAAGACCATTTAAAGTGACGATGAGCGTGGCTCCCATATCTGCAAAGACGGCCATCCAGAGCGTAAGCCAGCCCGTTATAATGAGGAGCAGGGCAATCGCCTTGATTGCCAGGGCAAACGTGATGTTTTGCTTGATGATCTGTAACGTTTTGCGGCTTAATTTTATGGTGAAAGGAAGTTTGCCAAGATCATCGCCCATTAGTGCGATATCTGCCGTTTCCAGGGCTGTGTCTGTTCCGGTTCCGCCCATGGCCACTCCTACAGTGGCTGCTGCAAGGGCCGGCGCATCGTTGACACCGTCCCCAACCATGGCGACAGATCCCTCATCCTTGCGCAGTTGTTTGATTACCTCCAGTTTGTCCTGTGGCAGCAATTCGGCCCGGGTTTCGGTTATGCCAGAAATTTGGCCGATTGCCTGCGCTGTGGAGTTGTTGTCGCCGGTAAGCATGACCGTTTTTTGGATTCCGAGCCCATGCAGTTTTTCGATGACTTCCGCACTGTTTTCCCTTACTTCATCAGTAACGGCAATCAGGGCGAGTATTTCCAATTCCGTTCCCAGCAGGATGACCGTTTTTCCCTGCAGTTGCCGGTCTTTGATCTGTTGACGCAGTCTGTCGGGAATCCCTCCGGGAAGCCGTTCTTCAAACAGGGCGGGGCTGCCAGCATAGTAGAGTGAGCCATTTACCCTGGCTTGCACTCCTTTGCCTGTCAGGGAAGCAAAATCCGCAACCGGATATTCAGTCAGATGGATTTTTGCTTCTTCCGCTTTACGCAAGAGGGCTGATGCGAGCGGATGTTGCGAGTTTTTCTCCATAGCGGCCGCGATTGCGAGCAACTCCTTCTCTTTTTGTGAACCCATCGAAATCAAGTCGGTAACAACGGGTGCCCCTTTGGTTAAAGTTCCGGTTTTATCAAAGGCGATTGTTTTAAGTTGTCCCATTTCTTCAAGATGGATTCCACCTTTGATCAATACCCCGTTGCGGGCGGCATTGCCAATTGCGGTGACGATGGAAACCGGAGTGGAAATGACCAGGGCGCAAGGACACCCGACAACAAGAACAGCCAGTCCCCGGTAAATCCAATCATACCAGTCCGCCTGGAAAATGAGGGGTGGGATGATGGCCAGGAGCAATCCCGTTATCAATATGGCAGGGGTATAAATCCTGGCAAAGCGGTCCACAAAGGCTTGCGACGGGGCCCTCTCCGCCTGGGCTTCTTCAACCAGGTGAATGATTTTGGCAAGGGTTGTGTCCCCTGCGCGCCTGGTTACCTGCACTTCCAGCAATCCCTCACCATTGAGGGTTCCGGCATAGACCTCATCATCGATGGTTTTGGATACAGGGATCGATTCACCGGTGATTGCTGCCTGGTTCACTGTCGAAGTTCCTTTGGTTACGATTCCGTCCATGGCAATCTTTTGTCCGGGTTTGACAATCATCGTATCGCCCGTTTCAATCTCGCCTACAGCAATTGATTTTTCTTCTCCATTCCGGCGAATCAAGGCCTGCTTTGGTGCGATCTCCATCAGGGAGCGGATGGATTCACGTGCTTTGTCCATGGAGAAGGTTTCCAGCATTTCGCTGATGGCAAACAGGATGACGACCGTCGCCCCTTCCCTCCATTCGCCAATGGCTGCGGCGCCCAAAATGGCGATGATCATCAGCGTGTTCATCTGGAATTGCAAGCGAAGCAGGTTTTTCAGACCGTGGATAAACAACCGGTATCCCCCGACCGCCATCGATGCACTATACAGGAGCACAGCCCATGCATTCTCTTCTCCATAGGAATTGCTGACCAACCAGGCAGTGATCAGAAGGAATGCCGATAACAAAACAAACATATTTTTTTTTCTTTTCCAGAGCGGGACCTTGCGGGCGCTGGTGCCTACATGCTGAGGCGCGATTTTCAGGCTTTCAAATGCGCCGGCTTTCTCCAGTTGTTCAATGTTTGCCTCTCCAAATACCGTGATTTTGGAAGCGCCAAAGTTTACTTTTGCTTCCCTGACGCCGGGCAGGTTGCGGACATTTCTTTCAAACTGGGCTGCGCAGTTGGTACACGTTAAACCTTGGATACGGTAAACATTTTTATCTCGAATCTGTTCCATTTTCCATGAACTCCTTACTATGATCGAACGCCAGACAAATTAACTGATTTACATGATCATCATCAAGTGAGTAAAAAACCATTTTCCCTTCTTTGCGGTATTTGGCCAATCCCATATTCCGCAGCAATCGCAAATGATGGGAAGCTGTTGCCGGCGTAGAATCAATGATATTGGCAACATCGCAAACGCAAAGCTCCTTTTCCTGCACCAGGGCGTAGGCAATCTTCAATCGCGTCGGATCAGCCAATGCTTTAAAAATCAGGGCTGTATCAACAGGATCTACCGTTTTCAGGAAAGATTTTGCATTCCTGACCTTGGTTTCATCAAAACAATATATTTCACAACGATCATCGCTCAAGGTGAGCACCTCGCTTTAATAAGCAAACAATTATTTGATTATATTTTAGTCGATTATTATTAAATAATCAAATGAATATTTGAATTTGAAAAGATAATATCGGGAAATTGATTTTCAGGTTTGTCAATAGTTTTAAAGATTCCCCGGACGGGAAATTTTCCGCTTTTTCATGATGGACAACAAGTTTCGGACCGATCCGGATTTCCACATGACCGTTTTGCTCCCATACCGTCGCCTCACGGCCATTGTTTTCATTTGGGATGTCCGGAATCCCGTCAAAATATCCAAACGCATGAGCCAGACATCCGACGAAGGAGAAATCTGCAGATGGCCCAGCGATAGAGAGACTCTACACAGATTGGCCGGGAAACGTGACACACAGGATCCTCAAGGGTCTGTGTATTCACAGATCCCCAGGTCCATCTGGGCTGAACTCCGAGTCGGGTTCACACCGTTGAACCGCAGGGATCTGTTTGGGAAGACGGAAATTCTTGACATAGTCTTTAAACTGAGTTTGACCGCCTTGGCAGTCTTGCCATGGAGAAGAAGTACCTTCAAGTAAATTTCCTTCATTTATTGTTTATACAGGAACTCCTTTTTGTTTTATACAAATCCAATGCCTTCTTTTTGAGCTGATAAATAACCTCTATTGAAAAAGGTAGAGCTTTTATCTGCATAATTCGTCGTGACTGGCAAACGGACTTTCCTGTCTGTATGAATATTCATGAATGATAAATGATAAACATCTTCAGCAATTTGTTCAAGTGTTAATTTTCCCGTGTGCTTTATAATTTTTAATGGCTTCGCCATGCCGATCTTCCGGATGGGATCTGTCAAACAAAGATAAGCTTTCTGATTTTTGGAATCTATATAGGCAGTTCCAGGAATATTATTCATTTTATATTTAATTTCATCAAAGTAAGCCATTCTTCGGCCGCATTCCTTCACAATAGAAACATAATCAAAAGAAACCGATTTGCCAGTTATTTCCTGGTCGGACAAAATTTCCTTGATCCATTCGATTTCTTCGTCATAACCTGTACCATCTCGATGAAAGACAATATGTTCGGGCTTTTTTCCCATTTTCCTTTGGTAATAATGGAGAACATGAATAACCATAGATTGAATAGTGCTTTTACTGACTTTTTCTCCTGCTTCTGTGGAGGAGATCGGCTGAGACCAGATTTGGCTGCCATCTTTTCCAAAGACCTGGACAATTCCAGTAGCATGACGTCCATTTTCATGACTGACATCATAGCCTACATAGCAATCAGCATGTAATGGTTTATGTAATATCCAGGGTTGCAATCCGGCCTTTGTATAGATTCCCAAGAGAATTTGTGGAATGGTATGCTCATTTTTTAATGAATTGATCAGGATTACTTGAGTATGGATGCCACGATTCCCACCCAATTCTTTTTTGAATACGGAATAGATTCCACTTTCTTCTTGTTTATTTTCATCAAGAAGGACCGCATAGATTACAGCTGAATCGAATTCAATATCTTTCAGAAGAAATTCAAGTGAACGAGGATTAGAGGTGGGCAGAAATTGGGGGTTACCTGCACTTTGCAATTCAACTCCCCATTGCTTTGACTTTTTCTCCAAAGTATGTTTGAACTGTTCTGCAATTCTTTTTTTCCATTCCTGATGAAATTTACTGTCCAATAATAATTGATATTGAACAGGTGAGGAAATTGAATCAAATATTTTATGCCTGGATAAGGAAACTTTTAAATTTTGATGTTTGCATGTAGCCCCATTTCCAATACGAAGCAGAGGGTCAGGAACAGAATGACACTGATATCCCGATTTTCCAATATTTAAACTTTTAGGTTCAAATCCAATAGGGAAATACTGTTGTTTAAAGGCTTTGATAATTTTTTCCATCAATTTGACAGAGTGGTTTATTTTTTCACTGGGATCTAGCTTTACAGAAGAATGCTCCTTTGGGGGAACATCTTTCATCAGACATTCTTTTAACAAAAGCTGAGGTGCATAGTGATATACTTTCCCCTTTTTTGAACGTACAAGTACAGCTTTTGCATTCGGGTTTTTAGATAATGAGTTATAGATGCTTGGTTTTGTTTCGTAATGTTGGAGGATACTTTTATTGTTAAGATCAGGAAGAGGATCACTAATTGTTTTATCAGATATGCCTTCAAATTGAAAATGGGCATTGTTTATATAATCGAATACCTTATCGCCTTTGTTAAGTTCTTGTTGTCTTAAAGCAGCAGATATGGATTGATTGGATTGAATGGAGTGTTTTAACTCAAAACCAATCATGATATCTCCGTGTTCTTTGACGGTAACGTCTATATGAATTCCGCGATAGATTTTACATTCAGAGAGATATTTAAATGGTTTTTTTTCAAAAATAGACTGCCCATTTGTAAAAAACTCTTTTCGGCTTGCATCTCCCAATCCACGTAAAATTAATCTTTCTAATAATTTTCTTTCCTGATGACTTTCTGGTGATTGGTCAAGTTTGATGGGGCGGTATTCATAGTGCTCATATCCGTCCGGTTCATCGGTTAACTTTTTAAATGAACCGATCAATGAGCGGTAAAAAGCTATCGTTGTCCGATTTTTCTGCCTCAATTGATATGTATGAGTTCCATATTCCCGATCAATATTTTCACGATCTTTTATTGGCATACGATAGATATGAAGTTTGATTTGGCTTGCATGAATTGCAGCTTTGTATTCGGTTAGAATGAAACTGCCCACAGATTTTCCTCCTTTTCTGCTTTATATTTTAGTAATTTTCATTGATATAATCATATAATTCTATTGCTTTTTCAAAATTCCTCCTCCGTTCATTGTTTCTCTGTTATAGAAGAGCGGCTGAAATTCAAACAAACTAACGATTCAAGTTTTTTGAGGTCATAAAATTATTCATGTGAAATCAAAATACTTTCATAGAACTTGAATTTTTAATTCTGATCGGAGATTATAGATTAATGTTTACCGGGAAAGTATAGTTCATCGGTTCCAATATTTAGCTGTTTTCCTCACAAAATATTGAGCCTGTTCCAAATGTTAGTGAACCGGTCTTTGCTTGCAATTTCAAGGATTTCTTCATCGGAAAGTTTTCCGGATTTGATGATAGTCTTCGTGCCAATGATATAAGATTCGCCAGGCGATAGAATTACATGATGAAGCAAGTGATAGTATTTTTGTTCAATAAGTATTTTTTTCATTTCTTCCGAGAAAATCGGTTGGGCCTGATCGACACTGTAAGGCAACCAGGAGGAATTATTTTTGATTTCAAAGATATAAACAACCTTTTTGTAGTTATCAATATTGTTCAATATTTCTTCCTTCTCAACATCATTAACGAGCAAGGTATAATTATTGAGATCGGCTTTATCGCTGACAAATTTTTTTAAAGGGGTAACTTTAATCTCCAGTATTTGAACCTCCATGACTTTGTATTTTGATGAATGATAAAGAATGATAAAATCACCGACAAATATGGTAAAAGAAAGGATCACAATGAATAAAATCTTTCTATGAAAGAGACACTTAAGTAGCATAGAAAGCTCCTTGTATATCTGTCAAGGTTAGTGAATTTTAGATGAAAGAAAAAAAGAGCATTCGATGCCCTGGTTAAGCCCATAACGGGGCAAAGCGATTTATTATTTATTGATCCTTTTGAAACGGCCCGACAGTGACGGATTCATCGCCAACAGGTTTTGCCGAAAAGATTCCGACACGGTCACCAATAATGGTAATGCGATCCTTGCTTACAATGTCGAGGATTTCCTGGTCGGAAAGCTGATTGTCTGTTTTAAGAATGGCAGTCAAACCAGTTCCATAAGACTCACCAGGAGGAATATTTTGAGGAAACAGCAATTGTTTATCGCTTATCACGAGAATTTTTTTCGTTTCTTCCGAGAAAAGAGGCTGAACCCGGTGGTGGACACTGTAAACAAGGCGGGAATTATTCCTGATTTCAAAGTCATAGATAACTATTTTGTAATTGTCGAGATTATTCATAATCTCTTCTTTCTCTTTTTCACTCAAAGAATAATTATTAAGGGAGCCTTCAGTTTCAGCAAATTCTTTTAAAGGATAAACTTCAATGTTTGTTAATTCGACTTCCATTACATCGCTTCTTATAGAAAGCTGATAAAAGACAGTAAAGGCACCAATTAATAAGATGATTGAGAGGATAATCATCATAAAAACTCTCCTGTTGACAAAACGCATAAGAAACCTCCTGCATCTTAGGGGATTTATTTGACTTCAATCTGATCTCTCATTTTCACAATATGTAACCTTGTTTTGTTTTTATTTCGCCTTAGTGCATGTTTAAAATTCTCAGCGAGACTGGAATTATATCGATCATCAGTGTGACCTGAATATTCCAAATGTCCTTTCTTGTCAATATTTGTGATCATTGTAGCATGATCAATATCTCCATTACCAGCGTAGTCCCAATAAAGGAGGTCGCCTGGTTTGATTTCCCCCCATTTTTTCCAATTCTTTCAAATCATCCACTGAAGCTACTTGAAAAGTCTTTTCAGAATAACCATTATTTTTATCAGAAAAATAGCGGTAATGAGAATCTGCAACCCCCCAGGCAGGGGAAAAATATCTAAAGAACTTTCGAAAGAAGGGGAACGTGTAAAAAAAATTATCTTTGTTTTCTTTATCAAAGTACCATTCGTCATTCATTTTGAGTCCGCCCGCATGAAGCATTTGTGACACAAAGTTGGCACAGTCACCTCCAAGGGCACGACCATATTTATCTAACCTTACGATATCCGGGTGGAATTTTCCCTGATTATCTGGATCACTCCATTTCTTCGCATATTGGA
Source organism: Thermoactinomyces mirandus (assembly GCF_013868055.1). Taxonomy (GTDB): domain Bacteria; phylum Bacillota; class Bacilli; order Thermoactinomycetales; family Thermoactinomycetaceae; genus Thermoactinomyces; species Thermoactinomyces mirandus. The sequence continues at coordinate 28,086 of NZ_JACEOL010000023.1, read as the reverse complement.
CGGCTTTTTCCCGGTCGTACACAATGAAATTCGTAAAATCTTCACTGATTTGCGGGACATCAAACGAGCCGCCCGCCGGATCGGCATAAACTTCAAGGGTACCGAAGACAGTGATGGCAACGAACAGCAAGAGAATGATTGCTTTTACCTGATGATTCATCTTGCGCATACGGATTATTACGGAAAACTGTAATAAGAGCAGTAACAAAGGATGCTTCATTTATTTGATTGTTTGGTGCTGGTAATATTACTGCGTGTTTGAGAAATACTCCAGGTTATTCGTCCTCCGTATTTGATTCACCTCTCTTAAGTTTTAATAAAAAAGCTATCAAATCATCTTGTTTGTAGAGTCAGAATCTCCAAAAACAGGAGATTGCTAATTGTTAGCATAAAAAATAAAATCATATTTTTTTATTATACATGGTCAAATATCCAGTCACAATATAGAGATAAGTATAATAAGTTGAATTATTCCTACTGTAGAAAAACAACTATCGGAAGACGATGTTTAGAAGCAGAGTGATATCAATGCTAAGCATCATGACTGCCTCTTTACAAGGAGGAAACGGAACGGAGTCCTGAAAATGGCTTTTTACAATTTGTCAACAAGTTGAATAATATGAATTATTTTCAAATTCAAGGAGCATAAAAAACAAGCCATCTAGAGCACTAATTTGAAAAATCTGCCAAGATGTTCCTGAATTAAAGAATTTATTGACCACTTCCATTTCTTATGATAAAAATTGATTGAATGATCAATTAAAAAATTAAACGATCAAATAGTTCACTTGGGAGGAAAAGAAATGGAGCATCACCGCAATAACGAATTAAATAATCTGTCGCCTGGATGGCTGCGTTTTTGGAGCTTTGTTTTGAGTGTCGTCGCTTTTTGTTATATTTGGTTTAAATACAGCGATATCGTCAATTCAGCAGTTTCCGGATACGACTACTGGTATGTCTGGATTCGACCGGCTTTGATCGGGCTGGTGGGGATTTTATGTTTGTTGGCAGCTATTCTGTCTTTGGCGGGCAAACGTTCTGCGACGTCTGTGTTTATGGGCGGAATATCGGTTATGTTATTCATCCTCTTGAGCAATCTGGTTATTCTGGTTATCCGGGTTGTCCATCGCATTTTCGCGGGGGATGCCTGGCCTGTTTTTGAGCGGATTCTGGAACGGCCGCACAGGGTGATCGTCGTTCTGTTGGTTGTACTGACATTGTCCATTCTTCATTCACTGAGCAAGAAAAACAAAAAAGGTGATTGAGGTGATTCCATGAAAAAGGAGACAGGAAAAACTTCATTTATTGCCGAGGCAAGACGTGAGCAGATGATTGAGGCAGCCATTAAAACCCTGGAAGAGATTGGATATGTGAAGGCAAGTCTGGCCCAGATTGCCAAAAGAGCTGGCATCAGCACGGCGCTCATCTCTTACCACTTCAAGGATAAAGAGGATTTGATGAATCATGTGCTGATGAAACTGTTGCAACAATCGGCCTCGTATATCCTGGAAAGAGTAAGGCGGGAAAGGACGCCGCGGGCGAAGTTGCATGCATTCATCGAGGCCAGCCTGGCTTATCAGGGAACTCATCATGCTAATAATGTCGCGTTGATCGAAATTATTTTTAATGCCAGAACACCGGACAACATTCCATATTACCAGTTGAACGATGAGGATGATGATCCTATTTTGCACGAGCTTCGGGAAATCCTTGCTGAGGGCCAGAAACAGGGGGTATTTGGAGCATTTCATACAGAGGTGATGGCCAATATGATCCAGGGCGCGATTGGAGAATATATGCTAAACTCATCCCTCATGAAAAAGGTGGACCTGGAAACGTACAGCAAGGAACTGATAAGAATTGTGAACCAGGCAGTCTGTGGGAATGTTGAAGCGGGGAAAGAGGAAGACCTTGGGTAGAAAAATACCGGAGGCATCACTCTTCTGAAGTTGGGACATTTCACAAGTAATTTGCAATCGATTTTCTATAGGTTTTACATCGGTGATCATCAATTGTCTTCCTTTATTCGATCTTTGACAGGATTTCCACAAATCTATTCCAAAAACTCGATGCTGTTTCTTTGCTCCATTCCCAGGCGTTTGAAATCTTGATAATAGTCCAATCCCAAAAACTATTTTCGTCTAGCGTATACTCCATTACAAAAAATACTGAACCCAAATAATAATAAGATAAAAATTATAAATATGCTTCGTTTTCGACTTGTCCAATCGAAGAATTACAGAATGGAGAGGCTTCACACAGGAGTATTATTATAAGGGGAATCAGCTTATTCAGTAAGTGTGAAAGAGGAATCCGGACTTTCGAAAGGTTGAGGAACTCCCCCGGAAGTAGGGAAAACTCCCCGGGGAGGTTGCTAGGATATCGATTCAAGCCGGTCGGTGATTTTTCGGTTCAGGAAGAAACTGGAAATAGCAAAGGAGGCCGCGCCAAGGGCGGTGGAATCATCCCCAAGCATCGAGAAGCGAATGTCCGTGTTTGATTGGTGATAAACGGGCAGGCGCTCTTCCAGAATGCGTTCAATGGGTTTTTTGATCCAGTTTTTGAACCGGGCGATCCGGTTGCCAATAATGATTGTTTCAGGGTTGAAGGTATTCATGATATTGATCAGCCCGAAACCGATGTTTTCCCCAAGTATATTCAGCAATTTCAGGACCTGGCTGTTTCCTTTTTGTGCTTCCCTGAACAGAAAGTCCAAATTGGATTCATCGTTTTCATTCAGCAGTTTTTGCTGCGAAGCTTCTTGCAACAGGGCGCTTTCGGAAGCGTACAATTCCCAGCAGCCGCGGTTGCCGCAGGAGCACTTTTTGCCGTTAAAATCGATGGTGAAGTGCCCCATTTCTCCAGAGATGCCTGTCGCCCCCTTGTAAAGCCGGTTGTTAATGAAAATGCCGGTACCGATCCCGATTCCGATACTAACATAAACCAGGTTGGAAATGTTTTTGCCCGCCCCATACAATTGTTCGCCATAGGCACCGGCGTTGGCTTCGTTGCCGATTTTGGCCGGGATTAGAAATTTCTTTTCGACCATCTGTTTCAAGTGGATATTTCTCCATTTCAGGTTTGGTGCAAACAGAATTTGATCGTCTTGCCCGACCTGGCCTGGAACGCCAATTCCAACGCCGACAATGCCATAGGGGCTGTTGGGTACATTATTGACCAATGTTTCGATGCAGGAAAAAATTTGGCCGACTACATAATCTATGTCAATGTTTCTCAATGGGCTGGCTGTTTTTTCAATCACGTTGCCGCTTAAATCGGTCAGCACACCCAGAATATAATTTACGCCGACATCGATTCCAACCGCATAGCCGGCACGATGATTAAAATAGAGCATGACCGGCTTCCTGCCGCCGCTGGACTTACCGGCACCAATCTCATGGATGAATGCTTCGTTGATCAGTTCAGATACCATCGTTGATACAGTTGCTTTATTTAATCCCGTTTTCTTGGAGACCTGTGCCCGGGAAAGGGGACCTTTCTTTTTAATGGTGTTAAAAACAATCGATTTGTTGATTTGTTTGACAAGATTTTGATCACCCGTGCGCAAACGTTTCATGAATTTCTTCTCCTTACAGCAGTGTTTGTCAAATTAACATTATATAATATTATTTCCTCTGACCAATCAGTGAAATATAGTTTAATATTTATACTAAGTTTATGTAATGATCAATTGTTTGTTTAAAATCAATCTTTAAAATCTGTTAAAATACTGTGTATTTTGGTTTGACAACGCTTTCTTGTGGTGCTAATATTAGTTTAAGTAACAAACAAAGTAACAATAATACCTGGTATAATATGTAAAATAGTTCCAGCATTCGGATGGTCCAGTTTATCAATTACCTTTCAGGATAAGTTTCTCTGCTGTTCATTCCAGGATACTTTTCTTCAGTTCTTCGCAACAATTCATCATTACCCCTGATTTTTCAAACTGATTTATGATCAGCATTCCGTGTCATTTGTTAAACCGCCATTTTCATCATTGTCTACAAAGGGGGAAGTGTCTGAAAAAAATTTAATGAAACACTCGGCGAAGGTTTTTACCTGTATGTGCATTCCGTTGCAGTTGGGGCATTTCCTGACCGGACACTTTGATCAGAGTTTCTATGCATATGGAGGGAAAGACAATGAAAGTTGACAAGTCATACCGGTTGGCCTATACATCCAGAGCCAAAGAAATTGTTGACCGGATGACATTGGAAGAAAAAGTCTATTTAATGAGCGGCAATATGACGGTTGAAGACATGATTGAAGACGACAAAAAGGGTCTTCATTATAATGAGGTGCCTTATGAAGCCGGCGGCAATCAGCGCCTCGGAGTCCCGGCAATGAGATTTGTCGATGGCCCGCGCGGGGTTGTATCCGGCAAAAACAGCACCTGTTTCCCGGTTTCGATGGGCAGGGGAGCGACGTTTGATAAAGAGCTTGAGGAACGGATCGGACGGGCGATTGGAAAAGAGATCAGGGCCAATGGAGGAAACCTGTTTGGCGGTGTCTGCATCAATCTTCCACGCAATCCCGGTTGGGGAAGAAGCCAGGAAGTTTATGGAGAAGATTCATTTCATCTGGGGGCGATGGGGTCAGCGCTGGTTAAAGGGGTGCAAAGTGAAAATGTAATTGCCTGCGTCAAACATTTTGCATTTAACAGTATGGAGAATGCCCGGTTTACCGTCAATGTCAAAGCGGATAAACGGACAGAAAGGGAAGTTTATCTGGTCCACTTCAAGGATGCGATTGATGCCGGAGCGGCTTGTGTGATGAGTGCCTATAACAAGTACCAGGGCACTTATTGCGGGCATAATGACTATTTGTTAAATCAGGTGCTGAAAGAGGAATGGGATTTTGATGGCTTTGTGATCAGCGATTTTTTGTGGGGAGTCAGAGATACCGTTGAAGCAGCCAATGGCGGATTGGATATTGAGATGAACGATACCAAATATTTTGGGGACAAATTGGTCGAAGCAGTAAAAAAAGGACTGGTCAGTGAAGACAGGATCAATCAGGCTGCGGTGCGGATTGTCCGGACATTGCTGGCGTTTACCGAAGCGGATGACAAAAAGTATGGCGAGGAACTGATCGGGTCGAAAGAACATATTTCACTGGCGCTGGAAGCAGCGGAAAAATCGATGACCCTCCTGAAAAATGACCATCAAACCTTGCCGCTTTCCAGGGCAGATACCAAACGGATCGCCGTTATCGGCAGACTGGGCGATCAGGAAAATATCGGGGATCATGGCTCAAGCAGGGTATATCCGGAATATGTCGTGACTCCCTTGCAAGGAATTAAGAAGGTCCTGCCAGATGCGGAAGTGATCTTTGATGACGGGCGGGATCTAAAACGAACCCGGGAATTGGCAGCCTCTGTGGATGCGGTAGTATTTGTGGTTGGTTATGATCACGATGATGAAGGGGAGTTTATCAACAACAACCAGGATGACAGCGGCGTTTCTGCCATTGGTGCCGGTTTTGATGCCGTTGGCGGAGACAGAACCCGTTCACTCGGGCTCCATGAGGATGAAATTGAATTGATTCGGATGGCGGGACCGGTCAATAAAAAATCGGTTGTCGTATTAATCGGCGGAAATATGATTATGATCGAGGATTGGAAAGATAAAGTGCCAGCGATCCTGATGGCTTACTATCCGGGCATGGAAGGCGGCACAGCAATTGCAAAAACACTGTTTGGGGAGAACAATCCCGGCGGCAAACTGCCATTTGTTGTTCCAAGGAAAGAAAGCCATCTGCCGGCAACCGACTGGAAAGCTGATGAAATCACTTATGAATATTATCATGGCTATGCCAAATTGGAAAAAGAAGGCATCCAGCCTTCATTGCCATATGGATTTGGCTTGTCTTATACGACGTTTACCATCGGAGACGCCCGTTTTTCTGTAACAGGAGAAAACATCACAGCCCGTTGCGTGGTGGAGAACACGGGAGATCGCACCGGGGATGAAGTGATTCAAATGTATGTTGGTTTCCCGAATTCCAAAGTGGATCGCCCGGTAAAGGTTTTGCGCGGGTTTGAACGGATCACCCTTCAGCCAGGTGAGAGGAAAGAAGTGGAGATTCTGTGTCCGATTGAAAAGTTGAAGTGGTTTAATCCTGAAACCGGGGAATGGGAATTGGAGCATATGGATTATGAGGTTTATATTGGAAACAGCAGTGATTTGAAGGATTTGATCAAAGGCCGTATTACCTTGTAATTTGGGGTTTTCCCCATGAGTGCCTGTTTCATTGTGGATAATTGATTGAAAGCGGTTAATTGTTGATTTCCAAAGGTCAATGGGCGAAATCTCATATATGGGCGGGGATTAATATGTATAGCCAAACCATACAGGAAACGGCAAACGGAAAAACACAGAAACTGAAAATGATTGAAAAGCTGACATTTGGTTTTGGGGATTTTGGGGCCAATTTCAGCTGGACGTTTATTGTTTCGTTTATCGCTATTTATTTGACGGACACGGTGGGAATTGCAGCGGGGATCGTTGGGACGATTGTTCTGGTTGCCCGCGTCTTTGACGGTTTTACCGATGTTTTTATGGGGACGATCATTGACAATACCACTACAAAAATGGGCAAGGCCAAACCATGGGTTTTTTGGACCGCACCGATCCTGGGGGTTTTAATGTTCATGCTTTTCAATGTGCCAGGCTCGATGGGGCAAACAGGAAAAATCACTTATGTTTTTGTCATTTACCTGCTGATTTCGGCTGTTTTTTATACTGCCAACAATGTGGCTTATTCGTCGCTTACTTCCTTTATGACCAATGACGAAAAAGACCGGGTTTCCCTGGGAAGCATCCGTTTTATCTTTGCCAATGCCGCGGTACTGTTTATTACCACTTTTACGACCATATTTGTAGATGCGTTTGGCGGCGGGCAACAGGGCTGGACATATACGGCCGCGATCTACGCTGTACTGTGTGCCGTGCCACTTATGATTACCGGTCGGTTTGTAAAAGAGAGAAACGTCGCCAAAAAGAAAAAAGGCCGGCAAACTTCATTTTTACCAACGATGAAAGTGTTGTTTACCAACAGGTACTTTATCCTGACACTGGTTTTGTATATGTTGTGGTATTTGCGGCAAACTGAAACAGGAATCAGGATTTATTACGCATCATATATTTTTGACAATCCCAATGTAATGGGAATCCTGAGCATGGCAGGACTGATTCCGCTGCTTGCCGGTTTGTTCTTTGCCCCTTATATCGTAGGCCGGTTTGGAATGAAAAAAAGTGTTAACACCGGATTGATGATATCAGTGTTTGGCTCAATTGTAATGATATTTTTTTCCGAAAATCTGGTCGGGATCATCTTCGGAATTGTGATCAATGCGATTGGCCTGGTTCCGCTGCAAGCCGGTCTCAGCGCGATTGTGGCTGATGTGGGTGACATTATCTACTGGAAATCGGGAGTGCCGGTGCAGGGGGCTGTATTCAGCCTGACCAGTGCGGGCATGAAGATCGGGCAAGGTTTGACTACCGCCCTGGTCGGTTGGTCTTTACAATTGGGAAGCTATATTGCCAACGCAGCGGTCCAGCCCGGCAGTGCCATATTTGCCATCAAATCCATGTTTATCTATTTCCCGCTAATTATTGTTATCCTGATGATCATTACAATGAATCTGTTAAATCATGAAAAACTGATGCCGAAAATCAGGGAAGAACTTCAGGCGGGGAAAATTGGAAATAATTAAATGTGAATGGACAGAAAAAAACATAACAAGTGAAATGCATGAGAACGATCCTTGAAAGCCCCGGATAAAATACCTGATTTGGGGAAGGAAAGGGTCGTTTTTTCTTGGCAAGTTCTTGGTCGGGCGGTTCGTCCTTTGGTTGTAAATAAATGAACAAGTTCAGGGGAAACCGGATTTGAGGAAGAGGATGCCGGGCAAATGGTTTTGCCGGAGTCCCGGTACACGGCGAGATCCGGTGGTGTGGATTGTACCATTTTCTCGATATGAACCGGTTGGCCAGATGATGGTTAAACCGGTTATGGCAAGGAAAGGGGAGCAACAGGTTGTACCGGTTATTGTCCTGAAGAAAAGAAGTATTTGGTCCGGTTTGTCATTCAGGAAATAAAGGTGATCCGGGGTATACTTGAATATCGGGGAACGTTTGTGGCGGTTCCCCGTTTATCTATACAAGATGGTATTTATATATATGTATTTATTATTTATCAGATCTGACTATCTCCTCATTTCACAAGTAATTTGCAATCGGTTTCCCATTGGTTTTACATCATGGAAAAAGAAATGAAAACGGGGACAAACCGGCCTGAAAAATAGCCTTTTTTTATTTCCATTTATTAATAAGATTTACTTGGATAATATTTTGTTTGGGGAGGAAGTCAACATGACCGGTCTTAAAAAAATACAAAGGCTTATGGGAAAGACAATCAGGCGCAAACGGGTCTGGATTCCCCTGGTGATTCTGGTGTTCGTTTATGTTAACAACAGTTCACTGCTGGCAAAACCGAAAACAGGAGATCCATATCTGCTGGCCCACCGCGGGCTAGCCCAGACCTTTGATCTCGAGGGCGTTGATTGGGATACCTGTACCGCGGAACGAATACATAAACCGGAACATCCTTATCTGGAAAATACCATTCCTTCAATGCGTGCCGCTTTTGAAGCGGGAGCGGATCTGGTGGAGTTGGATGTCCAATTGACAAAAGATAACCGGTTTGCCGTGTTTCACGATCACATGCTGGAATGCCGTACCGAAGCCCGGGGGAAAATTCGTGACTATACCATGGCTGACCTGAAAAAACTGGATGTTGGTTACGGTTATACGGCAGATGGAGGGAAAACCTATCCTTTTCGCGGTAAGGGTACCGGTTTGATGCCATTACTGGATGAGGTGCTTCAGGCTTTCCCCGACCGTGAATTGCTCATTCATGTAAAAAGTGATGATCCAAAAGAAGGAGTTATGCTGGCCGGGCAACTGGAAAAATTGCCCCGGGACCGGTTGCAGCGATTATCCGTGTATGGTGGCGATCAGCCGGTAAAAGCATTGAAAGAGCGGATTCCGGATCTCCGCACCATGTCCCGTGAATCGATGAAACAATGCCTGTTGCCTTATATTGCTGTTGGCTGGACAGGCTATGTGCCATCTGCCTGCAAAAATACACAGCTCCATCTTCCTGACCGAATTGCTCCCTGGCTTTGGGGTTGGCCCAACCGGTTCCTGAACCGAATGGATCAGGCCGGTACACGGGTAATTCTTGTCAAGGGCAGCGGCGGTTTTTCGGATGGGTTTGACAGTCCCGAAGATTTGAAACGTTTGCCAGATAATTACAACGGATGGATCTGGATCAACCGGATTGACCGTATTGCACCGCTATTAGACAATCATAACTGATGCTTTCTGTCCACGAAGAACCAACGGCCCGTTGAGGTTGAAACAATTGTTGGAACCATGGGGGCGGATGAATGTTGCTCAAGCCGGTTTAATTCGTGTAGCGGCAGTCTGGGAAAACTTAACTGGCTCAGCACATAGTTATAGCATTGTTCCCGAACACTTGCGGGAATTCCTTCTCTTTTCGTCCAGCGAACCGCCTCTTTATATTTACCCTGATGTACCAGGGATTGCACAAGCGGAGGCAGCAGATCAGCAAGGGAACGCCTGAATTGAAGCTTGGAGCGTTTGCCCCGTCCCCCGCCCGGTTTCCAGTAAATCAGTTTTTCCTCAACCATTTTTTTCAATAACCGTTTTACATTGCGCGAAGAACAACACAACACCAGGGCCAGTTCGCTTATACTGACATAAAATGATTGATAGCTGTTCACTTCATGGAAGTAAAGCCGAAGCAACAAATAATACTCGATTGTTTTCATAAAATCACCTATGTACCATTATATAAAAATCCCTGTTCTTTCTTAAAATTATTCAAAACCTATAAAAGAAGACGTGTCCTGTGACACGTCTTCTTTGCGGGGCCTTTTTCAGAAACCTGATCTCCTCCGGTTATTTTGGTTTCAGGCAAGTTAGTGAATATCTCTCTTTTTAAACTGACCGCCTTGAACATCATGGATATTTCCGATAGCCAGGAAGGCATTCGGGTCAACCTCTTCTACAATGGATTTTAATTTCGCTTCTTCCAATCTTGTGACAACACAAAAGATTACTTTTTTCGAGTCGCCGGTATAGGCTCCTTCACCGGACAAGTAAGTGACTCCGCGGCCTAAACGATAAAGAATCGTATTTCCCAATTCTTCGGTTTTATCACTGATAATCCAGACAGATTTTGTCTCATCAAAACCTTCAATCGTAATATCAATTACTTTAAAAGCAATGAAATAGGTCATAAGTGAATACATGGCCCGGTCCCAGCCAAACACAAATCCTGCACTGCTCAGAATAAACAGATTGAAAAACATCACAAGCTGGCCAACGGAAAAAGGAAGTCTTTTATTGATCAGAATGGATAAAATTTCTGTTCCATCCAGCGAACCGCCGTAACGGATCACCAAACCGACGCCAACTCCCAGAATAATGCCGCCAAAAACAGAGGCCAGAAGCGGGTCGTGAGTCAGACCGGGAACAGAGTGCAACAGGTTCGTACCGACCGATAAGACGATGATGCCAAATAAAGTCGAAAAAGCAAAGGTTTTGCCGATTTGTTTATACCCGAGAAAGAGAAACGGGAGATTTAGAACAAATAACAGCAAGCCAAGATTCAAGTGGGTTAAATGAGAGGTGATGATAGAAATACCAACAATGCCACCATCAATAACCTGATTGGGAACGAGGAAAATTTCCAGACCAACGGCAACTAAAAAAGCACCTGTCATGATAAAGACAGATCTTTTTAAAATTCTTAACCAAGTCAACTTTTTCGGTTTTGTAACAGTTTGGCTTTTATTTTCAAGAGAAGCTTGCAACTCCATATGTTTCAACCCCCTTTGGGACAAATTTTTTAACCGAAAAGGGGATCAGGTTGTTGAAAAAGGCAATTTATTTTTTTGCAGCTCTTGTTATTGCACCCTGATTCCATATTATATCATATTTTTTTATTTGTTCGTTTATTATTTTAATGCTTAAAAGTAAGAAAAATTTTTATGGAGTTACAGGAAAATTTCCCGCAAAATATTTTTGCATATTTTGTTTTCTCGTTAAATAGGTTTTTTCGGAAAAAATTTGGTAAAAGTTATTGACTTATCACCTAATTTATTTTAGTATATTAATCATTCGATAATCGAAATATTATTGAGGTGAAGCAATTGTATTCAGATAGGCAAATAAGAGACTTGCTTTACGTTTTTAACAGGGTCGTGGCCATCTATCACCTTTTGCTGTTGGAAGAATTAAAAGGTTATCACTTGACCTTCTCCCATGCGCGGGTGATTCATCAGTTAAAGATAAAAGAACCCCGCACATCGGCTGAAATTATAGAAAAATTAGAAATATCTGCCAGTTCGCTGAGTGGAATGCTGGACCGTTTGGAACAGATGGGGATGATTTTACGGAAACGGGACAAAAAAGATCGCCGCATTATCTGGATTTGCTTAAGCGAAAGAAGCAAAAAAATGATCGAGGAAATTTCAAACTCGCAAACCAGAAAGATCAGTAAACATTTGGAGAAGATTCATCTCACTCCGGAAGAGATCGATGTACTGATCGAAAAATTGCATCTGTTGGTCGAATCATTTTACTTGCCGTCCAAAAAAGAGAGGAGGCCTGAGGCTTGAAACGAATGCTGGTTAATGCCATATTAGTTCTTTATGCTTTGGGGATGATTGCCGGGGCTTTTTACTACTTTTCTCACCAGTCATTATACGTTCACAGTGAAATTGCCCAGGTAAAAGCTGACATGGTTCCGATCTATGCTGATCAGACAGGAATCCTCAGCCAGTGGTCTGCAGAGGAAGGGGAGAGAGTTGGGCAAGGAAAGCAATTGGGAGCGGAAACAACTCTTTTTTCCGGCCTGAATTCTGCAGAGGAGTATCCCTCACCAACCTCGCATCCGATTGTTTCACCCGTATCCGGTGTCCTTCTGAAAAGCAATGCTGTTGTTGGAGAAATGGTAAAGCCGGACCGCCCGATTGCTTTCGCCGCTGATTTATCGAACATATACATTCTGGCCTATATTGATGAAAAGGATATCGATCGGGTTGAACCGGGAGGAAAAGTGGAAATTACGTTGGATGCCTATAAAGGGCGCGTTTTTACCGGATATGTCCAAAAAACAGGAGCCATGGCCGGGAATCTGGCGGAGTCATCCGGATTCAGCCAGGAACAGACAAAAGAAGCCCAGCGGGTTCCTGTTCAAATTTCCATTGATTCCCCGAACAATGTGGAATTGATTCCCGGAATGAATGCGAAGGTAAAAATTCAAAAGTCATAAATTGTGGATGAGAAAGGTGATTTGTTATGAAAACTGGACGTCTGATCCTGATAAATGCATTGGTCTTCCTGATTATAGTAGGTCTGGGTATTGGAGGCTATTATTACTATTATATGCAATCCAATTTCATCCGGACTGAAGATGCCAAGGTAAAAGGCGATATTGTCTCCATTTCTTCCCTTGGTAACGGGATGCTGGAGGATTGGCAGGCTGAAGAAGGACAGGAAGTCAGAAAAGGTCAGGTCCTTGGCAGGATCAATACAGGGCAGCAAATGCTTGATATTGCTTCGCCAATTGACGGAACAATTATAAAAAGCGAATTTTCAACAGGTCAAATGGCTGCAGCCGGGCAAACTTTGGCACAGGTTGCCAATCTGGGTAATCTCTATATTGAGGCCAACATCGAGGAAACGGTGATAAAAGATGTCAGTGTTGGCCAGGAAGTGGATATTACCGTGGATGCGGAAGGAAATACGAAGATCAAGGGAACCGTTGCGAAAATCGGGAAAGCTACCAATTCCACCTTTTCTCTGTTGCCGCAGCAACCGGCAAGCGGGGATTATAACAGGGTGACACAGCATATCCCGGTAATGATCGAAATGAAAAGCTATCCCGATACGATCTTGCCCGGGATGAATGCGACTGTTCGAATTCATAAATAAAACTGATAAAAACCGGGAAAGGAGGGAAACAGAATGGGAAGAGTTTACAAACATCTCCCATTGATCATCGTTTTGATGATGGGGGTTTTTCTGGCGCTGCTGAACCAGACTTTGCTCAATGTCGCCATTCCCCATCTGATTCATGAGTTTCATGTAACGGCAAGCACCGCGCAATGGCTGTTAACGGGTTATATGCTCGTCAATGGAATCCTGATTCCATTGACGGCCTATCTGGTTGATCGATTCGGGACACGCCAGCTTTTTCTCGCTTCGATGATATTTTTCACGGCGGGGTCCCTGGTTTGCGGAATAGCACCTTCTTTTTCCGTCATGTTAACCGGGCGTCTGGTCCAGGCAATGGGGGCAGGTATTCTTATGCCATTGGTGATGGTCATCACTCTCTACATTTTTCCTCCGGAGGCGCGGGGGAAAGGTATGGGGATTTTTGGACTTGGCATGATTTTTGCTCCGGCGGTAGGTCCCACGCTGGCGGGATGGGTTATTGAAAACTACGACTGGCGCATTTTATTTCATGCCATGGTGCCTCTCGGTGTGATCGTGACAATTGTAGCCTTTTTCCTTTTGAAAAACACTCTGCAAAAAGAGACGAAACCGGCTTTTGATTTCTGGGGTGCCATCACGTCATCGCTTGGTGTCGGACTGCTGCTGTATGGACTGAGTGAAGCCGGCAATAAGGAGTGGAGCGATCCGGTCGTTGTCGCGGCCTTGTCGCTGGGCGTTTTCTTTATCAGTCTGTTTGTTGTATTGCAGCATCGTTCCAGGAATCCCATGCTTAATTTTGATGTTTTCAAATACGACATGTTTACGTTATCCTGTATTATAAATGTGATTGTGACGGTTGCCATGTTTTCGGGAATGTTCCTGCTGCCCATTTACCTGCAAAACCTGCGCGGTTTTACTGCTTTTGAGTCCGGGTTGTTGCTGATGCCGGGAGCGATCATCATGGGAATCATGTCACCGGTCTCCGGAATCCTGTTTGACAAAGTGGGACCCCGGCCGCTGGCAACTGCCGGGTTGCTGATCACCACCATCACCACTTATGAATTTACCCATTTAACGTTGGAGACCAGTTATGCTTACATTCTCATGATCTACATGATTCGTTCCTTTGGCATGTCGTTAATGATGATGCCGATCATGACGGCCGGCCTCAACCAGCTGCCAAGTGAAATGAACAGCCACGGAACGGCGATGGCAAACACGACCCGGCAAATTGCCGGATCGTTGGGAATCAGTGTTTTTACCACCATTTTTGCGATGCGGGCACAGTATCATCTGGGGAAATTTAGTGAACAGGCCAATCTGATGGACCCGGCGTACAGTGATCATTTCCATGCCTATTCAGGCTTTTTTGCCCAGTCCCTCGGGTTGCCGCAGGAACATGCCCAGGGGTTGCTGACAGATGCCTTGTACGGGCAGGCCAGCCAGTATGCGTCTGTCATGGGAATCAACGATGCGTTTGTTTGGGCAACTCTATTTGCTTTTGTCGGTCTTGTGCTCAGTTTCTTTATGCGGGATGTCCGGAAAGACAACATTTTGTCCCGGTCCTTGGCAAAGAAACGGAAAAAACTTGAGCCGATCAAGGGGGAAATATGAAAATGAAAGTTTTTGTGATATATGACAGTGAAGGCGGGCATACCCGAAAGGTTGCGGAATCCATTGCTGAAGGGGTGCGCGAAGCAGAAGAAGCGGAAGTTTGCCTTTATCATGTCGATGAAGCGGATATACAGGAACTGCATGAAGCAGATGCCATCATCTGGGGTTGTCCCGGGCATTTTGGCACGATCAGCTCCGGTTTGAAAGCCTGGATTGACCGTCTTGGCCATATGTGGGCAGAAGGAAAACTGGTTGGCAAAGTGGGAGCCGTTTTCTGCACAACGGCTACGGTTCATGGCGGGGCGGAAATGACTCTGTGGAACCTGATTACTCCAATGCTCCATAACGGAATGATTATTGTCGGTTTGCCCGGTAATCTGCCTGAAAATGTATTGCTGGGTTCCTATTATGGTCTGGCTGTTACCTGTCCGGTTGATTTGGATGATGAACAAAGCGATTCATCTCCGACAGAAAATGACCAGGCTTTGGGAAGGACCCTGGGGCGCCGGGTAGCCGAGGTTGCCAGGAAGCTGAAGTAAAGTTAAAGTGAGGGAAGTAAATTGACTTACCTGATTCTCTTCTATGCTGTACTGGTCATTGTTGGCGGAATTGTTTTGTATGTCATCAATTCTCGTTCCGGCAAAAAGAAAAAAACGGAAAGAAAATGGAGTTTGCCGGAAACTGATCGTCAACATAAACCTGTTGTTACCTCTTCCGGATCATCTGATGCTATTTCGGATACGGAGTATCGGGAAGTATTGCGAAAATGGTTAAAAGCCCAAACCGGTGTGAAAGAAAAACCGGTCAAAGATCCTTTGAAATACAGTGATGAAAAGTACCGGGAAGTTTTACGGTCGATGCACAAGCGTCTGCATCAGGATAAAGGGACCGATCAATAGTAAACCAGTCCGTCCTGCTTTTTGAGCGGGCGGATTTTTTATCATTTATACTAACAGGGAATGGGAGGTGAGAAGCGTGCTTATTACTTTGACAATGTTTGTTGTCGGAACATTGCTGGGTTTTATTGGAGCTGGAGGCGCCGGTTTTGTCATAGCCATCCTTACACTGGTCTTTCATGTCCCGATTCAGGTAGCGCTGGGCACTGCGCTTGCATCAATGGCTTTTACCACTCTTTCCGGCACTTTTGGTCATTTCCGGGAAGGAAATATCTCACTTCGAACCGGTATTTTGGTAGGGGCTTTTGGAGCAGTCGGCGCTTTTGGCGGTTCAAGGATTGCAGCCATGATTCCTGCTGCCCGGTTGTATTGGCTGACGACAGCCATGCTTTTTCTGTCTTCGCTGATGCTTTTGTTGCGTCTGTTTGTGGTAAAGCGTGCTGACAAACCAAAGGAGACTGTCTTTACCGCTTCCTCCCATCGCCATCTGAAATCGGTCTTGCTGGGGCTTTTAACCGGCCTGTTGGCGGGAACGTTTGGAGTTGGCTCTACACCGTTTATCCAGGTTGGACTGCTGGTATTGCTCGGATTGTCGCTCCGGCAGTCTGTCGGGACTACGATGCTGATCATTCTCCCGATTGCCATCGGGGGAGGAATGGGTTATTCCTTTGTCGGCTATCTGGATGTTCTCCTGCTGTTTCAGGTACTGCTTGGGACCATGACGGGAGCCTATCTCGGATCGAAATTTACCCGCCTGGCGCCGCAGGGATTATTGAAAGCGGCGATGGTCATGACCCCTGCCGTAGCAGGAAGTTTGATGTTATTGGAATAAACAATGGTCATGTTATTTGAAAATGCTTTTAAAGCAAATATAAAATAGTGGTGGCCCGGTTGACAGCGTTTGAAATGTCATTGAAGCGGAAATCGGAATAAAGTAACGGGGATTGTACAGGAAAGTTATCCTGCATTTGAAAATGTACTGTACTGCATGAATCATACAAGAGGAGCAGAAATGATGGCACGGGTTGATTACAAAGAAATTCGGGAGATTATTGATACATCTTCGAATTTGTTAACGGGGGAAGCCCTGTTTCCATTCGCATTTGATGAAACAATTTGCCGTGAGGTCGGAAGCGGCCGGTTTGCTCCGGCAATCCATATTTGGCGTCATCAACATGCAATGATCCTGGGGCTTCGCGACCGAAAACTGCCACATGCGCCTGAAGCGATCCGGTGGCTGGAATCGAACGGCTTCCGCGTTGGTGTCCGCAATTCAGGCGGTGCTGTCGTTCCCCTGGACCCGGGGGTTGTGAACCTTTCCCTGATTTTGCCTTCTGACAGAGGGAAGATGGAAATAAATCGGGATTTTGAAATCATGTATGAGTTGATGCAATCCTGTCTGAAACCAATCTTTCCAGGAATCGGCAAAGGGGAAATAATTGGATCGTACTGCCCGGGAAATTTTGATCTGAGTATTCAGGGGAAAAAGTTTTGCGGCATTGCCCAGAGAAGGCAGACAAAAGCGTTTGTGATCCAGGCATTTGTTCTGGTAGAAGGAAGCGGGGAAGCGCGAGGCGAGCAGGTCAAACAGTTTTATGACATGGCGTCAGGCGGGGATACACGCCTGAAATTCCCGATTGTAAAACCGTCACAGATGGCCGCTTTGGCAGAGTGGGAGGAATCGGTAACCGCGGAGTGGTTCGTTTCCCGGGTCAAAGAAGTGATCAAGGGGTTTTGGCCGGCAAGGGAAATCAATATTTATGATCCTGTGTATAATGAATCGGTTGAGAAGACGGTAACAGAATTGAAAAACCGTTATCTGGAAGAAAAATCCGAAAACAAATAAAAAATGGGCCGTCCTGTCATAGGGACGGCTTTGCTTAAATAGAAGGCCACCCCTGTATGGAGCGGCTGACACCAGGAAAACGCTGTGGAAAAGGGATTGGGTTAAAAATGGCCTGCCTGTTGTTTACAGAACAGGCGGATATGAGAAGGTCTCGGAACTCCATATTATTATTCGTATCAACTTTTTATTTTGTGTCCTTGTCTGTAATTTTCAGTTGCGTCTTGCAAAATCGACAAATCGAAACTTGTCGGGACGGTGGCGGGATTCCGTATACTGGAACAAAGTGTTGTCTTCCAAAAAGACATAATTGCGGACGACGGCTACATAACTTTCCTCCTGGTGGTCCAGCAACTGCCTGTCTTCTTCTGTCATCCGTTCAATCGTAATCACTTTCTTGGCAAAACTGATGGGAAGGCTGCACTTTTTTTCCAGATATTCATAAATGGAATCCTTGCAAACGTCCTCTGTCAGCACAGGTACATATTCCTGGCGAAAATAATCTTTATCCAGAATGATTTTTTCTCCGTCGATTTCCCGCACCCTAACCACTTCCCAGATGGGTTCCGGTCGTTTTAGCCCGAGTTGGGAACTGATGCAAGGATCCGAAATTGCCGGCTTCAATACGTGGATATAGGTTTTCCAGGACTTTTTTGTCTTGGAGAGCAGTTCCTTAAAACCGACCAGCCCCGAGACCGGGAAGTCATACCGGTTAAATCCCAGGACAAAAGAACCCTTTCCCTTGATTTTTTGAATATAGCCGTTTTGCGACAACAGGTTGAGCGCTTTGCGAACGGTTTCGCGGGAAGTTCCATAGTGTTCTGAAAGTTCTTTTTCAGACGGGAGCTTTCCCCCCGTCTTCCACTTTCCTTTTTCAATTTGCTGGGCAAGTTCACGATAAATCGAGAGATAGATATTGCTCACCGCTTTTTTCCCCTTAAATTTCCTTGGTTTTTGTTAAACGATAAACAATGGATTCGTAAGGCCGTAAGGTAATTTCCCTCCAGTCGCGCGGGGTGTCCGGGTAATTGGCAAGGATTGCTTCCCCTTTCCAGTCCGCAAGCAAATGGGCATCGGGCAGGCTCCATTGTGTTGAACAGGCACGGAAATTGTTAATGATCAGCAATTTTTCGCCCTGGCCATGGCGAAAATAGGAAAAAACATCGGGATGATCAATGTCGATGGCTTCAAAGATGCCGGTGGTCACGATATCCATTTCCTTTCGCATCCGGATCAGGCGCCGGTAGTGTGCAAAAACCGAATCGGGATCGTTCAGGGCCTGTTTCACATTGACTTCCTTATAGTTTGGAGCTGCGGGAATCCAGGGTATTCCGCTGGTAAATCCCCCATGCTGCTCATCCGTCCATTGCATGGGAGTCCGCGAGTTATCCCGTGATTTTTGCCGGATGATCCGCATCACATCTTCTTCGGTTTTCCCTTGTTTCCGCATTATTTGGTACATGTTGTGCGTTTCCACATCCCGATAGTTATCGATTGATGCAAAGTCAGGGTTCGTCATCCCGATTTCCTCTCCCTGGTATATAAACGGGGTGCCCTGCATCATGTGCATCGCGGTTGCCAGCATTTTCGCCGATTCCTTGCGGTAACGCCTGTCATCGCCATAGCGTGACACAATCCGCGGCTGGTCATGGTTACACCAAAAGAGGGTATTCCAGCCTCCGCCTTTTTGCATTTCTGTTTGCCAGGTGGACAAAATCCGTTTTAGTGCCTGAAAATCCATCCGGCCAATGCTCCACTTGTTTCCGTCAGGGTAATCCACTTTCAAGTGGTGGAATTGAAAAATCATATTCAATTCATGACGATCCGGACGGGTGTATTGAATACAATGGGGGATGGAAGTTGACGACATTTCACCAACGGTCATTATATCATAGCGGGAAAAAACCTCTCGATTCATCTCTTGCAAAAATTCATGGATACGGGGACCGTCTGTATAAAACTTGCGGCCGTCTCCCGGCGGCACTGACCCGTCATCATCAGGAAAACGCTGATCTTTGGAAATCAGGTTGATTACATCGAGACGAAATCCGTCTACTTCCAGATCCAGCCACCATCGCATTATTTCGTAAATTTTTTGACGCAACTGTGGATTTTCCCAATTCAGGTCTGCCTGCGTTTTGTCGAACAAATGCAGATAATATTGCCCCGTCTGTTCATCCCACTGCCAGGCAGAACCGCCAAACTTCGACTGCCAGTTATTTGGTTCATGCCCATCTCTGCCATCTTTCCAGATGTAGAATGACCGGTAAGGGCTTTGCCTGGAAGAGCGGGATTTCCTGAACCAGATATGCTCGGTGGAAGTGTGGTTGACCACCATATCCATAATTACCCGTAAATCGTGTGTGTGGGCCTCTTGAAGGAGTTCCTTGAAATCTTCCATCGTACCGTATCTTGCGTCGATTTTGCGATAATCACAGATATCATAGCCGTGATCTCTTTGTGGAGATTGGTAGATGGGAGTCAACCACAGAACATCGACCCCCAGATGTTTCAAGTAAGGCAATTTCTGCGTAATTCCTTTCAGATCCCCGACACCGTTACCGGTTGTGTCATAAAAACTTTTGGGATAGATTTGGTAGACAACCGCTTTTTTCCACCATTCTGTCACCGAAAGTCCCTCCTTGTCCGCTACATCAATTCTTCAATTTCTTCTTTAAGTATGGATGATTTGGTTCCGTATACAGCCTGCAGTCCGTCTCCCCGTTTGATGACACCGGATGCTCCCAGCTGTTTCAGTTTGTCTTCATCCACTTTATCCATATCCCTGATCCCGACTCTGAGGCGTGAAATGCATGCATCAAGCCTGGTAATGTTCTCTTTTCCTCCCAACGCCTCAAGAATTTGCGCAGCCTGGTTTTTCTTGTCTTTCTGTTTCTGTGCTTCCTTTTTGGCGCGATAATCTTCTTTGGTATAAAGTTTTGTTTCTTCCTCATCTTCTTCACGGCCTGGTGTTTTAAAATCAAATTTCAGAATCAGGATCCGGAAAGTGAAGTAATAGATGACGGCAAACAAAAGACCAAGCCCGATCAGTACCAACCAGGTATTGTTGTGGTTCGGGAATACATTAAACAGGATAAAATCGATAAAACCGGATCCGCCTGCAAAGCCTGCATGCATGCCAAGCGCGCCCGCAAGTCCGTACGCAATACCTGTGATGAACGCATGAACCACATACAGGGCAGGGGCGACAAACAGGAAAGTAAATTCTAGCGGTTCGGTGATTCCGGTTAAAAACGCGGTAATGGCAGCCGCAATGATCAGGGATTTGGTTTTCGCTTTTTTACTTGCTTTTGCCGTGTGAATAATTGCCAGTCCTGCCGCTGGCAGCCCGAACATGACCGGAATGAATTTTCCGGCGATATAGGTGCCTCCGGTAATGGAAACAGACGGGTCACGCAATTTGTCAATGACCTGGGCGATATAAATGTTCTGGTCACCCACAATTCTGGCACCATCGAGGGAAGTATAGGCTCCGCCAATATCGGTGAACAGAAGCGGGGTGTTGTAAATGTGGTGCAAACCAAATGGAATCAGCAGTTTTTCCATACCGCCATACAAACCGACAATCAACGGATTGGTGTGGGTTGCAATAAAGTTGCCCAGAACGAAGATTCCATTTCCGATAGGCGGCCAGATGAAATAAAGGATGACAGCCGATATGATCGCTCCAAACGAGGAGACGATCGGCACAAGCCGCTCCCCGCTGAACAGGGAAATGGAGTCTGGCAATTCCACTTTGTGAAAGCGATTGTAAAAGTAAGCAGTCAGGAACCCAATCAGAATACCGCCAAAAACGCCAATTTGCATGGTTTCAATTCCCAGTTCCGTACCAAGCAGCCTTTCATTCAGTTTGATCCCGGTAATCTGGATCATCACACCAATGGCAGTATGCATGATAAAGAAAGAGATCAGGGCTGAAAAACCAGCCATTCCCCTGCCTGTCCATGTAATGGCGATGGCTACTGCAAACAGGACAGGGAGGTTGTTGAAGACAGCCTGACCGGCCCGCTGCATGAGGATTCCTGTTATTTGCCAGCCATCACTGGCTAAAAAGGGAATGATCTCCTGAACGTTCGGGTTCAGAATGACGCCGCCAAGGCCCATCAGGATGGAGACAAGAGGAAGGATCAGTACCACAGCCATCATCGACCGGCCAACACGTTGAAAGAAGTCAAAAGAGACACGCTTAACCATTGTTTTTTCCTCCTTGGATCAAATCGGATAAGGTGTGGCATCTTTCGGCAACCTGTATATACAGGATGAGGAACAAAAAAATGAAAAGCCTTTCATTCAAGGTAATTTTAACCTGTATATACAGGTTTGTCAATTTGTATATTTGTCTGAATTGGGTCGTTGGGAAGTAACCGTAATCTTTTATTTTTCATCCTGATCCTGCCATTGATTGAACGGTTTACATGTGTTATGATGGTAACACCGCGCTAGACGGGGAGTTAGCGGTGCCCTGTAACCCGTAATCCGCTATAACGGGGTTGATGCCTGTCCGAGGCGTATTTTGTGTGAGGCTGGTCTGAATCATCAGTGTTGATGATTGGGTCCTGCGCAACGATTACTTCTGAACCGTGTCAGGTCCTGACGGAAGCAGCACTAAGGAAGCTCTATCGTGTGCCGCAGGGGTGCCTGGTCTGAGCTGCCGGTTCAGGGGCCGCTCAGGCAAAGTGCGTCGGAGACAGGCGCGCGGTTACATACCAATATTTGCAACAAGATCCTCCTTGTTTGGCAAGGTGGTTTTTTTGTATGAAAAAATGGAAAATTTTCTCATAAAGAAGGAAGAAATAGGTAAATAGCGAATAAAAAATTAGAATTATTTGTGACATTTTTTGGGGGAAGGAGCGAACTGTTGTCGGCAAGGGGGTGGAGGAATTCCTGTCCTGAGTTTGGTTTGTGAATCGAGAAAGGTAGTTCACTTGTGGATCAGATCATTTTCCAAGGAATCGTTCGTTGCACAAGGAAGCACGAAGGATAGAAGGGAAGCTTTGAATGTGGCGGTGCGAATATGATGAATATGAACACGAAGGCGTTAGCAGGAAATAGAGAACATAAATCAGTTCATTTGTATACATTTTATCCTGTGACACCCTATGAGCGTTTGGCCGTCCAGTTAATCTCACACATCCACTTGGGAGTTATCATAGTAGATGATCGATTGAATGTCGTGGAAATCAATCAAGCGGCAGGGAATATGTTAGGACTGGAAAAGTCGAAAATTTTATATCGTTCGTTTCAGGAAGCAATTATCCAATTAGGATTGCCAAAAAAGTGCAGGGACCGATTGTTTTCCATTTTGCATTCTCGGGAAGAAGGACGGGAATTGGAATTTGATTGGTGCCCGGAAGCGGGCAGAGTTCGTTCTCTTCTGTTACGTATACATCCCTTTGAAGACAGCGAAAGCGGGTTAAAAGGACAAATCCTGATGCTTGAGGATAAGACGGAGACGCTGCTTCTCAAGCAGCAGGTTCAGCAAAACAACCGTTTGGCAACCATTGGACAAATTGCTGCCGGAACTGCACATGAAATCCGTAATCCACTTACAGCGATCAAAGGGTTTTTGCAAGTGATCGGACATAGAATGAAGGAAAACGGACAACAGAAAGAACATGGCTATATCGATGTCATGTTAAGGGAAATCGGCCGGATCAGCAGCCTGGTCGGAGAGTTTCTGATGTTGAGCAAGCCGCGTCATATAAAAGTGCAATCTGTCAATGTCGTCAAGGTGCTGAAAGATATTTTGCCAATTATCAAAAATGAGGCGCTTTTGCATAATATTGACGTGGTAATCAAGCAGCAGTTAACTACCATACCCATGGTTGAAGCGGACGGAGAACTGTTGAAACAGGTTTTTCTCAATCTGACTAAGAATGCGATGGAAGCCATGAAAGACGGCGGCCTTCTGACCTTGTGTCTGAAGACTGACGAAAAAAGAAGGCAAGTTGTTGTGGAAATCTCGGATACCGGACCAGGCATTCCCAAACAGGTGCTGGAAAAAATATTTGAACCGTTTTTTACAACAAAGGAAAATGGCACTGGACTCGGGTTGCCCATCTGCCGCCAAATCCTGTGCGAAATTGACGGGGAAATCCGGATCAAGTCCGGGGACAAAGGGACAAGGGTTCTTGTACATCTGCCCCTTACAAAGGCATAGTGCCCACTGCCAAATGGAAGGAATATTATTCCCACATTGGCAGTGGGTTGTTTCTTTTGAAAAAGGGAATTTCAGTGTAGTATGATAATAAAGACCATGAATATGCCCCGCCTGGGGAAAGTTGGAGTGTTGAATGTGTCCTATCGGGCATTATACCGTGTATGGCGACCGCAGCGTTTTGAGGATTTGGTC
The DNA here is from genome assembly GCF_013868055.1 of Thermoactinomyces mirandus. Classification (GTDB taxonomy): domain Bacteria; phylum Bacillota; class Bacilli; order Thermoactinomycetales; family Thermoactinomycetaceae; genus Thermoactinomyces; species Thermoactinomyces mirandus. The sequence goes on along the minus strand of NZ_JACEOL010000023.1, from coordinate 4,323 downwards.
GGTCAGGAACATGTGACAAAAACGTTGATGAATGCATTAAATGAAAAACATCTTTCCCACGCATACCTGTTCAGCGGTCCACGTGGAACAGGAAAAACCAGTGCTGCAAAAATTTTGGCCAAGGCTGTAAACTGTGTCCATGGACCTGCTAAAGAACCGTGCAATGAATGTGAAGCCTGTCGGCGCATTACCGATGGTTCGCTTATGGACGTCGTGGAAATTGATGCCGCTTCGAATCGCGGGGTTGATGAAATCCGGGATCTGCGCGATAAGGTGAAATATGCGCCGACGGAAGTTCGATACAAGGTGTACATTATTGATGAGGTTCATATGTTGACGACAGAAGCATTCAATGCTTTGTTGAAAACGTTGGAAGAGCCTCCCGAACATGTTATTTTCATTCTGGCTACCACAGAGCCGCATAAACTTCCTCCAACGATTGTTTCCCGTTGCCAGCGCTTCCCGTTTCGCCGCATTTCTTTTGAACAGATTGTAAAACGGATGAAGCATATTTGCCAGTCCATGCAAATTTCCTTTGATGAGGAAGCTTTGCTGGCTATCGCCCGGGCAGCAGATGGCGGAATGCGGGATGCCCTGAGTTTACTGGACCAGGTACTGGCTTTCAGCGGTGAATCGCTTGCGATTCAGGATGTGCAAGCTGTGACGGGAAGCATTTCCCGGGAATTGGTGCTGGACATGTTGATGGACCTGGCTAATCAGGATGCTTCCTCCGCCCTTGAAAAGCTTGACCAGTGTATTGTAAACGGAATTGAACCGGAAAATTTGATACAGGATTTCATCCATACCTGCCGGGATCTTTTACTGTTTCGGGCAGCCCCTCAACTGATAAAGCATGAAGAGGGAGAGCACTGGATCGAGTCAGTGGAAAAAGCAGGACAAAAGTTAACCGAAGCACGGCTGACACAGATGATGGAGCTGTTGATCCATTTTCAGCAGCAGATGAAATGGGTCACTCATCCGCGGGTGTTGCTGGAAATGGCTTTGGTCCGCTTGGCTGGTGTTCCTGAGTCCGATCAGAGTGGAGCATCGCAGGATAGCGTGCGGAAACTGGAATTACGGATCAGGCAATTGGAGAATACTGTGCAACAGTTGAAAAATGGTTCTCTGCCCAGGGAAGAAATTCCTCCGCCGCAAAAAACGCGACCTGCTCCATCAGGCCCCCGGGTTTCCAACCCGGCTTTGGGTAATGCCTGGCTCAGGCAACTTTCTGAAAAGCAACTGTCCCATGTCAGGAAAATTTGGCCAGATCTGCTTCACCGCATTAAGGAAGAAAAAATTACCGTACACGCCTGGCTGATCGACGGGGAACCTGTCGGAGCAACAAAAGATGCAGTTATTGTGGCGTTCAAAAGTAAAATTCACCGGGAAACTACGGATAAAGAAAGCAATAAATCTTTAATTGAAGATGTTCTTTCCAAAACGATGGGGACTCGGATGCGATTAAAAACGATCATGGTTGAAGATTGGGAGAAAATTGCACGGAAACTGGGTCCCCGTTCTTCTGAAACAGAAAGTCATGCAAAAGAATCGAAGCCAAAGAGGGAACATGATATAGTAAAAAAGGCTGTTGATTTGTTTGGTAAAGATGTTGTGAAAATACTGGATGACCATAAGCCTGTGTAAATAGGGAGGCGACTTTATGCGTAATATGAATCAAATGATGAAACAATTAAAGAAAATGCAGCAGGAGATGACAAAAGCCCAGCAGGAACTGGAGAAAAAAGAAGTGGAGGGAACTGCTGGCGGTGGTGTGGTTAAGGTAAAAATGAATGGACATAAACAGCTGCTGGGGGTTGAAATTGCCCCTGAAGTAGTAGATCCGGATGATGTGGATATGTTACAGGATCTGATCGTGGCTGCCATGAATGAGGCGATGAAACAGGTGGATGAACTGGTGGCCAAGGATTTGGGGAAATTTACGGGCGGCATGAATGTTCCGGGTTTATTTTAAAATGATCAAGCAGACTAGAGGTGGCGAACGTTGTATGTGCCAGAACCTATCTCGAAGCTGATCGAGGGATTCATGCGCTTGCCGGGGATTGGCCCCAAGACTGCCCAGCGCCTGGCTTATTATGTATTGACCATGGAGGAAGAAGATGTGATGGATTTGGCCAAAGCGCTGGTGCGGGTACAACGTGATCTATGCCATTGTTCCATATGTGGCAACATTACTGACCGTGATCCTTGTCCCATTTGCTCGGACAAGAACCGCGACCGGTCGGTAATTTGTGTAGTGCAGGACACAAAGGATTTGATCGCGATGGAACGAACCCGGGAATACAATGGTTTATATCACGTCTTGCATGGAGCGATTTCTCCTATAGAAGGAATTGGACCGGATGATTTGAAAATTTCTGATCTGCTCAAACGATTAGAGGATGAAACGGTAAAAGAATTGATTCTGGCTACCAATCCAAATATTGAAGGAGAAGCAACGGCAATGTATTTGTCCCGGCTGACGAAACCATTTGGCTTAAAGGTGACTCGAATTGCCCATGGCCTCCCCGTTGGGGGAGATCTGGAATATGCAGATGAAGTGACATTGACAAAAGCCCTGGAAGGAAGACGGGAAATATAAATTTGGCATGAATCAGACAACCTCATGCATAGGATGAAAGCGACACTTCTTTTTGAGAAAGATGTCGCTTTCATTTTTGGTGAAGCAGGTGGAAAAGTGGGTCTTTCCCTGCAAGCAGGTACTGAACCGGGAAACGCCGGGAAGGTATTCAGGCACGGGATGGCATGGATTTTATGCATCGGTTTTTTTGCCCAACAATGGGTTTATACATCAAAAGGTACATGGTTGATTGTTCCGGGCGACATAAGTGCCTTTACCACATTATTTTATCAGCTGGTGCTGTTCTGTTTTTGGCGAGGGGAGTATTTACCCGGTTTCATTGGGAACGGAATGCCTGCCATCAAATAATTTGCGTGTTGGATATTGTCTATTTTGTCGCGTGGATTGAAGCCTTATCCGTGCTTTTTTCCTTCTCGCTCCCGTTTTTGCCCGGTTTGGTGCAGCATTTAATTCCAACTCTTCCATTTCTGTGGATGATTGGCCTGACATTTCCTGTATTCAGGAAACGGTGGCAAGAAATCGGATTTGTAGGTACATTATCGCCTTCCTGACCGGTATGGATGGTTGCAATGATTGTGGTTTGTGTCTTGATGTACCTGTTTTTGGACCAGATCATATCAAAACCGATGGCAGAATGGTTCTCTCTGGAATTATCCTCCTGGAGGGAAAATCAAATCAGTCAAAAAGCCTGCATCATGCCAATGCTTCTCACAGTGGCTGTTGATCGGTTTGGTCGGACCGGTTGCGGAAGAAATTTTTTCGGGGCCTGATCAGACCTGGGGTGGCAAAACGTTCAGACATGGCTTGGGCATCTTTTTGTCCGCAGCCAGTTTCTCGCTTTTCCATATGGATGTAGCAATGCTGGCACCGTTATTTGTTCTTGGCCTGATTCTGTCGCTTCTTCGCTATTGGACAGGGCAGTTATGGGCGCCGATTGTTTTTCACGTAATGAACAATTTCATTGTCCTTATATTTGAATAGCTTCCTTATTCGTAAGGACAGAAAATCCATTTTCAGGAGGAGATTCATGTGCTGGATTACAAATGGTGGATTGGAATTGGACTACTGGGGACTTTGTTCTTTATGGGGATCAACCGCTCGGTGAGAAAACCGCTTCTCTGGATTGGGAAAGGCATGCTGTATACTGCCGTCGGAGCATTGATCCTGTTTGTGGTGAACATGTTGGGGCAATATGTTCATGTGCAGATTCCAATCAATTTGATTACCGCTTTTGTAACAGGAGTTCTGGGTTTTCCCGGTCTTATTTATTTACTGGCAGTAAAAATCATTTTTATTGGAGTATAAAAAACAAAAAAAGTGTTGACTATTTTTTATGAGCATGTTAATATCATATCTGTCGCCGCGATAAAGCGGCAAACAAACAAAACGAAGTGTTCCTTGAAAACTGAAGAGTGAAGACGTGACTCGTTAATTCTAATTGAGCAATCAAACCTTATCCACATAGTGGATCAGTTGTTCCAAGTGCTGAAAGCACCAGGAACAACTTTATTGGAGAGTTTGATCCTGGCTCAGGATGAACGCTGGCGGCGTGCCTAATACATGCAAGTCGAGCGGGGTCTGGCCCTTCGGGGCGGGACCCAGCGGCGAACGGGTGAGTAACACGTGGGCAACCTGCCCGCAAGACCGGGATAACTCCGGGAAACCGGAGCTAATACCGGATAATCCTTTTCTCCGCCTGGAGGAGAGGTAAAAGACGGCCTTGG
>NZ_JACEOL010000022.1 GCF_013868055.1 Thermoactinomyces mirandus | reverse complement strand
ACAAACGGGGTTCATTAAGTCCCTGCTGCTGCTCAAATTATGAATTTTATCGTTTTAACCGCTGTATTATCTTGCCTTAATTCTGCCTTGTATGCCACATCACGTATGCTGTATTCTCTTGCAGAAAAAGGAGAAGCACCAAAACGTTTCTTAAAAGTAAACAAAAAGGGTACTCCTGTTCAAGCGTTTTAGCAGGTACTGTTTTCTCTTATCTTGCAGTTATCATGAATTATATTTCTCCGGATAAAGTGTTTATGTTTCTGGTCAATTCCTGTAGTGCAATTACATTGATTTTATATTTAACAATCGCTGTGTCGCAATTACTAATGCGAAAGAAAATAGAAAAGGAGAAACCTGATGCACTTGAGATTAAAATGTGGTTGTTTCCTTATTTAACTTACTTTACCATCTTTGCTATTTCCGCCTTGTTAATCGCTATGTTTTTTATTGAATCGATGAGAACGCAAATCTTATTTACGGGTGTTCTTACGATTATTGTTATTTTTTCTTATATATTCAAACAAAAAAAGAAAACAAATGACATAGACAATGAAGAAACAATGTTAACCAACAGGGAAATGGGAGAAAAAATATAAAAATGAAGGATAAAGAGCATGACAAAAACAGCTGCGGTTCCAAACATTTTATAATTTAATAAGATATTTACAGTGGAAAACCCGGCTGATGCAAACATGAAATGGGAATCTACAGAGGTTGATTTGGATTTATGTTGAATATAGCTGGTTTCACGCGCTGTTTGATAACTTTTTGATATCTGATTCAGTTCATTTACAAATTTCCCAACTCCGAATATAAGATCCGGATTCTTTTCTTTTTGCAGGAATTTGGACTGTTTAAGACGGTTAATTCCTGTTTCTATTCTGGATTTCCAATTTGTATTAGATTGTTTGTTAATTAATATAAAAATTAAGTAGTCTTTTTTCTCTGTCACGAAAACCAAGAAGCCTTGCTGTTCAAAGATTGATCGGCATAAAAGTTTAAAATACGTTAAATCCAGTTGTTCTTTTATTTTTTTGATCGATAGGAAATAACGAGAACCGTTCCGCCACCAGACATATACTCTGCATCATGGTATTTTATGAAATGAAGAATGGTTTTTGCTGTGTGTCCTCCTTCCAGCCAATTCTCCAGCCATTTTGATTCTTCCACTTTTCTTTTTTCTTCAATATATAAATCTCTTAATAAATATTGTGCTAATGCGGTAACTGTTCGATCCAGAATTAGCAGGTCAAATTCAGATATAGAGAAATGGTAAATCGACTATCAAAATGATTTCATTAATGTCTACTTAAGAAGTCTTTTTTAAAGGAATGGGGCGCTTCAGTCTGTATGCCATAAACCAAGCCTCCTTTTTTATCTTTCCACCAAATTGAATGCATAATAAAATTTCAAAAAAATAAGGAGACAAAAGATGGCTGAATCCTTCTTACTGGTAGATGATGAAGAGAAAGTGCTTGATTTTATAAGCTCTTTTCCATTAAATGGGGATTCGAAACACTTTGACGCTTATCCACAAATAAACTTTAGTGCTGAAAGGGTCAGTGTTTTGTTATATACTCCATGATCGAAAACTTTATACCCAAAATATATTTATATTCAATAATTATTTATTGTAAAACGATAAATTACTTGCTAAAATCAAATTGACAATAAATAAATGAGGTGTCTTTTTATGAAACGAGGTTCAACAAATTTCTTAAAGGTAGTTATTTTTCTTATTGGAATTACTGTACTTGCTTTGTGTATATTTTGGTTGCCCTGGTTAGCAGACAGGATGGCTAAAATGAATCCGGAGCTGGCTTTTTTGCAGTATCCCGTTTTAATCGGTTTGTATGCAACAGCGATCCCGTTTTTCTTTGCTCTGTATCAGGCTTTAAAACTTTTAAGCTATATTGACAAAAACAAGGCTTTCTCGGAAGTATCTGTAAATGCTTTAAAGTATGTAAAATACTGTGCAATCACAATCAGTATCTTGTATGTAGCAGACATACCATTCTTAATTCTCATAGCGGATGCAGACGATGCACCAGGTCTCGTAGCATTTCCAGTCATAATTATTTTTGCTTCTTCTGTAATTGCTGTCTTTGCTGCTGTTCTTCAAAAACTTTTAAAAGAAGCCATAGACATAAAATCAGAAAATGATTTAACGGTCTGAGGTGAATAACATGGCGATTATAATCAATATTGATGTGATGTTGGCGAAAAGGAAAATGAGCGTAACAGAACTTTCGGAGAGGGTTGGAATAACGATGGCTAATCTTTCTATATTGAAAAATGGAAAGGCAAAAGCGATTCGGATATCAACTCTGGAGGCGATTTGTAAGGCCTTAGAATGTCAGCCTGGAGATATTTTGGAATACAAAAGTGACGAAGACAGCCAAGAATAATAAAGTTTTGCTAATAAACATTGTAGAGGAAAGTAGGGCTTAATATGATAATTATTAGAGAGAGGTATAACCATGGATATGAACAATCCGATTATTGAAAATATTGCAAACCCCCATGAGCTGGAGAGAATGTTTAGAAAAGACCCCGAAGCTTTTAAAAAGTCATTCTCATACGCCTGGGAACAAAACCCTGATTCGCAGGTTCTTGCCGTTTGGTATGAAAGATTGTATTTCAAGGAGACGGCAAATACAGAAAAAGCTTCCTTGTTTCAGAGAGATTTCTTATTGATGAGCATTTTAGCAATTTTAGCCGGAATTAGCACCAGGATAATTTTGCATTTTGTCGAACAGCAAGCAATAGCCCCTGTTAACCTTGTTTTTGGTATACTGCCATTTATTGCCGTCTATTTTGTATTCAACAATATTCCCCAAAAAAATCTTCTTTACATCCTTGCGTCGTTATTCCTGCTATCCGGTTTCTATCTGAATATGCTGCCACTGGAGTCTAAAGACAGTATTCTCCTGGCTTATCTGCACCTTCCCATTTTCTTATGGGTATTAGTAGGGCTTGCATTTACAGGTAATGAATATGGCATGGGAAGCACAAGATTAGCCTATCTTAAATTTAACGGGAAATTTTGCATACTCTACGCCAGCATGGCAATCAGCGGAATGCTACTGACAGCATTAACCATGCAGTTATTTAGATTTATCGGCATGGATATATCTGAATTCTATTTTAAAAATGTTGTTTCATTTGGTGCTGCCGCTCTCGCTATTGTGGCTACATATCTGATATCAAGGAACCTTAAACTTGCCAAAAATATTGCACCATATATAGCCAAAATTTTTAGTCCTCTTGTACTGGTCACATTGTTAGTTTATCTTGTAACGGTTATTTGGGTCGGAAAGAATCCATTCCTGGACCGCGATTTTCTTATATCCTTTAACGGGATACTCCTTTGCGTATTGGCCGTCACCATATTTTCCATTACTGAAAGCGATACAGACGAGAAAAAGAACATTTCTGATTATATAAATTTTGCCCTGATTGTTCTTGCTCTTACCATTGACAGTGTGGCTTTATCAGCCACAGTGTTCAGGCTTTCTTCCTATGGGATTACGCCCAACAGACTTGCTGCTTTAGGTGCAAACATACTTATCTGGGCCAATCTGATTTGGATTATGTTCTCCTATATGCGTTTTCTGCAAAACAAAACCGGACCTTCTACTGTCCAGGATGCCGTAACCAAGTATTTGCCGGTCTACGGACTTTGGGCAGCTTTCGTTACATTTACTTTTCCTTTAATTTTTTATTAGGAAACGACTTCCGACTCCTAAATAATCAAGGAAATATATAAAAGAATTTCATACGATGACATTCGGTATATTTGAAATGACAACTAAGGTAATTATAACTCAGGCGAAAATGGGGGTCGATTAAATAAGGTCGAGCATTCGATCCTTTTCGCCTTTTTTATCTATCAGTTTTATAAATGACTCGTCCGTTTTGGCATACTGGAGGGATTTGAAACTTCGTATGAATTAATAGGTTTGCAATAATTAAAATATCCACAACATAATTTTTTAATATTCAAATTATTTAGGAAATGGTTGCTGTATCAAAATTTGTGATAATGTCATCCCCAGATCACTGAAAAACCACTGTTTGAAAATATAGCAGTGGTTTTTATCATATTTGTGCAGAATAAACTTCAGTTAAATCTGCAGGTCTTTTTGTCTGTCTAAGTTTTGATAAACCTACTGCAACTTATATTTTGACATGTCATAGGGAAGAGAAGAAAAAAATCCCAAATATACTTGATAGTCGTAGTAATATGACTTACAATATAATATATCAAGAAGGTATTTACGAATGTAAAAAATATACGACAGAAAGGGGGCTGGGTTATGGAGCCAAAATTATCGTCTGATTTGCTTAGAGGCCACACAGACACGATTGTTCTCAGGTGTTTACTTAAACAAGATCGTTACGGTTTCGAAATCTATAATTGGATTTTGGAACGAACGGGAGAGCAGTACGAATTGAAAGAAACCACGCTGTATTCAAGCTATAAGCGGCTTGAAAAGGGTGGGTACATTACTTCCTATTGGGGTGACAAAACACAGGGAGCACGGCGCAAATATTACCATATCACGGAAAAAGGCCGGGAGCTGTACCGACAGAACAAGCTCGATCTTGAATTCACCCAGAGAATTATCAATGATTTATTGAAGGAGGAAGAATATTGAACATTAAGCAATACATTGACTCATTGTTTTCAAGCTATGAAGAAACGGACTCGCTTGCCGACTTTAAAGAAGAACTGGAAAGCAATCTGAACGCCAGAATAAACAGTTTGAGAAAAAAGGGACTGAACGAACAAGCAGCCTTTGACAAGGCAATTACGGAGCTTGGCGATGTGTCCACTCTCGCCGATGAATTGAGCCTGAAAAAAAGGCAGGAGGTTTTCTCTGATATGTATATGAAAACCAGGCATTATATGTCGACATGGAGAATCGTTCTTTATGTCTTATGCGGTGCCGTTTTTGGCTTTGGGGTAATTGTCTCCGTCCTTTCGGGATTCTTCAGCGGCGATGTTAATGCGCCATTGGGTTCGCTGCTCATTTTCGGAGGTATCCCCATTCTCGGTTTTTTGTTTCTCGGACTAACGCAGGAAACGGCTGTGCATGAAGCAATGAGCTGGAAGCGGGCACTTTTGTATGTGGTTGCGGGAGGCGTTTTCCTGTTTGGGGTGATTGCGTTCCTAATAACTTATTTTGAGGACAACGCGGGACTACCAATCGCGATAGCTACACTGATCCCGTTTATACTGCCCAGCCTGGCATTCGGTGTGTTCCTCGTACTGACTGAAAAAGACAGGAGCAAACCATGGGTGATAAGGCAGCGCAAGGAATATATGGAACGCTCACAAAAACGCTTCGGCGATCCAGTGCAGCAGGAACGGTTTGGGTTGTTTTCCGGAGCACTTTGGATAGCAGCGATAGCAGCGTTTATCCTGCTGACAATTCTTTTCGGCATTAAATTCTCATGGCTGGCAATTGTCGTGGCGCTCATAGGGCAAATGATTGTCTTGGCCATGTTCACAAAATCCAGGTAAGTGGCTTTTGGCAAATTCAGAATGGATGAATCAGAAAATTGAGAGTAAAAAAACTGTGATATTGACTTCCCTTGTCGTGCTTGTGATATCCTCCGTGCTTCTTTCGGGATGCACGGGGGGCGATATTCACAGTGTATTCAAGCAGGTAAACGGGCAGTCGGTTCCGATGTTAAGAATGTCATTGCTTTCGCACTTAATGTGGGCAAGGAGTATATGAGCGGCATGATACGGAATAAAATCATCGCCGGTACCTTGTAACGGCGGTATACGGCTCCATTCTAATTGTTTCGTCGCTCTTGGCGCTTATCATCTTCAGAGCATGTGTCTTGGAATTACCAGAGAAAACGTTGGCCATATGCTGGCGGCGATATTTCTTATCACGCTTGCCGTCGGCGGCAGTGCAAATATGGCAGCCATGCTGTTGGCAGAATTATCACTTCCCTGCTCATCAATTTTCACTAAGTTGTGGGTGCAAGTTTCATGCCGACTGTTGCCAGCTTCTATATGAAGACGGTTTATATGGGACAGATAACTCCTCAGTAACAGATTTTTCAGCGACTTTCTTCCTCACAACAACTTGCTTCCGCAGTGGTGGTGTGCATTATTAGCGCCATAGGCAGCACCGTATTTAAGAGGCTGGATTTGAATTGCTTGTGAATGGAGAGTGATGATGGTGTCTTCAAGAAAGATTTATGTTGTCCTCATACGGAGCACAACCATACTGTCCCGGCTGATACACTATTTCAAAGGGGACAAATATACTCATGCGGCGCTGTCATTCGACAAGGAATTAAACTATATGTTCAGTTTCGGCAGACGTAGACCGGGTAACCCTTTTGTAGGATGTTTCAAGCGCGAAAGGCTTGACGAGGGTGTTTATAAAAACGCTCCCACCCTGCCGGGAGTTATATTCGCAATTGATGTAACCACGGAACAATACGCGAGGGCATTTGATTTGATTGTAAATTTTCTGCTTGACAGCCATATGTATAAATACAATTATTTAGGGCTTATCGGCAATCTGTTTCATAGAAATTTCAGGAATGATTACAGTTTCTTTTGTTCCGAGTTTGTATACCATATCTTGTTTGAGAGTGGCATCTGTGACCTGAAAAGACCACGTGAGCTTGTCCGCCCGCAGAATTTGCTTAATATAAGCGGGGAAATTGTATATGTGGGTGATTTGAAACACTACAACAGCAAAAACGAGAAGGCAGCATAATAAAGAAGAAAGATGTACGCCGCCTGGTTGAAATAGATGATAAAAACGCGCACATAATCGACAGGTTTTTGGATTTTGGTATGATTTTTAATTTAATTTATTCAATGTAACAACTCTGTCAACAGCATTCTTAACCCGTACAAGAATTGCTTTGGACAGGTCTGTCTTTTGTTGAAAATAAGAGGAAGGTGAAATGTGATAGTGAAAAATATGATGAAAGATATAAGGAAAAAGAAAGATGTCGGCATTTATGGCTTGGCAGCAAAATGGTATGACAGAAATTCCCGTAAAAGCAGGCTTGCGGAAATGCGGGAATATGCCGATGAAGTTGCAGCGCATGTTGGTAAAAACGCAAATATTTTGGAAGTTGCGCCTGGGCCGGGTTATTTGGCAATCGAGCTTGCAAGGAAAGGTTTTAATGTAACAGGTGTCGAGATCAGTCCGGATTTTGTAAAAATTGAAAAAGCCAACGCAAAGGAAGCAAATGTGTCGGTTGATTTTAAAGAAGGTAATGCATCAAAATTACCTTGTGACGATAACTTTTTCGATTTTATTGTATGCAGTGCAGCATTTAAAAATTTCAAAGACCCTGTGCAAGCTTTGAATGAAATGTACAGAGTGCTTAAACAAGGTGGAACATCTCTTATAATTGACATGAATTATGAATCAACAGCAGAAGATATGGAAAATGAAATCAAAAAGACAGGAATGAAAGGGTTTGACAAATACTTTGTCAAATTTGCATTTAAAACTTTCCTGAAACAAGGTGCTTATACAAAATCAGGGTTTGAGAAATTAATAAAAGAAACCCATTTTAAAGAGTATGAAATCAAACAAGAAGGCATAAGCTTATATGTTTATCTTTATAAATAAATATAATTGGATAAAGAAGATAGAAAAAGTATGTTTTCAAAGCTGGAAATGAGGATGTGATGCTTTTTCATGCAGTAAATTTGAATGCAGTCAGGTTTTGTAGCAGAGGAGTATAACTGGGGAAGGCCGTGAGAATTACCGTATAAGAGATTTCAAAAGCTATTATTCGAGAGGGGTTTGTAGTGGATGACCGATTGGAGTAACAAAAAAATACCAAAGGAAGCGATTCAGGCATTAAAAATTGTGGAGGAGTTGCTTGGCAGTAAGGTGGTTGCTGTATATCTGTATGGTTCTGCCGTTATGGGCGGATTACGGATTAAAAGTGATATAGATTTACTGGTGGTTGTAAATCATCATTTGCCTGAAGTAACGCGAAGAAATCTTATTAAAAGACTAATGATTGTATCTGGAAAGATGGGAAATACAGATTCTGTGCGGCCACTTGAAGTCACGGTTGTATATCATGGAGATGTTGTACCTTGGCAATATCCGCCAAAAAAAGAATTAACCTATGGCGAGTGGCTCAGGGACAAGTTTGAGAAAGGACAAATTGAGGAACCAGCTTGTGACCCTGATTTGGCAATTATTTTTGCCAAAGCAAGAAAAAATAGCATATCGCTTTATGGTCCTGATGCCTCAGAGATACTTGAACCTGTGCCGGAGACAGATATTCAAAGAGCGATTAAGGAATCTTTGCCAGGACTAATAGAGGAGATCAAAGGTGACGAACGGAACGCCATTTTAACCCTGGCCCGAATGTGGCTGACAGCGGCTACTGGCGAAATTTCTCCAAAAGATGTGGCAGCAGAATGGGCTATACCCCGATTACCCGAAGAACATGCGAAATTACTTGACTTGGCCAGAAAGGCGTATCGGGGAGAGTGTATTGATAAATGGGAAGGACTGGATCACGAAGTGAAAGCACTCGTTAATCAAATGAAAAAGTCGACAGAGTCTTGCCTTGAGTTCTGAACATCACATAAAAAATCAGTGCAATGCAAACATAACATACATTTACATTTATCCAGTCTGGGAGGCAAATTACATAGAAATTATTGTTAACAGCTTAGGTTATCTATGATTACCATGCCTGTGTTGTCCATATTTCTATTACTATCAATTAGAGCGAAACATTTAACTATTAAATTTGGTGACGAGTTGGGAATAGGTCAGGATGTACAGTCGTTGAGTGTTCCCGTAAACGGGGCATTTTGAGTGCGTGACATTGATGTCACGAGTTGAGAAATAAAAAACTGAAAAGCTTGTAAATAAAGGGTTTCCAGACATTTAGTTTTTCCCGAGGCCGATCTGCCGGATGTGGCAATGTCAGGAAACCCTTATTTTTGTTGCTTGAGGGAACATATCAACCGTCCCAAAAGTTAATAGTTGATTTACCAGATTAGATAACTGCCTTTTTTCAGGGGTTGAAGATACAAAATAGTTGTAAAATATCATTTTGTAATATTCAGTTCGGGTCAGAAAACCCATCATATTTTTTAGATAAATTGATGATACTTTCTAAGTTGAAGTCTATACTGCGTGTGAAAACCAGTGCGCACTCTATGTAATTACACAGGATATGGTACGCATGAGATGCTGGTGCATTTTCATGTTCAAGGAACGCAGAAATTTGCCTTTGTATGTTAAGAGAATAAAAAACAATTCTTTACAGGTATGCATTGTTCATATATAATTAACTATATAGTTAGTTAGATTCATTGGAGGTGCTTTGTGAATAAACGAGATCCAGTGGAAACTAAGGCAAGGATTTTATCAACAGCTGAGAGATTATTCTCCGAGGTTGGTTTTGATAAGGCCCGGGTTGATGATATAGCTAAAGAAGCAGGTGTAAACAAAGCTCTGATTTACTATTATTTTGAGAGCAAAGATGAAATACTTGAGACATTGTTCTCCAGCCTTGTGGAAGATGCCAAGCGAATGCTGGTAGAAAGCGTGGAGAAAACTTCGGATGTTCTTAACGAAGATAATTATAAAGCTCTCTTTGATGTGTATATCCGCTTTATAATGGAAAAAAGAAAGATCTTAAAAGTTGCCATTGCTGAATCAGTCAAAGAGTCATCAAGTATTTCAGTTGTTATGGAATTAGGGAACCTGATAATTAATGCTGAGGTCGAAAGCATCCGTAAAGCATGTGAATTGAAAGGGCTCGATTATCCCGAAGATAAGAAGGAAATGCTTGTGATGGAATTTTTTACCGGATTGATGCCGTTTATATGCTTCGCTTTATTTGAGGATCAATGGGAGTCATATTATCATATCAGCGAAAAAGAACTATGCGAATATTTTTATAAGGCATTTAGGAAAACGCATTTAGCTGCACATTTGCCGAAGTAATTTTTTTTAATCCAAATTAACTAAGTAGTTAGTATAATAAAATAATAATAGTTTAAGGAGGTCCCTAAATGGAGAAAAATGAAAGGATTAACAAGCTTCTGGAAGAAACTGAAAAGGTGATCGATCCGCACAGACAATTCTACAAGATAAGATTCGACGACAACAGCATGGATTTTGCATTCCAGTGGATGCTGGGTGCTATTCGGAACGGTGGCGGAGATATAGGCGAAATTTTTTATACCGCTGCTCAGATCGAGGATTACAATCCGGACAGCTGGGCTTCCGAGTGGCCGAAAATAGCGGAAAGAGTTGAGAAGCGGGCAGAAGCTGCAGAATCTGGCAGTCATTTGGTAAGTGCCCGGGAATTCTATCAAAAAGCAGCCTGCTATTATCGTGCCGCGCTTACTGCGTTGCCGCCGCAAAAAACTGAGTTTGTAAGGCTATATAAAAAATCGCTGGCATGTTTTTCAAAGGCTGGAACCATGTTCGAACCTCAATTTGAGATGGTCATGATACCTTTTGAAAATACGTACCTTCCCGGATGTTATATCAGGGCTTCAAAAAGTCAAAGCAAAATGAAAACTATTATTGCAATAGGAGGAGCAGAGACCTTTTTCATTGATCTTTATTTCCATATCGCGCCGTCTGCATTGAGTCGAGGATATAACTTTATCACAGTTGACATACCTGGGCAGGGTATCTTGCCTCTGGATGGCCAATTCTTCAGACCGGATACGGAGAAACCTATCGGGGCGATTATCGATTTTATCCTGAACAAGCCGGAAGTGGATAAGGATCGGATTGCCGTATATGGAATAAGCGGAGGCGGATACTACGTGACTCGTGCATCAGCTTATGATAAAAGGATTAAAGCATGCATATCAAATTGCGCAGTAACGGATATCGGGAAAATTATGGGTGAGATGGCTATCCAAAATCAGAAAGCGGCGTCTGCCGGTATAAAAATGTCACCTTTTAATATCAGAATGTTTCAGATCTTGGCATGGAGACATGGCGTTTCAATGGATAACATCCCGGGATTACTGGAAAAGACACGCGATTTTGTGTTTGATCCTTCATTAATTACCTGCCCTGCACTGAACATATGTAGTAATGGAGAATACCTTAACCCGGCGACCAGGGCTATGGAAGATTATTATATGAAGGCTTTGCCGAATCCAAACAAAAAAATGATTATAGCTCCGTTTGAAGATGGCGGAGGAACACATTGTCTGGGAGAAAATACAGGACTTTTAAGCGCTCTGTTATTTGATTGGCTTGATGAAGTATTTGCCTGAATCTATCAATTTGTCTATATGGAGGCGGCTGATATGACAAGTAAACTTAAAACAAAAATTCCTGTGGGTTATTTTCATTTCCATGATGATGTAGGCCTCAATTTTCAGTTCAACCGGGCACTGGTCAACCAGTGCCCCATGGATGAAATGATGGAAGCGGCTCAGAATATAAAAACATATGCGGATGTCAAAGATATTATGACCGTTTTGGCCGAAAAAGCTCTGGCTGAAGGACGGGTCCTGAACGCATCATTTTATTGTCGTTTTGCTGAGTTTTTCTGTTTTGGGGACAGCGCTGAAAAAAAGCGGCTGTTCGATCAGTTTATACAGCTTTTTTATAAAGCATTGGAAGCCGATATGATCGAACGTCATAAAATTGAATATCCGGGCGGTTTTCTGAAAGCTATACGGGTCAAACCTGACAGATCAAAAACAGGAACGGTGGTTGTTCATGGCGGCGGCGATTCATTTGTCGAAGAATTCTACCTTTCTGTCAGGGGACTTATTGATGAAGGGTTTGAAGTTATTATGTTTGAAGGACCTGGGCAGGGTGAACCATTGCAGAAGTATAACATCAAGATGACCCATGAGTGGGAAAAACCAACGAAAGCAGTGCTTGATTATTTTGGCCTTGATAACGTAACGCTTGTTGGCATTTCCCTTGGCGGTTATTTTGCCTTGCGTGCTGCCGCATTCGAGAAGAGAATCAGGCGAGTTATCGCATGGGATGTGGTATATGATTTTTTCGAGTGTGTTATGGGTAGAAACGGAATGCTGAAATATTACATAATTAACGCTCTAGTATCAATTAATGCAAAACCAATCATAAATTGCATAGCCCGCAGGCAAATGCGGGGAAAAGAAATGGAAAAATGGATTTATGACCAGATGATGTATACGTTTGGAGCCGAAACACCATTTGATTATCTGAAAACCCTGAAAAGATACAGGTGCACAAAAGATATCTCAAGCAGGGTGTCGCAGGATGTGCTTCTTTTGGCCGGAGCTGATGATCACATCATACCGGTAAGGATGTACGATCGACAGTTCAAAGCCCTTGTAAATGCCAGAAGCGTTGAAGGACGTATTTTTACAAAAGAAGACCATGCCTCAAATCATTGTCAGGTCGGCAATATAGGACTTACATTGAACTATATTATTGATTGGATAAATAGAAAGAGTTCTGAATGAGTCACATGAATCGTGAGGCTATAAAATATTTCGTGTAAATAGTTTGCTCGGTTTGTCTCCATGAACAGTTGCTAAAAATAGACCACAGACATCAATTCCATCAACTCAACCCATCTGGAGACGGTTGTCTTGATGTCAGGCAAATGATAGACAATAAGCCTGGAAAGGGCTTAAATCAAAGGTTTTCAGACTATCGATAATAATAACCGATTGCTGGAAACCTTATATTTTTACCTTTTAATTAGCCCCGGTAAAAAAGCGTTGTAGGTTGAGACTAGAGAACTGCTTTTTGCCTTCCGTTTAGTTGATAGGTATCATGAGCTTTGATATGCTCGATAGTAACTGGAAGACTCTGAGTCTGTGCCAGTGATATTCGCCAGGATTGTAGTTGATATATTCTTAAATGTCTGAAAATGGGCATTCATCTGAATGGCTACCCAGTAGTGCTTTGTTCACTTAGATTGTGAAACACCCCATCTGCAATACATTACTGGGTGCCAATAGTTTTTAATTCAGTTTTGGTTGTATCTTTGTGATTTTAGGAGCTCCATGATTCTGCTGATATTCATTTTATATTTTCATGATTCTTTTCATAATTGCTCCTTGCGTTTTTGTTTACCAGAAGGAAGTCTTTTAGATGATTCATAAAAATAGTAGTTGACAACTTTTAATTATTTCACTATACTCATTATGAGTGAGCCGCTCACTCACTAGGTTATTATAAAAAGGAGGATACAAATGAGCAAAAAAAATATTCTATCAGATATAATTTTTCGTAAATATAATCAATTAAAAAATAAAAAGAAACTTGAGATTAATACTTCTAATAAAATCGTTGAGAATCAATATGTTAATATAGGAGGTATTGAACAATGGATTTCAATTCGTGGAGAAGATTTTAATAATCCAGCTTTATTGTTTATTCATGGAGGGCCAGCTTCTACATATACCATCTTTAGCCCTTTATTACGTTCATGGGAAAAATATTTTACTATTGTACATTGGGATCAACGTGGAGCAGGAAAGACTTTTGGCAAGAACAAAGAAAGAGGTAGTGGACTCATCAGCTTTAAAAGACTTGCTCAAGATGGGATAGAGGTGACTGATTATATATGTAAAAGATTAGGGCATCCAAAAATAATTCTTATTGGAAGTTCATTAGGAAGTTTGATTAGCACAATAATGATAAAGGAAAGGCCAGACCTGTTTTTTGCGTATGTTGGTACTGACCAAAATGCTCCAGATCCCAAATTCATCTCATATCAACTACAGCTTAATACCTTAAAAGAAGTTGGAGATACTAAGGGAGTTCAACTGATTGAGAAGATGGGTCCAGATTTTTCGAAATGGAGTCGTAAAGATTATGATGAACTCAATAAACATATTATTAAATCTATTGACAAAGTTCCTAATATGATTATGGATCTAATATTTCCTTATATGATTTCTTCACCTGATCATAAAATACGTGATTTAATTAATATATTTAAAGGAATGGATTATTCTTTAAATTACTTATTTGATGAATTAAGGACATTTGATATACGAGAAGTTGGTATGAAATTCGATTTGCCATTTTTTGTTTTTCAAGGAGACACAGATATATTAACACCAACTGAAACTGCCAAGGCATACTTTAATGAAATTGATGCTCCACACAAGGAGTTTGTACTAATAAAGCAAGCGGGACACCTGGCTTGTTTTGCTAGACCCAATCAATTTCTTGAAGAATTAAATAAACGGGTAATGCCATGGTGTAATACTAATTAATTATCTTAATGATACAATAGAATGAAAAATATAATAATTGGAGGAAAATAAATTGTCCCCATTAAATAAGGAACAGTTAGAACAAATACGTGTTGAGCGAAAACAGCAAATTAAGCAAGCAGCACTAAAAGTATTTGCACAGGAAGGGTTTGCTGGAACAAAGACAAGTATGATAGCTTCAAATGCTGGAATTAGTGAAGGTCTGATTTATAAGTATTTCAGGTCTAAGGATGAGCTATATTCTGAAATAATAGAAGAATTAATAGAGCATGCCAATAATAACTTTAGAGAAATTAATAATCTACCTGGAACTCCTTTTGAGCAAATCAAGGTATTAACAGAAGGTATGCTTGATAGGAATAACAAGTATGCCTTCATGCTTATTTTGAAGGCTCAAAGAGATAAAGATATTCCTGGGAAATCCAGGCAGATGCTAAAACAACATTTTGACAACGCTTTAATCGATCAACTTATACCTATTTTTGTTAAAGGGCAGGAATTAGGAGAATTCGTAAAAGGTGACCCTCAAAAGATACTATCATGGTATTTGTACATCATAAACAGTTTAATTATGCAAGACGTATGGGAAGAACAGTATGCGATGCCAACAGTGGAGATGTTAATGAGGTTTTTATCAAAATAAGTCAAGAGATATACATCTACATCCTTGCAGTTATTGTCAAGCAGCTACTGTAACAATTCCTTTAACCCTTGTGTTAAAGTAGAGAAACTTTTGTTGGTGGTAATACTTTTTTTGTTAGTGGAAGCGATGCAAGCAACGACAAAAGTCTTATGAACATCAATTCCACAACAGATTTGATCACAATTTTTAAAGCCATAGGAACTCCTTCTGAACCAGGAGGTTCTAAAGAATTATAGGGAGTAGACGGAATACTTAGGATTAAAACGAGAGTTGTTTTAACAAAGATAAAGTTACGTGATCAAGTCATACTTATTTGTACTTGAACAAACATTCTACACATATATAAATACAGTACATATATAAATACAGTCATCCAGTGATTAGAACGGCCCACTTACCTCAGTACAGATTTTTCAGCGACTTTCTTCCTCACAACACTTACTTCTTGGTGGTGGTGTGGATTATTAGCGCCATAGGCAGCACCGTATTTAAGAGGCTGGATTTGAATTGCTTGTGAATGGAGAGTGATGATGGTGTCTTCAAGAAAGATTTATGTTGTCCTCATACGGAGCACAACCGTACTGTCCCGGCTGATACACTATTTCAAAGGGGACGAATATACTCATGCTGCACTGGCATTCGACAAAGAATTAAACTATATGTTCAGCTTCGGCAGACGTAGACCGGGCAACCCTTTTGTAGGATGTTTCAAGCGCGAAAGGCTTGACGAGGGTGTTTATAAAAACGCTCCCACCCTGCCGGGAGTTATATTCGCAATTGATGTAACCACGGAACAATACGCGAGAGCATTTGATCTGATTGTAAATTTTCTGCTTGACAGCCATATGTATAAATACAATTATTTAGGTCTTTTCGGCAATCTGTTCCATAGAAATTTCAGGAATGATTACAGTTTCTTTTGTTCCGAGTTTGTATACCATATCTTGTTTGAGAGTGGCATCTGTGACCTGAAAAGACCACGTGAGCTTGTCCGCCCGCAGAATTTGCTTAATATAGGCGGGGAAATTGTATATGTGGGTGATTTGAAACACTACAACAGTAAAAACGAGAAGGCAGCATAATAAAGAAGATACACGCCGCCTGGTTGAAATAGATGATAAAAACGCGCACATAATCGCCAGGTTTTTGGATTTTGGTATGATTTTTAATTTAATTTATTCAATGTAACAACCCTGTCAACAGCATTCTTAACCCGTACAAGAATTGCTTTGGACAGGTCTGTCTTTTGTTGAAAATAAGAGGTAGGTGAGATGTGATAGTGAAAAATATGATGAAAGATATGAGGAAAAAGAAAGATGTTGGCATTTATGGCTTGGCAGCAAAATGGTATGACAGAAATTCCCGTAAAAGCAGGCTTGCGGAAATGCGGGAATATGCCGATGAAGTTGCAGCGCATGTTGGTAAAAACGCAAATATTTTGGAAGTTGCGCCTGGGCCGGGTTATTTGGCAATCGAGCTTGCAAGGAAAGGTTTTAATGTAACAGGTGTCGAGATCAGTCCGGATTTTGTAAAAATTGAAAAAGCCAACGCAAAGGAAGCAAATGTGTCGGTTGATTTTAAAGAAGGCAATGCATCAAAATTACTTGTGACGATAACTTTTTCGATTTTATTGTATGCAGTGCAGCATTTAAAAATTTCAAAGAACCCGTGAAAGCATTGAATGAAATGTACAGAGTGCTTAAACAGGGCGGAATATCCCTTATCATCGACATGAATCATGAGGCAAGCGCAGAAGATATAGAAAATGAAATCAAAAAGACAGGAATGAAAGGGTTTGACAAATATTTTGTGAAATTTTCATTTAAAAATTTTCTGAAACAAGGTGCATACACAAAAGAAGGGTTTGAGCAATTAATAAGAGAATCATATTTTAAAGACTACAAGATCAGAAAAGAAGGCATAAGCTTGTATGTCTATCTTTATAAATAAATGAGATTGGAAGATAAAACAGAAAAAGGATGTTTTTAGAGCTGGAAAGGAGAATGTGATGCTTCTCCATGAAGTCTGGGAGGAGTACAACCGGAGCAATCGCGGCTGTTGGAATTACTGTCTAAGAGATTTCAAAAACAATTATTCCGGAAGAGTTTGTATGGATGACCGGTTGGAGCAACAAAAAATACCGGAGGAAGCGATTCAGGCATTAAAAATTGTGGAGGGAGTTGCTTGGCAACAAGTTGGTTGCTGTCGTTTACAGTGTCGACAGGCATAGACATGACGAACGTACCTGATTACCTTCACTTTGGCGAGAATCACTTTTTTCCCAATGAATTTCGGTGCTCAGTGCATACTTCAGGCGATGGAAGTGCGCCACAAGATTCTTCAATATTTTTCACAGTTTTCTTTCGCATTCTCACACTAATTGATAGGGGATGTTGGTTACCTTCCCCTACTTTTATTGTACAAAATTCCCACTAGTATTTACACAGCGGAAAATAATGATTATTATGTACGTTCTATATCACAAGGTCTAATAAGGATGATTAGGAAGTGATGAAAATGGAAAAGAATATCGCAGTTGCAGCAAAATGTGCTTTAGTAAAAGATGATAATCAGGTTTTAATTCTTGAGAAAACGCCAGAAGAAATGAAGGGAGATGCATCGAAAAGTAGTTACGATTTACCTGGAGGGCGTGTTAAGTATGGTGAAGAAATTGAGGCAGCTCTGAAACGCGAACTTGAAGAAGAAACGGGAGTTTTCTGTGATCAATTTGAATTAAAAACAGCTTGGTCTGTCATGCGACCTGATGGAGTACAACTGCATATTCTCCTGTATAAAGCGCATTACAACAATCAAACAATTCGACTAAGCCCTGAGCATGATGGTTATCAATGGGTAGGATTGGGAGATGATCTGATATCGACAATGCCAAGTTGGATTACAAGAGCTGTTGCGAAGGCTTTGACGTAGTCGGTAATAAAACCATTGGGTTTTTAAACGGTAAATTTTTACTTGGATCAGAACAAAAACTCTCTATTTTTCAGGGGCATTGCAAGGTTCAAAATGGAAAGATTAAGAGTTTTGATCAAGATTCTACAGGATACGATGTAGTGATTGATTTAAAAGGGAGTTTAGTAACACCTAGTCTCATTAATGCACATGTTCATTTAGGTGAGACTCTTTTTCAAGGATTGAAAGGTAGATGGAGTTTAGAACAATATTTAATGCTGGCTGAACGTTGGAATAATCAACTAGATGGTATGAAAGAAGATGCATGGATTCACTCTGCTCATGTTACAGTAAATGAGATGATAAGATATGGGACAAGTGTTTTTTGTGCTGCAAGAAGTGGTGAGATTGCACAGAAACATGGGTTAATGGCTTTTTCGGGTTATCCATTAATGGAGTCAAAAAAGTTAAATTCCTTCTTAATTAATGGTTTTGAGAAGTATGCTCAATTTGTAGAAAATACAATAATTTTAGGTCATCGACCCGGAATTTTCCTTCATTCTCTATATTCGAATAGACCATCTACATTGGAACTCGCACGTAAATGTTTATCTTACGCCTCGAGTTTTTTAACAATTCATATTGCTGAAACGATTGAAACAAGAAGAAAAGTAATAGATAAATGGGGTAAGCCCGATATTGATATCCTCTATCAATATGGGATGCTAGATGACAACACTATCTTGGTACATGGAGGATATTGCTCCTTAGAAGAATTAAAGGTGATCTCAGGTATGGGTTCTAAACTTGTACTATGCCCTGTATCAAATCAACGATTGGGGACAAAGTGTTTAAACCCGAATGTATTGGAAAGTGAAGGGATCAAATGGTGCTTGGGAACAGATGGACTGGCTACTGGAATAACCGCAGATTTATTTCAGCATATGAGGTTAATGAAAGGAATGTTTTCTGATATTGAAGAGTGGAAGTTATGGGCTTCGGTTACCTATTGGGCAGCACAAGTATTAGGAATAGAGGATTCAAATGGTAAGTTAGATGTGGGGTTTAATGCTGATTTTTGTGTTTTCCAAGCAGAGACACCTGATTCAGTAGAAGAAATTCTTCATTGGCTTGTATTTCAAGAACAGAAACTCTTAACTCTATATATTAAAGGGTATAAAATAAAAGCCAAAAAAACAGAAATCCCTTGTTTGTACAAACCTAAACAACCATTAACTATAAATATTCTAACCCAGTTGAAATAAGTGATAGGTCAATACAAGCAAACTTTTGAATGGGGGTGAGGATATTATGGGGAAGCTCATTGTATTAGAAGGAATATGTGGAAGCGGCAAAACGACTTTATCAAATAAAATAATTTCGGAATTGAAAAACAAGGGAATTCCATGTATCTACAATCATGGAGCTTTCACTTATAGCAAAATAGGAAGATCATTCAAAGAGATAGCTAGTAATTATCCTATTCTAAAGAGAACAATTTATTATATCTCCGATTTATTGCAGGATTACTACAATGTCATAAAACCTTATTTAGAAAATGATTTCATCATTCTCCAAGACCGATATATTGATTCTATTTGGGTATATAACGAATGTCTAGGAATTATTGATGGTCAGGACTATTCAATAAAAGAAGTATTTGATCACTTTCTTTCATTGAATGTGTTGCCACCGCCTGATTCAATCATTTTTTGTTATTGTCCAACTTGGGAAATTTTTAAACGCTTAATGGCTAAGCCTAATTCAAATATTCACTCAATGTATCTAAATCAACCAGAGCTTATTTCCATGATGCAAATAAAATACGATGAAGCATTATCTGAGAGGCAAGGGCTAATTAAAATTGACACGAGTAAAAATTATGATGTGACCTCCATTATTAATCAGATTCTCCCTTAACTGATTGTGAATAAGCAAATATTCAATAAACAGAGGAGGTAACGTTTTATGTATTCAGTCACATTGGTTAATCTGCCAACCTCATCTTTGAGAAAGCCTGCCGAGCATAGTGGAATAGCATCTTTACATGCGTATCTTTTTTCAAAAGGGATTGATGTAGCCATTATTGATGCTTATGCAAATAATATCGATATTGAAGAGTGTTGGTTGTTACTTAAACAGAGAATTGATCGTCATCCACGTATGATTGTTGGCTTTTCTCCCTTTGTTACATCAGTAAATGAGTTAATTACGCTTGGTGAAAGGATTAAGAATAATTTTCCTGATGTTCTTATTATTGTGGGTGGTCATTTTGCAACTTTTCATAAAGAGTATTTATTAAGGGAGTACCTCTGGCTTGATGCAGTTGTCGTTGGAGAAGGAGAATGTTCTTTATATGAATATACCGTATCTCCCTCTAGTAATATCCCAGGCGTTTTGAAACGAAATACCCCATTTATCCCTCGCCCACGAATTCGAAACTTAGATATCCTACCTTATCAAACTCGTTATTTACCTCCAGAGAAGCTGAAAGATGAACCCTTAAGTCTGGTAACAAGTAAAGGCTGTTATGCAGCATGTACGTTTTGTAGCATTCCTACTTTTTATCGAAATAACACTGGATCAGCGCAATCAGTTCGTTCAGTAGATCATCTGATGAGTGAGATTAAAGCATTAATCCAGCTGTATCAAAAGAATTCTTTTAAGATTGTTGATGACAATTTCTTTAGAATTACCGATAAAAATGACCAATTTCTAGTTGATCTAGTTGCAGAAATAAAAAAGCTGGGCATAGATTTAATCTTTCGACTCTCGGCTAGGCCAAATGACCTTACGGAGTCACGTGTAAAGCTCTTAAAAGAAATGGGAACAAACGTAGTAGCTATAGGTGGAGAATCTGCTCACGAAGATTCACTTGTGTTATTTAACAAAAGGTTAACTGTTGCAGATTCTAAACGGGCAGCTAGAGTTCTTAAAAAATATGGAATAACGCCATTAATGAACTTCATTACTTTTGATCCAATTTTAGATATTGATGGGTTGAAGTTAAACCTTGAATTTATTAAGGAACACATGACTTTTTGTGTCTTTCACCGCATTAATTCTCACCTGTGGTTACGCTCTACTGATCCCATACTACAAAGATTAGTTGATTTGGGATTGGTTACAGGAGACATCAATTCATTCCCCTATGTTTCGTATAGTTATAAACATCCAGAAGTGTTTTTGATCAAGAAATACTTCGATTATTATTGCGCCCAAAACATGAGAGATTATTATGCTGTCGTTGAAACATTAATGGCTCCAAATGAACCGCCAACTGATAAGACTTGGAAGAAGTATCATGAATTTATGATACAGGATACAAAAATGTTGGAACAATTAATTAAACGTTGTGAAGAGGGGACTTTAAAAGAAACCGACATCATCACTAAAGAGTTGTTTGATGATTTAAGATTATTTGTATAGTAATCGCAGGGACAAAAGTATTTTATCAAGGGAGTGGTCACTTGATGGGGAAGAAACCGATTGTAGACCCTTTGGAACATTATAAAAGGAATGTGGGTCCAATTGAAAATAAAGAGCTTGATGAATGTGAGATTGATATTGAAAATATTGGATGGACTTTGGGGAATGATTGTCCGTATCGTTGTAAACATTGTTATTCCATGTCAGCTCGAAAGAAAGGAATGGATTTTAATCCTGGGATTGTAGATCGTGTTATAGATCAGGTACATAAAAGTAGATGTGTACTTTGAATCATGGCCGGGGATTCACCCCTCTTGTCATTTCTATCATCATAGAGACACGCGATCTGGATAAAAACCTCTTTTCCATCAAACCCCTCTTGACATAATATAAATTTATAAAAATAGACGACGGAGGAGGAAGAAACAAATTGGGAAGCTTTTCTTCCTTTTTTGCAAGGAAATTTCGCCGGGGAATCATTTTTCTTTTTGCCATCCTGGTTGGAACAGGGATATTGGGCAGCAGCGGCCAGGTTTATGCCGGTGGCGGCACTTTTGACGTTCCGGAGATCAATGACCATTTTGATCAGGTCAACCCCAGTCCGGAACCACAGAAACCCGCACCCGTAACCCAACCGGCCAAGGAAGATAGCGGGTTTTGGGACTGGATCACAAAGAGAGAAAGCGTCTGCCGCTTTGAACTGGAGCAAAGAAACAGCTTCCGCTTTCTGGGATGGAATTGTGGATATGTTCTCCAAAATGACCGAAGTGACAGTCGACGCTCTTTCAGCTGTATGGGACTGGATTCTGGAGCATGAAACCTTTAGTTTAGTCGCTTTAACAATACTTGGTATTGCAGCAGTTATTTTCGGTGGAGGCTTTGTTTCAGCAATCGGTATTGGAATCTTTGGCGGGGAAATTCTTGGCGGGATCGTTTCCTGGTTTTCAGGAAATGAGTTTATGAGTGAAGCGATGCTGGAAGACATGCTGATCTGGGGAATTGCTTCAGGAATCGCAGCCATCGTTTTTAAATGGGTATCATCCTTTGTTGCAGGACTCCCGTTTGTTGCCGCCATTGCCGGGAAGGTGCCATGGTTGGGTAAAGCCTTACCAAAAATGTTTGCTAGTGCTGTGGGTGGAGGTACTGATCAAAGCATTATTGATTTTCTTAAAGGCCAGTTCAGCTGGAAGAAAACGGTGGTGTGGCATTTGTCCTTGTTTTCGGCGGGAAATACGTTGGCAGCCATTCGGATAATATTATCAAGTGGATCAATAACGTAAATATAGCACCAGCCACTCAATACTTTGCTGATGGTACGTCTACTGCTCCAAAGTTCATTGGAGATACCCCACTGGGTCAATGGTTGCAGAAGTTTGCTTCTGAGAGCGGAGAACATGGAACCACCATCGGCAGTTCCACTGTGCGGATTACAGTACAATTTGCAGAAGGCTTTGATGATCATTTAATCAAAGGAAATGGAATAGGGAAAGGCAAACAGGGAGTAATTGGAGCCCATAATTATGGAGGAATTTGTTCGGACGTTAAAAGAAACGGGGGTAGATATTCATAATTTAATTATCAGCAAGAAACAAAGCTCTAAATTTCCAGGGCTCTACAATATTGAATATAGAGTTCCATCTCTGACATATGATAAGAGTGGAAACTTGGTTCCATCTGGTAAGTTTAAAATAGTAAATTATCCCAAGACTGTGTATGACCCTGAAGTTTATTCGGATCAGCAAATGATTCAATGGGGAAAAGAGGCCATGCAAGAAGGAATTAATGCAAATAGAGTTAAAGGAAGATTAGTTGAAGGATATAGCACAAATGGAATGAAATTCGCAGGATATCTAGATAGACAAGGAAAAATAAAAAACTTTTATCCTGTAATCAAGGAGGAGTGAAAATGTACAATTCTGAGGACGAAAACTATAAAATTATGGAGACAGTTGAAGAAAAAGAATTGTTTATAGATTGTTATTTTAGTCTTATTGGAGATTATAATTTTATAGCTGCTTTAACCAGATTTAAAAACAAAACAGGTTTTGGAATTGAGGATATTATGATTTTATTTTATCCGGATTATGAAGAATGGGAAAAATACCGATGTAAAGAAAATGAAGTTGCTCTGTTAATGTATTATCCTGCCGCTGAGGAAGATACCATTGGTTACATGGATTTTGAACAATTTTATCCGTATGTTTATCACTATGGACAAAAATTTATCCTGAAGCATCCGGAGAAAAAAGAAGAAGTAACCCGACTTTTAAAGGAAATCAAGGAGAGTTGGGGGATTTAACAGTTTATTTGGCAGAGATGACAAAAAGTCACCTCTGCCTTTTTTATAACTCCGTGCAATTTACAGCCATTGTTGTTGAATGGGTAGCGGTTTCTGCAGCCGGAACGCCACTTGTTTTTCCATCGCCGGGAAAAGTACCCTGGCTGGGTAAAGCCCTGCCCAAATGTTTGGAAGTGTGGCAATGGCAGGAACCGATCAAAGTATCATTGATTTTCTTAAAGGCCAGTTCAGCTGGAAGAAAACGTTTATTGCTGCCGGTGTGGCATTTGTCCTCGTCTTCGGCGGGGAAACCCTTGGCAGTCATTCGGATGACATTATCAAGTGGATCAATAACCGGAATGTCCCGGAATTTGCACAGTCTTTCGTAAATAGCGGGGATTCCTTGGCAACTACGGCATCCATGAAGATTGGAGATACCCCATTAGGAGAGTGGTTGCAGAAGTTTTCTTCCGGTAGTAATCGTAATGTTAATCTTGGATTTGTTCCAAGTGTAAAGAATGGTGAATTTAACAGGTGGTTTAATTCATTGACACCTGATGAATTTGATCAAATATGGGCTGATTCTAACCTAAGAAAAGCTATTAAAAGTAGACTTAGACATCCAGGTGGTTTACATGAGTGGCTACTAGTCTCCCGAGCTCCTACTTTTAAGCGTTGGGGTGTAACTGCGGAACAAATTAAAGAACTACGAACTGCTATAAGTGATGTGAAGTTTGTTAATCCAAAAGGAGCACATGGTAGAAAAGGATCTACGAAGGCTCATAATGAATTACTAGAGGTCATTGATTCCTCATCGGATTATAATACGTTTAAGAGACGTCTTCAAAACTGGGCTAATTATCGGCTGGAAGGTGGAGCTGAATCTTTACCAAGAGGGCTTAGACCATAAATTCCAGGGGGAGAGCGGATATGGAGAGAGAAGGATTTGTATCGTTGTTTATTGGCAACTCCATTTCATATGAAGAACTTCAAAAATACGTTTCGGGTAATTATACTGAAGACGGAGATACAATACCTTCGCAATTTGAGAAGGACTTTGGTATCGATCACTATGATGATGATTTTAGAGAAGTTGAATTTTACAGTGAATCATTGGATGACTTACGCATTCTTCTTGAAGGTTTTTCTTATGATGAGAAAATAGTTCCGGAGTTTATCGATATTTGTGGTGATCGTTTAGATCAGAAAGTAAACTCAGTTATTTTGCTTTATGACTTTCAATACATTGGAAATATAGCCAGAGCAAGTCAGTTTCAATTTTTGGGGACTGTACAATATAAATAGTTATGAATGCCTTGAATAAGTAAGTAGTAATCTTACGGCTTTTCTTTTAGTAAAGGACCAGGTTAACAGCCCAGTTCTTTTGTTTTCCTTAAGCCCTTATGAGGAACAAAAATTAATTTTTTGAATTAAAGAAATCAAAAATGTTATTTATAATTTAACGCCTTGTGATCGGCGTTTTTTGCTTTAAGTTACATAATAAATTTATGAATTTTAATTAAATCCCTTTTCCATCAATTACCTCTTGACGTAATATAGATTTATACAAATAGGACAATGGAAGGGGAAGAAACAATTGGGAAGCTTTTCTTCCTTTTTTGCAAGGAAATTTCGCCGGGGAATCATTTTTCTTTTTGCCATCCTGGTTGGAGCAGGGATATTGGGCAGCAGCGGCCAGGTTTATGCCGGTGGCGGCACTTTTGATGTTCCGGAGATCAACGACCATTTTGATCAGGTCAACCCCAGTCCGGAACCAGAGAAATCAGCACCCGTAACCCAACCGGCCAAGGAAGAAAACGGATTTTGGGACTGGATCACCGAACCCATAGCGGATGCCTGGGAATGGACAAGAGACAAAGCGTCTGCCGCTTTGAACTGGAGCAAAGAAACAGCTTCCGCTGTTTGGCATGGGATAGTTGACGTTATCTCAAAAATCACCGAAGTGACAGTGGGTGCCCTTTCAGCTGTATGGGACTGGATCCTGGAGTATAAGGGAATCGTGGTTGCGATCTTAAGTATTGTGGGTGTTATTGTCGCTGTGATTGGATTTGCCGTTGGGTCTTCCCTGGCATTGTTCATAGGTGGAAGTATCCTGGTGGGTGAGCTGATCAGCGGGCTCTTGTCATGGATATCAGGAAATGAGTTATTTAGTGATGAGATGTTGTTTGATATGCTGGTTGGAGGCATCGCAGGAGGAATTTCCGCCCTGTTTGGTTGGGTAGCCGGTGCAGGGGCTGCCGGGAGCAGCGTGGTTCGTTGGCTGGGTACCAGGATCCCCTGGCTGGGAAGAATCTTTCCGAAAATATTCGGTGGCAGCGTAGGAGCAGGAGTCGATCAAAGCCTGTGGGATCTATTAAGGAACGGGAAAATCAATTGGGTGAGAACGGCCATCGCCACAGGTTTGGGTTTTGTCCTCGTCTTCGGCGGGGAAACCCTTGGCAGCCATTCGGATGACATCATCAAATGGATCAATAACCGGAATGTCCCGGAATTTGCACAGTCTTTCGTAAATAGTGGGGATTCTTTGGCAACTACTGCATCCATGAAGATTGGAGATACCCCATTTGGAGAGTGGTTGCAGAAGTTTTCTGCTGAGAGCGGAGAAAGTGGAACCACCGTCGGCAGTTCCACTGTGCGGATTACAGTACAATTTGCAGAAGGCTTTGATGATCATTTAATCAAAGGAAATGGAATAGGGAAAAGGAAAAAAGGAGTGATTGGTGCCCATAATATGAAGGAATTTGTTCGAACGTTAGAAAAAGCAGGAGAAAATATCAATCATTTAATTAATAGTAAAAAACAACATCCAAATTATCCTGGATTATTTGACATAAAATACAGGATTCCAACCCTAACCTATGACAAGAGTGGGAAATTAGTTCCTTCCGGTCAATATAAAGAGATTGATTATCCCAAAACTGTGTATGACCCTGAAGTTTATTCGGATCAGCAAATAATTCAATGGGGAAAAGAGGCCATGCAAGAAGGAATAGATGCTGGAAGAGTAAAGAACGGGAGATTTGTTGAGGGATATAGTTCTAATGGCATGAAGTTTGCCGGGTATTTAAATGACCAAGGTAAAATTAAAAACTTTTACCCTGTAGCCCAATGAGGAGGTCTATATAAATGTATAATTCTGAAGACGAAAACTATAAAATTATGGAGACAGTTGAAGAGAAAGAATTGTTTATAGATTGTTATTTTAGCCTTGTTGGAAACTATAATTTCATCAATTGTTTAAACAGATTTAAAAACAAAAAAGGCTTTGGGATAGAAGATTTTGGTATTCTTTTTTATTATAGCTTTGATGAGTGGGATAAATACCGATGTAAAGAAAATGAAGTTGCCCTGATCATGGATTATCCTGCCGCTGAGGAAGATACCATTGGTTACATGGATTTTGAACAATTTTATCCATATGTGTATCAACGTGGGCAAAAATATATTCAAAAACACCCAGAGGAAAAAGAAGAAGTCTCCTGTTTGTTAAAGGAAATCAAGGAGAGTTGGGGGATTTAAAATTTTATTGGGCAGAGATGACAAAAAGTCACCTCTGTTTTTTTATGTTTTTTATAACTCTGTTAGCAATTCACAGCTATTGTTTTTGAATGGGTCATCCTTTGTTGCAGGGATTCCACTCATTGCTTCCATTGCCGGGAAAGCCGTGGCTGGGCAAGGCGCTTCCCAAAATGCTTGGAAGTGCTGAGGGGGAGGTACCGATCAAAGTATCATTGTCTTTTTTATGATTGTTTTTTATAACTCTGTTTTGACCAAAATGGATTTCCTGATTTCAGTAAAGTAGCCATAGCAAATATGAATCTCCCGAGAAACTATTGGTCTGCGAAAGACAGAGGTAGTTTGAATCTCAGTTTCAGTATTTGAATAGACTATTAGCTAAAAAGATCGAGACGAACCCTCAACTTCAGCAGGAAATGCGATTAACTGATCGGGATGTTGCAGAGTTAAGACGTGGCCGAAATCCGATTGGTTATCTTTGGTATCATCATCAAGCCTTTGGTAGAATGCAGTTAGTTCCATCCAGTCTACATCGTCAAATTGGACATGTTGGTGGGAGAGATAAATGGGGTGGAGGAAATGTTGCACGAATAAGTGGGAGAGTAGGAGACGATCAATATCCTAACTCTATAAATTAAGTTGGTGATAATTTGTGAGTAAACAATTGGAATGGCTATATTCTCATGGAGATGTTGGGCTGCCTGATATTAGAAAAGTGGAGGAGCAATTGGGTATTCGTTTTCCTAGTAAATATGTTGAGATTATTTTAAAGTATCATCCAATAAGGGTGTCTCCTGATGTTCTGTACTTGCCCGGTGAAGAGATATTGTGTTATCCGACTTTGCTTCGTTTAATCCTGAAACTGAATATGGCCTTTATATTTTGCATATTTATGAGCATATCAAAGATCGATTAGTAGATCATATTTATCCTTTTGTAGATGAGGTATCAGGGGATTGCTTATATTTTGACTATCGGGAAGGAAAAGAAGAGCCGAAAATTGTATTATGGGATCACGAAGAAGCTGCTATTGATAAAGAAAAAGGGCTTTTTCCAATTTGAAATTCGTTTGGGGAACTACTTGAGTTACTCAAAAAAGGTTAAAGATTGGTGTAAATAAGGCAGAGGGGAAATCCTCTCACCCGTTTTACGGGTGGTCATGATTATCTGGCTGCTGTGTATCATTACTTTCGGCGAGCATAATTTTTTATGCAAGATATCATCGCTTAAAATGCGATGGCTTTTAATATTGACAAAAATCATAAAAGAATTAATATTCCTTCGAAAAACCAAACGTATATTACTATCATTTGAATGTTACATAAAAGTTGAAGGGGAAATGAAGATCAAAAATGAAAGATCTACAGGAGGTTTGACAGGCGTGAAAATGCATCTGCGCTGGTTCTTTGCCCTTCTTATCATGTTGACCGGGTCATTTGCATTTGCAAGTGGCGTGGGTTATGCTAACCCCGGTGGATTTGATGTTCCCGAGGTGCATGAAGATTTCGGGCAATTTGACCACGCTCCCGGTTCGCAACAAGAACAGCCGATCAATGACACAGAGGTCAAGCAAAGGAAAAAGGAACCTGGGACAAGCTCACCGAATCAGTCAAGGAAGGATGGAAATGGACCAAGGAAAAGGCTTCAGCTGTCTGGGATTGGACAAAAGAAAAAGCATCTGCTTTTTGGGAAGAGATTAAAAGTATCATTTCCAGGATTGCCGATGTTGTCGTGGATGCCCTTTCGGCTGTTTGGAACTGGATCCTGGAGCACAAGGGAATTGTGGTAGTGGCTTTAATCATTGTTGGCATCATCGTCGCTGTCATCGGATTTGCCGTTGAAGCAGCTATCGCTGTGGCAGCTGGTGTGGGTATTCTGGGCGGTGTGATTATAAGCGGACTTTTTTCATGGATTTCAGGAAATGAGTTATTTGGCGATGAGATGTTGCTGGATATGTTGTTTGGGGACATTGCAGGAGCCATATCCGCTTGTTTGGCTTGGCAGTCGGTACAGGAGCTTTTGCCAGCAGTGTGGGCCGTTGGCTTGGGACCAGGTTACCTTGGCTGGGAAGAGCATTTCCAAAGATGTTTGGCGGTGGTGTGACGGCAGGAGTCGATCAAAGCTTGTGGGATCTTTTTAAGACCGGGAAAGTCAATTGGAAGAATACGGTTATAGCCGCCATATTCGGGTTTACTGTTGTTCTCGGCGGAGAATATCTTGGCAAACACTCGGATGATATAATCAAATGGATCAATAACCGGGAGACCCCAAGCTTCTCACAATCTCTCGTCAAGAGCGGCAACTCTTCGGCCATGACCGCTCCAACACGCATTGAGGATACACCATTTGGCCAGTGGTTGCAAAAGTTTGCGGCTGAAGGGAATAGTCAAACAGGGAATAATATTACTGTAAGACAACCACCGAATGGTGGAAAGTGGGGAAATGTAGGCAAATTAAGAACTAATTTAGAAAATGCGGGTGAACTTCAGCCTCGAAAGGGATGGGCGGCACATCATATTATTCCTGCAGATGATGCGAGAACTCCCGAAGCTTTAAGAGTACGTCAACTATTTGATCAAGTAATCGGAATAGAACATGTGAATGAATCATTTAACGGTGTTTGGTTACCTCATATGCGGCGCGTAGATGGGTATATATACCATCGGGAAATTCATACAAAAAAATACTATACCGAACTTGAAGAAAGGTTGAGATTAGCAAAAGATCGTGAAGAGTTTTTAGAGATACTGGGTGATATAAAAGAAGAGATTGTAAATGGTACTTTTCCATATAAATAACAAATATATAAAAGAAAGGATGTTTAAAATTGAAGGTTTATAAATTGTCTCCAGACTATCGATTTAAGTCGATGATGTATTATAGCAATAAAGATGCTGAATATTTTACATATGTTTATGATCACTATTGGAATAAAGAACCAATAACCCCGATTTGGAAACCTATCCGGCTAAAAGTATCAGAAATAGATAAGGATAATCCAAATCCATTACCAGATTGCTTGTTGATGTTAGGGGATGTTCTTATATTCAGCGAAAAGGGAAAAAGTCATGTAAAAAGACATTTATCAGATTATGGGGAGTTTCTGCCACTTATTAGCGAGTGCGGTAGTTTTTATGCATTTCATTTGCTTGAACAGATCAATGCTTTAGATGAAGAAAAATCTGAAGTGCTCCGGTTTAAAAGCAGTGGAAGAATAAAAAGGATTACAAATTATGTTTTTAAACCTAATCAGATTGCTAGTAGGTTGTTATTTAAAATACCACAAAATCCAGCTGCTATATTTGTTACTGATGAATTTTTATCTTTGATTTGTGACAGCGGATTACAAGGTTTTGATTTTAAATTTCTTTGGGAAGGTTGAGGATGTAATAATTATTAAATAAAAAGATACTGTTTTTATTAAAGTGTTCGGTTTTGCTTATCGACATTGGTTGAATTGGTATAATGACCCCATAATCTTCCAGACAAAGTTTAAGTTATAATTGAGGAAGAAGAAAGGGGTCGTTTTAATGGGAAGGAGAAAATGGACAGCTAAACAAAAAATGGAGATTGTGTTAGCCGGAATGACACCAGGAGCAAATATCTCTGCTGTATGCAGAGAATACGGAATATTACAACCGCAATATTACAAGTGGCGAGAATCCTTTATTCAAGGTGGGCTATCTGCCTTGTCCAGTGGTCCATCTAATAAAGAAGGTGAACTGGAAAAAGAGCTAAAAGAAGCTAAGGCTCTGATTGGTGAGCAAGCCATGCAAATTGAGATTCTCCGAAAAAAGACGAATTGGGGTCGAAGGTAAGCACTCGAGAGCTCGTGCAAACCTTGGTAGAAGAAGGGTATTCGATCCCACAAATTACGAAGGCCCTTCGTATAAACCGCACCTATGGATACGAGCTAATAAAAGAGAAAGCGCCAAAAAAGCGTGTACAGAATGACGAAGCGTCGCTTCGTCAAAAGATTCAAGAGCTTTGTGGAATGTTCCCAACCAATGGA
>NZ_JACEOL010000021.1 GCF_013868055.1 Thermoactinomyces mirandus | reverse complement strand
TTCACCAGACACGCCCTAATCCAATAAAATAATCTCTCTTTTCTTTTTCTTTATATTCCATGTAAAACTTAATCGTAAAGTGATTCTTACATTCGGTATTTAAAAATAAATAAGTCAGATCTTCTTCTAAAATTATGTCTCTGGATGCTGGTAATTGATGATTGATAGTATGTAATAGCCCTTCCCTTGTAAGCCAACCTTTTAAAACAGATCCTTGCAATAATGGAAAATCTTTAGAAAAAAACATAGTTTCTTTATCCCAATATCTGTTGAGACTAATTTACCTGGATGAATGAACTGCAATTTATTTTCACCAGTTACCCCGTCAACCAATTTTCCATAAAGTATACGTGGAAGTGGATAAAGAGGTTTTTGATTTAGAAAAAGAATGGGACCATAAATCTTTGAACAAATACCTCCCCAATCTTGTATAAGTTTTAGTCTTTTCTGTTCCATATATTGACAAATAGAAACAGCTATATCCTCTTCAAATGTAGAATTTATTTGCAATGAATATTCAACTAGTTGCATGTATTATATCTCCAGTTCATTACAATTATTTGTTTTTTCAAAAAAATCATCCCATTTGCTATGATATAAAATTATAGGTTTTTTTTCGACCATTTACTAACTAAAATCCCATCTCCGTTAATTTCTTTTTTTACTAAATACTTAATCGACCATCTTAAATAGTTTGTTTGTTTATTAAATGATATATCCCCGTTATACACCGATAAACTTGCAGATATGGTCAGATTATTTCTCGACTCTTTTTTGTTATTTACTTTATCATAAATAATCCTAAGTAATGGAATTAAGTTCTTTATTGGAACCTTAATGAGACATTCATCTCCCCCAGCATAAATAACTGTCGCACTTAATTTTTTAACTTTTTTTGTGATTTCGCGTATGAATTCTAGTAGCCAGTAACTCAGTTCATGATCATAATCCATCTTCACACCAATACTGTCAAAATCAATTAATAACAAAACCTCTGACATATACAGCTGATTTATGGAAGGATTAAAAATGGAAATCCCTACTATCTCATTGGAAAATAAAGGAAAAACTCTCTTTACAAGACCAACTGCACTTAAATAAATCTTATCATGAGAAAACATATTTAAATTAAGCGTCATTTTTTTCTTCTCATAAAGCGAATCATTTACTGAGTTCCAGAAATAATCCCTGTCTAAAATATTATTGTGACCAGATATTTCCTGAAACTGCTTGAATAGAATACATCTATTTGATGAATTATCTACTTGAGTAGCATAGGTATTCCAAAGGCTTCTACGAAATAAATAATCTAAATTATTCCCAAATGCCCAGTACATTTGCCAGTAGCATGACATTTGAGATACCCAAATATCTCTTGTTTTATCTCCAAACTTAGCATTATCCTTCAGTAATTGATCCCATATGTATTCCCCAATCATTATCCAAGATTGCTTTAACGTATAAAAAAGTGATTGTTCATTAAACGAACTTGGAATTTCAATCCTAAGAACATTTGGGATTGAACCTATCCAACCCAATTCTGAATTTACATTAGAATTTTCCATTATTTGATTTATGATTGGATGATAAATGTATTGATCCTCAGCCTTTTCCATTTTAGGTAAAACAACTTTTCCACCCTGCTTTAAAATTTCTGTACAAACAGTTCCCATTAAATACGAAGTTAAAAATGACCCCGAACGAAAGTCTGATGGAATCGTTGAGCTAAATATAAATGATTTTGCAGGCAATACTTTAATAAACAGTGTCATTTTTACAAATCCTTTAATCTTATTTAATAGAACGTTCTGATAAGCAAATTAATGCTTTTAAACTATTAGAAATTGTATCCTGCAATTCTTCAGTAATTTCCTTCACTTTATCTTCTAGATTTTTGATTTCTGTTGTTGTATACTTTTTAACCAATTTAGGTACTTTTTCTGTTTGGTAATATCCATAGAGAGCAAAAGCAAGACCCAATACTGTTCCAAGCATAGCTAAAAATGTAAGTAAAAAATTTAAATATGCAATTTGATTAGCCATATGATCTGCTTTAGAAGTCTCGGTATTTATGACATATTCTTTATCCTGATCACTCTTTATTGGGTAATTTGTTTGATTTGTATTTAAATTATCCTTTTCAAGTTTTAATACATACTGCGGCCCAATAGGAAGAATATAAGCTGCAAGAGTT
Organism: Thermoactinomyces mirandus; assembly: GCF_013868055.1. Lineage (GTDB taxonomy): Bacteria > Bacillota > Bacilli > Thermoactinomycetales > Thermoactinomycetaceae > Thermoactinomyces > Thermoactinomyces mirandus. Next base: position 5,745 of record NZ_JACEOL010000021.1, on the reverse strand, counting down.
ACCATGAAAATAATAAAAATTAAAAATATGATTAATATCATTTGCTTATTCATTATTTCACCTCAACTTATCCGTTTGGAAAATGATAGAAGAACAAATTGCCTGAACCTTCCCGCTCTAATTTAAGATAAGCTAGTCTTGCAAGGGGTGATAATGTAACCTGTTTGTTGCTATCCCAAACAAGCACATCTTTAAACTCTTGACGTAACATTTTAATGTTACGACCTGTTAATCTTGCCAATTCTTGCTCATTCAATTTATGCCGGACCATATGGCGGGCATGATTAATTCCTAAACGGTACAATGATTCAAAATCAAAATATACGGGTGTTGCTGGTATTTCAATAACCTCATCAGACATTTCAAATAAATATTTTACTTGAAGTCCTTCCAACATCCCCAGCATTGTCAAGTAAAATGCAATTGCTTTGTAACCACCCGTAGTATTAATCATTCGTATGTAATTTGAGGAAGGATATTTTTCTATTATCTTTCCAACATGTTCTACTAAATTAGGTATACCGATTAAGAAGAATTTATCAGCATTTTTTACTTGAAGCCCTTGAACCATAATGTAATTTGCATCTACTTTCCAATAAGATTTAGATAATTTAGTAAGTAGTTCTCCAACTAATTTTCCATCTGGTTCATGGGATATTAAAAAAAATAACTTATCCCCCTTCTGAACTCCTAATTTCTCTAAACTATTCATTTCAGCACCTAATTTATGAGGTAAGATTTCTTCAGTTTTTAAAATATCATCAGTAAGGTCATTAACTTTATTTATAAATAAACCACTATGATCTAGACTAATATTTTTAATTGAATTTAATTTATCTTTAAAACCAAACCTCTCTAGTCTAAATAATATAGATATGCCAACAGATAAATATAGATATGCCAACAGATAAGATAATCACTTTGTTCAATATGATCCTCTCCTATTCATATATAGGAATCAGCTATAAGAATTACAAAATTAATTTATGCTTTCATTACATTATACAAAAAAACTAAAAATAATGTTCATTTATTTAATAATTGCTCTAACTCAATATGCACAAACTGCTTGGCTGTTGAAAAAATTGTAATAATGGATATTGATGAGAGCGGTGTGCAACATGTTACATATTAACTCTCTGAGTATGTGAAAGGCTCCTTTACCTCAAAAGCAGCCAGATATGCTTTTATCACACTGGTAATTACCTTTTTGTCCATCTATATCGGATCGGAATGGTTTCATTACTACACAGCGGGGACAGGAATTCTCTTCGTCTTTGCCTTGATAACTTTCACCTTTTTCAAAAGATACGCATTATACTTTTAACAAAACCCTGCCTATTTTTGGGCGAGGTTAATTATATGTTTAGCTTGTGCAATTATATTACAGCTTTGGATCCCTTTTTGCATCTATTACTGATAGAAATCTTTGCAGATACAAGAGAAAATTACACAGGGAAACAGTTCTCAGAAAATGAGTTACTCCCTTATTTTTTAGACCCCCATCTTCTCAAATAGCGGACCGGAACGAAGTCCGTCAACCAGACTCTATTGGCTGAGCGGTAAAATGAATACCCATCCAGATGCATTTCTTTGGCCAGAACCAGAAGGATGACGGGAGATCCATGTCTTATCCCAACCTTGCGGGCGGTAACGGGATCTCCGGAGAGATGTACATGATGCCGTTTTCCTTTCACCAATCCTTTATTGTAAATAGATGACAAAAAGCGGGTAGCTGTCCCGTGATACAGCCTGTCGGGCGGCGTAATCGGCTCCAGATTCAAATCAACCGGGATGGAATGCCCTTGATTGGCCCGGATTTTCTGTCCATCTTCACTGAAGGAAAAACGCCGCTTATCGTTTGTGTCCACGATCCGCTCCAACGTTTTGCGATCGATTAAAATACCACGTTTCTGACAAGCATCCAACAATTCCTTCACATTGACCCATCCATTCTGGTCCAACTGAATTCCGATGATCTCCGGCTTGTGGCGCAAGACTTTGCTGAGAAACTTGCTGTGTTTGACATCACTTGTTTTCATATGCTCACTCTCCAACTTGGGAAAAAAAGGCTTAGTCTTTTGAAAAAAAGTCAATTTTGTTAAAAATAAATTGGCTTGTTAGATTTTAGGAAAAAGACAACTTTTTCTCAATAGAAAACCCTGCCACGTCTATGCAGCAGGAAACATTAATTCAGAATTTGGTTGTCAACTGATGTTCTATATTTATAACAATCTGGAACTTTGTATTGTTCATCATTGCTCTCCTTCAATTGGTGCATATGCAGATGCTGATTCACAAAGGAGCAGTTTTATTCCTGCTCAGTCCGCGAAACTTTTTTCCCCGTCGCCTTCTCGACCAGGGAAACAAGCTCCTTCTGCCGTCTCGAATAAAATGTTGCAAAATCGTCATTTCGAAGTGGTTGTACCGGAATCAGGTGAGATTCGAGGATTTGGTTCAGGCGATTTTCGCTAATGCCATATTCCAGTTCCAACTGGCGAAGGTACTTGCTTGGTGCACTGCCCCCGATGATCCGGTTTGTTCTGGAGGACAAAGGCGTTTTGTTGACGATACTATCCTTTTCCCGCCCGATTTGTTGCCGGTTACAGTAGTTTTTGGGAAAAATATGATGAATGTCAATGGCTTCATCAAAATATTTCTGGACATTAATCGGTTCCCCGCTGCGAAAATCCAAAGCACCCTGCTTGATTTGCAAGGCGTACAACCCCTTGTATGCCGCACTGTTGCGGGTACGGAGGGTGTTCAGGCGTCGAATGGAGAAGTTGCTTTCAGACACCGTATCAGGTTCCCGTCCTCCGTCGATCCAGTTAAGCACACCAACCAGATCCTTGGCAAAACGTGTCCGGACTGCCGAACCGTATAATTCCCCAAACACACCGCACCAAAACCAACGAGCGATTTTTCGTCGAACTGTATCCACCTCTATCCTTTCCCCCAGAGCGGTAAGGATTGCCGCGAGAGGAATCATTTGTGTAGGATAAGGAATATCCTTGGAATCATAAATTCCTAATCCCCATAAAAAGCGAACCGCTTTTTTAAAACCTTCGGTAACCGGATCAGCCCATTTTCGGTAATCTTCTAGTGGCAGAGCCAGCACGTCCCCGCGATTGCAGGCAACCGCCAACTTCTCCCTTCGGCGGTGTCGATCCCAAGTGGAAAGCAGAGTGACTGCCGTGAGGAAGTCGTCATTGGATAAATCTTTCAAACACGGCTGATCCATGAACTGGATTTTCCGTGTTTCCCAATCTTCGCGCAGACGATAGTCATCAGCGGCGTACATTGCCGTAAGCAATTCAAATACAGTTAGGGAAACGCCTCCTGTATTCACTTTTTCAAAAACCTGGCATACAGCCTCTTTAGGTGTTTCCTTTTTCAGGACAATGACCGGTACCAAGTATTGCTGAAAACGCTGAATAATTTGGTCTTCAAACTGGTCAAACAAGTCCAGCTGGCTATCGTCCTGGCGAAAATAGCGGTTGTATCCCCGTCTCCAAACATTATATTCCTGGGTGTTGTACACCAGGTTCAGTGGAAACAGTCCCTGGCGGTACTCTTCTACATATTTGTTGGTTTCATCAGCCGGACTGACACACAATTCTTTGATTTTTCTATCCTCAGAGACTGAAATTATCGCTTGCTCGCGTTCAACGGCTGGGTCGAGGGCTTTCTTCATATCCATATAATACCAACGCCGAATAGGTTTCCCCCGGTGATCCCTGGTTGTAACAGGCATCCCCATCATAAGTGCCTGAAACAGAGATGTTAACCGCTGCTGACCGTCAAGAATAAGGTATTCGGGATGAATCGTTTCTACCAATTCCACTCCCTCCACGGGACGAGTATGAAACCGGACATTCGGGTTGCCTGTTTCCAACATCATAAATGCCCCGACTGGATAGGAGAGGGAAACGCTGGAGAGCAAGCTGATAATATGTTCATCGCTCCAGACCCAACCACGCTGGAAATCAGGTAACTGGTATACTCCCTTGTTTATTTTATGTAACAGATCCCGCAGTATTTCTTTATCCAAAGAAGTCATCTGACTGACCATATACCATCACTCCTCCTGATTGATGCCAATAGACCGCGGCTCGTTGCTTTAAACCCTGTACCCACTTTTTTATACTTTCAGAATATATCTAACAACCAACATCTGCTTACCGCTGTTTATGATAAAAGATCGCTTGCAACATTCGTATTCGGAAGCAATCATTTATTAACCCATAATCAATTAAAAAATTTTAGTTAAAAGAATGGTTATATATTTAATATGTTTCTAAAATAAATTTAATTAAATCATTATTATTCAGCTATATTTGAGGCTTAATTTATTGTAAACTCATAAACTCTTTTCTATCAACCTTTTAAATGTGTATTCGAACAATAATTATTTTTTATATCCCATAATAAATAATAAATTTAAATTTTGTAAGAAAGAACCCCCCCCACAACAAAAACCCTGCCATATCCATGCAACAGGGTTCATGACAGGTTTATCCTGGGTGTTTTTGCACAACGCCTCGAAAAGGTACATTAACGAAAACAGCAAACGTCCGACGAAGTACAATTTGTCTATCAGCCAGGATGAATGACAGGGTCAAACCGTTTTGGAAAACAATAAATAACAGACTTGCGAAAGGGGTTGCTTATTTTAAGAATAGTAGGAATTTTTAAAAAACGGGTATACAAACAAATGTTCATGTAATAGAATATAATTATCATCCAGATAGACAAAAGTGGCAGATTTTCCTTTGTTTTAAAAAACGATAAATATATTAAATAATTGGAGCATTCCTGTATTTGAAAAACAAAGGGGGTTGAAAAAGAAAAGTACCTCCTGCTAACATACGAGGTGTCCCACTGGCCAGTGGACCCTTAAATAGCGAAGGAGGTACCCAAATCGAAGTATAAGCAAAATCGTAAAATTGAGCAAATCAACGAATCGACTTTAATCATAGGCGCAGATATTGCTAAACACAAGCACATTGCAAGGGCTGTAGACTTTCGTGGGATTGAATTAGGCAAGACCCTTGCATTTAGCCAATCTCAATCTGGATTTAGCCAATTGCTTTTTTGGATCAAGTCCTTGATGAAACAGCACTCCAAACAGCAGGTGCTGTTTGGAATCGAACCAACAGGCCATTACTGGCTGAGTTTAGCTGAGTTTCTCAAGAAACACGGTTGATCATGGTTAACCCGATGCATGTTAAGAGGAGCAAAGAGCTGGACGACAATTCCCCAACCAAAAATGATGTGAAAGACGCCTATGTTATTGCCAGGCTAATTCAAGATGGACGGTACTCCGAACCGCAGGTTCCTGAAGGAATCTATGCCGAACTTCGTAACGGCATGAACTTACGAGACCGTTTAATGAAAGACTTAGCCAGCATAAAAGGGCGGATTCAAAACTGGTTGGATCGGTTCTTCCCGGAGTTCCTTGACGTTTTCAGGAATTGGGAAGGAAAAGCAGCACTTTTCTCTCTGCAACACTTTCCATTACCTTCAGATGTTCAAACAATGAATGTTGAAAAAATCGTCCAGGCGTGGAAGCAAGAAATAAAACGGGCGGTAGGTGTGAAACGAGCTACACGGTTATTAGAAGCTGCCAAGGTCTCTGTTGGCTTAACCACAGGCCTGTCTATGGCCCGAACAGAATTACAACTGCTTCTCCAGCAATATGAGTTATTACAGACACAAATAGATAAATTGATGGAACAACTCGAA